>NZ_DASYAF010000122.1:0-3277 GCF_036501465.1 Phenylobacterium sp.
CAGGCGGCGCGGGTCATGGTGGCCACCAAGCCTGTGGACTTCAGGAAGGGCATGGACGGCCTGGCGGCGCTGGTGAAGGAGCGGATGCGCGCCGATCCGTTCAGCGGGGTCGTCTGGGTGTTCCGCGCCCGGCGGGCGGACCGGGTGAAGCTGGTGTGGTGGGACGGCACGGGAATGTGCATGCTCAGCAAGCGGCTGGAGCAGGGAAGCTTCCGCTGGCCCAGGGTCGAGGACGGGACGATGCGCCTCAGCAGGGCGCAACTGGCGGCCCTGCTCGAGGGCCTGGACTGGCGCCGCGTGCAACCAGGCCCGGCGCGCGATGGCGCCCCTGGAGGCCCACTGAAACGCGCCTGCGGCATGGTGACTCAGGGCTCACGCGGGGGCGCCTCAAAGCCTTCGGAATATGCTCTGATCCTCTTCGATGACGGCCTCGGTCGACACCCTTCCGGACGATACGGCGACGCTGAAGGCGATGCTCCATGCCGAGCGGTCCGCCCATGCCGCCGAGACCGAACGGCTGAGGCAGATCATCAGGGAACTCCAGCGCCACCGGTTCGGCCGGCGGGCGGAGAGCCTGCCCGTCGACCAGCTGGAGCTGGCCCTGGAGGAGGTCGAGCAAGGCGCAGCGGCGCGGGCCGCCGGCGCCGAGGCGGAACGCCCCGTCAAGCGCGTGGCCCCCGGCGCAACCCTACGCGATTCACACATCTCGTAGGCTCCAGCCATGCTTGATGGCGCGGAACTGGGTGAGGCCGCGGAGCATGACGACCGGGCCGGGTTTTCCATAGTAGCCGGTCCAGCCGCCGAGCCTTGCGAAGACCCAGGCGGCGTAGGCGAGCGAGCCGCCGGGATGTGGGTTCTTCTGCCGCTCGGTCTTGCCCTGGAGGCTTTGGCAGACGCGTTCCAGGGCCGGCTGGTCGCCGGGGTCGAAGACATCGGTGAGCGGTCTGCGGGCCTTGCCGTCGCGCTCGGCCACCAGCTGCATCACCTTGACGGCGGCGATCAGGATGGCGGTGACGAGTTTTTCGAGCGGGCCGTCCGGTTCCTGGCGCAGGGCTTCGACGTCGAAGCCCTTGGTCTTCATGGTGCGGAACAGCTGCTCGATGGTCCAGCGCAGGCGATAAAAGCCGATGATGCGGCGCGCATCGGCGATGTCGCCCACCTGATGCGTGGTGAGCAGGAACCTGAGCGCTGGCTCTCCCCCTTCGAGAGGGTCGACCTCGCCCCCGACGACGAGCGTCACGATTATCGTTGGCGGCAGGGCGCCGGCGGCCTTGCGGTTGTTGGGCCGCAGAATCTCGACCCTGCCGAAGCTCACCGAGAGTTCGGCCTTGCGCGCCTTTCGTCCCGGCGCGGCGGGCAGGTCCACGCTCATCCGCCCGGCCTCGGCCCAGGCGTCGGCCTTGGCGAACAAGGACCCGCCGTCGGCCAGGCGGCGATCCTGAGCCGCCCGCACCAGCTTCTCCACGCCGGCCAGCTTGAAGGCGAAGCACTCGTAGATGTCGCCCTCGCGATCCTCGACCACGGTGACGCAGGCCGCGCCCGCCTCGATGAGGGCGCTGGCGCTCTCTGCCCCGCTCAGCCAGCGACGGCTATCCTTGTCCTCGAACGCCCGCTGCTTGCGCGTGGCGCGCTCGCCCCCGCTGCGCGCCAGAAAGGTGTTGGCGACCAGGCCCAGCATCGCGCCTTCATTGGCGTCCACCGCGATGACCGGGTGGAAGCTGAGCCCCACTCCCTTCTCATCCACCCACAGCGCCGAGGTGTCCTGGATCGCCAGCACAAGACGGCCAGCCACCTGGGCGCTGGTCCGCGCCAGGGCCGTCGACATCATCTAGCCGAGCGTCACCTTGGGATTGTGCAGGAAGCGCGTGATCCGCATCTCGCCGGCGCGATCGCCGCCCAGCTGCCGGACGCTGACCCCCTTGCCGCCATGGGCGACAAGGCGCCCGCACAAGAAGGCCCCCCTTTTTTGAGCCGCTCGTCCCCGTACGATCCCAGCGTAAGCTCCATGCCCAACCCCCTCGAGCGACTCATGCCCGTAGGGAGTCAGTTCCAATCCCGCGCCGCAAGCCCGCCGAGATGTGTGAATGTCGTAGGGGCGCAACCTCGGGCATCTGCCCGCGCACCTGCCCAGGATCGAGCGGGTGATCGACGTCGAGGACAAGACCTGCCCCTGCTGCCGTGGCCCGCTGCATCTGGTCGGCGAGGACGTCGCCGAGCGGCTGGGCGTGGTTCCCGCCCAGTTCCGCGTGCTGGTGACGCGCCGGCCGCGATACGCCTGCCGCGCCTGCCAGGAAGGCGTGGTCCAGGCCCCGGTGCTGGCCAGGCTGATCGAGAGCGGCCTGCCCACCGAGGCGCTCGTCGCTCACGTGGCGATCGCCAAGTACGCCGATCACTGCCCGCTCTATCGCCGGGCGCAGATCTACGGCCGGCAAGGCATCGACCTGGACCGCTCCACCCTAGCCGACTGGGTCGGCCGCGCCGCCTTCCTGCTGCGGCCGGTGCACGCCCGCCTGCTGGACAAGCTCAAGGCCTCCTCCAAGCTTTCGCCGACGAGACGACCGTGCCGGTGCTCGATCCGGGGCGCGGCCGGACCAAGACCGGCCAGCTGTGGGCCTACGCGAGGGACGAGCGGCCGTGGGCCGGGGCCGATCCGCCGGGCGTGGTCTACGTCTACGCCACCGACCGCGCCGCTTCCCAGCCGATCAAGCACCTCGCCGGCTTCCAAGGGCGTGCTGCAGGTGGACGGCTATGGCGGCTATCGGCCCCTGGCCGAGACGGGGCAGGTGGCGCTCGCCTTCTGCTGGGCTCATGTGCGCCGGCGGTTCTACGAACTGGCCGCCGCCGGCGACGCGCCCATCGCCACCGAGGCCCTGGAACGGATCAAGGGCCTGTACGCCGTCGAAGCCGATATCCGCGGCCTCACGGCCGACCAGCGCGTCGCCGCCCACCAGGCGCGAAGCCGGCCGATCGTCGAAGAGCTGGAGCCATGGCTGCGGTCCCGGCTCGCCGCCGTCAGCCGCAAGGGCAAGATGGCCGACGCCATCCGCTACGCCCTCGCCCGCTGGAGCGGCCTGACCCTGTTCCTGGCCGACGGCCGGATCAAAATCGACTCCAACGTCGTCGAACGCGCCATCCGCGTAACCCTCCGGTGAAGGCCGTCTTGCGAGGTTGGCCGGGGCGTAGCGGATTGTCCATATGGATATCGATATGGACAGCCATCAGGTTCGCCGGCTGGAGGTGGTCGAGACGGGTCGGCGGCGCCGCTGGGGCCTGGAGG
>NZ_DASYAF010000123.1:0-3211 GCF_036501465.1 Phenylobacterium sp.
CTGGTGCTGGACGAGGCCGACCAGATGCTCGACCTCGGCTTCCTGCAGCCCATCCGCCGCATCGTTTCCGGCATGAGCCGCAAGCGCCAGAACCTGTTCTTCTCGGCCACCATGCCGGCCGAGATCGGCAAGCTGGCCGGCGAACTGCTGGTCGATCCGGTCGAGGTGCGCGTCGCGCCCGCGGCCACCACGGTCGAGAAGGTGCAACAGAGCCTGCTGTTCATCGAGGGCCCGCGCAAGCGCGCCCTGCTGGCCGAGTTGTTCGAGGACAAGTCGATCACCCGCGCCCTGGTCTTCACCCGCACCAAGCGCGGCGCCGACCGGGTCGCCAAGTATCTGGAACAGGCCGACGTCGCCTCTGCCGCCATCCACGGCGACAAGAGCCAGCCGCAACGCGAACGGGCGCTGGCCCAGTTCAAGTCCGGCCAGGTGCGCGCCCTGATCGCCACCGACATCGCCGCGCGCGGCATCGATGTCGACGCGGTCAGCCACGTCATCCAGTACGAACTGCCGCAGGTGCCGGAGGCCTACGTCCACCGTATCGGCCGCACCGCGCGCGCCGGGGCGGGCGGCATCGCCATCAGCTTCTGCGCCGATGACGAACGTGGCCTCTTGAAGGACATCCAGAAGCTGACCCGCCAGACCATCGCGTCGTTCGACCGGCGCAACGACAAGGTTCTGGGCGCGGTCACCGCGGCCACCACCTCGGGCCCTTCGGCGGAACAGTCACTGCCGCAGGCCAAGGCGCGGCCGCAGAACGGCCAGCATCGCTCGGCCAAGCCGCACAACCACCGCCCGAACGGGCATCAAGGCCAGGGCCAGCCCAACCGCAACCGCCGTCGCGGCGGCGGCCGGGCCAAGGGCCCGGCGAACGGCGCCGCCAAGCCGGCGTGGAATCCGCTGCAGGCCTAAGGAGCCACCACAACAGCCGTCATGACCCGGCTTGTCCGGGCCACCCACGATCACCGTCTCTGGTCGGTGCTCATGGGTCCCCCGCATTCCGCCGCTAAAGCGGCTCCAGCGGGGGATGACGGTTTTGGGAGCCGTTAGTGGTGGTGATGGCCGCCATCGCCACGACCGCCGTCGTCATGGCCACGATCGTGGCCGCCGTCGCCGTGCCAGTCGCCGCGGCCGCGGTCGCCATGCCAGTCGCCCCGGCCGCCGTTCCAACGGCCGCCGTCATGCCAGCCCGGACGGCCCCAGCCGTGCCAGCCGATCGGGCCGCCCCAGCCGTAGCCGCGACGCCACGCATAGCCGCACCAGTAATAGCCCGGGCCCTGCCAGCCGCCCGGATACCAGCAATAGTTCCGGCCGCCCCAGAAGAACTGGGTCTTTTCGAACTGGCCGGCCTCGCCGGCATAGCTGACGGCGTTGTCCAGCCTGGCCGGGGCCGCCTGTTCGTTGGCCACGGCGTCCTGGGTGGTCATTGCCGCGGACGCAGCCGAAGCCCCGCCAAGGGCGACGGTCAATCCTGAGATCAGAAGCGTGTTTTTGAGCCTGTTGGGCATTGCCTATCTCCTCGGTGTTTCACGGCCGCATAAGGTCGAGACGGCCAGTCTCGGTCACGCTGCCTGAACCCAATCTGAAAACCGCCGTTCAGCCGCGGTTCATTCCGCGAGGCGGGCCTCAGCCGCCGTCCTGCGACGGCGCCTGGCTCGCATCCGGGCGCGGCTTGTGGGCGCCGGCCGGCGCCGGCTCGGGCGCCGCCGCCGCGGCGGGCCGCCTCGGCGCTTTGGCCACCGCCGTCTGGTGCGGATAGGGGTGTTCCAGCCCGCCGGCCTGCAGGGCTTCGCCGGCGCGCTGAACCAGGTCGAAGCGCGCGTCCCAATAGTCGTCGAGCTTGGCCCAGGCGCGCAGGGTGACGGTGACGGCGCTGTCCGACAGCGCCGTGACCTGGCACCAGGGCTCGGGCCTGTTCATAAGCCGCGGGTCGGCCGTGGCGCAGCCGAGCAGCAGCGCCCGGGCGGCGTCCAGGTCGTGGTCGTAGTCGACGCTGAAATGCAGCTCCATCCGGCGATAGGCGGGGCTGGAATAGTTGATGATGGTGTCGCCGAACACCTTGCCGTTCGGCATGTAGATGTCGAGATTGTCCGGATCGGACAGCGCGGTCATGAACAGGTCCAGCCGCTTGACCGTGCCGATCCTGCCGTTCACCTCCACCGTGTCGCCGACCCGATAGGGGCGCAGGATCAGGATCATCACCCCGGCGGCCACGTTCGACAGCGCCCCCTGCAACGCCAGGCCGATGGCGATCGAGGCCGCGCCCAGCACCGCCAGTATGGAGGTGGTGCGCACGCCCAGCTGCTCCAGCACCGCCATCAGCCCGACGATGATGACGATCCAGCGCGCCAGCGAGGCCATGAAGCCCTGCAAGGTGGCGTCCGGCGCGCCGTTGCGCTGCAGGCGGCCGACCGCGCGTCGCGTGAGCCTGGCCGCCCATCCCGACGCCCAGAGCGTGAAGCCGAGGATCAGGGCGGCGATGACCAGGCTGACGGCAAGCTGGCCGATCGCCTCCAGGAACATCCGCCAGTTGTCCGGCCCGCCGCCGACGATGGCGTTGACGCCGGCGCGCACCGCGCCCAGCGGCTCGGGCGGCGGTTCAGGAAGCGCGGCGAGGGGCTGGGCGGGACTCGGCACGATCCTCCCTTAGCGCAACCGGGCGGGGCGCGTCATTCGCGGCTTGGCGCCCGGCCGGCCTCGATGGCGGCCAGCATGCGCTCCAGCGTCGAAAGCTCGTCGGCCTCTCCCGCCGGCTTGTCCCAGCGGATGCGGCTGATGCGCGGAAAGCGCATGGCGACGCCCGACTTGTGCCGCGGCGAGCGCTGCAGGCCCTCGAAGGCGACTTCCAGCACCAGGCCGAACGCGCGGTCGGCCTTCACCGAGCGCACCGGCCCGAACCGCTCGATGGTGTTGTCGCGGACGAACTTGTCGATCTGTTTCAGCTCCTCGTCGGTGAAGCCGAAATAGGCCTTGCCGACCGGGGTCAGGGCGCCGTCGTTCCAGACCCCGAAGGTGTAGTCGGAATAGAAGCTCGAGCGCTTGCCGTGGCCGCGCTGGGCGTACATCAGGACCGCGTCGACCAGATAGGGATCGCGCTTCCACTTGAACCACGGCCCCTTCGGCCGCCCGGCCTCGTAGATCGAATCCCAGCGCTTCAGCATCACGCCCTCGGCCGCCTGGGCGTCGCCGGCCGGCGGGTCGGCGCGTAAGC
>NZ_DASYAF010000124.1:0-1838 GCF_036501465.1 Phenylobacterium sp.
GAGAAGGGGCCGCCGCTCTCCACCAGCGCCAGGCTGAGGCGCCAGTCGAAACCGTCGAGGCCAGCCCCTTCCGGCGAGACGGCCACCGGCCAGGTGAGGCCTCCGCCATTCTTCCACGGCTGCGGCGCGCGGTCGGCGGCGCGAAGCAGGGTCAGGGTCATGGGCCCTCCCACAATCGGGCGGCGCCGCGAACGCCGGACGAATCGCCCCAGCGGGCCGGCGCCAGGCGTCCCAGCCAGCCGTCGGAGAAGACAAAGGGGCTGATCGCCGCCGGCAGGCGCGGATAGATCTCCTCGACCTTGGACATGCCGCCGCCGAACGCGAAGACGTCCGGATCGAGGATGTTGCAGATCATCGCCACGGCGCGACCCAGGCGGTCGATGTAGCGATCGAAACTGAGCGCGGCCTCCGGGTCGCCGGCCCTGGCCTTCGCGATGATCTTTTCCGCCACGAGGGTCTCTCCGGTCACCGCCGCGTGGTCGCGTTCGAGGCCCGTGCCGGAGATCCAGGTCTCGAGACAGCCATGGAGGCCGCACCAGCATTTGGGGCCTGGCGTCTCTCCGGGCCCGGGCCAGGGCAGGGGGTTGTGTCCCCACTCGCCGGCGATGCCCGAGGCGCCGTCGATCAGCTTGCCGTCCACCGCCAGGCCGCCGCCGCAGCCGGTGCCGATGATCACGGCGAACGCCACCTTCGCACCGGCCGCCGCGCCGTCGATGGCTTCGGAAAGCGCCAGGCAGTTGGCGTCGTTGGCCAGCCGGATCGGCCGCCCGAGCGCCGCCTCCAGGTCTTCCTTGAAGGCGCGGCCATTGAGGTAGGTGGAGTTGGCGTTGCGCATCTTGCCGCTGAGCGGCGAGACCGAGCCCGGCGATCCGACGCCGATCGTTCCCTCGCCGCCGGCCTCGCGCTCGGCCTCGGCCACCAGCCGGACCACCGTCTCGATCGCCGCCTCATAGGATTTAGGATTGGCCTCGCGCCGGCGATTGAGGAAGTCGCCGCCCGCGTTAAGGGCAGCGACCTCGATCTTGGTGCCGCCAAAATCGACCCCGATCCGCAAACCCTCCGCCACGCGCTCGCGGGCCTAGTTGTTGCCGCCCAGGATGCCGCCCAGCAGTCCCCCCACGGCTCCGCCGGCGGCCAAGGTTCCCAGGGTCGAGCCGGCGTTGCGCTGGGCGTTCCCCGGCAGATAGCGGGCGATCTCCTCCGCCAGATTCATGATCGGCATCGATTGCAGGTGGACTTCGCCGGGGCCGGTGAGCGTCGCCAGGAACAGGCCCTCGCCGCCGAACAGGATGTTGCCGAAACCGGGCACCATCTGGATGTCGAACGAGACCGTCGGCTCGTGCACGCCCACATGGCCAGCGTGGACATAGAGCCGCTCGCCGGGCCCCAGACGCTTGGTCACCACCTCGCCGGAAAGGTCGAGGAACACCGTACCCGGACCATTCAACCTCTGCAGGATGAAGCCGGCCCCGCCGAAAAAGCCAGCGCCGATCCTCTGCTGCCAGGCGAGCTCGAAGCTCACCGACTTCTCGGCGGCCAGGAAGGTCTCCTTGCGGCAGATGAGGGATTCGCCGGACGCCAGGGTCTTGACCAGGATGTTGCCGGGAAAGCGCGGCGCGAAGGCCACGTGGGCGCCCGGCCCCTGGGCCGTGAAGTCGGTGACAAAGAAGCTGCCGCCGGTGAGGCTGCGCTTGAGCCCGGCGAACACGCCACCGCCGGTGTTTGTCTGCATGCGGACGGCGTCGTTCATCCACGACATGGTCGCGGTCTGGCTATAGACGGTCTCGCCTGGCGAAAGGTCGATGCTCACCGTCTGCATCACCGTTCCGGAGACTTCG
>NZ_DASYAF010000125.1:0-1501 GCF_036501465.1 Phenylobacterium sp.
CCTGAGCGCCGAGGCGTGGCCGGCGTGGGTGACCACCGCCGCGGCCTGCGGCAGGATCGGCGCGTGCGGCGCGCGCGCCGTCACCAGCACGTTGTCGGGGGCTGGGAAGTCACCCGGCGACAGGACCGGCCCCAGCGTCACCACGCCCCGCACCGGCAGCCTGCCCAGCGCCTCGATGGTGCGTGCGAGCGCCGCCTCCTGCGCCTGGTACATGGTGGAGAACGAGACCAGCACCAGCGGGCGCCGATCGTCTGCCGGCCAGGGCGACGTCCAGTCCTCGGTCCAGGGCGGATCCTCGAAATAAGGGCCCACATGGCGGTACGGCTCGGGAAGGCGCTGGTCGAAGTCGAAGGCGCGACTGGTGGCGATGAGAATGCGGCCGGCCGCGTTCAACTGATCGAAGAGGTCCGCCAGTGGCGGAAGGCCCAGTCCGGCGCGCATGGCGTTGTAGGCCGGCAGGGCTTCCTGGTAGGCGCAACGCGTCGCGCTCTGCACCCGATGATAGAAGGCGCGCATATCGTCGGTCTCGGCCGGCGCGGCGCCCGCGCCGAACGGCGGCGGCCCTTCCAGCGTCGGCAGCGACCAGACGTTGGAGGTGAAGACCGCCAGCTTGGCGCCGCACGCCTCGGCGCCCGCCATGACCCCGAACAGCAGCTCGTGGACCACCACCACGTCAGGCGCGAAGGCGTCGATCGCGGCGATCGTGTCGGCCGCGAAGCGGTCCGCGGGCCCGCACATCACGCCGCTCAGGATGCCCTGGATCACCTCCAGCGGGCTCGTGGCCAGCCAGTCCTTCAGCGGATCGCTCTCGGGCAGCCGGTCGTCACGTGACGGCGCCGTTCGCCACGCTTGGAACGGCACGCCATGCGCGGCCGCGTCCGACGCGTTGCAGGCGTCGCTGATCGCCAGCGCCTGGTGGCCCCGGGACATCAGTCCCCGCGCCGCCAGCAGCATGGGCTGGACGTGGCCGCCGCCTTCCCAGGTGGCGAAGAGAAATCGCGCCATGGTCGCCGGATAAACGCCCAGCTTGGCCAAGGCAACGGAACGTCCGCGCGCCCTTGACTTAAGGCCGTGTGCGGCCAAAGGGAGCAAAAGGCGATTGAACCGGTTGTGGTCTGGCGGGCCACATCCGGTGGCGGGGAAGGAGGTGCGGCCTGTGCTAGGCAGGGGCGTCGTCGACTGGGCTTCCGCGCGCGCCGACCTGCTGACGAGGTCGGTGATCGACCATGCCCCGCGCCTCGTCGACACCACCATGCTCTATGCGCCGAAGAGCGGCGGCGTGAAGCGCTACCTCACGGCCAAGCGCGCCTGGTTCGCCGCAGCCCGCCCGCACATCCGCCATACGCTGGTGGTGCCCGGACCGCGCCACGCTTACGACGGGAACGGACGGCTTTCGATCTACGCCGCGCCGCTGCCGTTCGGCGACGGCTACCGCTGGCCGGTCGGCAAGACGGCCTGGATGAAGCGGCTGATGCGCCAGCGCCCGACGCTGATCGAGGCG
>NZ_DASYAF010000126.1:0-68404 GCF_036501465.1 Phenylobacterium sp.
GGCGGCCGAGGCTGAGCGGCGCGAGAGCCGGATCATCAAGCCAGCGCCTGGCCGCATAACCCCTGAGGAAAACCAGAAGCGCCGGGTGCGGAACATCCTCAACCGCCTGCTCTGGACCGAAGCCGAAGGCGACAGCGAAGAATACGAGGTTCTCCTCGAAGACCTGGACGCGCGCCTCTACGAAGCCTGCGACGCCCCAGGCTTCGCCGAGATGCCCATCGCGGTCCTGGCCGAGACGCTGGCCCGCGACATGCGCCTTACCGGTGAGCTGGTCATCACCACCGCAGAGACCCTCGTCCCGGCCAACACCAGCGCCCAGCCACCCCTGGCCGACACCGGCTGAAACCCCCGCTCATCCCGGCGAAAGCCGGGACCCAAGCTGAATTGATGCGCTCGTGCGGACGGCGCCCAGGCCCCGTGCGCCCTATGGGTCCCGGCTTTCGCCGGGATGAGCGGGAGTCAAAGCCACGAACCCACGCGGAAGGCGGCCGGAGGAATCCGTTCGTGTGGTCCGTGTGGTCCGTGGTTCAAAAACCCCGAGTCCCCGCCCGCACGGGGAGGCGCGGTTATCGGGAAACGCCTAGACCGCCGGCGCGGCCGTCGCCGCCTGCTGGGCGTTGAACTGCTTGACGAGGGTCAGCGCCACCAGCCGGTCCCAGCCCTGCAGCGAAAGCAGGTGGGCGTGGATCTGCGGCAGGGCGCCGTTGTCGCGCAGCTCGATGTATTTCTCGACCGGCAGCTTGGCGAGCTTCTCCTCCGACACCCCGAAGTAGTCGGCGATCTTCTGCGGCGTTCCCGGCGAGCCGTCCGGGTTGGTCGGCGTGAAGTTGGCGGTCTTCTCCTCGAACAGGTCCAGGTCCTTGAGGATCTGGACGAAGTTCATGGTCCGCTGGCGCTCCAGCTCGAAGTTGTTGCAGAACTCGATGCAGTTCTTGGTGTACTGGCTGGGCTGGCCGTCGGCCTCGAAGAAGGGCATGTCGAAGCCCTTGTCGACGATGAATTCCGCCGCGCGGTCGACGCACAGCACCATCTGCTTGGCCTGGTCGTCGTTGGCGAAGATGAACGGATAGCGGCGGATGTAGGCCGGGACGTAGATCCCCGCCTCGAACAGGCCGTCGTCGCGCAGGAACATGTTCTCGCCTGCGTTCAGGCCCATGACCGCGATCGGCATCTTCTCCTCGCCCACGAAGATGATCGGGCCGGTCAGCGCCGCGGTGGGGAACTCGCCCACGGTCAGCGGGATGGCGTGGCCGACCTTCGCGAACCCGAACGGGCCGTCCATGTTCTTGACGCCGATCTTGCCGTGCATCTCGGGCGAGAGCGGTTCCGGCTGCTGGTAGAAGAGGACGTTGCCGGAGATGCCGGCGGTGGCGGGGGTCGTCATGAAGCGCCTTCGAGGTCGAGGAAAGCCGCGAAGGGCCCGGAAGGCGCCCGCCGCGGAAGGTCGCCTCCTCTAGCCGATCAGGCCGCCCCTCGCAAATGGGCCGCTTGCGCGCCCGGATCGGGCGGGCTTTGATCCTCGCCATAGATGCCCGGCCGCCAGAGCCGACCCATAAGCCGACCCCATAGATGAAGGAGATCGCCCGTGCCCATTTTCTATCCGGACGTGCTCGACCAGGGGACCAAGCCGCGCACCTTCAGCTACGGCGACAAGGACGTGATGCTCTATGCCCTGGGGATCGGCATCGGCCACGACCCGATGGACGAGACCGAACTCGCCTTCGTCTATGAGAAGGGGCTGAAGGTGGTGCCGACGGCGGCCACGGTGCTGGCCTCCGGCGCCGGGCGCGGCGAGGCGCTGCCGACCAAGCCTGGGCACCGGCAGAGCCAGCCCAACTACCTGATGCTGGTGCACGGCGAGCAGAAGGTGGAGCTGCACAAGCCTCTGCCGTCGGCCGGGACCTTCACCACCGAAAGCCGCACCGTCGGCGCCTTCGACAAGGGCGAGGGCAAGGGCGCGGTGCTGCTGAACCAAACCACCTGGAAGGACGACAAGGGCGAGCTGGTCGCCACCCTGACCGGCTCCAGCTTCTGCCGCGCCGACGGCGGCTTCGGCGGCCCCTCGCAGGGCCAGCCCGAGCCGCACCCGACGCCTTCGCGCAAGCCCGACCTATCCGTCGATATCTCGACCCGCGAGGACCAAGCCCTGCTCTACCGGCTGAACGGCGACCGCAACCCGCTGCACTCCGACCCCGAGAGCGCCAAACGCTCCGGCTTCCCGCGGCCGATCCTGCATGGCCTGTGCACCTACGGCATCACCTGCCGCGCCGTGCTGCAGGCGATCACCGGCTACGATCCCGATCAGATCTTGAGCCACCAGGCGCGGTTCTCGGCGCCGGTCTTCCCCGGCGACGTGATCACCGTCGACCTCTGGAAGGACGGCAGGGAAATCAGCTTCGAGGCGCGGGTGAAGGCCCGCGAGGCCACCGTGATCAAGAACGGCCTGACGGTGCTGCGCAGCTAGGCCGGCCGGCGCGCCGAGAACAGCACATGGCGGCGGAGCGGATGGTCCGCCGCCAGCTTCGGATGGTCGAAGGCGCGCGTCGGGTCCGGCGTCATGCCGATCCGGCGCATCACCGCTTGGGACCGCAGGTTGGCCTGGGCGGTGATGGCGACGATCTCCGGATCGTCCACACGCGCCCAGCTCCACGCCAGGACCGCGGCGGCGCCCTCGCTGGCCAGACCGGCGCCCCAGCTATCCGGAGACAGCCGCCACGCCATCTCGACGGCCTCGCCGAACGGCATCTCACCCGGCGCGAACCGATCGACGCCGATCATGCCGACCAGTCGGCCATCGGCTTTCCGTTCCGCGGCGAAGAAGCCGTAGCCACTCCTGGCGATGCCGGCGTTGAAACGATCGATCGCCGCGTCGGTCTGCGCCTTCGTGCGAACGCCGCCCAGCCAGTCTCCGACCCTTGGGTCGGCATTGAGCGCCGCGTAGGGCTCGCGGTCGGCGTCCGACCAGGTCCGCAGGATCAGGCGTTCGGTCTCGATCAAGCCGGCCGGCCCTGGGTCAGCGCGCCGTAGAGGTCGGGGCGACGGTCGCGGAAGAAGCCCCAGGCGGCACGGTGGGTCTTCAGGAAGTCGAGGTCGAACTCCGCGACCAGCGCACCCTCGTCCTCACGGCCGAAGGCCTGGACCAGGTCGCCGCGGTGGTCGGCGATGAAGCTGGAGCCGTAGAACAGCTGGCCGCCGTTCGGATAGCCATCCCAGGCCTCGAAGCCGATGCGGTTGGCGCCGACCACCGGGATGACGTTGGAGACCGCGTGGCCCTGCATGGCGCGGCGCCACGTCGCGGCGGTGTCCAGGCTCGGGTCGTGCGGCTCCGAGCCGATGGCGGTCGGGTAGAACAGCACCTCGGCGCCCATCAGCGCCATGGCCCGCGCCGCTTCCGGATACCACTGGTCCCAGCAGATCCCGACGCCCACCCGGCCGAAGCGCGTGTCCCAGACCTTGAAGCCGGTGTCGCCGGGCCGGAAGTAGTACTTCTCCATATAGCCCGGGCCGTCCGGGATGTGGCTCTTGCGATAGACCCCCTTCAGCGAGCCGTCGGCGTCGGCCATCACCAGGCTGTTGAAATAGTGCGGCCCTTCGCGCTCGAAGATCGAGATCGGCAGGACCACGCCCAGCTCCTGGGCCAGCGGCGCCAGCGCCGTGACGCACGGATGCTCGCGCCAGGGATGGGCCTGGGCGAACCAGCGCTCCTCCTGGGCCACGCAGAAGTAGGGGCCCTGGAACAGCTCCGGCGGCAGGATCACCTGGGCGCCCCGGGCGGCGGCCTCGCGGACGTGCTCGGCCACCCGCTTGATGTTGGCGGCGAGGTCATCGCCGAACGGCGCCTGGATCGCGGCGACGGACAGGGTTCGGGGCATCAGGCCGGCTCCTGCTGGGTGATGCAGTGGAAAGATCCGCCGCCGGTCAGGATAGCGCGCGACGGCAGGCCGATCACCTGGCGGCCGGGGAACAGGTGCTCCAGCGCCTGGACGGCGAACCGGCCGGGCGCCTCGGCGTAGATCGGCGCGATGACGGCGGTGTTGGCGATCAGGAAGTTCATGTGGCTGGCGGGCGCGGCCTTGCCGTCCGGCCCGTCGATCCAGCCCGGCGAGGGAATGCGCGACACCGAGAGCCGGCGGCCGGCGGCGTCGGTGAGACCGCCCAGCCGGCGCGCGGCGTCGTCGTAGGCCCGGGTGTTCGGGTCGTTGCGGCCAAAGCCCATCGGGCAGGCGACGGCCGCCGGCCCCACGAAACGGGCCAGGTTGTCGACGTGGCCGTCGGTGTGGTCGTTGGCGAGGCCCTCGCCCAGCCACAGCACCTTCCTGGCGCCCAGCGCCCCGGCGAGCGCGGCCTGCGCCTTGGCGTCGGTCCAGCCGGCGTTGCGGTTGGGGTTCAGCAGGCACTGGCCGGTGGTCAGCACCGAGCCCCCGCCGTCGTGGTCGAGCGCGCCGCCTTCCAGGATGAAGTCGTGGGCGATCAGCGGGACCCCGGCCGCCATGGCAATCTGGGCGGCGACCGTGTCGTCGTGGTCCAGCTGGTACTTGCCGCCCCAGCCGTTGAAGCCGAAGCCCAGCGCCACCGGGCCGTCCGGCCCCTTGGCGAAGATCGGGCCGGTGTCCCTGAGCCAGATGTCGCCGAAGGCGCCGGGGACGATCTCGACGCCGTCCACGCCGCCGAGCTGGGCGCGCGCATCGGCTTCGCCCTGCGGCGAGCCGGTCATCAGCCGCACGCGCTCGCCGCCCGGACCGGCCAGCGCGCGGGCCAGGGCCGCCACCTCGGCCTGGGCCGCCGCCAGGTCGTCCTCCCACAGGTCCGCACGGCTGGGGAAACCCAGCCACATGGCCCGGTGCGGCGCCCATTCGGGAGGGACGGTGAAGGTCATCGTATCCTTAGGGCGGACGCTAAGCGCGGAAAACGCAGGGGAAATGCGAACAGCGGGGGACGAGCGCAAATGGTCCGCCAGGCTTTGGCCGTCAAGGGGCTCTCGCCCTCAAATGAAAGGGGCGGCCCGTGGCCGGGCCGCCCCCAAAACACTCCGCTCCGGAGCCCTCGATCAGAACTGCGCGTGCAGGGTGAGCGAGATCGTCCGCGGCGAGTTGTAGGTGTAGAAGAACGACTTGGCGAAGATCGTGTTGCCGTTCACGACCACGTTCGTGGCGTTGGTCACCGAGCTGACCCGGTCCGGCTGGCGGGTGTTGGTCAGGTTGAAGACGTTGAGCTGCAGATAGGTGTTCTGCACGCCCCACCAGCTGATCGGCATGCGGGCGTCGACGTTCAGGAACGTCGTGTCCGGCATGCTGGCGGTGTTCATGTCGTCCAGGAACCGCTTGGACTTGTACTCGACGTTGCCGCCGACATCGATCCAGCCGAAGTCATAGCGGGCGTTCAGCGAGTAGGACTGGTCGGGCGACAGCACCAGTTCCTTGCCCTTGGTGGGCAGGGCCAGCGGCAGCACGCCCGCCGTGGCGACCACTTCGTCGCTCAGCACGTCGCTCTTGGAGAACTCGGCGTTGGCGTAGAGCGAGAAGTGCTCGAACGGCTGGATGCCGGCCTCGAGGTCGACGCCGTAGATTCGCACGTTGCCGATGTTGCGGTCGATGCTGACCGTCGGGTCGGTGGGGTCGAACGACTGCACGATGTGGTTCTTCCACTCCACATCCCACAGGCTGAACGAGGTGGTCAGCAGGTGGGACTGGTAGCGCCAGCCGACCGCGTAGTTGTCCGAGCTTTCCGGCTGCACCACCGCGGTGGCGGAGGTGTAGAGGTCGTCGGTCTTCGGCGCCGAGAAGCCTTCGGCGTAGGTGGCGTAGACCATCTGGTCGTCGTTCAGCCGGTAGGTGACGCCGACGTTCGGCAGCACGTGGCTGTAGTTGATGGTCTGGCGGAACGGCAGGCGGAAGTTCGGCAGGCCGGTGGCCGGGTCGTACTTGATGGTGGTCGAGCCGGCGCCCAGCAGCAGGGTGTTCAGATTGACCGCGCTGCTCGGGACGGCCTTGCCGGCGGCGATCGCGGCCTTGCCCAGGGCGATGTCCTGGTTCAGGGCGTTGACCACCAGGGACTGGTCGACGCTGTCGCACTGGACCGTCGTGCCGTTGAAGGTGTCGCAGAACTGGTTCAGGTCGCGTTTGAAGAAGGGCGCGCGGATGCCGATGTTGATGTGCAGCCGGTCGTCCATGAACTTGCCGATGTAGTTGCCGGCCACCTGGTTCAGCAACGCGACCGAGGCGCGGTCGCGGGTGCGCAGGATGCTGCCGTCGGCGGTCTTCACCTGCGTCGAGCCCCAGCCCTGCTTGCCGCCGAAGATCGAGCCCGGCAGGCCGGTCACCGGATCGATGAAGCCCATTTCGCCGGTCTGGCGGTGGTGGGCGTCGTCGAAGGTGTAGTTCAGCGAGAAGTGGTTGTGGTCGTCCATGTCGTACAGCAACGCCGTCAGCAGGCCGTAGCGGCGGGTGTTGGTGTTGCTGGGACCGTAGAGGTTGACGGTGTCGAGCGTGTCGCCGTCGCCGTTCAGGTCGACGCCGGGCGAGGCCAGGTTGTTGCCCTTCAGGCGCGGGTCGTTCTCCTTGACCGAGAACACGCCGCCGCCGTTGGCCAGGGTGTAGAAGAACGACGGGTCGAAGGTCACCGACAGCTTGTCGTTGATCGAGAACTTCGAGGTGCCGCGGATGGTGCCGAAGATCACCGGGTTCGGGTGCAGGGCCCAGAAGTTGCCTTCCAGGCCGTCGCCGAACGGGTCGTTGCCCTGGTTGAAACCCGGCGTGGAGCCCTTGTTGATCAGCGGGCCGGTGCCGAGCGGCGGAGTGTCGGCGATGCCGGCCCGCGCGGTCGGCGGCGCCCACTGGGTGTTGTAGTCGAGGTTGTTCTTGCCGACGCCGAGCGCGGCCTGGTCGAACTGGGCCGGCGAGGAGGTGTCGTAGAAGTAGTCGTGCTCCAGCAGGAAGCCGGCCGCCAGGCTCATGAAGTCGCTGCCCTTCAGCGGCTGGTAGATGCGCGCGTCGAAGCCTTCCTTCATTTCGTCGCCGGCGCCGACGAACTTGTCGTAGTGGTCGTAGTTGCCGGACAGCATGATCCGGGTGCCCCAGGGGCCGATCTCGCCGCTTTCGCCTTCGACGTAGTAGCGGGTGAGGTCGTTGGAGCCGACCGTCGGCGCGAAGATCAGTTCACGGTCCTTGGTCGGGATCTTCGAGACGATGTCGACGGAGGCGCCCAGCGCCGAGGCCGTCGGGCTGTCGACCGAGGTCGCGCCGAGGTTGACGGTGATGTGGTCGGTGATCTCCGGCAGCAGGTATTCGCCGGGGAAGATCGCGTAGTTGCCGGAATCGTTCACCGGCACGCCGTCGATGGTGATGCCGATGTGCGGGCCGTCGAAGGCGTGGATGCGCAGGTCGCCCGACAGGTTCCCGTAGGCGTCTTCGGACGTGTAGCTCACGCCCGGCAGCAGGTTGATCAGCTGAGCGAAGTTCTGGCCCGCCTGCTGGTGGGAGAAGAACTCGTTGTTGATGACCGCCACGTCCTTGGCTTCCTGGACCTGGGTGATCACACCCGAGACGGTCGGTTGGCCGCGCGCGCCGGTGACGATCAGTTCCTGCACCTGCGTGGCGGTCGACTGCGCCAAGGCGCCCGACGCCATCAGCAGACCAGTGACCAAGGCGGTGCTCGCGCAGAGTGCGCGATTTAGTTTCACTTGCATCTAATTCCCCTCATGGAACAGCCCCGGAGACATCACCCCAGACGACTCCGCAGTCTTGATTTAGCCGTATATCGTGCAATTGGCATCCGATGGTGACGGTTTTGCTACGGTTGTGACCACTCGAAACGTCGGCGACGCCTCAAAGCCGCCAACTGTGGCGCCGGCGCCCTGCTCCGGGCGCCCGGTTCCGGTTAGGGAGCGGGGCAATGGTGAGCCCACGGACGCCTGACCCCGACCAAGCGCTCCAGCAGCAGGCCGAGACCCGCACGGCGATGCTGCTGGTGGGCGGCCTGACCCTGATTCGGCTGATCGCGCTGTTCCGTACACCGCTGGAGCTCTATCCCGACGAGGCGCAGTACTGGCTCTGGTCGCGCAGCCTGGCGTTCGGCTACTTCTCGAAACCTCCGATCATCGCCTGGGCGATCTGGGCCTCCACCGCCCTGGGTGGTGACACGGAGCCCTGGGTGCGGCTGCCGGCGGCCCTGTTCCAGGGCGGGGCGGCGTTCACGGTCTTTCTGCTGGCGCGGCGGCTCTACGACGGGCGCACGGCCCTGCTGGCGACGGCGCTCTATGCGCTGGCGCCGGGCATCCAGCTGTCGGCCCTGGCGGTGGCGACCGATGCGCCGCTGCTGTTCTTCCTGGGGTTGGCGCTGCTGGCCTATGCGGCGCTCCAGGGCGCCGAGCCCGGCCGCAGGCTGGCGCCGGCGGCCGGATTGGGCGCCGCGCTGGGCCTAGCGTTCCTGAGTAAATATGCCGCAGTCTACGCCCTGGTGGGGATCGCCCTGCACCTGGTGGTCTCGAAGACCGCGCGGCGGAGCTGGTCGCCGGCCGCCGCGGCCCTGGCGCTCGGGGTGTTCGCCGCCGTCCTGGCGCCCAACCTGGCCTGGAACGCCGCCCACGGATTCGCCACCTTCCGGCACACCGCCAGCGACGCCAACTGGATCGGCCGCCAGCTGTTCAACATCGGCGAGCTGGGCGAATTCCTGGGGACGCAGTTCGCGGTGTTCGGGCCGATTCCGTTCGCGGTGCTGCTGGCCGGGGCCGCCATCCTCGGGGCCCGCAGGCGGCTCCAGCCCCCGGATCTATTGCTGCTCTGTTTCACCCTGCCGCCGATCCTGATCGTCGCCGCCCAGGCCTTCGTCAGCCGCGCCAACGCCAACTGGTCGGGGGCGAGCTATCTGGCCGGCGCGGTGCTGGTGGCGGCCTGGCTCACCCGCTGGCGGGCCCACAGGCTCGCCGTGGCCGCCCTGGCGATCCAGGGCGTCATCGCCGCGGCGTTTTTCGCGGTCGTCCTGCAGCCGCGCCTGGCCGACAGCCTGGGCCAGGCCAACAGCCTGAAACGCGCCCGGGGCTGGGACCAGACGGCCGAGGCGGTGATCCGCAAGGCGCGCAGCGAGCAGATCGGCGGCATATCGGCCGTCGCGGTCAACAACCGCTTCCTCTACGACGCCCTGGCCTACTACGGCCGCAGCTACTTCGGCCAGCCGCTGGCCCCGAAGCTGGCCATCTGGATCCGCGGCGAGCGGGTCGGCAACCAAGCCGAGGCCAGCGCGCCGCTCGGCCCCGCCAATGGCCAACGGGTGCTGGCGGTGGCCTACGAGGGCTGGTTCGACACCGAGATGGCGGCCGACTTCACCAAGGTGCTGCGCCCCGAGATCGACGACGTCTGGCTGGACCGAAAGCACAGCCGCCTGCTGACCATGTTCGTGGGCGAGGGCTTCCGCCCGCAGCCGCGGGACCCGAAGACCGGCTATCCCAACCCGCAGTGGAAACCCGGCGACAAAGTGGTCGCCAAGCTGGGGCCCGACGGGGTCGGGCCCCAGCGATTCCAGCCCTGGCGATTCTGGCCCTGGCGATTCTGGCCCTAGCGGCCCCGCTCGTTCCCGCCCGGCGGCTTCGCCCACACGGCCTTGAGGCTGCGGTCGCGGCCGCAGCCGATGCGATAGGCCATGTAGTTGCCGGGGTTCTTCTCGGCGTAGTGCTGGTGGTAGCTCTCGCCCATCCAGAAGGTGGTGGGGCCCAGGATCATGGTCTTGATCGGCATCCGCAGTTGCTGGCCGACCTGGGACTTGATGAGCTCGGCCTCGGCCTTCTCCTGCGGGTCGGCCGTGAACACGGCGGTCCGGTAGCTCGGCCCCTGGTCGCAGAACTGGCCGGAGGGATCGGTCGGGTCGATGTGGTGGAAGAAGGCGTCCACCAGCTGCGCATAGCTGATCACCGACGGGTCGTAGGTGACCTTGATCGATTCCAGGAAGCCGTCGTGGTGGTCGTAGTTCGGGTTCTTGGTGGTCCCGCCGGCGTAGCCCACGACCACGTCGGTGACGCCCTTGGTGTGCTCGATGTCGTGCTCGGCCGACCAGAAGCAGCCGCCGGCGAAGATCGCGGTCTTGAGCGCGCCGGCCGCCGGCGCGGCGTTGGCGAAGAGGAGCGAAGCGGCGGCCACGGCCGCGAAAAGCTGGGTTCTCATGGGTTTGCGGAATGCCATCGGTGAGCCTCGGGATACCCAATATACGCAAATCCGCCGCCTGAGGTTACCCCCTGGTGTGGCGGTGGCGCCTGGCGACGGGCGGGCGGCTCCGCGTTGGACAGGCCGCGGGTTTGGGTTAGCCTGTTCGGCGAACCTGCGTCCTTGGAGGAGCCATGGTCTTCGCCGCCCTGTCCGCCGCCGTCGTGCTGATGGCCGGCGCGCCCGCCACCGCCGCAGCGCCGTCCGGGCCGACGGCCAGCCCGCTGACCGTGACGCCCAAGGTCCCCGACAAGGTCGAGATCCAGAAGCGCCGGCTGGTCTGCCAGGACGAGCCGGTGCTGGGGACCCTGTTCCCCAAGCGCGTCTGCGCCACCCAGGAAGAGATCACCGAGCGCCGTCGCGTGGACCAGGCCGCGACCCGCCAGGCCCAGGCGCTGCGCCCCTATCAGATCGATTCCGGGAAGCTGCCCGGAACCTAGGCCCGGGATCCTAGGCCGCCACGGCCTGGGCGACCTCGAACGACGCCTCGGTCTTGGCCTTCACCTCGTCGAGGGCCACGCCGGGCGCCAATTCCAGCAGGGTCAGCGGCTTCCTGCCGCGGCTGACGTCGAACACGCCGAGTTCGGTGATCACCAGGTCGACTACGCCCTGGCCGGTGAGCGGCAGGGAACAGGCCCGGACGAGCTTGGGCGCGCCCGACTTCTCGGTGTGCTCCATGACCACGACCACGCGCTTGACGCCGGCCACCAGGTCCATGGCCCCGCCCATGCCCTTGACCATCTTGCCGGGCACCATCCAGTTGGCCAGGTCGCCGGCGCCGGACACCTGCATGGCGCCGAGGATCGCCATGTCGATGTGGCCGCCGCGGATCATGGCGAAGCTGTCGGCGGAGCTGAAATAGCTGCTCATCGGCAGTTCGGTGATGGTCTGCTTGCCGGCGTTGATCAAGTCGGCGTCGACCTCGTTCTCGGTCGGGAACGGCCCCATGCCCAGCATGCCGTTCTCGCTCTGCAGGGTCACCGCGACGCCCGGCGGAATGTAGTTGGCCACCAGGGTCGGGATGCCGATCCCCAGGTTCACGTAGAAGCCGTCGCGCAGTTCCATGGCCGCGCGGGCGGCGATCTGTTCGCGGGTCCAGGACATTATGCGGTCTCCTGAGCGCGCAGGGTGCGTTGCTCGATGCGCTTCTCGAAGTGGGCGCCCTGGAAGATGCGATCGACGTAGATGCCGGGCGTGTGGATGTTCCCCTTGTCCAGCGTGCCGGTCTCGACCAGGTGCTCGACCTCGACCAGGGTGACCTTGCCGGCGGTGGCCATCATCGGATTGAAGTTCCGCGAGGTCATCCGGTAGATCAGGTTGCCCTCGTGGTCGCCCTTCCACGCCTTGACGATGGCCAGGTCGGCGGTGAGGCCCCGCTCCATCACATATTTCTCGCCGTCGAACTCGCGGACCTCCTTGCCCTCGGCCACCAGGGTGCCGACCCCGGTACGGGTGAAGAAGGCGGGGATGCCCGCGCCGCCGGCGCGGATGCGTTCGGCCAGCGTGCCCTGCGGGTTGAACTCCAGCTCCAGCTTGCCGGACAGGTAGAGCTCGGCGAACAGCTTGTTCTCGCCCACATAGGAGCTGATCATCTTGCGGATCTGGCCGCCCGCCAGCAGCAGGCCAAGGCCGAAGTCGTCGACCCCGCAATTGTTGGAGACCACCGTCAGGTCCTTGACCCCGTGGTCGCGGATCGCCGCGATCAGGTTTTCCGGGATGCCGCAGAGGCCGAAGCCGCCCGCCATGATCGTCATGCCGTCGAACAGCACGCCCGAGAGCGCGTCGGCGGCGTCTTTCACTGTCTTGCTGACCATGGGCGCCCTTTACGCCGCGACGCAGCATCTGGGAACGGGCAAGGCGAGCTGAGCCTCAGAAAAAGGCTGGCCAAGACCGGACGGGACTGCCTCCATGCCGCCATGCCCAGCCCGCGAGCCCGGCCGTGAACGGCTACGCCAGCCTGGTCCAGGCCATGGTCTATCTGGCCGCCGGCGTGATCTCCGTGCCGATCGCCAAGCGGCTGGGCCTGGGCTCGGTGCTGGGCTACCTGATCGCTGGCCTGTTGATCGGACCCTTCGCGCTCAACCTGGTCGGCGCCGAGGCCGATGTGAAAACCTTCGCCGAGTTCGGCGTGGTGATTCTGCTGTTCCTGATCGGACTGGAGGTGCGCCCGGCGCTGCTCTGGCGGATGCGCACGGCGATCTTCGGGGTCGGTTCGGCCCAGCTGCTGGCCACCGCGGCGCTGGTGGGCGCGGGCTCGCTGGCCTTCGGGCTGGACTGGCGCCTGGGCTTCGCCACCGGCCTGATCCTGGCCCTGTCGTCCACCGCCATCGTCCTGCAGAGCCTGGAGGAGAAGGGCGTGCGCCAGGGGCCGGTGGGCGAGGCCTCGTTCGGGGTGCTGCTGTTCCAGGACCTGGCGGTGATCCCGCTGTTCGCCCTGCTGCCGCTGCTCGCGCCGCACGGCGCGGCGACGCTCTCGCCGCCAAGCGGAACCTCGGTGGCCGGCGCGCTGGGCGACCTGCCGATCTGGGCGCGGATGGCGGCGCAGTTCGGATCGGTGGCCGTGGTGGTGGGCGGCGGCCGCTACCTGACCCGGCCGCTGTTCCGCTTCATCGCCGCGGCGCGCCTGCGCGAGATCTTCACCGGCGCGGCCCTGCTGATCGTCGTGGCGGTGGCGGCGCTGATGGAGCTGGTGGGCCTGTCGCCGGCGCTGGGCGCCTTCCTGGCCGGGGTGGTGTTGGCCGACAGCGAGTTCCGCCAGGAGCTGGAGACGGACATCGAGCCGTTCCGCGGCCTGCTGCTTGGCCTGTTCTTCATCACCGTGGGCGCCGAGCTGGACGTGGGGCTGGTGCGCCAGCACCCGCTGGGCCTCGCCGCTGCGGTGATCGGGCTGATCGTCGCCAAGACGGCGGCCATGTACGTCTGCGGCCGCCTGTTCCGTTCGCCGCACCGGGTGGCGCTGACCACGGCCGTGGGCCTGGCGCAGGGCGGCGAGTTCGCCTTCGTCCTCTTGGGGTTCGTGGTCGGCGCCCATGTGATGGACGGGGCGCTGGCGCGCATGCTGACCGCCGTGGTCGCCGTCTCCATGGCCGCGACGCCCATCGTGACCGCCGCCTACGACCGGCTGATCCTGGGCCGCGACGAGCCGGGCGAGACGCCGGAGGACATCCCCTTCGACGAGGGCGACCCCGATGTGATCGTCGCCGGGTTCGGCCGCTTCGGCCAGATCGCCACGCGCCTGCTGCTGGCCAACAACTTCAAGGTCGTGCTGCTTGAGAACTCCATCGAGCAGATCGAGATCCTGCGCCGGTTCGGCTGGCGGGTGCACTATGGCGACGCCAGCCGCGTCGATCTGCTGCGCACCGCCGGCGCCGAGAAGGCCAGGCTGCTGCTGGTGGCCATCGACGACCGCGACAAGGCCGTCGAGATGGTGGAGGGCGCGCGGGCCGCCTTCCCGCACCTGGCGATCTTCGCCCGCGCCTTCGACCGCCGCCACGCCTACGAGCTGATCAAGACCCCGGGGGTGGAGGTGGAGCGCGAGACCTTCGAGAGCGCGCTGAACTATGGCCGCCGCGCGCTGCTGAAACTGGGCCTCAGCGAACGCCGGGCCAGCCGCGCGGCCGGCCTGTTCCGCGAACAGGATGCGGAGCTGTGGAAGCAGCTCGCGCCCCTGGCCGGCGAGGAGGACCGCTACGTCATGGCCTCGCGCGACAGCCGCGAGACCACCGAGAAGGTGCTGCGCGCCGAAATGGCCCGCATCGCCGCCGAGGAGGCCGAGGAGGAGACCCGCGCGGCGCGCAAGGGCCAGCCGGAGCGGGTGGAGCGCCCGAAAGAGCGGGTGTAGAAAGCTGCAGATGAGCCAAGCCCACACCCTTCCGCCCCGCATCGACCCCGTCTCGTTCCGCGAATTCGAGTGGGACTTCCAGGCCTTCTCCGACAAGCTGGGCGGCTCGTTCGCCCGCTTCGGCTTCGCGGTGATCAGCGACCACGGCCTGCCGCAGGATCGCATCGAGGCGGCCCTCGACGACGCCAAGGCCTTCTTCGCCCTGCCGGAGGCCGCCAAGCTGAAATACACGCTGCCGGTGGGCGGCCAGCGCGGCTACACGCCGTTCGGCATCGAGACCGCCAAGGGCGCCGCCCACTTCGACCTGAAGGAATTCTGGCACGTCGGCCGCGATCTGCCGGCCGGCCATAAGTACCGCGACCACATGGCCGACAACGTCTGGCCGGACGCCGACCTGCCGCGCTTCCACGAGAGCGTGGGCTGGCTCTACGGCGCGCTCGATTCCATGGGCCTGAAGGTGCTGGAGGCGATCGCCGTCTACCTGGGCCTGGAGCGCCACTTCTTCGACGACACGGTGGATTTCGGCAATTCGATCCTGCGCCTGCTGCACTATCCACCGGTGCCGAAGGACGGCCCGCACATCCGCGCCGGCGCGCATGAGGACATCAACGTCATCACCCTGCTGATGGGGGCCGAGGAGGCGGGGCTGGAGGTGCTGGACCGCGACGGCCAGTGGCTGGCGATCAATCCGCCGCCGGGCTCGCTGGTCTGCAACATCGGCGACATGCTGCAGAGACTGACCAACCACCGCTTGCCGTCGACGACGCACCGGGTGGTCAATCCGGCGCCGGAGCGCCGGGGCGTGCCGCGCTACTCCACGCCCTTCTTCCTGCACTTCAACTCGGACTACTGCATCCGGACGCTGCCGAACTGTGTCGATGCGGCCCATCCGGACCGCTATCCGACGCCGATCACCGCCGATGAGTTCCTCCAGGAGCGGCTGCGGGAGATCAAGCTCGCCTGAAAAACCCCCGCTCCCCCGCAAGGGGAGAGGGAGAGGATCGCGGAGAGGGCGGCGCGGGCGCCGGTCCAGTCCCGATCCTCTCCCTCTCGGAGCTGCGCCCCGGGGGAGAGGGCAGCTACTTCGAGATCCGCAGCTTGTTGAGGTCCGCGGCGATCGACTGGAAGGCCGAGGTGAGCGAGGCTCCGGTCGAGGGGACGTAGGCGTGCGCCGCATCGGTGGCGCAGTTGGCCAGGATCGCCTGGGCCTGTGGATCGGCGCCGCCGTGCAGGAAGGCCACGGTGTAGATCACGATGTTGTTCGGCGCGGCCTTCATGTTGGTGCACAGCGTCTGCGCCTGGGTGAAGGAGTCGCCGTTCGGCGAGGCGCAGGCGGCGTGGGTGGTGGTGGCGCCCGAGGTGCCGTCGGTGGCCGAGGTGGGGCCCGAAACGACACCCTTGCAGTAGGTGGTGTTGAAGGCGCCGTCGGTCATCAGGATCATGGCCTTGATCAGCTTGTCGGTCCCGTAGGCCGCCGGCTGGCTGCCGGAGGGCCACAGCGGGCCCCAGCTGGGCGAGATCATGTACCAGCCCCACTCCACACCGATGGCGCCGGCCGTCGAGCCCGCCGCCGTCAGGGTGCCGATTTCGTTGTGCAGCGTGGTCTTGTTGCTGGTCAGCGGCTGGATGGCGGCGCTGATGCAGTTGTTCGAGCCGTCGCTGGGCGGATAGACCCAGCCCACCGCGCCGCTGGCCGCGCTGTAGGCGGTGTCGTCGAAGGCGTGGATGCCGATCCGCTCACTGACACAGTTCGATACGTTATAGGTGGGATGGGTGGAGCCCGAGTAGGGCGTGAACTTGATCTTGGTGCACCCGACCTGGTCGATGCAGGGCGAGGCGATCGGGCTGGGCGCGGTGGTGGGCGTGCCCCGCACGGTGTTGACATAGGTCCCGGCGTTGACGGCGTTCGAATAGGGCACGATCGCCATCTTCGAATAGTAGGGCGACTGCTGGTCGGAGACGACCAGGTCGATCAGCTGGTTGGCCGCCGACTGCAGGCTGGTCATCGGCGTGCCGGCCATCGAGCCGGTGTTGTCGAGCACCAGGGAGACTTCGAGGTTGTTGCCCGGACGGGTGACCTCGGTGTTCACGCTGATCGGCGCGTGGGTGAACTCGGTGGGCGCATAGGCCGGCAGGCTCACCTGGGCGGTGCCCGTGACCTTGGTGTCGCCGCCTGGCGTACTGACCAGGGTGAAGCTCGACGACTGCAAGGTGGCGCCGGGGATCAGCTGCAGGTTCGCCACCAGGGCCTTGTTGCCGATGGTGTTGATATCCGGGGTCGTGGTCGCGGTGGATCGGGCGGCGTAGAGCGCCGCGGCGTCCAGCGCGTCCTGCAACCTCCCCTGCTGCTGGGTCATCGTGAAGACGTCGAAGATTCCCAGCGACATCGGCGCCAGCACCGCGAAGGTGATGGCGAAGGTCACGGCGGAAACCCCCAGGCGGTCGCGAGCGAACCGCGCAAGGAACCGCGCAAGGGAGCTTTTGAGGGCGTGCTGTCTGAAGAGGGTCCGCATTTGGATCACCTGAATCCGATTAGTACGGACCCAGATTGACCCAACAGCGTGCGCAATCCGTTACGAAGAACGGTAAAACTTTGATTCAACACACTTATAGTGAACAGAAGCGTTCACCATGTCGCCACTCGGGGCGGCTAGGGGCGGTCTTCATCCTCGAGCCGCGCCAGCTCCTCTCGCCCGCCAACTGTCACGTTAAGGTCTGTGACCAGCCCGGTGCCGAGGGAGTAGACCCAGCCGTGGACGCAGAGGTTCTGGCCCCGCGCCCAGGCGTCCTGGACGATGATGTCGGACGTGACGTTGCGCACCTGGCGGATGACGTTCAGTTCGCAGAGCCGGTCGAGGCGCGTGCGTTCCTCGGGAATGGCGTCCAGCTCGTGCTGATGCTCGTGGCAGACCTCGCGGATCGGGTGCAGCCAATGGTCGATCAGGCCGCGCCGCTGGCCGTCGACCGCCGCCGCGATCCCGCCGCAGCCGTAGTGGCCGACCACCAGGATGTGCTTCACCTTCAGCACGTCGACCGCGAACTGCAGCACCGACAGGTAATTGGCGTCCTGCGGCGGGGTGAGGTTGGCGATGTTGCGGTGGACGAACACCTCGCCCGGGTCGAGGTCGATGATCTCGTTGGCCGGGACCCGGCTGTCGGAGCAGCCGATCCACAGATATTCCGGCGCCTGCTGGCCGACCAGCCGTTTGAAGAAACCGGCGTCGGCCGCGACCTTGCGCTCGGCCCAGCGGCGGTTGTTGGCCTTCAGATCGTCAAGCATCTAGAGGGGAACCGCGTCGGGCTGGTTGTTCGGATGGGCGGCCTGGAAGGCCGGGTGGTCCTTGGCGCGTTCGTCGACCGCGCGGATCGCCGGCCACGGCGACAAGTCCAGCTGGTAGCGGTTGGCGGAATAGACCTGCGGGATCAGGCAGCAGTCGGCGATGGTCGGCGTCTCGCCGAAGGCCCAGCCGGCGCCGTACTTCGCCACCATCGGCTCCAGGGCGTCGAAGCCGTCGCGGATCCAGCCCTGCGTCCATTCCAGGATGCCGGCCTGGTCGATCCCCATGTGGTGTAGCTTGCGGCCCACGCGGGTGTTGTTCAGAGGATGGATGTCGCAGGCGACGATCAGCGCCATGGCGCGAACGGCCTGGCGCGCCAGCGCGCCCTGCGGCAGCAGGGCCGGCTCCGGATGGGTCTCTTCCAGCCACTCCAGGATCGACAGGCTCTGGGTCAGCACGCGGCCGCCGCCGATGTCGAGCGCGGGCGTGAGCTTCTGGCGGTTGACGGCTTCGTATTCCGGCGCGCGCTGGTCGCCCTTGATCAGGTCCAGCGCCGAATAGGCGTAGTCGACGCCCTTCAGCTTCAGGCCCAGGCGCACCCGATAGGGCGCCGTGGCGCGCCAGGCGGAATAGAGGGTGAAGCTCATCCGACGCCCCTCAGACCACCGCGAAGGCGAGCGAACCCACGCCGTCCACCGAACCTTCCACCCTGTCGCCCTTGACCAGCGGCCCCACGCCCTCGGGCGTGCCGGTGTAGATCAGGTCGCCGGGCGCCAGCGTCCAGAGCTTGGATGCTTCGGAGACGATCTCGGCCACCGCCCAGATCATGTCGGCGACCACGGCGTCCTGCATCACCTGGCCGTTGACCGAAAGCGTGATGCGGCCCTGCGGCGGGGCGCCGGTCCAGGGCTTGATGGCGCTGATCGGGGCCGACTGGTCGAAGCCCTTGGATGAGTCCCAGGGCTGGC
Organism: Phenylobacterium sp.; assembly: GCF_036501465.1. Lineage (GTDB taxonomy): Bacteria > Pseudomonadota > Alphaproteobacteria > Caulobacterales > Caulobacteraceae > Phenylobacterium. The sequence goes on from NZ_DASYAF010000126.1 coordinate 18,278, forward strand.
CCTTGTCCTTGGCCGCGTTCTGCAGGTCGCGGCGGGTCATGTCGACGCCCACGGCGTAGCCGAGGATCAGGCCCAGCGCCTTGTCGACCGGCACGTTCGCCCCGCCGGCCTTCAGGGCCACCACCAGCTCGATCTCGTGGTGCAGGTTGCCCGTGGCCGCCGGATAGGCCGCATCCTTGCCCGGCGGGACGATGGCGTCGGCCGGCTTGGCGAAGAAGAACGGCGGGTCGCGGTCGTCGCCGCCCATCTCGCGCCGGTGGGCGGCATAGTTGCGCCCCACGCAAAGGATGCGGCGCACGGGGAAGGCCTCGGCTCGCCCCTCGACGGGCACGGTCACGACGGGCGGCGGATCGAAGAGGTAGGCGCTCATGGCCTGGGCCTTACGCCGCGCGATGCGGGGGTGTCCACCCCGGCCCGTTCATCAAAGCCGTCATCCCCGGACTTGTCCCGGGGACCCATACGCGGCATCGCTGCAGGCAAGTCCGCGAGCGCGGTGTTTGGAGGTGGCCGGGACAAGCCCGGCCATGACGGTTTGAGAAGATGACGGAAAACGCAGGCCCCCTCGCCGACCTCCTGGTGATCGAGATGGGCTCGCTGATCGCCGGGCCCTTCGCCGGCCAGATCCTGGGCGACTTCGGCGCGGAGGTGATCAAGCTCGAGGACCCGAAGGTGGGCGATCCCATGCGCCAGTGGGGCCGCAGCCTGCCCAAGGGGCATTCGCCCTGGTGGCCGGTGATCGGGCGCAACAAGAAGTCGGTGGGCCTGGACCTGCGCACCACGGATGGCCAGCAGATCGCGCGCGACCTGATCAAGGGCGCCGACGTGGTGATCGAGAACTTCCGCCCCGGCGCCATGGAGAAGTGGGGCCTCGGCTATGAGGCGCTGTCGGCCGACAATCCGAAGCTGGTGATGGCCCGGGTTTCCGGCTTCGGCCAGACAGGGCCCTATTCGCAACGCGCCGGCTACGGGCTGATCGGCGAGGCCATGGGCGGCCTGCGCCACGTGACCGGCGAGCCGGACCGGCCGCCGGCGCGGGCCGGAATCTCCATCGGCGACAGCCTGGCGGCCATGCACGCGGTGATGGGGATCACCATGGCCCTGCACGAGCGCGAGCGCACCGGCCGCGGCCAGGTGATCGACGCGGCGCTCTACGAAAGCGTGCTGGCGGTGATGGAGAACCTGGTCACCGAATATGACCTGACCGGCTACGTGCGCGAACGCTCGGGCTCGGTGCTTCCGGGCATCGCGCCGTCCAACGCCTACCCTTGCGCCAACGGCGAGATGATCCTGATCGGCGGCAACGGCGACACGGTCTACGCCCGCCTCACCGAGGCCATGGGCCGGCCGGACCTGAAGGGCGACCCGAAGTTCGTCGACCATGCCAGCCGTGGCGCGAACCAGCACGAACTGGACGCCATCATCGCCGAATGGACCGGCCGCCACAGCCTTGACGCGCTGCTGGCGCTGCTCGAGGCCAGAGGCGTGCCGTCCAGCCGGGTGTTCCGCGCGCCCGACATGCTGGAGGACCCGCAGTACCAGGCCCGCGAATCCATCGTCACCACCGATCACCCGGTGTTCGGCCAGGTGAAGATGCAGAACGTCTTCCCGAAGCTGTCGCGCACGCCAGGCGCGGTGCGCTGGCCGGGGCCAGCCCTGGGTCAGCACACCGACGAGGTGCTGGGCGCGCGGGCAGGCCTGTCGCCGGAGCGCCTGGCCGGGCTACGCCGCGCGGGCGTGATCTGACTAAGCGCACAGGGAGCGTCCTTTGCAGGCGTCCGAAGTTCAGCGTGGGGTCGCCGCGGCCATCTCGACCGCCAGGGCGCTTGGCCTCCCGGCCGACGATGCGGTCGTTCTTCAGAACTCAAACAAGCTCGCCGTGCGCCTGCTGCCCTGTGACACCCTCGCCCGGGTCGCGCCCTTGGCGCACCAGGTGGCCCAGTTCGAGGTCGATCTTGCCGGGCGCCTCGCCGAGACCGGGAGTCCCGCAGCGGCTCTCGAACCTCGGGTTCCGCGGCGCGTCTACGCGCGCGACGGCTTCGCGATTACGCTCTGGACCTACTATGCGTCGGTGACGGCGGACGTCGCTCCGGCCGACTATGCGAAGGCGCTCTCACGTCTGCACAACGGCATGTGGCAGATCGAAACCGCGGCGCCACACTTCACGGACCGCGTCGCAGAAGCCGAGAAACTCGTGGCGGACCGGGACCAGACGCCTGAGCTCTCCGAGGAGGACCGGGCGCTTCTCATCGGCATGCTGAAGCAGCACAGGCGAACGATCGTCGAGCGCGGTGCAGCGGAGCAGTTGCTCCACGGGGAGCCACACCCGGGCAATGTGCTGAACACCAAGATCGGGCCGCTGTTCATCGACCTGGAGACCTGTTGCCGTGGGCCGATTGCGTTCGACCTGGCTCACTTGCCTGAGGCGGTCATCGAACACTATCCGGACGTTGACCAGGCGTTGTTGGACGAGTGCCGCGCCCTCGTTCTTGCGATGGTCGCGGCGTGGCGGTGGGCGGCGGGCGACCAGTTCCCGAACGGCCGAAAGTGGGCCCGCCTGTTCATCCGCACCCTGCGCAAGGGGGCGCCGTGGCCATCGCTCGATGCCCTGGCTCGCCAACTTGAAGGCCGCGGTTGACGGGTGGGCGGCCTCGGAAAGAGGTGGGGAGTATCGCCCGGTCCGCGACCTGTGCCGCGGACCGAACGAGGAAGTCGGGTCGCTTGACTCGGGCGAAATCCTTAGGGCCGCCGGTCCGGCCCCTGCGGTAGGTCCGCAGGCCCCCCTGACCGCCTATGTACCCGCTTCCCGGAGCCGGGCCGAGGCGGCGCCTTGTCTCAGGCGGGGCCTTAGGGGTGCGGCGTGTTGACCGCCAGCAGCTCGGCCACGGCGGCGGCGACCTGGGTCACGTCATAGGGTTTGCGGATCACCGGGGCGTCGAAGCCGCCGGGCGCGCCGGCCGCCTCGCCATAGCCGGTGGCGAAGACGAAGGGCACCTTGCGGCGGCTCAGCGCCTCGGCGACCGGGGTCACCGAATGGCCGTTCAGGTTGGCGTCCAGCACCGCGGCGTCGATCGGCTGGTTGAGCAGGCCCAGCGCCTCCTCCAGCTCGTAGGCCGGGCCGATCACCGAGGCCCCGGCGTCGGAGAGGCCGCTCTCCAGCTCCATGGCCAACAGCACCGCGTCCTCGACGATCAGCACGCGGGCGCCCCTCAGGTTGGCAGGGCCCGAGGCGGTCGCCACGGTCTCCGGCGCGCGGGCGGCGGGGACCTCGGGCACGGTCTCCGGCCGGGGCGCGACGGCCGCCGCGCCGGCCCTCAGGCGCGCCACCACGCCGGCGGGGCGGTAGTCGATCGAGGTCTCGCCGTTCAGTTCGCGGCTGGTCACCTGATCCAGGAGGGTGGCGCCGAAGCCACGGCGTGTGGGCGACGACACCGTCGGGCCGCCGCTTTCCGTCCAGCTGATCTCGAAGCCGCCGTCGGCCAGGCGCGTCCAGCGCAGGTTGACCCGGCCGGTCTCCACCGACAGCGCCCCGAATTTCAACGCATTGGCCGCCAGCTCGTGCAGGGCCAGCGCCAGGGCGTTGGCCGCGCGCGGGGTGAGGAACAGCTCCGGGCCCTCCCAGCCGGTCTGGCCGGGCGCGATGGCGCCCAGTTCGGCGGCGGCCAGGTGGTCGATGGCTGCGCCGCGCCAGCGGGCGGCGGTGAGCAGTTCGTTGGCCGAGCCCATGGCCTTCAGCCGCCCGCCGAAATTGGTCAGGAAGGCGTCGAGCGAGGTGGTGCGCTTGGCGGTTTGCAGGGCCAGGGCCTGGCAGGTGGCCAGCACGTTCTTCACCCGGTGGTCCAGTTCGGCCATCAGGGTCTGGCGCTGGTCCTCCTCCAGCCGCCGCCGGGTGATGTCCTCGACGATGCCGGTGACGCTGAGCGGCTTGCCGTCGGGATCGCGGGTGAGCACGCCGGTGACCCGGACCCAGACCGTGCGCCCGCCTGTGGGCCGCATGCGGAACTCGACTTCGTACTGGCCGCCGGCCGGGCGCTGGTCGGCCAGGCTGGCCCGGAAGGCCGCGAAGTCGTCGGGGTGGATGAAGGGCTCGAGCGACCGGGTCCCGGCGGCCGGCATCGGCCCGACCGGAAAGCCGGTGATGGCCGCCATGCGCGGGCTGACCATCAGCACGCCGCCGGCCATGTCCCATTCGAACTCGCCCAGGCCGGCGACTTCCAGGGCCATTTCCAGGCGGCGATGCTCCTCGCTGTGGCCGGTGTCACCCAAGGTCATGCGGCGAACATAGGGTGGCTTACGGAAGATCGCGACAGGAACCGTGGCTTGGACGACGCGTTTCGGCGTCCTGGTTTCGCGGGCGGGGTCCTTTGGCGGCCCCGGGGACGCAGCTTTGCGACCTTGGCTGGAACCGGCTAGGGTAGGCGACGTTCTGGCCTAGTCCTCCCGCACGCCAGCCGGGGGCAACCCTTCGGAGACTTCCTATGCCCGCGAACAGCGTTGATCACGCCGCCGACGAGACCAAGGCCGCGGTCAATTCCGCTACCGAAACCGCAACCAAGATGACCGCCGAGGCGCAACGTTCGTTCGCCGACGCCGCCAAAAAGTTCGAGCGTGCGATCAACGACGGCATCGAGCAGTTGCGCGCCCAGACGCGCGCCTATGCCGACACCGCCGGCCAATCGATCGACGAGGCCTCGCAATATATGTCCGAGCGCGTGCGCGAGCGGCCCTTGGCGGCCACCGGCGCGGCCCTGGGCATCGGCGTGCTGATCGGGCTGCTGTTGTCGGCCGCCGCCTCGCCGCGTCGCTGAACCGCGCATCCGGTCCGGGGGCCGTTGGGGGCATGATGTTCCGGAGACTCGTCGGCATGGTCGCCGCCTTCGCAGCGATCGCCGCGGCCGCGGCGGTTTGCGTGGTCGCGCTGGCCTTCGCGATCTATGCGGCCCTGCGCGACGTGATCGGCCCTGCCTGGGCGGCGACGGCGGTGGCGGGCGTCGTCGCCCTGATCGCGCTGATCCTGGCGCTGATCCTGACCCGCAAGGCGCGGCCGAAGCCGGTGAAGGGCGACAGCCAGAACCTGACCGCCAAGCTGATCGAACTGGCCCGCCAGCGGCCGCTGGTGGCCGCCGGCGCCGTGGCCGCCGCCGCCGCGGTGGTGATCAAGAACCCGCGCATCCTCACCGCCATCATCACCGCCGCCTTCGCCAGCCGCCCGCCGCCGCCGCCCCCCAAGCGCTGACATCCCTCCAGCCGGAACGGGCCACCTACGGAGGCGTTGGGTTTCCCAGTAGCGCCGCTCCCGGCGCGCAGAGACTGGAGACACCCCATGCTTGGCTGGGCCCTGACCTTTCTGGTGGTCGCCCTCATCGCCGGCGTGCTTGGCTTCACGACGATCGCCGGCGCTGCGATCGGCATCGCCAAGATCGCCTTCTATGTGTTCATCGTCCTGTTCATCGTCTCGCTGATCATGAACTTCGTGCGCAGCGGCCGCAGCGGCCCGCCGCTCTAGGAACGAAGGCGTTCGAACGTCCGAAGACCTGGCTCGCCACGCGGCGGGCCGGGTTTTCTTTCGCCCCGGGATTCGCGAGAACGGGCAGACGCCCAAAGAAGATGGGCGGACCGAAGTCCGCCCAGTTGCGTGCATCATCAGGAAAAGGGGTGCGGAGACGGCAGGCCAGCAGGGTCGCCAGCCTCAAGTCGGGGGGGCGTCGCCGCCTCCGCACGGGTGAAAACCCGCGATCTGCGATCTGGTTCCGAGGCCCGTCGCAACTTTTTTCAAAAAAGTGCACCGGGCCGGATCGGCCGGACCTGGACCGCTGCTGAACCTAAACCACCGATTGGCCGCGGAAGGCGCGGATGATGAAGCTCACCACCAGCAGCGCCAGGAAGACCACGAACAGCACCTTGGCGATGGTCGCCGCCAGGCCCGCCAGGGCGCCGAACCCCAGCACGCCGGCCAGGATCGCGAGCACCGCGAACACCAGAGCCCAACCAAGCATGTCTATCTCCTCGAACGAAAAGGGCGCCGCGATCGCCGCGGCGCCCTTTGCCAAACGTGGAGCTTGGCGGCCTGTTCCTGTGGCCTCAGGCCGCCTGTTTCGAAGCCTTGCGGGGATGGAAGAACAGGGCCTGGCCGATCGCCGCCTTCACCGTCTCCGGCTGGAACGGCTTGGTGATCAGGAAGGTCGGCTCCGGCCGCTCGCCGGTCAGCAGGCGCTCGGGGAAGGCGGTGATGAAGATCACCGGCACGTTGTAGCGGGCCAGGATGTCCTTCACCGCGTCAATGCCGGAGGAGCCGTCGGCGAGCTGGATGTCGGCCAGCACCAGGCCCGGGGTCTTGCGGGCCACCGCATCCACCGCCTCGGTGCGGGTGGCGGCGATATCGACCACGGTGTGGCCGAGCTCCGTGACCAGGGCCTCGATGTCGGCGGCGATCACCGGCTCGTCCTCGATGATGAGGACATCGGTGGCCAGTTCCGCGTCGATCTCGGCCTGGGCCTCGGCGATCAGCTGTTCGACCTCGGAGAAATCGGCGTCGAGAATCTGAGCCGCCTCGGAAGGCGTGAATCCTTCGAGCGCGGTCAGCAGGAAGGCCTGGCGCGACCGCGGCGCGATGCGCAGCAGCCGGCGCGTGGCGTCGTCGGTCATGGAGAGATCTTCGACCTCGGGCCCCTCGAGCTGGGCGCCCGACGAGCACCAGATGGCGTGGAACACGTGGTACAGCGCCACGCGCGGCGTGAGCTGGTCCCCGAGCGTCCGCTCCCCGGCCGCCAGGGCCTCGAGCGCGACCCGGACGTAATGATCGCCGGTGGTCTGGTCGCCGGTCAGGGCGCGAGCGTAACGGCGCACATAAGGCAGATGCGGCGCAAGACGAGCTAAAAGACTCAAGGGTGGACCCCTCCCTTTGGATTGAACGCGTCGGTCCTCAGGCTCAGGAAACGAAGCATTCGCAGGCGTTCGTCCCCCACAAGGACCCCATCATGGTCTAAAAACGCTGCCGTAGGGAACTGGTTCCCAGCCTTGCGGGTTTTCTGCATCTTGGGACGTCGAGTTTGGAACTCGCACGGGAGTGGGGCGTTGAAGGACGTCGAGGATGCCAAAAAGAGGGGGCGGTCGCCGCGTGAGCGGAACGCCGAACTTATGAACGAGAACATGCCGTCGCCGGATCCGCGTCGATCATCCGCAGCTTTGGACGAAGCCCGCCTGCGCCAGCAGGCCATCGGCGTGCGCCTGCGCCAGATGTTCGACGAGGTGGTCAACGAAGCGGTCCCGGATGAGTTCATCGAGATCCTGCGCAAGGCCGACAACAAGTCGTCGGAGCAGGGCTGATGGGCGATCACCAGACCCAGCGCGCGCCGCGGAGCGCAGCCGACGACAATGCCTTCAAGAACGAGCTGGTCCAGCTCATCCCGCATCTGCGGGCCTTCGCGCGAACCCTGTGCGGCGACCCGGCCTCGGCCGACGACCTGGCGCAGGACGCGATGATGAAGGCTTGGGACGCGCGGGCCAGCTTCCAGATGGGCACCAACATGAAGGCCTGGACCTTCATGATCCTGCGCAACCAGTTCTATTCCGAGAAGCGGCGCTCCTGGCGCCAGACCCAGCTCGACCAGGAGGCCGCCGAGCGGACCCTGGTGGCGGTGGACGATCCCGAAGCCCCGGTGGCGCTGGACGAACTGCGCCAGGGCCTGGCCATGCTGCCGGCCGAACAGCGCGAGGCGCTGATCCTGGTTGGCGCCGGCGGCTTCGCCTACGAGGAAGCGGCCGAGATCTGCGACTGCGCGGTGGGAACGGTGAAAAGCCGGGTCAGCCGGGCGCGCCGGGCGCTGCACGCCATCCTGGAGGACGGCGCCTACGAGCGCGATGGCGCTTCGGCCGGCGACGCCATGCGGTCTATCCTGGCCGATGCGGAGCGGCTAAGCACCGTCCGTTGAGGACGGACCTCGACGCTGCATGACCGGCCTTCCCCCATGACGGGCTTTGCTTGGGGTTCGCTCAGCACGATCCGCGTGCGCCTGGCCGCCGCCCTGGCCGCGGCCTTGCTGCCCGTGCTGGTGATCGGCGTCGCCCAGTCGGCCATCGCCTTCAACCGCGAACGCATCGCGCTGCGCGAGAACCTGGGCTTCGCCGCCGAGCGCAGCGCCGCCACCGCCCGCTCGCGGATGGAAGGCGCGGGTATCCTGCTGCAGACGCTGGCGCCCGGCGCCATCGGCTACCAATGCGCCGACCGGCTGGCCGAGGTGGCCCGCCGCATTCCGGGCTACGCCAACCTGGTGCGCTTCGACCGGCGCGGGCGGGTGGCCTGCGCGGCCGGCGATGTGCCCTATGACCCGCTGCGGGCGATGAAGCCCTGGTTCCAGCGGCTGCAGCGGGGCGATCCGCTGGTGATCACCCGCGATCCCGGCACCGCCAACGTGCCCTCGGTGCTGGCCGCGGTGCGCGCGACGGCCTCGGACAACAGCTTCGACGGCGCCTTCGCCGCGGTGATCACGCTGTCCAGCCTGCAGCCCTCGGTCAGCGACCCGACCCTGCCGGCCCACGCCGACGTGGCGCTCGCCGACGCGTCAGGCCGCTACATCTCCGAGACCGACGGCCGCGCCTTCCCGAAGCTTCCGGCCGGCTGGCGCGCCCCGGGGCAGAAGACCGGGGCGCTGATCTTCTACGGCTTCGACGCGCGCGGCGAACGCCGGGTCTATTCCGCCGCCCCGGTGGCCGGGGACGAGGTCTATGTGGTGCTGTCGGCTCAGTCGCCGGGCCTGTTGTCCTGGGCCAGGCTCAATCCGCTGTCTGGCATCCTCTTCCCGCTGATGACCTTCGGCCTGGCGCTGGCCGCGGTGCTGGCGGTGACCGAACAGGTGGTGATCCGCTGGATCAACTACCTGCAGCGCATCGCCTCGCTCTACGCCCGCGGCCGCTTCTCGGTGCGCCCGGTGCAGGCCGAGCGCGCGCCGCCGGAGATCCGCGAGCTGGCCGAGACCCTGGAAGACATGGCCGACGCCATTGTCGGGCGCGACGCCTCGCTGCGCGACAACCTGGCCCAGAAGGACGCGCTGATGCGCGAGATCCATCACCGGGTGAAGAACAACCTGCAGGTCATCTCCTCGCTGCTCAACATGCAGCAGCGCGCGCTCACCGACCCGGCGGCGCGCGCGGCGATGAGCGACACCCGCCAGCGGATCACCGCGCTCGCCCTGATCTATCGCGCCCTCTACCAGGGTCCCGACCTGAAGCGCGTCGACCTGCGCCCGTTCCTGGAGGAGCTGACCGCCCAGCTGGTCACCGGCGAGATCGGCCACGGGCCGCCGGTGCGCACGGCGCTGTCGGTGGACGCCCTGGTGATCGACCCCGACCGGCTGGCGCCGCTGGCGCTGTTCGCCGTGGAGGCGATCACCAACGCCCAGAAGCACGCCTTCGCCGGCCGCGGCGGGATGCTGACCGTGAACTTCCACGTGGCGGGCGAGGAGGCGCGGCTGGAGATCTCCGACGACGGCCAGGCTTCGGAAGAGGCGCTGGTCTCCTCCGGCGTGGGCCGGGTGCTGATGACCGCCTTCGCCCGCCAGCTGCGCGGCCGCTCGGAGCTGGTGCGCAACGACGCCGGCGGGGTCACCGCGCGGCTGATCTTCCCGACGCCTGTGGCCGATGAGCCGCTTCCGGACGCCGGCGGTCGCGCCGGCGGGAACCAAGCGGCAGCGTAGGGGTTTCCAAGCGGCAAGTTTTCAAGCCCGGAGAAACCCAATGCGTAAGATCGTGCTGTTCTGCGTTATGGCCGCCAGTCTGGCCATCGCCGCCTGCAACACCGTCGCCGGCGCCGGCCGCGACGTTTCCGACGCCGGCAAGGCCGTCACCAACACCGCCGACGACGCCAAGCACTAAGGCGCCTTCGACAATCGGACTCGACGAGGGCCCCGTCGCGCAAGCGGCGGGGCTCTTGCTTTGGGGGGTCTTTGCCTTGGGGCGTCAGGCGGCCGCGCGGGCCCCGCCACGGCTGAAGAAGCCGGGCCGGTCGGGCGCGGCGGCAAGGCCGGGCGCGATCTCGCCGGCGCCCAGCACCAGCCAGCCGCCGGGTTTCAGGGTCTGCTCCAGGTTGCCCAGCACCCGGGCGCGGGCCTCCTCCAGCAGATGGCCGGAGAGGTTGCGGCAGATCACCAGGTCGAACTGGCCAAGGCGCGAGGGGTCGTCCATCAGGTTGACGCGCCGCCAGCGCACCATCTGGCGCACCCTGGGCGAGAGCGTGAAATTGTCGTCCTGGCCCTCGAAGTGGCGGACCAGCCGGCGCGCCGAGAGCCCGCGCTGCACCTCGAACTGGCTGTAGACGCCGGCCTGGGCCTTCTCCAGTCGCCGCTCGCAGAGGTCGGAGGCGAAGATCTCCAGCGTCACGCCGGGCGGCGCCCGCTCCTCCAGCGCCATGGCCAGGGAATAGACCTCCTGGCCCGTGCCGCAGGCGGCCGACCAGATTCGCAGGCCGCCGCCCTCATGGCGCATGGCGAGTTCCGGCAAAAGTTCGCCGACGATCCGCTCGAACGTCCCGGGCTCGCGGAAGAAGGCGCTCTCGCCCGGCGACATGGCCTCGACGATCTTCCAGGCCAGCAGGTCGTCATCGCGGTGGCGCACCGCGGCGACCAGGTCGTGCAGCGAGGCGAAGCCTTCGCGGCGGGCCACCGGGGCCAGCCGGTTCTCCAGCAGATAGACTTTCTCCGGGTCGACCTTCAGCCCGGCGCGCGCCGCGCACAGGTGGGCCACGAACTCACGGTCCTGCGGGGTCATTGGCCGCTCGGCAGGGCGCCCGCGAGCGCCAGTTTCGAGGCGACGATATCGCCGTCGAAGGGCTTCATGATGTACTCGTCGGCCCCCTCGTCCAGCGCCTGGCGGATGCGGTCGAGATCGTTCTCCGCCGAGCAGAACACCACCTTGGGCCCCGCGCCGCCCGGCTCCTCGCGCAGGCGCCTCAGGAACTCCAGCCCGTCCATGCCGGGCATGGCCCAGTCCAGCAGGACCACGTCGGGCATGGCCCCGCGGCACCAGGCCAGGCCCTCGGCGCCGTCGCCGGCCTCGGCCACCCCGAACCCCAGGTCCTCGAGTATCCGGCGGGCGACCTTGCGCACCACCCGGCTGTCGTCGACGACGAGGCAGAGCTTCACGCCTTCTGGGTCAGCGCCTGCGAGGTCCGGAGCCATGCCTGCGGTTGTCGCGCCGGTTTGGTTAAGGACCGGTGCAAACCCGCGGTCTTGGCCGGCGGCGGCCTCTTTCCTCGTAACCCGATATCCGACTATCATCGTAGTCGAAGCTGCACGCAGTTCGCGGAGCGCAGGATGACGAGACGGGGAAAGATCACGGCCGGACTGCTGGGCGCGGCGGCCCTGGCCGCGAGCCCGTCGCTGGCCAAGCAGACCGAGCCGCCGCCGGCCGCCGCCGCGCCGGCCCCTACGGTGAGCGGCGTGGTCGTGAACGGCCAGAAGGCCGACCCTCTCGTCGACCGCACCAGCGAGTTCGTGCGCCAGCACCTGCCGCAGAGCGTGATCACTGAGCAGTACCCGCGCTTCCACGTGGACGTCTGCGTCAAGGTGGTCGGCCTGCCCGAAGGCTTCGACGCCTTCGTGGCCAAGCGCGTGGTCGAGGTGGCCAAGGAGGTCGGCGCGCCGGTGGCCAAGGCGGCCGACTGCACGCCCAACGTCAATGTGGTCTTCACGACCGAGCCGGCGATGCTGATGAGCGACATCGCCAAGCGCAAGGACATCCTGCTGGGCTTCTATTACAGCCAGGCCCAGTTCAAAAAGCTGCGCAGCTTCACCCGCCCGGTCGAGGCGCGCTACGTCACCCGCAACATCGATCAGTTCGGCAACAGCCGCCTGGAGATTCACGACCCGCTGGCCTGGACCGATCCGCCGCACGGGCGCGCCGGCAGCCGGCTCACCGCCAGCATGAGCACCGAGATCATGCACAGCCTGATCGTCGCCGACGCGGGCAAGGCGGCGGGCGAGAAGATCGACACGGTGGCCGACTACATCGCCGTCCTGGCGCTCGCGCGCTGGAGCGGGATCGAGCGCTGCAACGGCCTGCCCACCATCCTGAACCGCCTGGCCGACGACTGCCCCGATGCGCCCGACGCCGCGACGCCGCAGGACCTGGCGCTGCTGAAGGGGCTCTATTCCGTCGATCCGCGGGAGAACGGCTCGCAGCAGCGCGCCACCATCGCCAGCGCGATCCGCAAGGCCACAGCCGCGGAGACCCGGGAGCTCAGCAAGTGAGACGCGCCGTCCTCGCCGCCGCCCTGATCCTGGCGGCCACCGCCGCGACGGCCAAGGAGACCGAGCCCGCGCCGGCCGCCGCGCCGGTCAAGGCCGCGTCGACCGTCAGCGGCGTCACCGTCACCGGCGAGAAATCCAACCCGCTGGTGGATAAGACCACCGAGTTCGTGCGCCGCCGGCTCCCCACCAGCCAGAACGAGCAATACGCCCGCTTCCACGACCCGATCTGCGTGAGGGTCCTGGGCCTGCCGGAGGGGTTCGACGCCTTCGTGACCCAGCGGATCGTGGCCCTCGCCCGGCAGGTCGGCGCGAGCGTCGACGAGGCGGCGAACTGCAAGACCAACGTCGAGGTGCTGTTCTCGACCCGGCCGCAGGCCCAGCTCGACAATGTCGCCCAAAAGCGCGAGTTCCTGCTCGGGTTCTTCTACCGCGCCCAATACAAGGCCACCAAGACCTTCAGCCGGCCGATCCAGTCCTGGTACCTGACCCGCAACGTCGGCACCGACGGCATCGGCGCGTTCGAGCTGGTTGATCCCCATCCCTACGATCCCGATGACGGGAAGATGCCCGCGGTCAAGGGCCGCCCCGGCAGCCGGCTCGGCAACGACATGAGCTCCGAGCTGGTCAACAGCCTGATCATCGCCGACGCGAAGAAGGTCGCGGGCGAGCCGATCGGCGCGGTGGCCGACTATGTGGCGGTTCTGGCGCTGTCGCGCTGGCGTGGCCTGGAGAAGTGCAGCGGGATGCCCACCATCCTCAACCTGATGGCCGAGGACTGCGATGCGGCCGACCGCCCTGAGGCGGCGACGCCCGAGGACGTGGCCCTGCTGCAGGGCCTCTACACCGTCAATCCGCGGGAGGGCGGCAGCTTCCAGCGCGCTGAGATCGCCAGCGCCGTCCGCAAGGCCGCCGCCGCCGAGGCCCGGGAGGCCGCGAAATGAGGCGCGCCGGCCTGGCCGCCGTCTTGTCGGCGACCGCTGCGGTCCTGATCCCTCAGGGCGCGCCGGCCAAGCAGACCGAGCCCGCGCCGGCTGTGGCCGCGGCGCCCGCGCCGACCGTCAGCGGCGTCACCGTGACCGGTGAGAAGCCCGACCCGCTGGTGGACAAGACCACCGAGTTCGTGCGCCGCCGGCTGCCGACCAGCCAGAACGAGCAATACGCCCGCTTCCACGATCCCGTCTGCGTGAAGGTCCTGGGCCTGCCTGCGGAGTTCGACGCCTTCGTCGCCAAGCGCATCCTAGAGATCGCCCGCGAGGTCGGCGCGTCGGTCGACACCTCCGGGGGCTGCCAACCCAACGTCGACGTGATCTTCTCGGCCCAGCCGCAGGCCCAGCTCAGCGACATCGCCAAGCGGCGCGACGTGCTGTTCGGGTTCTATTTCAGGGCGCAGGCCAAGAAGATCGCGACGTTCAGCCGGCCGATCCAGTCCTGGTACCTGACCCGCAGCGTCGGAACCGAAGGCGCCGATATGCTGGAACTCTACGATCCGGCGCCGTGCCAGACATCATCCACAGGCCCGCCTTGCGACCTAAAGGCGCCCGCCGTGAAGGGCAGGGCCGGCAGCCGGCTGGGCAACGACATGAGCTCGGAGCTGGTGCACAGCCTGATCATCGCGGATTCGGGAAAGGTTTCCGGCGAGCCGATCGGGGCCGTCGCCGACTACATCGCTGTGCTGGCCCTGTCCCGCTGGAGGGGATTGGAGACGTGCAGCGGGCTTCCGACCATCCTCAACCTGATGGCCGACGGCTGCGGCGCCGAGGACCGGCCGGAGGCGGCGACGGGCGGCGACCTTGCCTTGCTGAAAGGGCTCTACAAGGTCGATCCGCGCGAAGCGGGGACCATGCAGCGCTCTGCGATCGCCAGCTATCTGCGTAAGGCCCACCAGGGGGACGGCAGCTCCCACTAAGCCTCTAGCCAAAACGACGTGTGTAATTTACTTACATGCGTAATATGCGCAACGAGCCGACCCCCGCCTATCTGCCGAACGCACCGCCCCAAGGGCTTGGGGACGACCAGGACTTCGTGACGCCCATCGTGGTCCGCAAGGGTCGCGGGCAAGGCACGGTGAGCGCGCTGCAGGTGGTGGGCGCGATGACCTTCATATTGATCGCGGCCATGCTGCCCTTCGCGACCGCCTTCGGGACCTGGGCGGCGCGCCAGAGCCTGCGGCGCGAGGCCGTCCCGCCGGGCCCGGCCTGCCCCAGGGTGGCGAAGCTGTCGATCGCGGCGATGGGGGCCAAGCCGCCGAAGCCCTTCGACTACAAGGGCTCGCACTTCGCCTTCCAGATCGGCGACGTCAGCTGCGACGCCGCCCCGCTGGGTTGGTTCGGGAAACAGACCTTCGCGGCCTGCCACTTCGACGCGCCGGGCGGGATCGTGGTCACGACCGGCGGCCGGACCACGATCTTCGAGCCCGGCGTCGGCCATTCGGCGACGGTGGCCGTTCGCCCGGAGGGGACGACCTGCGTCATCGGCGGGGAATATCGCGTCCCCGACCACCCGGCGTGGATGGACGCCGGGTCCTAGGCGGCGAGCGCGACGGCGCGGCGGCGGCGCAGCATTGCGCCGGCCAGGCCGAAGCCCGCGATCATCAGCGTCCAGGCCGCCGGCTCCGGCACCGGGCCGTTGACCGCGAAGTCATCGAAGAAGACGCCGCCGTTGGTGCCGTTGGTCCCGGTCACGGTCAGCGTCGTGGGCGAGCCCGTCCCGACGAAGTTGAAGGACACCGGCTTCCAGATGAAGTTGAACTCCGAGCCCAGGCTGCCGTCGTTCGGCGCCGAGACGAAGTCGGTTACCCCGCCCGCCGAGACGGTGGCGGTCGCCGGGTCCACCGCGCCGGCCGCGTTGCGCGAATAGACGAACGAGACGGTGTAGGTCGCGCCGGCCACGGTGTTGAAGGTCTGGGACATCGAACCCGGCTCCCAGCCGTCGATGTCCAGCGAGTTGACGCCGTCGAAGGCCGGGCCCCAGGGCGAGCCCAGGCTGGTCACATCGACATTGCCGGAGTTGATCGTCCAGCCCGGCAGGGCGTTCGGGCCGCCGAACTCGTCGGTCCCGGTCGTGCCGGTGTCGAAGCCGAAGGTGTAGCCGCCCCAGCCCTGCAGCGGCGCGGCGCCGGTGTCCTCGAAGCTGCCGTTGACCAGCAGTTGGGTCGCCGAGGCGGCGTGGGCCAGGCCCAGGGCGGCGGTGACGGCGGCGATGGCGACCGCGGTTTGGAACTTGCGCATGGGAGGCGTCCTTGACTGGCCGGGCGCGCCCGGGAAAATCCACTGTGGACCGTGGCCAGTAAAGAAGCGGTGTTCGCTTGTCGCGCGCTTTCTCTTCTTAGGGGAATATAAAGGTTAACACGACCGCCTGGCGTGTATTGTTGCCATAATTTCTCTATAATACTCGATCGGATCGAGACGATCCTGCGTCAGGCCGGAATGGTCGCCGCCAGGGTGACCTTCTCCTCGCCGGCGTCGGCGAACACCCGCCCGCCCGCGTCTCCCACGAACAGGTTCACATAGCGCGCCTGGACCCAGTGGCCGTGCAGGCCCTCGCCAGGCCCCTCGCCACGCAGGCCGGCCAACACCTCGGGGCGCAGGCGCGCGCGCGGGCCGACAGCCTCCACGGCGATGGCGATCGAGCCGCCCTCCTCCACCGCGCGCACCTTGGCCTGGCCGCCGGTGGGCAGGGCCGCGCCGGCCATCTGGGCCAGGTTCAGCAGGGTGCGCGCCGTGGGCTTGTTGACCCCGGGCGGCTCGACCTGCCAGTCCAGCTCGGCGCGCATGTGGGCGAAGACGCCGCGGGCCAGCTTCTCCAGTTCGCGCGCATCGAAGGTCTCGGCCGAGGCCGAGGCGCCGAACGCCACCCGGCAGAAGGCCAGCAGGTCGGCCAGCTTGCGCGCCGAGGCGCCGATCAGGCCCATGGCGTCCTCGCGCATGTCCTGGGCGGTTGGATCCTCCAGCAGGTCCAGGCCCGAGACGATGGCGCTCGCCGGGCTGATGAAGTCGTGACACATCCGCGCCGCCAGGTAGGCGGCGAACTCGGCGGGTTTCGGTTGGGGAGCGGTCTCTTCCGTCATGGGCGCGACCTTGGCTTGATTTGACCCTTTGGAAAACCGCAGGGCGCCGCTTATGAGACGCCCATGCCGAACATTGCCGACGACATCGGGGCCGAGCTGGCCGAAATCTGCGAGGCCGCCGCGGCGCTGATCCTGCCGCTGTGGCGATCCGGCCTGGCGGTGACCCACAAGGCCGACGAGAGCCCGGTCACCGAGGCCGACCGCCAGGGCGAGGCGCTGATCCTGGCGCGGCTGAAGGCCGCCTTCCCGGATATCCCGGTGATCTCGGAGGAGGACGCCAGCGAGTTCGGCACGCCCGACGCCATCGGCCCGCGCTTCTTCCTGGTGGATCCGCTGGACGGCACCAAGGCCTTCGTGCGCGGCGACCCGCATTTCACCGTCAACATCGGCCTGATCGACCACGGCCGTCCGGTCGCCGGCGCGGTCACCTGCCCACCGTCGGGCGAGAGCTGGTTCACCGAGGGCGGGCGGACGCTGAAGCGCATGGCCGGCGCCGCGGCCCATCCGGTGCGCGTGCGGCCCTGGCCCAAGGGCGAGGCGATCTGCCTGATCAGCCACACCATGAAGCCGGAGACCGCCGATAAGCTGGCCGCCGAATATGGCTTCGACCTGCGCGAGCCGATGGACAGCTCCATCAAGCTCTGCCGGATCGCCGAGGGGACCGCCGACATCTATCCGCGCCACGGGCCGACCATGGAGTGGGACACCGCGGCGGGGCACGCGGTGCTGGAGGCCGCCGGCGGCCGTTTCACCACCCCTGAGGGTGAGCCCTTCGTCTACGGCAAGGCGCAGGACGGGTTCCGCAACGGCTGGTTCGTGGCCAGGGGGGCCTAGATCGGCGCTTGGACGCGGGAAGCCTAGACCGGCTTCGCCGGGTTCCAGTCGGGCGCCACGCCCTCGTCGGCGGGAATCGCAACCGGCGCGGCGGCGGCGGAGGGCTGCAGGGCCGGGGCGGCCGCCAGCACGTGCGGCGGGCCCAGGATCAGATAGCCGCCGAAGCCCGCGAAGAAGGCCAGAACCGCCATCACCAGGAACGTCCGCCCCATCGCCAGCAACCCGAGCCATCCGCTGTCGCGGCGCTCGGTCATGGGATGGAAAAAGGTCACGGCCGTCATCGTCGATCTCCTGCTGGAGTCTACGGATGGACAACACCGTCGGACGCGTCGGGTTGCTGAGAACTTAATGAATGATTTGCGGCGTAAACCATGGCGCCGCTCGGGTCCGGGACTGGACCGTCAGACCTCGGACCACATGCGCAGCAGGTTGTTGTAGGTCCCGGTCAGGCTGACCACGGCCGGGTCGTCCTGGCCCACCTTCACCGACAGGTCCTGGATGGCGTTGTCCAGGTCGAACAGGAGGCTGCGCTGGGCGTCGGCGCGCACCATGGACTGGGCCCAGAAGAAGGCCGCCCAGCGCGAGCCCCGGGTGATCGGCGCCACCCTGTGCAGGCTGGTGGCCGGATAGAGGATCATGTCGCCGGCCGGCAGCTTCACCGCGTGCTCGCCATAGGCGTCCTCCACGATCAGCTCGCCGCCGTCGTAGTCGGCCGGGTCGGTGAGGAACAGGGTCGCCGAGACGTCGGTGCGGAAGCGCACGGGGCCCCCTGAGGTCTTGGCGAAGCGGATGGCGTTGTCCACATGCGTCCCGAACGCCATGCCCTGGTCGTAGCGGTTGAACAGCGGCGGGAAGACCCGCAGCGGCAGGGCGGCCGAGACGAACCGCGGATTGCGGCCGAGCGCGGTCAGGATCAGGTCGCCGAGCTCGCGCGCCGCCGGGGCGTCCTCCGGGACCTGCAGGTTGTGCTTGGCCCGCGCCGACTGCTCGCCGGCGGTCACCCGCCCGTCGACCCAGTCCTGGCCCTGCAGCGCCTGCCGGCACTGGGCCAACTGGTCGGGGGTCAGCACGCCTTCGATCTGGATCAGCATGGCTTGGCCTTAATCCGCCCGCCGGATGGGCGCTAGAAGGTCGCCCCCACCGAGACGACGATGGTCCGTCCGGGGGCCGGCGTGGCGCGGGTGCCGAAGGCCTGGGTGTAGTTCAGCCGGTCGGCCAGGTTGTAGCCGTTCACCGCGAAGCGATAGCGGCCGGTCTTGTAGGCCACGAAGGCGTCGAAGGTCAGGGTCTGCGGCTGTTCGGCGATCTTCAGCGCGGTCAGGTCGGCGCGATCGGCGAAGCTGACGGAGCGGGCCGTGTAGCCCAGGAACAGCTTGGACTGATAGGTCACGTCGCCGCCGACCTGCAGGCCTTCCACCCACCTGCCGAGGTCATAGGTGGTGAACAGCGTCGCCGAGTTCTTCGGCACGAAGGTCACCTGCTGGCCGACAGCCACGGTGTTCAGCACCGGGATGGCGGCGACGACGCCCGCGGGGCAGACGATGCCGGTGGGCGTTCCCGCCGTGCTGGTCGGCACGGCGCAGTTGGCGAAGGACTGTTTGATCCGGTCGTCGAGGTAGGTGTAGCCGGCGCTGAGCGTCCAGGCGGGCGCGAGCTTGCCGGTGAGGCCGAGTTCGATCCCCTTGACCTCCTGCCGCTCGCCCGACTGGGCCTGCAGGAAGCCCGTCGCCGGGTCGGTCTGCAGGGCGTTGTCCTTGCTGACGTCGAAGATCGAGGCGGTGGCCGACAGCTGGGTCCCCGGGATCCGCGCCTTGGCGCCGGCCTCCCAGATCTGGCCGTCCTCGGGCGCCAGGTCCTTGGCGCTGAGGGTCAGGGCCGCGCCGGCGCCGACGATGGAGGTCCCCTGCGGCGTCTGCGACCGGCCCCAGGAGAGGTAGAAGGTCTGGTCCGAGGCCGGCTCCCAAACCAGGCTCGCGCGCGGGCTGTGCAGGGTGGGCTTCACCTCGAGGGTGGAGTCCTGGTTGGCGAAGGTCAGCGAGTTCAGCTTCGCCTCGTAGAGATCGATCCGGTCGCTGGCGATCAGCGACAGGGCCTCGGTGAGCCACAGACGGTCGGTGAGGAAGATTCCCGCGTCGTCGGCCGCGCCGTTGCTTCGCTCGACGGCCGTCGACGCGGTGTTGGTGAACACCGTCGCGCCGTTCACCTGGATGGTGCAGTTGGCCGTGGTCGACGGGCAGGCGATGGTCTGGCCGGGGACGGCGCGGAACACGAAATAGCCCGCCGGGAAGTTCGGGTTGGTGTGGACCAGCGGCCGCGGGATCGCCTGGCGCGTCGCAAAGCCAGGCGGCAGGGCGTAGACGGAGATGGTCTTGTCATTGACCTGCCGCGAGAGGTCGATCCCGAAGATCGCCTGGTTCTTCATCGGGCCGAGGTCGTAGTCGACCCGCAGGGTGGTGATGTTCTGCAGGCCCCAGGCGTCCATGTCGTAGGGGCCCTGGCCACCGTTGCCGCCCAGGGGTTCGGTGGCCGGATTGTTGTCGAACAGGGCCGCCGTACAGGCCGCGCCGCACTGGTCGAGCGTCGAGTACTGGAAATAGCGCGAATAGACCGCGTAGCGGGTGTCGGAGGTCAGGCTGACCTTGTCGTTGAACGCATGCGCGAAGCGCACGGTCGCCATGTCGGTGTCGGACCGGTCGATGTCGTTGCGGTAGCCCAGGAAGCTCGAGCGCGAGACGCCGACGCCGTATTCGGTGGCCGGCAGGGCTATGACCTGTCCCGGCGGCTGGACGATGGTGATCCCGTAGTCGGGTCGCTGGTGGTCGTGCTGGTGCAGGTAGCTGGCGGTGAGCGAGGTGTCGGCGCCCAGGCCCCAGCCGCCGGTGAGCGCCGCGCCCCAGCGGTCGGAATAGATCAGGTCGCGGTCCACCACCCCGGTGGAGTTGCCCATCAGGGTGAGGCGCACGGCGCTGGTGTCGCCGAGCTTGCGGTTGATGTCGGCCAGCGCCCGGTAGTAGTCGCCATTGCCCACATAGCCGTCGAGGCTGGTGAAATCGTCCAGCTTGGGCGCCTTGGAGATGATGTTGATCGCGCCCCCGGTGGAGCCGCGGCCGAACAGGGCGCCGGACGGCCCTTTCAGCACCTGAACCTCTTCGTAGTTGAAGCTGTCGCGGGTGTAGGCGCCAAAGTCGCGCAGGCCGTCGACGTAGACGTCGTCCTTGGCGTCGAAGCCGCGGATCTTGAACTGGTCGCCGGAAAGCGTGCCGCCTTCGCCGATGGCGACGGTGATGCCCGGCACGTTGCGCAGCGCGCCTTCCAGGCTGGCGATCCCCTGGGCCTTGAGCTGGTCGGCGCCGACGATGCTGATCGCCTGGGGCGTGTCCTGGACGGTGGATTGCAGGACCGACAGGCCCGTGCCGCGGTTCAGCGTCTGGCCCTCGCCGGTGACCGTGACGCCGGACACCGTGACGGCGTCCGCGTCGCCCGCGATCTCCGCCGCCTGCGCCGCCCCGCACAGGCTGGCGGAGGCCGCCAAGCCCAGCAGCATCGGCCGCGCCCGGCGATAGGCCACGATTCCCGACACGCTCATCACCCACTCCCCGGCGGCCCGGCCGGAAGTCTCCGGCGCCGCCCTCAACTGCGATTGCGAGTCGTTCTTAGTTAGACCGCCGCAAGTTAGCAATGAGAATGATTTGCAAAAATCAGAAGCCGATTCGACGCCGGCGGGGATCGGCGCGAGGATGCCGCTGAGGGCGGGACCCCGGCGGAGGATGCGGCCATGGCCTATGAGGTGAGCGACTACGAGACCATCACGCTTTCGCGACGCGACCACGTCGCCATCCTGACGCTGAACCGCCCGGACCGGCTGAACGCCATCAACCGGACGATGATGGCCGAAGTAGCCGCCGCCGTGGCCCAGGCCCGAGCTGATGACGCGGTCCGCGCCCTGGTGGTCACCGGGGCCGGCAAGGGCTTCTGCGCCGGCGCCGACCTGATGGGCGCGGGCCAGGCGGTGGCCGGCAAGGCGCCGGAACCACAGAACCAGTTCGAGCGGCTGGACGAGATGAGCTGGGTCGGCCGCTGGGCGACGATGTGGTCGGACTTCGACAAGCCGGTGATCGGCGCGATCAACGGGGTGGCGGCCGGCGCCGGCATGTCCACGGCCCTGGCCTGCGACGTCCGCATCGGCTGCGAGGCCAGCCGCTTCAACAGCGTGTTCATCGAGCGATCCCTGTCGCCCGACAGCGGCCTATCCTTCTTCCTCCCCAGGATCGTGGGCTACGCGGCCGCCGCCGACATCATCTTCACCTCTCGCGCCGTGGGCGCCGAGGAGGCCCTGAAGCTCGGCCTGCTGAACCGGATGGCCGCCGCCGACGCCCTGCTCGACGCGGCCGTCGACTATGCGAACGAGATGACCCGCTGGCCGCCGGTGGCGCTGCGTGTCTCCAAGCGGGTGCTGCAGCACAATGTCGAGGCGCCGCTGGAAGACGCCCTGCGCTACGAGAGCCAGGGCCTCTACTACGCCCGGCGCGCGCCCAACGATGTGAAGGAATCCCGCGACTCCTTCCTGGAAAAGCGCCCGGGCGTCTACTCAGGGACCTGATTTGCCGTCATAAGGCGCCGCATTGTTATCCGGAGAGATTTCCATGCCGCTCGATACGGCCGCGCCTCAGAAGACCTACCGCTGGGAAGACCCCTTCGACATGACCGCCCGCCTCTCGGAGGAGGAGCGGATGATCTGGGAGGCGGCGCGGGCCTATGCGCGCGACCGGTTGCTGCCGCGGGTGGTCTCGGCCTTCGCCGAGGAGCGGTTCGACCGCGAGATCATGACCGAGATGGGCGAGCTGGGTTTCCTGGGCCCGACGCTGCCCGAGGAATACGGCTGCGCCGGGGTGAACCACGTGGCCTACGGCCTGATCGCCCGTGAGATCGAGGCGGTCGACTCTGGCTACCGCTCGGCGATGAGCGTGCAGTCCTCGCTGGTGATGTACCCGATCTACGCGTTCGGCTCGGAGAAGCAGAAGAAGAAGTTCCTGCCCGGCATGGCCAAGGGCGAGATCATCGGCTGCTTCGGCCTGACCGAGCCGGACGGCGGCTCCGATCCGGCCTCGATGCGCACGACCGCGAAGAAGGTCAGCGGCGGCTACTCGCTCTCCGGCGCCAAGATGTGGATCACCAATTCGCCCGTCAGCGACGTGGCCCTGGTCTGGGCCAAGCTGGACGGGACGATCCGCGGCTTCCTGGTGGAGCGGGGCGCCAAGGGCTTCGAGACCCCGAAGATCATGAACAAGCTGTCCCTGCGCGCCTCGGTCACCGGCGAGATCGCCCTCGACGACGTCTTCGTGCCGGAAAACATGATGCTGCCGAACGTTTCCGGCCTGCGCGGCCCGTTCTCCTGCTTGAACAAGGCGCGCTACGGCATCGCCTGGGGCGCCATGGGCGCGGCCGAGTTCTGCATGCATGCGGCCCGCGACTACACCTCCAGCCGCAAGCTGTTCGGCCGCACGCTCGCCAGCCGCCAGCTCGTCCAGAAGAAGCTGGCCGACATGTCCACCGAGATCGCGCTGGGTTTCGAGGGCGCGCTGGCGCTGGGCCGGCTGATCGACGAGGGCGCTTGGGTTCCGGAAGCCATCTCGATGATGAAGCGCAACAACTGCGGCAAGGCGCTGGCCATTGCGCGGGAAGCCCGCGACATGCACGGCGGCAACGGGATCAGCGGCGAGTACCACGTGATGCGCCACGCCGCGAACCTGGAGACGGTGAACACCTACGAGGGCGCCCACGACGTCCACGCGCTGATCCTGGGCCGCGCGATCACCGGCGAGAACGCCTTCTGATCTTCCTTTCCCCGGAGCGTAGCGACAGAGGGAGAGGCGACGCGCGTATCCGTAGAACTACGGAGGCGGCGAACGGAAACTTTACGGATGGCCGCTAATTTCCCCCGTCCCTTGGGGGGAACCGTACATGGCCGGCAAAAGCGCGTCAGGCGCGGCCAACAAGGCTGAGATGATCCGCTGGCTGTTCGAGAACAGCCGCGATCTCATGCAGGTCATCGGCGCCGATGGCCGCTTCAAGCTCGTCAATGGCGCCTGGAAGACGCTGGTCGGCTGGGACGAGGCCGAGGTGGTGGGCGAACGCGCCCTGGACTTCCTGCATCCCGAGGACATCGCCGTGGTGCGCGACAACATCCGCGCGCTGACCCCCGGCGAGGTTGCCGAAAACCCCATGCGCGTGAAGCGCAAGGGCTCCGCCGTGGGCGCGGAGGAATGGGCCTGGTTCGCCTCGCGCACCCAGAAGATGGAAGGCGGCGACCTGATCGTCACCATGCGTGACGCCACCGAGGAACGCGCCCGCGCCGAGGAGCTGGAGGAGACCCGGCGCACGCGGCGCCTGTTGGGCGAGGCCGCCGGCATCGGCGCCTGGGCCTACGATCCGGAGACCGGCTGCATCGAGTGGTCGCGCGAACTGCTGTCGCTGACCGCGCGCACCGCCGAGGAAATGGCGAGTCCGGAGCGTTTCTACGCCCTGGTGCACCCCGCCGACCGCCAGAGGACCCGCGAGGTGATGGGCGGCGCCGTGTTCACCGGCGAAGGCGCGACCCTGGAGCACCGGCTGAAGGTGGCCGGGCGCTGGACCTCCTGGCGCGCCACCTTCCGCACTGAGCCGCGGGCCGGCGGCCTGTTCCTGCTGCGCGGCGTCTCCGAGGACATCACCGAGCTTGCCCGCGCCCGCGACGCGGCCCGCCACGGCGAGCTGAAGATGAAGCGGGCCGAGCGCGAGGCGAAGGCCAACGCCCAGCGCCTGGCCGTCGCCCTGCAATCCGCCGAATCCGGCGTCTATGAGATCGACCACGTCGGGAAGACCTTCTGGGCCTCGCCGGAGTTCGAACGGATCACCGGCCAGACCAACGCCACCTACGAGGAGGCGACCCAGCTCCGGTTCCCCGGCTTCCACCCGGACGACCTGCACCATGTGCGCGAAGCCTTCCGCACCCTGCACACCGGCCAGGACAAGTCCGGCGCCTTCGACGCGCGCATCGTGCGGCCGGACGGCGAGACCCGCTGGATCCGCATCTCGCACCACCTGAAGGTCGGCAAGGAAGGGCGCTGGCTGAAGGCCGTCGGCCTGTTGCAGGACGTCGACGAACGCAAGCGCCAGGAGATCGCGCTGATCGAGGCCCAGCGCGCCGCCGAGGCGGCCGCCGAGGCCAAGTCGGCCTTCCTGGCCAATATGAGCCACGAAATCCGCACCCCGATGAACGGGGTGATGGGCGTGCTCCACCTGTTGAAGGGCGAGCGGCTTTCCGAGGAAGGCCGCCACATGCTGGACGAGGCGCTGAGCTGCGGCCAGATGCTGGCCGAACTGCTGAACGACGTCATCGACTTCGCCAAGATCGAGGCGGGGCGCCTGGAGCTGACCTCCGAACCGCTCGACCCCAAGGGGCTGGTGGAGGGGGTGGTGCGCCTGCTGCGGCCGCAGGCCGAGGGCAAGGGCCTGATCCTGCGCTTCGACGCCCCGGCCGACCTGGGCTGGGTGCAGTCCGATCCGGTGCGCCTGCGCCAGGCGCTGTTCAACCTGGTGGGCAACGCAGTGAAGTTCACCGAGCGCGGCTCGGTGACGGTGCGCTGTACCGCGCCGCAACCCGGCGCCCTGCGCTTCGACGTCATCGACACCGGCGTCGGCATCCCGGCGGAGGCCCAGGGGCGCATCTTCCAGCGCTTCGACCAGGGCGATGCGTCCACCACTCGCAAGTTCGGCGGCTCGGGTCTGGGCCTGGCGATCACCAAGAAGCTGGCCGAGATGATGGGCGGCGACGTGAGCTTCGTCTCGGAGGAAGGCGTCGGCTCGACCTTCTCGCTGGAGATCGCCGCCGCGGCCGGCGAGGCGGTGGCCGCCCAGTCCGAGAGCCTGGAGCCGGTGCTGGAAGGCCTGAGGGTGCTGGTGGTGGAAGACAACGCCACCAACCGGATGATCGCCACCAAGCTGCTCGAAAGCCTGGGCGCCGAGGTCGAGACGGCCGCCGACGGCTATCTGGGCGTGGAAGCCGCCGAGCGCGGCGATTTCCACCTGATCCTGATGGACGTGCAGATGCCGGGCATCGACGGCCTGGAGGCGGCGCGCCGCATCCGCGCGCTGGGCGGCGCGCCTGCCCAGACGCCGATCGTGGCGCTCACCGCTAATGTGCTGGCCCACCAGCGCCGCGCCTACCTCGACGCGGGCATGGACGGCGTGGTCGGCAAGCCGATCTCGCCCGGCGTCCTGCTGCGCGAGATCGCTCGCCTCTCGGCCCCGGTCGAGGGCGACGCGGCGACCGTCGCCGCCTGATCGCAAAGCGCTTCCAAGGGCTCGCGCAGCAATGCTAGTGCTGCGCGCCTTCCGTCCTTGGGGAACCCCTATGAACCGCCGATTCCTCCCAGCCGGCGCCATCCTCGCCGTCACGACCGTCCTCAGCGGGGGCTTCTGGGCCCTCTCCGCCCAGGCGCAAACCCCGTCCCAACCGCCAGCCCAGACGCCGGGCCAGAACCAGCCGACTGCGACCCCGCCCGCCGCGACCCCACCGCCGCTGTTCGCCGTCTGCCAGGCCTGCCACGAGAGCACCGCCGGCGCCGGCCCGTCGGTGGGCCCGAACCTGTTCGGGGTCGGCGGCCGCAAGGTCGGGACCGCCAAGGACTTCGACTATTCCGACGCCATGAAGAACTCCCCGATCGTCTGGAGCGCCGACACGCTGACGGCCTTCATCACCGACCCGGCCAAGACGATCCCGAACAACAAGATGGACTACTCGGGGGCCGACGCGGCCACCGCCAAGCAGATCGCCGACTACCTGATGACGTTGAAGCCCTGACGAACCGGGCGCCTGGCGTCGCGGACATTTTCGAATTTCCGGTACGCGCAGTTCCATGGGGCCAAGCCCCTTGTCGCGTCCGCGCGGGCGCGGTAGGTCGCTGACATAACGGAATAACCTCGCCTTGCTGGGAGATTGGGGATGAAGCGTTCTTCGACGGTGGTTTGGGCTGCGGCCGGCGGCGCCTGCCTGGCGCTCAGCGTGGCCTTCGCGGCGATCTCGGCCGGCAATCCGGTGGAGGACCGCCAGGCCGCCATGAAGGCCGTCGGCCAGTCCATGAAGGAAGGCGCGGGGATCAACAACCCGACCGCCTTCGACGCGGCCAAGGCCAAGACGGCCATGGAAAGCGTCGCCGCCAACGCCAAGAAGCTGCACGGCCTCTATCCGGCGGGCAGCGACAAGGACCCGAAGACGGAGGCCGACCCGAAGATCTGGGAGAACAAGGCCGACTTCGACAAGCGCCTGACCGAACTGGCGAGCCTGGCCACGACCGCGTCGAAGGCGACCACCGCCGACGCCTACAAGCCGGCCTATGCGGCGGTGGGCGCGACCTGCAAGAGCTGCCACGACGTCTATCGCATGAAGAAGAAGACGACCTGATCGCCCCAGGTCGTACGGCGGGATCGTAAGGAGGGGCGGTCATGCGGCGCGTTCTGATCATTCTGGCGGTGCTGATCGTGGTCGGCGTCGCCGGCGGCCTGTTCATCACCCGCCCGCAGACCCTGCCCGCCTCGGAGCTGCCGGCCGGCTACAAGCCCGACGTGGCCAACGGCCAGCTGATGTTCACGGCCGGCAACTGCTCGGCCTGCCACATGAGCCCCGGCCAGACCGATCGCACCGTCCTGGGCGGCGGGCTGAAGCTGAAATCGCCGTTCGGGACGTTCGTCACGCCCAACATCTCGCCGGACCCGAAGGCCGGCCTCGGCGGCTGGACGGAGGCGCAGTTCGTCAACGCCATGAAGCGGGGAACGGGCCGGCGCGGCGAGCACCTCTATCCGGCCTTCCCCTATGCCTCCTACAGCCTGATGAAGACGGCCGATGTGCGCGACGTCTTCGCCTATCTGAAGACCCTGCCCGCGGTGGCCAAGCCCACGGCGCCGCACGAACTGAAGTTCCCGTTCAACATCCGCCTGGCGTTGGGCGGCTGGAAGCTGCTCTATTTCCACCCGCACGAGTTCAAGGCCGATCCGAAGCACTCCGACGCCTGGAACCGCGGCGAGTACCTGGCTGAGGGCCCGGCCCACTGCGCCGAGTGCCACACGCCCAGGAACGCGCTCGGCGGGCTGGAGGCCGACAAGCTCTACGCCGGCGCGCCCAACCTCGAGGCCGGCGGCCGCTTCGCCTCCAACATCACCCCGCACAAGGACGGCCTCGGGGACTGGAGCGCCCAGGACATCACCGATTTCCTGAAGTCCGGGACCGACAAGTGCTTCAACGAGCCGGACGGGATGAAGGACGTCATCGCGTCTACCAGCAAGCTGCCGGACGCGGACCTCGCGGCGCTGGGCGAATACATCCACGCCCTGCCGCCCATCGCCGGCAACCCCAAGCACAAGACCTGCTAGTTCCCTTCTCCCCTTGCGGGAGAAGGACGCTCTCCTCCTTCCCCGCCTCATCAAACCCAGGTAACTCCTCACGAAAGTGTCGGGGAGGAATGAGGGCATGGCGGAGATCGCCGCAGGCGCCGCACAGGCGCCGCTGAAAGGCGCGGGCCTGCGCACCGTGGTGGCGGCTTCCGCCGCTGGCACCGCCTTCGAGTGGTATGACTTCTTTGTCTTCGGCAGCCTGACCGCGGTCATCCAGAAGACCTTCTTTTCCGGCCTGCCGCAGACCGCCGGCATCGCCGCGGCGCTGGCCCTGTTCGGAGCCGGCTTCCTGTTCCGTCCGATCGGGGCGCTGGTGTTCGGCCGGATCGGCGACCGGGTGGGCCGCAAGGGCGCCTTCCTGGTGACCGTGACCCTGATGGGCGGGGCGACGGTGGCCATCGGCCTGTTGCCCAGCTACGCCCAGGTGGGGATCGCCAGCCCGATCCTGCTGCTCATCATGCGGATCATCCAGGGCTTCGCGCTGGGCGGCGAGTATGGCGGGGCGGCGATCTATGTGGCCGAGCACGCGGCCGACGACGCCCGCGGCCGCTCCACCGGCTGGGTGCAGACCTCGGCCGCCTTCGGCCTGTTCGCGGCCCTGCTGGTGATCCTGGCGACGCGCCTGGGGCTCGGGGCGGTGGCGGGCCCTGCAGCGTTCGACGCCTGGGGCTGGCGCATCCCGTTCCTGTTCTCCGCCGGCCTGCTCATCGTCTCGATCTGGATGCGGCTGAAACTCTCCGAGAGCCCGGCCTTCGCGGCCATGAAGGCCGAAGGGACCCAGTCCAAGGCCCCCTACGCCGAGGCCTTCGGCCAGTGGCGCAACCTCAAGATCGTGCTGCTGGCGCTGGTGGCGATCATGTCGGCCCAGGGCGCGGTCTGGTACACGGCCTTCTTCTACGTCCAGACCTTCCTCGGCAACTTCCTCAAGGTCGACCAGGCGACGATCAACGCCCTGCTGATGGCCGCCACCGCGGTCAGCGCCGTGCTCTACGTCGTCTTCGGCTGGCTGTCGGACAAGGTGGGCCGCAAGCCGGTGATGCTGTTCGGCATGACCCTGATGCTGATCGCCTACTTCCCCGCCTTCCACGGCCTGTCGGCCACCCTGAACCCGGCGCTGGCCGAGGCGGAGAAGGCCAACCCGGTGACGGTGATCGCCGACCCGGCCGACTGCTCCCTGCAGTTCGACCCGATCGGCAAGGCCAGCTTCACGAGCTCCTGCGACATCGCCAAGAGCGCCCTGGCCAACGCCGGGGTCTCCTACGTCAACCAGCCGGGCCAGCCCGGGCAGCCGGCCATGGTCCGCGTCGGCCTGGCGACCGTCGATTCCATCGACGCGCGCGGCGTCCCGGCGGCCGTCGCCAAGGCGCTGAAGGCCAACGTCGATGACAAGATCAAGGAGGGCCTGGCCCGGTCTGGCTATCCCGCCAAGGCCGACCCCAAGCGCATGAACCTGCCCGGAGCCTTCGCCTGGCTGCTGGTGTTCGTGGTCGCCGCCACCGCCCTCTACGGCCCGATCGCCGCCTGCCTGGTAGAGCTGTTCCCAACCCGGATCCGCTACACGGCCATGAGCCTGCCCTACAACATCGGCACCGGCTGGATCGGCGGCTTCGTGCCCTTCACCGCCTTCGCCATCGTGGCCGCGGTGGGCAACATCTACGCCGGGCTCTGGTATCCCTTCGCCTTCACCCTGGTCAGCGTGGTGACCTGCCTCTTCCTGCTGCCAGAGACGAAGGGGCGGGATTTGCACCAGTAGCCCCAAACGCCCGTCATCCTCCGGTCGCCTGAAGGGCGATCCGGGGGACCCGAGCCGAGTTGCAGGGTGTGGTGGCGTCGAATGGGTCCCCCGGATCAGCCAGGCGGCTGACCGGAGGATGACGAGGGCTGGGGGCTACTTCTTCGCTCCATCCAGCTCGGCGATGGTCGCCTCGGAGGGCTGTTCCGCCGCCTGCAGGCGTTTGGCGACCGCCTCGGCCTCGCGCAGCACGCGCAGAAGGTTGCCGCCGGCGACCTTGGAAAGGTCCTCGTCCGACCAGCCGCGGCGGGCGAGCTCGGCCAGCAGGGCCGGATATTTGTCGACGCCCTCCAGCCCCTCCGGCGTGTCGGGGATGCCGTCGAAGTCGGAGCCCAGGCCCACGCAGTCGACGCCGCAGACCTTGGCGATGTGCTCGATGTGGTCGGCGACCATGGGGATGGTCACGGGCGGCTTGGGATGGGCCGCATCCCAGGCTTTCATATAGGCGGCCGCCTTTTCCGGCTGGCCGATGAAAAGACCCCCGAACGGCGGGCTGTTGGTCCGGGCGATCTCGGCCGAACGGTCGGCGCTCCACACCGCGCGGGCGTGGCTGACGTAGGTGGTGGCGAAGT
This sequence comes from Phenylobacterium sp., assembly GCF_036501465.1. Taxonomy (GTDB): domain Bacteria; phylum Pseudomonadota; class Alphaproteobacteria; order Caulobacterales; family Caulobacteraceae; genus Phenylobacterium. The sequence goes on from NZ_DASYAF010000126.1 coordinate 48,209, forward strand.
TGGCCATCACCACCCCGTGGTTCTTGGCGACCATCGCCAGGACGTCGTCGGGCACATTGCGCGGATGGTCGTCCACCGCGCGCGCGCCGGAGTGGGAGAAGATCACCGGCGCCTGGGAGACCGCCAGCGCCTGGCGCATCACGTCGGGTGAGACGTGGCTCAGGTCCACCAGCATGCCCAGCCGGTTCATCTCGCCCACCACCGCCTTGCCGTACGGCGTCAGGCCGTGGCGCCTGGGGTTGTCGGTGGCGCTGTCGGCGAAGTCGTTGTCGGTGGCGTGGGCCAGCGTCATGTAGCGCGCGCCCAGCGCGTAGTAGGCGCGCAGCACGGCCAGGGAATCGTCGATCTGGTGGCCGCCCTCGACGCCGATCAGCGAGGCGACGCGGCCTTCCTTGTGCAGCCGCACGATGTCGTCGGCCGTGTAGGCCATGCCGAGGTCGGCCGGATAGCGGGCGGCCAGGCGCTTGACGATGTCGATCTGCTCGATGGTGGTCTGCACCGCCGCCGGACCGGTGATGCTGACCGGGATGTAGACGCTCCAGAACTGGCCGCCGACGCCGCCTTTGTGCAGGCGCGGGATGTCGGTCATCAGCCCGCCGTTCCCCTCGCCGCCGGGCACGGGCGGCTGGTGGCTGAGGTCGGACTTGAAGTCGAAGACGCCGGTCTTCTGGGCGAAGCGCTCGCGCACCTCCCAGGGGAAGTCGTTGTGGCCGTCGATCAGCGGCGTGGCCTTTAGCACCTTGGCGACGCGCGCGGCGATCTCGGCGTCGGACGGGGCGGCCCAAGCACTCGTAGCAGCGGCCGTTGCGATTAGGGCGGCGCCCGCCAGCAGGGCGATGGTCAGTCTATGCATGGAAGCCCCCGGGATTCGAATTCGGGCTCAGCCTGCGATGGGGAGCACCTCGGTGTCCACTCCGGCGGCGTCGAGGGCCGCCTGTTCGCTGCGCCAGGCCGGATTGGTGACCAGCCGCGCCACCGCCAGGCCCTGACCGGCCAGGGTCGCCAGCACCTCGGGCGGCTGGGGTCCGGACCGCTCGGCGTCGCGGCGGGCGAGCGCCAGGACGTCGGCGTGGGCGGCCTCGTCGCAGACCAGCACGTCGGCCGCCGCCAGGGCGCGGGCGGCTCGCAGGGTCAAAAGGTCCGCCGGCCCGCGCGCGTCGATGAACTGCACCCGCCCGGCGGCGGGCGCGCCGCGCGCCAGGGCCTCGCGCAGCAGGCGCTGGGCTGTCGCCCGGTCGCCGCGCAGGGCCGCCTCGGCGGTGGGGCCGGTCAGGGCGGCGCGCAGGAAGGCCCGGCGCTGGTGGGCCTCCGGTAGCGCGGCGCGGACCTCGTCCTGCATCGCCGCGAACAGGGCCGCGACCCGGCCCGCGCCCTCGGGGACCCGGGCCTCCAGGTCGTGGCGCAGCAGGGTCGCCAGCATGGGCGATGCGCCGCCGGTGCCGATCGCCGCCACCACCTCGCCGCGGTCGATGAGCGCAGGCGTGGTGAAGTCGCAGAGCCCCGGGCGGTCCACGGCGTTGACCGGCACGCCCGCCGCCCGCGCCGCCGCCACGGCGGCTTCGGCGAAGGCCTCGTCGTCCGAGGCGACAAACGCCAGCACCGCGCCGGCGTAGGCGTCGGGCCGCAGGGCCTCGGCGCCGTCGATCGTCTTCAGCCTGGCCGGCGAGCTTTCGAACAGGCGCAGCTTGGCCGCCGCGCCCTCGCCTGACCCGGCCACAACCACGGTCTTGCCGGAGAGCGGGAAGAAGGCGGGGAAGGCGTCCATGGGCGATGGTTCTAGCCCTTCGCGACACAAAGAGGCTAGGTAAGGCTCAGATTGAGCATATGGGCGACCCAGGAAGCCTTATCGGGATGGACGATGCAGGCGCCAGCCTGACCGCGCAGATGAGCGCCATGGGCCGCGCGGCGAAGGCCGCGGCCCAGGCCCTGCGGCTGGCCGACGGCGCGGCGCGCACCCGCGCGCTCATGGCCATGGCCGCCGCCATCCGCGCCGACGCCCGGGCCATCCTGGCCGCCAACGCCCGCGACGTCGCCGACGCCAGGGCCGCCGGCCTGGCGCCGGCCATGGTGGATCGCCTGGCCCTGGACGCCGCCCGCGTCGAGGGCATGGCCGCGGGCGTGGAGACCGTCGCCGCCATTCCCGACCCGCTGGGCGTGGAGACGCAGCGCTGGAGCCGGCCCAACGGCCTGGACATCGCCCGGGTGCGCACACCGATCGGCGTCATCGCCATCATCTACGAGAGCCGGCCCAATGTGACCGCCGACGCCGCGGCGCTGTGCGTGCGGTCCGGCAATGCGGCGATCCTGCGCGGCGGCTCCGAATGCCTGGCCTCGAACCTGGCGATCCACGCGGCCGTGGCCAAGGGTCTCGCGGCCGCCGGCCTGCCGGAAGCCTGCGTCCAGGTGGTGAAGACCGCCGACCGCGCCGCCGTGGGCCTGATCCTTGGGGGGCTGGACGGCGCGGTGGACCTGATCATCCCGCGCGGCGGCAAGAGCCTGGTGGCCCGCGTCCAGGCCGAGGCCCGCGCCCCGGTGCTGGGCCACCTGGAGGGCCTGAACCACGTCTTCCTGCACAAGAGCGCCGACCTGGAGAAGGCCAAGGCCATCGCGGTCAACGCCAAGATGCGCCGCGTCTCGGTCTGCGGGGCGGCCGAGACCCTGCTGGTCGACAGCGCCGACGCCCAGCGCCTGCTGCCGCCGGTGGCCGAGGCGCTGCGCGAGGCCGGCTGCGAACTGCGCGGCGATGCGCGGGCCCGCAGCCTGGTCCCTGGCATGGCTGAAGCGTCGCAGGAGGATTGGACCACCGAATACCTGGCGCCGACCATCAGCATCGCCGTGGTCGATGGGGTGGAGGGCGCCGCGGCGCACATCGCGGCCTACGGATCTGCCCACACCGACGCCATCGTCGCCGAGGACGGCGCGGCCGCCGAGCGGTTCGCAGCCCTAGTGGACAGCGCCATCGTGCTGATCAACGCCTCGACCCAGTTCGCCGATGGCGGCGAGTTCGGCTTCGGCGCCGAGATCGGCATCGCCACCGACCGCCTGCATGCCAGGGGCCCGGTGGGCGCCGAACAGCTCACGACCTTCAAATATGTGGTCCGCGGGACCGGCCAGACGCGTCCCTGAGGGCGGCCGGCCGGCCGCGCTCAGGCCCGGATTCCATCTGGAGCCGGGGATGCGCGTGGGCCTCTACGGCGGCTCGTTCAACCCGGCGCACGAGGGCCACGCCCACGTGGCCGAGACGGCGCGCAAGCGGCTGCGGCTGGACCGGGTGATCTGGCTGGTCTCTCCGCAGAACCCCCTGAAGGCTCGTCACGAGACCGCCGACCTCGCCGACCGCATGGCCGGCGCGCGGTCCTTCGCCCGCGGCCGCGACATGATCATCACCGACGTCGAGGGCCGGCTCGGCAGCGCCTACACCATCGACACGGTGCGCGCGCTGAAGGCCCGCTTCCCGGGCGTGAAGTTCGTCTGGATCATGGGCGCCGACAGCCTGGCCGGCTTCCACCGCTGGCGCGGCTGGACCCAGATCATGCGCGAAGTCCCGGTGGCCGTGGTCTCGCGGCCCTGGATCGCGCTGAAGAGCCGCTTCTCACCGGCCGCGCGGCGGTTCGCCCGTTTCCGCATCCCGTCCATGGCCGCCGCGACGCTGCCTGGGACCAAGCCGCCGGCCTGGGTCTTCCTGCGCGGCCCGCTCAACTTCCAGAGCTCCACGGCGCTTCGCGAGCGGATGAAGCGCGGCTCCTTGACCGCCCCGCATGACGGCGGCTGACCGGCGGGCCCCGTCATGCTAGGGTGACCTCTGCGAGGCATTCAAAGGAGCAACCCCGCTGTCCCGTGAAAGTGCGCCGCGTGCGCAGGAAGGCGCCCCCTCCAAAAGGGAAACCGGGCCTTCCGAAGACCCTTCCAGTCGCATCAGCGCGCTGGAGGACCTGATCCTGGCCCGTCTGGACGACGACAAGGCGCAGGACGTCGTATTTATCGATCTCAAGGGCAAATCCGCCGTCGCCGACGGCCTGGTGGTGGCCTCCGGCCGCTCGCACCGGCATGTGGGCGCCATGGCCGACCACCTGCTGCGCGCCCTGAAGGACGAAGGCTACGGCCGCGCGCGGGTCGAGGGCCTGCCGCATTGCGACTGGGTGCTGATCGACACCGGCGACGTGATCGTCCACCTGTTCCGGCCCGAGGTCCGCAGCTTCTACAACATCGAGAAGATCTGGTCGGTGGACAGCCCCCACCGCACGGCGGCGAACTAGACTCCGCCGCGCCGGAATGCTGATGCTGGCGGCTCGCCCAGGGAGCCTGCCTGCCATGTCCGAGACCATGAGCTCCGTCGATCTTGACGCCACCGCGACCGAACTGGTCGCCGCGCTCGCCGCACGCAAGGTGGGCGCGCTCGAACTGACCGACGCCGCCATCGCCCGCATCGAGGCCCGCGACGGGCCGATCAACGCCGTGGTGGTGCGCGACTTCGACCGCGCCCGCGAAGCCGCCCGCGCCGCCGACGACGCCCTGGCGCGCGGAGAGCGTGGCGCCCTGCTCGGCCTGCCGATGACGGTGAAGGAGTCGCACAACGTCGCCGGCCTGCCGACCACCTGGGGCACGTCGGTGTTCGGCAAGTTCGTCGCCTCGGAAGACGCCGTCGGCGTCGCCCGGCTGAAGGCCGCGGGCGCGATCATCCTGGGCAAGACCAATGTCCCGCCCTTCCTGTCGGACTGGCAGTCGAACAACCCGATCTACGGCCGCACGCGCAATCCCTGGGACCTGGAGCGGACGCCCGGTGGCTCGTCCGGCGGCGCGGCGGCGGCGCTGGCGGCGCGGATGATCCCCCTGGAGTACGGCTCCGACATCGGCGGCTCGATCCGGGTCCCGGCGCATTTCTGCGGCGTGTTCGGCCACAAGCCGTCCTACAATCTGGTCCCGTCGCGGGGCCATGAACCGCCGAACGTCCCCCCGGGCGCGGGCGTCATCCTGGCCGTGGTGGGGCCTTTGGCCCGCAGCGCCGCCGACCTGTCCCTGGCCATGGACGTGCTGGCGGGGCCCGGCGAGTTCGAGGAACGCGGCTACAGGCTCGACCTGAAGCCGGCCCGCCACGCGCGCCTGGCCGACTATCGCGTGCTGCTGCTCGACCATCATCCCCTGGCGCCGCTGGACGCCGAGATTCGCGCGGGCCTCCACGACCTGGCGGCGGGCCTGGAGAAACAGGGCGCCAAGGTGGCCCGCAGCAGCGACCTGCTGCCCGACCTGGCCAAGGCCCAGGAGCTCTATTCCAGCCTCCTGACGACCGCCATGTCGCGCGGCCAGCCCGGCGCGCAGAGCATCTCGGCGCACGAATGGCTGACCAAGCTGGACGCCCAGGCGGAGTTGCGCCGCCAGTGGGCCGTGCTGTTCGACAGCTTCGACGTCGTGCTCGCCCCGGCGGCCAGCACGGCGGCCTACCCGCACGACGACAATCCCGACCTGAACGCCCGCACCCTGACGGTGAATGGGCAGACCGTCCCCTACTTCCTCCAGATCGGCTGGTCGGGTGTCGCCACGGTCGCCAACCTGCCGTCGACGGCGATCCCGGTCGGGCTGACCAAGGCCGGCCTGCCCTTCGGCGCCCAGGTGATCGGGCCCTATCTGGAAGACCGCACGACCCTCGGATTCGCCGAACTGGTCGAGCGCGCGTTCGGCGGCGTCCGCCGGCCGCCCGGCTTCTGAGCCGGGGGCGCCAAATCCTGTCGCTGTGCGTTGAGCCTCCCATGAGCCGATCCGCCCTCGTCCTGGCCGTGCTGGCGCTTGCCGGGCGCGCGCGCGCGGCCGAGCCCGCCGCGCCGGCGCCTAATGTGGCGGCCACCTTCGGCAACACGGTCGTCTCGGTCTATCCCGACGGGCGCTCGCAGAAGGTCTGGATCCAACCGGACGGGAACTGGACCGGCCTCAGCCGCAAGGGCACGCCGCTCGCCGGTCACTGGTTCCTGAAGGACGGCAAGGTCTGCCTGCGCCAGTCGCGGCCGCCCACCCTGCCGATCAGCTTCTGCCAGGCGTTGCCGGTCGACATGGCCAAGGGCGTGGACTCCCGCGACGTGCTGGGCACGCCGATCCACCTGCGGCTGGTCAAGGGGATCAGCGAGAACCCCGGCTGATCCGGAACGCCCGCCATTCGGGGACTGGTAGCCAGCGCGGCCATAGGCCCCTATAGGCGCGCCCATGAACCACCTGATTCTGTCGACCGAGCACGGGCCGCTGTATTTCGTCGGCCGGGTCCATACCGACGAGAAGCGGCCGGTGCTGTTCGTCATGGGCGGCATCTGGACGCCCGACGACAACCTGCACGAGGTGGTCGACTGGTTCGCGGGCGCCACGGTGATCGTCGCCCCCCTGCCGGGCATGGGCTCGACCTTCACCAACAGCTTCGACATCGCCAATTCGATCCGGACGGTCGATGCGGCGATCCCCGCCCTGGTCCCGAACCGCAAGGTGGTGGCGTTCGGCGTCTCCACCGGCTGCCTGGTGACGCTGGGCCTGCGCTGTCCGCAGATCGTGCGCCAGGTGGCGCTGGAGCCCTTCTTCCGCACCGCCCCGCTCTGGCCGTTCCTGAACAGCGCGCGCGCGATGCTGGCCGCCGCGCCCGAACGGAAGGGCGCTTTCCAGGCGGCCTGGGAGATCTTCGGGCTGAAAGATGACGCCGTGACCGACCGCGACCACCGCCACCTGCTGCGCGACCTGACCGTGCCGATGGACGCGATCATGGGCCGCGAGCCGCTGGAGCCCGAACGCAGCTTCGACGGCTGGCCGTCGCTGACCAGCGCCGAGGACCGCGCGGCGATGGCGCAGAACCCGCTCGTCACCCAGCATGACGGACCGCCGGGGTCGGGGCACTACCTGCAGGGATGGCCTGAGGGCCAGGCGCTGATCAAGGACGTGCTGCACAAGGCCTTGAAGGCAGCGCTTTAGGGCTCGCCCGCGGCCGTCACCGGCGCCTCGCCGCCGCGGCCTTGCGTCGCCCAGTAGCTTTCCACCGCCCGGGCCACCCCGGCCATCAGCCGGTGCCGCGCGCCGTTGGGCTGCCGCGTCTGGCGCACCATCACCGCCACCGCATAGGTCCGTCCATCCGGCGCGGTCAACAGGCCCACGTCGTTGATGCCCACCGAGGCGCCGCGCCAGTCGGGACCGGTGCCGGTCTTGTGCGCCAGGCTCCAGCCCGGCTCCAGGCCGGCGTGCAGGCGCATGACCCCGGTGCGCGCCTCGCCCATCAGGCCCAGCATGAATTCCGTCGACTGCGCCGACAGCAGCTGGCCGCGCTTCAGCTCCGACAGCGCCGTGGTGATGCCGTTGGGCGTCGCCCCGTCCGGCGGATTGGCCAGGTAGGTCGCCAGCGCCTGGTCGCGCACCGCGTCCGGCAGCTGGGCGCGCGCCTGCTTGAAGATCCAGGTCCGGCCGTACTCCGGCCGCCAGGTCAGGCCGGCGGTGCGGGTCTGGACGTCGCGCTCGGTGCCACCCACGGCCAGGCCGCCCAGCCGCTTGTGGGAGATCAGCCGGGTGACCACGTCGGCGCCGCCCACCTCGCGGATCAGCATGTCGTTGGCGGCGTTGTCGCTCTCGATCAGGGCGTTGCGCAGCAGGTCGGCCACGGTGATCGCGAAGCCGTTCGGCCCGCGGATGCGCGAAGCCAGCGGTTGGTTGAAGACCGAGCGGTCCTCCTGGTGCATCACCACCGTCTGGTCCAGCGCCAGGCGCCGGTCGTCCACCGCCTGCATCACGGTGAGCGCGACCCAAAGCTTGGAGACGCTCTGCTGCGGGAAAGTCTGGTCGCCGTCGACCGAGGCGGTCCAGCCGTTCGAGACATCGGTAACCGACAGGCCCACCGGCTCGCCGTAGCCGGCGGCGATCCGCTGCAGCATGGTCTGCAGCTCGGCGGGCGGCGGCGTCGCGTCCCGACGCAGGGCCGGCGCGATCTCGCCCTTGGTGAAGGCGACTGTCTGGGCCCTGGCCCGCGGCGTGACGTGGGCCGCGCCCCACCAGCCGCCCGCAAAGGCGGCGACGCCCAGCACGAGGCCGGCGGTCACCAGGATCTTTTGGCGGGCCGAAGAGCGTTTCCGGAACCTGCGCCGGGTCTTGGACTGAAAGCTACGCATTCAAGCCGGACTGGAAGGGTTGCGCACAGAAGGATCAGATGGCCCTTGCGGACGCCACCTGGCAAGCGCCTTGCGACACAAGGCGGCTCGGCCGTTCAATAACAGACCTGGGCCGGAAGCCACTTCAGAATTCCGTGCGCGGCCCCTAAATGTGGCCCATGACCGAAACCCCCGCCAATTCGCCTGGAGCCAATCCGTCCGCAGCCAACTCCTCCGGTGGCAAGACCCCCGTCACCGTACTCACCGGCTATCTGGGCGCGGGCAAGACCACCCTTTTGAACCGCATCCTCTCGGAGGACCACGGCAAGCGCTACGCCGTGATCGTCAACGAGTTCGGCGAGGTGGGCATCGACAACGACCTGATCGTCGGTGCCGACGAAGAGGTCTTCGAGATGAACAACGGCTGCGTCTGCTGCACGGTGCGCGGCGACCTGATCCGCGTGGTCTCCGGCCTGATGAAGCGCAAAGGTGGCTTCGACGCGATCATCGTCGAGACCACCGGCCTGGCTGATCCCGGTCCGGTGGCCCAGACCTTCTTCGTCGACGAGGACGTGCGCGCCAGGACCGAGCTCGACAGCGTGACCACCGTGGTCGACGCCAAGCACCTGCCGCTGCGCCTGGCCGATTCCAAGGAGGCCGTCGAGCAGGTGGCCTTCGCCGACCAGATCATCCTCAACAAGACCGACCTGGTGAGCGAGCCGGAGCTGGTCGAGGTGGAGCGGATGATCCGCCGGCTGAACCCGCTGGCGCCGATCCATCGCGCCCAGCGCTCCAACGTGCCCCTGGACCAGGTGCTGGGCCGAGGCTCCTTCGACCTGCAGCGCATCGAGCAGATCGAGCCCGACTTCCTCAATCCGGCGCACGGCGAGCCCGGCCATGTGCACGACGAGCACTGCGACCACGACCACCAGGGGCACGATCACGACCATCATGGCCACGACCACCACCACCACGACCACGACATCGAGGCCAGCGGCATCCGCGGCATATCCCTGACCACCAGGAAGCCGCTCAACGCCAACAAGGTGACCGCCTGGCTGAACGAGGTGCTGCAGACGCAAGGGCCCGACATCCTGCGCGCCAAGGGCATCCTCGACGTAGCCGGCGAGGATCGCCGCCTGGTGTTCCAGGCGGTGCACATGATCCTGGAGGGCGACTTCCAAGGGCCGTGGAAGTCCGACGCCGACCGCTATTCGCGCCTGGTGTTCATCGGCCGCAACTTGGACGAGGCCAAGCTGCGCGAGGGCTTCGAGGCCTGCGCCGCCTAGATCCCGGCTCCCGGGCGATCAGACGACGGCGGGAGCCGCGTCCCCCGCGTGACGGGGCGCCTTGTGGGCGGGCATCAGGGCGGCGGCGGGCCGGCCCAGCGCCGGGCCGGCCACCGCGGCCGCCGCACCCGGACCCTGCGCCTGGATGGCCGTGCGCTGATCGATCGTCGGCTTCTCCTGCCGCTTGCCGGGCGCGGTGGTCGCCGATTCCTGGTCGCGGGCGATCAGGTGCTCGGCCAGCAACTCGTTCTGGAAGCGGGACACCGAATCCGGGTCGACGAAGATCGTCTGGGTGTTGTTCTGCGCCTTGAAGCCGCTGCCGCCCACCTGGCCGGTGACGAAGAAGGTGCCCTTGTCGGCTCCCTCGCCGGCATCCGACCAGTTGGTCGAGCCCTCCGCGCCCACCCGGCCATCGGCCACGAAGCCCTTGGTATGGCTGATCTGGTGGGTGAGGGACTCGCCGATCGTGAAGTGGGTGTTGAACGCGGCCAACGCCTGGGCGCGGTCGGCGTCCAGCAGGGTCTTCTCGTGCTTGCCGCCCGCCTGGCTCTTGTCGAGGGTGATGACCACCACGACGCTGGGGTCCAGCACCTTCTTCATGATGATGGCGTTCAGCTCGTCGTCGTCATAGCCGAACATGTTCAGGTACAGCGACTGGCGCGCACGCGAGATCACGTATTTCAGGATGTCGTGGACGTCATCGCGGCCGACGAAGAACAGGTGGAAGTCCGCGCTGGCGTTGGACGCATAGACTCCCTCGCGGGTCAGTGGTTCGAGATCGGCGAGCGCGAAGGTCTGAAGGCTCTTGGTCAAGTCGTCGGAAGCGTCGATCAGCGGCTTGGGTCGCACCGGGGCGTCGGGCATGGCGTGTCCTGCGGCTGCAATTCGCCGCGAAGATAACGCCGCGATCCGAAGCTATGCAACCTTCGGAAGTATCTCGGAAATATGACAACCGGAAGGTTGGCGTCAGGCGGCGCGCTGGGCCGAGACGAGCTGCTTCAGGACGTTGGCCGCCACATATTCGGGCTTCAAGAGGCCGCAGCGTTCGGCCACCCGGCCGTTTCGCCATTCCAGGACCAGATGGTCGCCTTCCACCCGATAGCGGCCGCGATGGGTCGCTGGCCCGACAGACACTTCCACCGAATTCCACATCTTGCGCCTCCGCGCTTATCGGCGGCCGTTCTGGCCGCGCTTGCCCCGATCATCGGCCGAACGAGGTTACGCGCCGCTTAATGCTGAATCGGATTTTCACGATGAACGCAGGGTTGCTCAGAGCGCTTCGTTCACCAGGCCCACGGCGCGAAAAAGCCCGCCGAGTCGCCCCGGCGGGCTCTTGTTTCGTCCGAAGGCTTCCTGAACGCCCCCTGGGGATCAGAGCTCTTCGTTGATCAGGGCCACCTGGTAGAAGCCGTTGCCCTGCAGGGTGTTCATCACCGCCATGAAGTCGCCGTAGCGGACCTGCTTGTCGGCGCGGATGTAGACGCGCTGTTGCGTCGGCGGGGTCGCCGGATCGTCGGCGGCCAGCTTCTTCGACAGGTCGGCCGTCAGGTTCGCCAGGTTGGTCGCCGCGGTGTCGATGAACACGCCGCCGCCATTCTGGATATTGATGACGATCGGCTCCTTGATCTTGGTCCCCGGCGGCGGCGGCTGGGCCGGCGGCAGGTCGAGCTTGATCGAGACCGTGGCGGCGGGGATCGCCACCATGAAGATGATCAGCAGCACCAGCATCACGTCGACGAACGGCGTGACGTTGATGTCGGCGTTCTGGCCCAGGTCAAACCGGCCGCCGCCACCACTACTGAGCTTAGCGCCCATTCGTAACTTTCCTTCCCTGGGGCGTTTCCCGCCCGTCCCATTAAGAGTCCAGCGACCATTGGCAAGCCGCCGCGACGTTGTAAAGCCCGAAGCCGCGAACTACTGGAAGCCATGCCCTACGAGTTCGACGCCTACGTAACGGCGGTCTGCTTTGACGCCGCCCATAAGGCCCTGTTCGCGCTCGGCGACGGAACGGTCCGCTCCGAGGGCGGCGACGCCTGGACGGCGCACGGCGGAGCGATCCTGGCGGCGGCGCTGCACCCCTCCGGCGAAGGCCTGGTGACCGGCGGCGACGATGGCCGGCTGGCCTGGACCCGCGGCGGCGATGTGCAGGATCTGGCGAACCTGCCCGGCAAGTGGATCGACGTGGTGGCGGCCAGCCCCGCCTCGGGCCTGATCGCCTTCGCGGCGGGGCGCGACCTGTTCGTCCGCGACGCGGCCGACGCGGGCTTTGCGCGCTGCTTCGTCCACGAGCGGACCGTGGCCGACATCGCCTTCGAGCCCAAGGGGCGGCGGATCGCCGCGGCGACCTACGGCGGGGCTTGGCTGTGGTACGCCCGGATCGAGGGGCAGAAGCCCGTCAGGCTGGACTGGGCCGGCAGCCACGTCGCCTGCGCCTGGAGCCCGGACGGCAAGTTCCTGATCAGCGCCATGCAGGAGAACCAGCTGCACGGCTGGCGCGTCGCCGACGAGAAGAACATGCGCATGGGCGGCTATCCGGCCAAGCCGAAGAGCCTCGCCTTCTTCTCAAAGGGCGCGCTGATGGCGACCTCCGGCGCCAACGGCGTCGTGGTCTGGCCGTTCGCGGGCGGCGCCGGGCCGATGGGCAAGCAGGCCGCCGAAGTGGGCTACGACGAGGCTTCCAGCGTGGTGAAGGTCGCCGCCGCGCCCGGCCTCAGCTGGGTGGCCGCCGGCCTCGACGACGGGCGCGTCTGGGCCTGCGACGTCACCGGCCAGCGGATCGTCCCGGTCAAGGCCGAGAAGGGCGCGCCCGTCACCGCGCTCGCCATCACCCCGGACGCCAAGCGCGTCGCCTGGGGCTGTGAGGACGGCGCGGCTGGCGTCGCGGAGGTTTCCGCGGAGGCCTAGTGGCTGTTGGGCCTAGCGGCTGTTGGGCCTAGTGGCTGTTGGGCCTAGTGGCTGTTGGCGATGATCGAGGCGATCACCCCGGTCGCCACGGCGGCCAGGACGTAGTTGCCGTCGACCTGACGCCATTCATAGCCATGTGGCGGGCGGCGCAGGTGATGGGCGTGCCAGTCGACCTGCTGGCCACGGGCCCAGTCGTCGTGGCGCATGTGGTAGCCCTTCTTCCACTCGTCGTGGCGCACCCAGCCGCCGGGCGGCTGGGCATAGGCGGCCGAAACGGCGCTCAACGACAACGCGGCCGCGGCGGCGGCGATCAGGACCTTGTTCATGACGCTCTCCGGATTGTGGGCGCAGGAGCGCACGCGCGCCCAAGTCCCCGTTGAAGGACGGAACGCGGAAGCTTGCTCCGTTCGCCCGCTTGCCTGCCGTAACGGCCGCGCGCTTAGCTGGCGTCGACCACAACGGAGGACGCCATGGCCGACGACTTGCGCGAAACGCCCACCCAGGCCGTGCCCCAGGCCGTCCCGGGCGCCGCCGAGGTGCTCTACGAGGTTTCGGAGGGGATCGCGACCCTGACCCTGAACCGGCCCGACCGGATGAACGCGATCTCCGGGCCGATGCTGATGCAGCTCAGCGAACTCTTGGCGAAGGCCAACGCCGACCCGGCCGTCCGCGTGGTGGTCCTGACGGGCGCCGGGCGCGCCTTCTGCGTGGGCCTGGACCTGGTCGACGCGACGCAAGGGTCCGGGATCGGCTCGGCGGCCTCGGTCCAGGCGCCCAGCGTGAACCTGGACCTGCGCACCGCGCCGCCCACCGTTCTCTTCGCCATGGACAAGCCCACCATCTGCGCGCTCAACGGGGCGGCGGCGGGCTATGGCCTGGACACCGCGCTCGGCTGCGACCTGCGGATCATGGGCGAGAGCGGCAAGCTGGCCGCGGCCTTCGTCAAGCGCGGCGTGGTGCCGGAAAGCGGCGGCACCTGGATCCTGCCGCGCCTGCTGGGCTGGGCGAAGGCCGCCGAGGTGATCTTCACCGGCCGAACGCTCTCGGCGGCCGACAGCCTGGAGCTGGGCCTGGCCAACGAGGTGGTCCCGGACGACCAGCTGATGGCCCGCGCCCGCGCCGCGGCCAAGGAGATCGCCGACAATGCGCCGCTCGCCGTTCAGTCGGCCAAGCGGCTGATGCGCATGGGCCTGTCGGAAGGCTTCAACGACCATGTGCACCACGTCTACCTGCAGTTCCTGCAACTGGTGCGCACCCAGGACTTCCGCGAGGGGATGACCTCGTTCCTGGAGAAGCGCCCGGCCGATTTCCAGGGCCGCTGACGCACCGCGTTCAGGCCACCGCGACGGTCGGCTCCGTCTCCCGCCCAGCGGCCGCCGGACGCGGCTCCTCGGTGCGGCCGACCAGGGCGGCATAGCCGAAGCCGTGGCGCAGGTAGCGGGCGAGCCGGCTCTCCAGCACCGCCACATCGCGCTCGGCATAGCGGCAGGCCTCGCGGGCGGCGCGGTCGGGGGCGATGTCCTCGCCATAGGCCGGGTCCAGACAGGCCTGCACCGCCGTGCGCGAGGAGACCGCCATGGCCGCCCGCAGGTCCGCCGCGTCGAGCTCCACGCCCCAGTGCGACCAGATGCGCCGCACCCAGGTCGCCGGATCGCGCTGCACGTCTTCGTAGCGGACCACCAGGATCGCGCGCGGAAACACCCGTTTCAGCAGGCCCCAGCGGTTGAAGAAGCGGATGAACCACCAGAGATCGACGCCCTGGGCCCGCGGCGCGCGGCCCAGGTATCCTGGCAGGTCGCCCAACGCCTTCTCGTCCCGCCACTTGAAGAAGTAGGAGAGCAGCGAATCGGGGATGTGCCGCACCAGCAGCACCACCGGCGGCAGGCGGATGAAGCGCATGGCGCCCAGCAGTGCGATCAGCCGCGACGGCATGTGGTGCGAGCTGCCGATCTTCGGAGCGTCGGGAAACAGACGGCGGTGGCGGGCGTGGCCGATGAAGACATCGCTCAAGGGGCCGCTGGAATAGATCGGCCGGGGCAGGTCCAGGCGGTGGGCGATCGCCGCGCTCAGCATGAAGCGCAGCCAGTGGGTGCCTGAATTGTGGCCGCTGATCAGGAAGCCGTCGACCCGGTCGCCATAGTGCAGGAGATGGAACCTCGACAGATCGTCGCGCAGGTCAGCCGCCCACAACCCCAGCCCGAAACGAATCGCCATTCCCGTGCCCCGCAGCCAGAACCGATGGGACTGGAAGGCACGTTTATAACTTTCTTATAACACGACCGTGTCGCTACAATTCCAGGTAGTCACATACGCTGTTACGCGAAACCGCGGAGCTCGCCCCAGAGCGCGAAGGCGTCCCGGCTCGCCTTCAGCGTGTTGATGGGATGATCGTGATCGCGGTAGCCGAGCGCCATGCCGGCGAACAGCATGTGGTCGTCGGGCAAACCTAAGAAGCTCGCCACCGTCTTCGGATAGCGCGCCCAGTACTCCTGCGGGCAGGTGTCGAGGCCGCGTTCCACCGCCAGCAGCATGACGTTCTGCATGAACATGCCGAGGTCGGCCCACTGCGGCGGGCCGAGCTTGCGGTCGAGACAGAAGAACAGCCCGACCGGGGCGCCGAAGAACTGGCCGTTCCTGGCCAGCTGCATCAGGCGCGCGGCCCTGTCTTCGCGTGGAATGCCGATGGTGGCGTAGAGGTCCTCGCCGTTCTGCCAGCGCCGGGTGCGGAACGGCTCCCACAGGTTGGGCGGATAGACCTCGTACTCCGGCTCCTCGCCGAAGGGCGATCCCGCCACCATCGCCTTGAAGTCGCCGAGCGCCTCGCCGGCCAGGGCATAGACCCGCCACGGCTGCAGATTGCCGCCGCTGGGCGCCTGGGCCGCGCGGGCCAGGATGTCGGCCACCACCTCGCCGGGCACCGGATCGGGCCTGAAGGCGCGGATCGAGATGCGGGCGGCGATGGCGTCGCTGACGTTCATGCGGCCGAGCTTACGAAGTCCCCAGGGAAGAAGTCTCGGGGGAAATTGAGCCGCTCGTCGCCGCGAGGCCAAGCTGGCGGCTTGACGGGCGGACGCGGCGTGCTCCAGCCTCCGGCGCGGCATCGTCGGGGACGTCTTTCGTGGCACGCAGACCGCAGCGCAGGAGCGGTGGCCTGATCGGCCGCGTCGTCCGCTGGGCGATGCTGGGCGTCCTGGTCTTCGGCCTCGTAGGCCCCGTGGTCGTGGTGGCGATCTACCGTTTCGTGCCGCCGCCGATGACCTGGCTGATGGTCGAGCGGATGTTCCAGGGCCACGGTTTCGACCGCCGCTGGGTTCCCCTGAGCCGCATCTCCCCGGAGCTGGTGCGCAGCGTGATCGGTGCCGAGGACGCCCGCTTCTGCATCCATCACGGCTTCGACTGGAACGCCATGCAGAAGGCGATGGACGCCAACGAGGCCGGCAAGAAGCTGCGCGGCGGCTCGACCATCAGTCAGCAGACCGCGAAGAACGTCTTCCTCTGGCCGCACCGCGACTATGTGCGAAAGGGCCTGGAGGCCTGGTTCACCGTCCTGATCGAGACCATCTGGGGCAAGTCCAGGATCATGGAGGTCTATCTGAACTCCATCGAATGGGGCCCGGGCGTCTATGGCGCCGAGGCCGCCGCCCAGGCCGATTTCCACGTCAGCGCCGCGCGGCTGAACCCGGCCCAGGCCGCGCGCCTGGCGGCGATCATCCCCAAGCCGCTGTCCTGGAAGGCCGCGCGCCCGGGCCCCTACATCCAGAGGCGCGGCGGCCATATCGCCGCCGCCGCCGGCACGATCCGCCGCGACGGCCTGGCCGGCTGCGTCCGGCGCTGACCATTCCTGCGAGGGATTGGTGAGCGGTTGGCGCGCGCGTTGCTGCGCACGCCCCGAACCCCGCGGACCTGTCCCGCACCGGGACGGGGCGGCCGCGGACCGGGATGAGACCGACCCATGACGCTGCTCCTCGCCGCCGCCGCCATCGCCGCCAGCCTGGCCGTGGAAGCGCGTCGCCGTCGCCCGCAGCTTCAGCCAGCCCCGGTTCGCGTCCCGGTGCGCGTCCCTGGCCGCGGCTGAGCCGTATCTAGGGAAGAGTTAGTACGGGGGCCCTCTCCAGCCCCGTGTCCCTGCGCCGTCGGCTTCCCCGAGCCGGCGGCGCATTCTTTTGGGCGAAGGACCGGGCCGTCGGCTTCCCCGAGCCGGCGGCGCATTCTTTTTGGGCGAAGGACCAGGCCTCAGGCCTCCGCGGCCAGGGTTCCGGCGACGCCGAGCGCGATCAGCGCCTGGCCGGCGAAGTAGAGGCCCCAGACCGCGAAATCGACCCAGGCCTGGCCGGCGAGCGGCCCGAGACGGGCGAAGATCAGCTCGTCGGAGACCAGGAACAGGGTCGCGCCCAGCGCCACGCGGGAGCGGGGGAAGCGGCTGATCCAGGCGAGCGCCGCCGCCGCGGCTCCGCCCAGGGCGTAGATCGCGATCCCCGGCGCGGCGGCGCGGTCGGCCGGCAGCACGAAGGCGACGCCCGCCGCGATCGGCGGCAGCCAGGCGGCGCAGAACCATTCGGCGCCGGAAAGCGTCGGCCTGAGGTTGCGCAGGTATAGGCCCATGGCCACCAGGTGGCCGGCCAGGAAGGTCGCTCCGCCCACCGTCTGGCCGGCCGCGCCCAAAAGCACGTCGCCCGCCGCGCCCAGCGCCATCACCGCCGCCAGCAGCCAACCGTCGACGCTCTTCGCCCGGATCGCCGCGTATAGCGCCAGGAAGCCGACGCCGGTCCCTTTCCAGACCAGCGACGCGGGCTGGCTGAGCGGCAGGCCCCAGGAAGCCACGTAGCTGACCCCGCCGATCACCGCGGCGGCCAGCGCCAGTTTCGCCGCAAGGCTGCGAACCACCACCACACCTCCCTCACGCAAGCCGAGCCTAAACCGGTCCCGCGGACGGCCAAAGACCGGGCCGGAAGCTAGCGGTTGACACTGCAAGCTCCGACCCTCAAACCACCGCCGACCTGCAAAAACCCGCCCCCGAGGAGCCTCACATGCGCGTTGGCGTGCCCCGCGAGATCAAGGCTGACGAATACCGCGTCGGCCTCACCCCGACCGCCGTACGGGAATATGTGAGCCATGGCCACGAGGTGATCGTGGAAAAGGACGCGGGCGCGGGAGCCGGCTATCCCGACCAGGCCTACACGCGGGCCGGCGCTAAGATCGTTCCCGACGCGGAGGCGGTGTTCGCCGGCGCCAAGCTGATCGTGAAGGTGAAGGAGCCGCAGGCCGTCGAATGGGCCAGGCTCACCCAGGACCACATCCTCTTCACCTACCTGCACCTGGCGCCCGATCCGGCCCAGGCCGATGGCCTGCTGGCCTCCGGCTGCGCGGCGATCGCCTATGAGACGGTGACCGACGCGGCCGGCGGCCTGCCGCTGCTGGCGCCGATGTCGGAGGTGGCCGGGCGCATCGCGGTGTTCTCGGCCGGCGAGACCCTCTTGAAGCACAACGGGGGCATGGGCCTGCTGCTCTCCGGCGTACCGGGCGTGCCGCCGGCGCGCATCGTGGTGCTGGGCGGCGGCGTGGTCGGCATGAACGCCGCGCGCATGGCCGCGGGCCTTGGCGCCGAGGTGGTGATCGTCGAGCGCTCGATCCCACGCATGCGCGAGCTCGACAACATGTTCCAGGGGCGCATCCTGACCCGCTATTCCACTCAGGACGCGGTGGAGGAGGAGATCCTCAAGGCCGACGTGGTGGTGGGCGCGGTGCTGACCGCCGGCGCCAGCGCGCCGAAGATGATCACCAAGGCCGACCTGAAGCGCATGAAGCCGGGCTCGGTGCTGGTGGACGTCTCCATCGACCAGGGCGGCTGCTTCGAGACCTCGAAGCCGACCACCCACGCCAACCCGACCTATGTGGTCGACGGCGTCGTCCATTACTGCGTGGCCAACATGCCGGGCGCGGCGCCGCGCACCTCGTCGGAAGCCCTGGTCCACGCGACCCTGCCGTTCGGCCTGGCGCTCGCCAACCAGGGCCTGGACGCCATGAAGAAGAACAAGCACCTGGCCAAGGGCCTGAACGTGCTCAAGGGCCAGCTCACCCACCCGGCCGTCGCCGAAGCGCTGGGCAAGCCGTTCGTCGATGCCTACGGGGCGTGGAAATAGAAAAATTCTCTTCTCCCCTTTCGGGAGAAGGTGGCGGCGAAGCTGACGGATGAGGGGTCGCGCGGCATGCCCGGCGGCCCCTTCTCATATTCGGATGAGCGGGCGAGGCCCCTCATCCGGCCTGCATCCGCAGGCCACCTTTTCCCGCGAGGGGAGAAGGATCAGGTCTTCCCCTTCCGCCGGAACGGCCGGCGCTTGAGGTCCTTCTTCTCGCCCTTGGCCTTGGCCGCGATCTCCTTGAGCTTGACGGTCTGCAGGGCCGAGAGCGCCTGGCCGGGCGCGCCCTTCTCGGGGTCGCCGAAGGCGCGGCCATAGGTCTTCAGCCGGTCGGTCACCGAGCCCAGGAATTCGCCCTCCCAGTCGGAGAGCTTGACGCCGGCGCGGTCGGCCTGGCGCTTGGCGCGCTTCAGCGCATTGAGCGCGGCGCGCTTGGCCGCCGCTTTGGGGTCATGCCCCTTTTTTGGCGGCTTGCGGTTGGCGCCGAAGCCGCTCCCTTTGGCGGACCCCGGCTTGCGGCCGGCCTTATCTGGCGGCTTGCGGTTCAAATCTCTCCGATCGCCGAGAGGTAGAGGTCGAGGATGGCGTCCTCCTCCATCCGCTTGGCGCGGTCCTGCTTGCGGATGCGCACCACCTTCCTGAGGATCTTGGTGTCGAAGCCGTTACCCTTGGCCTCGGCGAACACCTCCTTGATCTGCTCGGCCACCTCGGCCTTCTCGATCTCCAGGCGCTCGATGCGCTCGATGATCGACCGGAGCTGGCCCTGGGCGGCCTGGTTCAGCACGTCGGGGTGGGCGGAGGCGTCGTCGGCCATCGGAGGTCTCGTCTACTTAAGGGGAAAAGGGTTCGGCGGACCCTAGCTGTGGGTCCGAAGGCTGTCATCGCGCCCGGCGCAGTTGTCCCCATGAACTTCGTCGCATGCTAACCGTTGCCGCTTGACGCAAAGGGAAAGGTCCATGCCGAACAAGACACGCCCGACCCAGGACGAGGCCGAGGCCGCCGTCAGGGTCCTGATCGAATGGGCCGGCGACGACCCGGAGCGCGAGGGCCTGCTGGAGACCCCGGCCCGGGTGGCGCGATCCTACCGCGAGCTGTTCGCCGGCTACGAGACCGATCCGCGCGACTATCTGGAAAAGACCTTCAAGGAGGTGGCGGGCTACGACGAGCTGGTGATCCTGAAGGACATCCCGGTGGTCAGCTTCTGCGAGCACCACATGCTGCCGTTCATCGGCCGCGCCTATGTGGGCTATCTGCCGTCCAACCGGGTGGTGGGCATCTCCAAGCTGGCGCGTGTGGTGCGCGGCTTCGCGCGCCGGCTGCAGATCCAGGAGAAGCTCACCGCCGAGATCGCCGAGGCGATCTGCGACATCCTGAACCCCAAGGGCGTCGGGGTGGTGATCGTCTCCGAGCACAGCTGCATGACCATGCGCGGCGTGAACACGCCCGGCACGCGGCTGACCACCAGCCATCTGCTGGGCGAGGTCCGCACCGACCCGCGCACGCGCCAGGAGTTCTTCGACCTGGTGCGCGACGGCAATCACTAGGCGGCCTGAGGGGAACACACGGACCACACGGAAAGGGCCCGCGCAGCGGGCGCCGCCTTCCGCTTCGTTCGTGTGGGTTCGCGGCTTTGACTTCCGCTCATTCCCGCGCAGGCGGGAATCCATTCGGCGGACGGACAAGGCGGCGTTGTTCGAGGTTCTGACTCGGCTTGGATCCCCGCCTTCGCGGGGATGAGCGGATATTTGGATCAGCCGGTGTCGGCGA
>NZ_DASYAF010000127.1:0-30088 GCF_036501465.1 Phenylobacterium sp.
CGATCAGCAGCAGGCCGAGGACGAACAGCAGGTGGTCCGGGCCGGAGAGGATGTGCTGGATCCCCAGCACCAGGAAGGACAGCAGGCCGCTGGGCGCGGCCCCCTCGAGCGCCAGCCTGGCCTTGGGGTCCTGTGGCCGCAGGATCCGGTCGAAGCCCTGGCCGTCGCTCAGCCGTACACGGACGAAGACGTCGGTGATGGTGTCGGCCAGCCCTTCCACCGAGACCGTCTGGCCCTGCAGCGCCTTGGGTTTTTGGCCGCGGATCGTCCACTGTTTGATCAGGAAGCCGTCGGACGCGTACTGGTCGGACGGGGCCTGCTCCAGCCAGCCGCCGGAAAGGTGCGGGACCAGGTGGATGGCCACGTCGCCCATGGTCGGCTGCTTCCAGGTGACGCCATAGGTCCCGGGCCCGGCCTGGTCGATCTCCAGATAGGCGGGCCGCACCTCGTGCGCCGTCGCCGCCCCAGCCCAGCCCCAGATCAGGCCGAACAGCAGGACGAGCGCGGCCGCCAGGCGCCTCACGGCGCGGCCCCGCGGTCGGTGCGCACCACGGTGAAGCGCCTGGCGATCTTGGCGAAGGCCGCGGCGTTGGCCTTGTCCTGGGCGTCCTGCAGATAGTCGGTGCGGACCCGGTCGCGGATCTCCGACAGCGGCTGGCGCTCCGTCGCCGCCCGCGCACTGACATAGAGCAGGTGCCAGCCGTAGGCGGACTTGTAGGGGCCGGTCCAGCGGCCGATCGGGGCGGTGTAGATCGCCGCCGCCAGCGGCGTCTTGCCGAACAGCCGCTCGGCCTGTTCCGGCTCGAAGGCCGAGAAGTCGTAGATGTCCGGGAACGGGTCGCCCACCTCCGGAGCACGGGTCGCACCCTTGGGGATGTGGGCGAGCGCGGCCCGGGCGCGCGCCTCGGTCGCTGCGTCGCCGTCCGCGCGGCCATCCTGCGGCAGGGCGAAATAGATGTGGCTGAAGGTCGCCCGCGAGGCCACGACATAGCGCCCCGCGTGGGCGGCGTAGAAGGCCTGCAGCTCGGCGTCCGTCGGCTCGGCCAGCGGCGTCAGGTTCTGCATCAGGAACTGTTCCTTCTGGATCACCCGACGGCGCACGATCTCGTCGTCCTGGTCGAGCTTCAGCGCCCGGCCCTGGCGGAACAGGATCTCGTCGTGGATGTCGTCGCGGACCAGTTGCTCCAAGGTCGTCGGATCCGGCGGCGCGCCGAACTGCAGGGCGTATTTGCGCGACAGGTCGGCGACGCGGGCCGGCGTCACGTCGATCCGATAGGTGTCGTGGCGCACCTGATAGGCGTGGGCCGCCAGGGCCAGCAGCACGCCCAGCACGGCGAAGTGGGTCAGGGGCTCGCGGACCAGCCGGCGCAGCCAGGACCGGGCCTCGGCCGGCGCGCCGATTTCGGTTTCGGCGACAGGGCGTTTCAAGTCGATGCGGATAGCCACGCCCCTTCCTACCGGAAACCGAGGCTATCGCCGCGTCAGGTTCGCGAACAACTCGGACGCCGACGAATTCCGCGATCCGAAACGGCTATCGGCCGGCGGCGTCGCCGCGCGCCTTGGCCACGGTTTGCGCCGCCGGCAGGTCGCCCGCGGTCCAGCCGCCGCCCAGCGCGCGCACCAGGTTCACGCTGGCCTGCAGGCGATGGTCCTCGACCTCCAGGCCGACGCGGCGGGCCTGCAGGGCGGCGGCCTGGGCGGTGACCACCTCCAGGTAGCTCGACGCGCCTTCCTGATAGCGCGCCAGGGCGGCGGCCTCGGTGCGCGCGGCGGCCTTGATGGCGGCGTCCTGCTGGCCGGCTTCGGTGGCCAGGTCGTTCAGCGCCGCCAGATTGTCCTCCACGTCCTGGAAGGCGCGCAGCACCTGGGCGCGGTAGGCGGCGCTGGCCTCGGCCAGCTGGGCGCGGGCGGCTTCCACGCGGGCCTTGCGCGCCCCGCCGTCGAAGATCGTGCCCACCAGCTGCGGGCCCAGCAGCCAATAGGTGTTGCCGGGCGCCAAAAGGTCGGTGAAGGCGGTGTTCTGGTATCCGCCGTCGCCCAGCAGGTCCAGGCGCGGGAAGAAGGCGGCGCGAGCCACCCCGATGCGGGCGTTGGCGGCGAAGGCGCGCCGCTCGGCGGCGGCCACGTCGGGGCGGCGCTGCAGCAGCGTCGAGGGCAGGCCGGTCGGCGCGTTGGGCAAGCTGAGCGCCACCACCGCGGGGGGAATCGAGAAGCTGGAGGCCGGGGTGCCCACCAGGCTCGCGATGGCGTGCTCATAGAGCGCGCGCTGGGCCTTGAGGTCGCTGGCCTGGGCGCGGGTGGACTGCAACAGGGTCTCGGCGCGGCTGACGTCCAGGTCGCTGACTAGGCCTTCCTTGAAGCGGTCCTGAGTGATGCCGTAGGCCTTGTCGTAAGCGGCGACGGAGTCGGCCAGCAGGGCGGCCTCGGCGTCAGTGCTGCGCAGGCGGATGTAGGCGTCGGCGAGCTGGGCCTCGAGGCTCAGGCGCACGGACTCCAGGTCGGCGGCGCTGGCCTGGGCGTCGGCGCGGCCGGCGGCCACGGTGTTGCGCACCCGGCCCCAGAGGTCGAGCTCGTAGTCGGCGGCCGGGCCCACGGTGTCGGCGGAATAGATGTCCGGCTGGTTGGAGCCGCGCAGGGGGCGGTTGTTGGACTGGCGGTTGCGGGTGATCGAGACGCCGGCCCCCAGGGTCGGATACTCCGCCGCCTGCGCCTGGCGGGCCAGCGCGCGGAAGGTGTCGTAGCGCGCCAGCGCCTCGGCCAGGGTCGGGCTGGCGTCCTGGAGCTGGCCTTCCAGCTTGTCGAGCAAAGGGTCGCCATAGGCCTGCCACCAGGCGCCGCGGCGGACCTGGTCGGCCGGCGTCGCCAGTGTCCACGGCCCCTGTTCCTTGAAGGCGGTGGGGACCGTGACCTGCGGCGGCGCATAGGCCGGCGCCAGCGAACAGCCGCAGAGCGCCGCGCCGGCCAGGGCGGCCGTGGCGATCGCGCGCAGCCCGCCGGTCCGGCTCATCCGCGGCCCGCCGCGCGCTGCGCCACGCGCACCGTCTCGCCCTCTTCCAGCGAGTCCGGCGGATTGGCGATCACCCGATCCGTCGCGGAAAGCCCGGTGGCGACCTCCACCTGGGTGCCGAGGTCGCGGCGGATGGTGATGTAGCGGATGTGCGCTTTGTCCTGGGCGTCGACCACGCCGACCGCGATGCCCTTCTGGCGGAACATCACCGCAGCGGCCGGCAGGCGCAGGGTCACGCCGCCCTCGGGCGCTAGCCTGAAGGCGGCCTGGGCGTAGTCGCCGGGTTTCAGGGAGCCGTCGGGGTTGTCGATCATCAGTTCGGCGGTCAGCGCGCCGGACTGGGCGCCCACGGCCTCCGAGGTGCCGACCAGCTTGGCGTCGAAGGTGCGGCCCGCGTACTGCGGCACGGTGATCTGCGCCCCTAGGCCGGGCTTCAGCTCGGCGGAATAGGCCTGCGGCACATGGACGTAGACGCGCAGGCGGTGGACGTCGGCGACGGTGAACAGCGCCGGCTCGTTGGGCGCGTTGGCGGTGACCAGGGCGCCCACGTGGGCGTTGCGCTGGGTGACCACGCCGTCGAAGGGCGAGGTCAGCCGCTTGAAGGATTCCAGCGCCGCCAGCCGGTCCATGTCGGCCTTGGCGGCCTGTACGTCGGCGTTCTTGGCGGCCAGGTCGCCGGTCTTCTCGTCGGTCTCCTGCTGCGAGACGGCGTTCTTCTGCAGGAGGCGGCTCCAGCGGTCGGCGCTGATCTGAGCGACGCCGCGCTTGGCCGTCGCGGTGGCCAGCGCCGCCTTGGCCTGGGCGAGCTGCTGGTCGAGGTCGGGCGTGTCGATGTCGGCCAGCACCTGGCCGGCCTTCACATGGTCGCCAATGTCGACCTTCCAGTCCTTGATGTAGCCGCTGATCCGGGCGTGCAGGGCGGCGATGTCGTTGGCCTCGACGTCGGCCGGCAGGGTCAGCGGCTCGGCGGCGGTGTCGCTGGTTGGCGAGATCAGCTGCACGGTCGAGACCGAGGACTGGGCCGCAGTCTTCTTCAGGTCGGCGCTGGCCATGCCGCGGTCGACCAGCCCGGCCACGATCACCACGGCCGCCAGAGCCGCGGCGCCCAGTCCAGCCGGCTTCAGCCAGAGCTGCGGGGTTCGGCGCATGGCCTCCGGCACGTCGTGCGCGTTGACCGGCTGCGGCGGCGGATTGTCAGACGGCATAGGCTTCTCCGGCGCCCGGTTCGGGCGCATGGACCGTCGCGGGCTTGCGGTGGACGAGGCTGAACACGACGGGGACGAACAGCAGGCTGGCGACGGTGGCGAACATCAGCCCGCCGATGACGGCGCGGCCGAGCGGCGCGTTCTGCTCGCCGCCTTCGCCCAGGCCCAGCGCCATCGGGCTCATGCCGATGATCATCGCCAGCGCGGTCATCAGCACCGGGCGGAAGCGGGTGAAGCCGGCCTCCAGGGCCGCGGTCACCGCGTCGCCGGTGATCTCCAGCCGCTCGCGGGCGAAGCTCACCACCAGGATGGAGTTGGCGGTCGCCACGCCCATGCACATGATCGCCCCGGTCAGCGCCGGCACCGACAGCGGCGTGCCAGTGGCGAACAGCATCCAGACGATGCCGGCCAGCGCCGCGGGCAGGGCGGTGATGATCACGAACGGGTCGGACCAGCTCTGGAAGTTCACCACGATCAGCAGGTAGATCAGCACGATCGCGCCCACCAGGCCGAAGCTGAGGCCGCCGAACGCCTCGTTCATGGTGGTGACCTGGCCGCGCAGGGTGATCTTAGCGCCCTTGGGCCGGTCCTTGGCGGCGGCCTTCAGGATCTTGTTGATGTCACGTGAGGCGCCGCCCAGGTCGCGGCCCTGGGTAGTGGCGTAAATGTCGAAGGACGGCTGGATCGCATAGTGGGTGACCACCGCGTCGGCGTTGCCGCGGCTCAGCTGCGCCACCCCGCCCAGGATCTGCAGGTCCCCCGGCTTGCCGTTGCTCAAGGGGATGTTCTCCAGCTTGGACAGCGAGTTCACGTCCTGCTGCGGACTCTGGATGATGATCGGATAGGAGACCCCGTTCTTGGGGTTCAGCCAGAAGGTGGGCGCGGTCTGGAAGCTGCCGGCCAGCGAGGTCACCAGGGTGGTGGTCACGTCCTTCTCGGTGATCCCCAGGCGGTCGGCCTCCGAGCGGTCAACGTCGACGTTGAGCTGCGGATAGTGCGTCGACTGCTGCAGGCGCACGTCGGCCAGGCCCGGCACGGACTTCAGCTTGTGCAGCAGGGCCACGGCATAGGCCTCGTCGCCCGCCCGGTCGGGGCCGGCCACCTGCACGTCGATCGGGGCCGGCGCGCCGAAGTTCAGGATCTGGCTGATGATGTCGGCCGGCAGGAAGGAGAACACCGCGCTCGGGAACTCGATCGGCAGCTGGGCGCGCAGCTTGCGCACGAAATCCGCCGTCGGGCGGTGGTGCTCGGAAAGGGTGATGTAGATGTCGCCGTCCTGCGGGCCGATGCCGCCGGTGTTGGAATAGGCGCGGTTGATGCCGCTGACCGGCAGGCCGATGTTGTCGACGATGGTGGTGAGCTGGTCGGGCGGGATCGTGCGGCGGATGGCGGCTTCCACCTGGTCGAACAGCACCGCGGTGTCCTCGATGCGCGTGCCGACCGGCGCGCGGACGTGCAGGGTGATCTCGCCGGAATCGACGGTCGGGAAGAAGTTCTCGCCCAGCGCCGGGGCCAGCAGGAACGAGGCCAGCACCACCGCCATGAAGCCGATCAGGAAGCGCGGCCGGTTGCCGAGCGCCAGGGACAGCACCCCGCGATAGACCTCGCGCACCCGCGAAAAGCGCGCTTCGAAGGCGTGCTGGAAGCGGACCAGCGGATTGGCCGAGCGCCTGGCCGGCGCGCCGCCGTGCGATTCCATGGTGTAGCCCTGGTGGCCGCCGTCGTGCGGCCTCAAGAGGTACATGGCCATGGTCGGCACCAGGGTCCGCGACAGCACGAAGGAGGCGATCATGGCGAACACCACCGCCTCGGCCATCGGCACGAACAGGTAGCCCGCGATCCCGGTCAGGAAGAGCATCGGCACGAAGACGATGCAGATGCAGAGCAGGGAGACGAAGGCCGGCGTCACGATCTGCGCCGCCCCGTCGAGGATCGCGGAGCGCACGTCCTTGCCCTGTTCCAGGTGCCAGTTGATGTTCTCGATGGTCACCGTGGCGTCGTCGACCAGGATGCCGACCGCCAGCGCCAGGCCGCCGAGCGTCATGATGTTCAGCGTCTGGCCCAGCGCCGAAAGCGCGGTGATCGAGCTCAGCACGGCCAGCGGGATCGAGGTGGCGATGATCACCGTCGAGCGCCAGCTTCCCAGGAAGACCAGGATCATCAGGCTGGTCAGGGCCGCGGCGATCACGCCTTCCTTGACCACCCCGGAAATCGCCGCCTTCACGAAGATCGACTGGTCGTTGAGCAGGCCCACGTGCAGCGACGGCGGCAGGGATTCCTTCAGCCGCGGCAGCAGCGCCTTGACTCCGGAGATGATCGACAGCGTCGAGGCCGAGCCGCTCTTCAGCACGCTCATCAGCACCGAGCGTCGCCCGTCGATGCGCACCTCGTTGCGCTGTGGCGGATAGCCGTCGCGCACGTGCGCGACGTCGCGGATGTAGATCGTGGTCCCGTCGACGGTCTTGATCGGCAGGTCGTTCAGCGCGTCGATGGCCTCGGGGCTGTTGTTCAGCTTCACGACGTATTCGAAGCTGCCGACCTTGGCGGTGCCGGCCGGGATGATCTGGTTCTGGGCGGCGAGCGCATTGGCCACGTCCTGCGCCGACAGGCCCTTGGATTGCAGGGCCACCGGATCGAGGTCGATCTGGATCTGCCGCTCCTTGCCGCCATAGGGCTGCGGGATGGAGGTGCCGGCCACCGAGGCGAGCGCCGGGCGGATGGCGTTCAGGCCGGTGTCGAACAGCTGCTGCTCGCTCATCGTGGCGCTGGAAAGCGCCAGCTGCAGGATCGGCACGGTCGACGCGTTGTAGTTCAGGATCTGCGGCGGGGTGATGCCGGGCGGCAGCTGCTTCAGCACGGTCTGCGACAGCGAGGTCACCTGGGCGGTGGCGGTGCGGATGTCGACGTTCGGCTGGAAGAAGATCTTCACGATGCCGATGCCGGGCAGCGACTGGCTCTCGATGTGCTCGATGTCGTTCACCGAGGAGGAGAGCTGGCGCTCGTAGTAGTAGATGACCCGTCCGGCCATGTCGTCGGGCGGCAGGCCGCGATAGGTCCAGACCACCGCGATCACCGGGATGCGGATTTCCGGGAAGATGTCGGTGGGGGTGCGCAGCGCCGCCAGCGGACCCAGCAGCACGATCAGGATCGCCAGCACGACGAAGGTGTAGGGACGCCGTAGCGCCAGCCGCACGATCGCCAGCATCCCGATGGACTCCGCCTGATTGGTTGCGGGTGGGAACCTAGTGGTCCTTTCGCCAGGGGCGAGTGAATAAAATTTCACCGCAAGCTGCGATGAAAATCCTTTGGAATCATCCAGTTATCGGATCGGCGTGACAGTCGATCACCACCCGCAGACCCGGGTCGGCGTCCTGCAGCTCCAGGCGGAAGCGGTGCAGGCGCACGATCGCCGCGACGATGGAGAGCCCCAGGCCAGAGCCCGGCGTCAGCCGGTCGCGCTCGGCGCGGTAGAACCGCTGCAGCACCGCGGTGCGCTCGCCTTGCGGCACGCCCGGGCCGTTGTCCTGCACCACGATCCGCGGGCCGGCCGGGCCGGTTTCCAGGGCCAGGCGCACCGCGCCGCCGGCCGGCGTGAACTTGATGGCGTTGTCCACCAGGTTGCTCAGCGCCTCGACCAGCAGCTTGCCGTCGGCCTCCACGGGCGGGCTCGCGGGCGCGACCACCTGGAAGCGCAGGTCCGCCTCCTCGGCCAGTGGTTGGTAGAGCTCGCCAACCTGGCTGACGATCCGGTCGAGCTGGACGGGGGCGAAGCCGGCGCTGCGCGCGCGGGTTTCAAGCTCGGAAATGCGCAGGATGGCGATGAAGCGCTCCAGCACCTCGTCCAGCTCGGCGGTCACCCTGGCGATCTCGTCCGGCGAGACCTGCGGGGACTGCTCCAGCCGGTGCAACTGGGCGCGGGCGCGGGTGAGCGGCGTGCGCAGGTCGTGGGCGATGGTCTCCGAGGAGGTCTTCACCTCGCTCATCAGGCGCTCCACCTCGCCCAGCATGTAGTTCACGGTGCCGGCGAACATGTCGAGCTCGTCGCCGTGGTTGCTGGTGGGCATGCGCCGCTTCAGGTCGCCGGCGGCGATGTCGTGGCCCGCGGCCTGCAGCTCGCGCAGCCGCCGGATCGGCCCCAGGCTGAAGGCCGCCCCGCCGGCCAGGCCAGCCAGGATGATGAACACCCCGCTCCAGATCAGCGCCGAGGCGATGATCCGGCGGATCTCGCGCAGCTGGTTGATGTCGCGCCCGACCACCAGGATCTCGCCGGAGGACAGCCGCTTGGCGATCAGCCGCGAGGCCGCCGGGAAGTCCGGCGTCGCCGACATCTCCACCGGCCGCCCGCCGGGCTCCAGCCCGTGCGGCAGGGTGCGCAGGTTGCCGGTCTCGCGCGTCCTGTCGGCGGCGAACAGGGCGAAGACGCTGTTGCGGCCGTTGATCGCCAACGCCTCGTCGAGGGTCGGCTTCAGCCGATCCTGCGGCTCGTGCATCTCGGCGGCGGCCTGGGCGGCCAGGATGTCGTCCACGCGGTGGGTCAGGTAGACGGCGGAGCGCACGTAGACCATGGCCAGCAGGGCCACCGCCCCAACCGTGAACAGGGCGCCGTAGAGCAGCGAAAGCCTGAAGGTGCTGGTCCGCCAGACCTCGTTCAGGCGCCCAAGGACGCTATGGCGCATGCAGCATGTAACCCTGGCCTCGCTCCGTCCGGATCAGCGACGTGAGGCCCGGCAGGTCGATCTTGCGACGCAGCTTGCCCACGTGGACGTTGATCAGGTTGGTGCCCGGGTCGAAGTAGTACTCCCAAACGGTCTCGAAGATCATCCTGCGGGTGAGCAGTTGGCCGGCGTTGCGCATCATGAATTCCAGCAACTGGAACTCCATGGGCAGCAGCTCGATGGTGCGTCCGGCGCGGTAGGCCTCGCGCTTGACGAGATCCAGCTCCAGGTCGGCCACCTGCAGGCGGGTCTCGACCGCGCCGTCTCCCGACCCCTGCTGGCGGCGATGGCGGCGCAGCAGCACCTCCAGCCGGGCCACCAGCTCCTTGGGCGCGAAGGGCTTGATCAGATAGTCGTCGCCGCCGGCCCGCAGGCCGTCGACCCGGTCGTCGACGTCGGAAAGCGCGCTCACCATCAGCACCGGCGCCTCGGACCCCGCCTCGCGCAGCGCCCTGACCACCTCCAGCCCGTCCAGGCCGGGCAGCATGCGGTCGAGCGTGATGGCGTCGAACGGCTGGCTCATGGCTGTCTTCAGGCCCTCGGCGCCGTCGAAGCACTTGGCCGCCTCGAAGCCGCTGGCGGTCAGGCAGGCGGCGATCTCCTCGGCGGTCTCGAGGTCGTCCTCGATCACCAGGATGCGCGTCGCGCGCTCATCCTGCGTCGCGCCAGGGACGACCGAAGCGTTCATAGCAGGCGCGGAGCTCCCATCAGGCCTCAGGGTTGCGGATGGTCCGCCGCGTAGAGCGCCGCGTCGAGGCCCGCGACGCAGGCGGCGAAGCCACCGGAGGTGGGATCATAGCCCAGGCCTGCGCAGGCCCGCTGCTCGCGCACGCGGACCTCGCGCGCCGAGGCCCGGTAGAAAGACTTGGCGGGCGCGGCGGCGGGCGCGCTGGCGGGCGCGGCGGCCCCGCCGGCCCGGTCGGCGACGTCCAGTTCGCACGTCGCCAGCGTCGCCCCGGCGCCCGCGCCCTGGTCGAGGCAGGCGCCATGCGCGGCCTGGCGCGCCCCGGCCCGTTCGAGCCGCGCGGCCGAACTGGAAAGGCTTTCGACGCAGGCGTCGTAGAGGGTGAAGCCCGGCTTCAGGCCGATCGCCGAGCGGCAGAGGTCCCCGACCTGGGCCAGGCGGCCGGCCGCCAGGTTGGCGGGATTGTAGGGCGCGGCCGCCGCGCAGCCCGAAACGCCCGCCGCCGCCAGGAGGGCCAGGGACAGCACGTGCCGGTGCAAGGACGCAGGGCGGGTGGATAGGGGGCGCATGGTCAGGGGGCGCATGAACGGGGGGCGCATGGCCGAAAGCTCACCAATCTTGGGAGAGGAAGGTCCGCGCGGTGCGGAAGTCGGACGCTGCGCAGGCTACCTGCGGTGTGTCTTTGGGCGAGTGAATAAAATTTCACCGGTCCGAACGCCGGTAGGCCTTCGCCCGCGAAGGGACTCGGCGCTGCAATGTGACTGCAAAGCCGCAGGCGGGGATTCAAACTTACACGGTCACGCAGTCGCCTTGGGCGGGTTCCCCGCGTTCGCAGAAACGTCACGAAACTGCGACCTTTGCTTCATCGGCGGCGACTAGCGAGACCCCTGACCGGCCGCGGCTCTGGCGGCGCGGGTATGACGGGGAATTTGAATGACTTCGAAATCGTCGCTCTTCGCGGGCGCCGCGCTCAGCATCATCTGCGCACTCTCTGTCGGAGGAATGGCGTCGGCCGCCACCCCCGCCGAGCACAAGCACGCCAAGGGCGCGAGCCTGGAAGAGCAGGTCAAGGCGCTGCAGGCCCAGGTGGACTCGCTGCAGCAGACGGTGCTCGCGCAATCGGAAGCCCAGCGCTCGGCCCAGGCTCAGACCGAGGCCCAGCTGCAGGCCAGCGAGCAGAAGGCGCAGGCCGCCTCCGCCCAGGCCCAGCAGCTGCAGGCCAAGCTCGACATGCAGATCCAGCAGATCCCCGGCGCGGTGGACCAGCAGGTGAAGAGCGCGGTCGCCGCCCAGCCGAAGCCCAGGACCGACGCCTTCGCCTTCAAGGGGATCACCATCACGCCCGGCGGCTTCCTGGAGGCGGCGACTATCTACCGTTCCAAGGGCCTGTCGTCGGACCTGTCGTCCAGCTACGCCAAGATCCCGTTCGAGAACGCCCCGCTCTCGCGCACCAGCGAGTGGCGCGAATCCGAGCGCCAGAGCCGCGGCTCCTTCCTGGCCCAGGGCGACATCACCAAGACCATGCACGCGGCCTTCTACGGCGAGTTCGACTTCCTGGCCGCGGCCCAGACGGCGAACTCCAACGAGTCGAACTCGTTCACGCCCAGGGTCCGCAACGTCTACGGCACGGTGGACTGGGACGACTACGGCCTGCACTTCCTGGCCGGCCAGAACTGGTCGCTGCTGACGCTCAACTCCAAGGGCATCTCGCCGCGCAACGAAGTCACGCCGCCGGCCATCGACGCCCAGTACGTGCCGGGCTTCGCCTGGGCGCGTCAGCCGCAGTTCCGCATCGTCAAGGATTTCGCCGACAAGCAGGCCTGGGTGGGCCTGTCGCTGGAGAACGCCCAGACCACCTTCACCGGCACCGCCGGCAACGGCCTGCCCACCGGCATCAGCGTCACCGACCTGGTGGCCGGCAACGGCACGATCAACCCGGCCCCGGCCGGCTCGGAAGCCTTCTCGGGCTTCAACACCGTCAACACCATGTCGCTGAACCGCTACCCCGACGTGATCGGCAAGATCGCGCTGGAGCCGGATATCGGCGGCGCCAGGCCGTTGCACATCGAGGCCTTCGGCCTGTGGCGCAGCTTCTATGACCAGATCACGGTCACCGCCGCCAACACCATGGGCCTGGCGCCCGGCGTGCGTGAATCCAGCGTCGACGGCTATGGCTACGGCGGCAGCGTGACCTGGACGGTTGTGCCGAAGGTCCTGGATCTCCAGGCTTCCATCATGGGCGGCAAGGGCATCGGCCGCTACGGCTCGGCCCAGCTCTCCGACGCCACCCTGAAGCCGAATGGCGCGATCGCCCCGATCCATGAGATCATGTACCTGGCGGGCGGCACCTGGCACGCCACGCCGAAGCTCGACCTCTATGTGTTCGGCGGCTCCGAGCGCGAGCAGAAGGAGATCAACGCCTTCAACGGCGTGAACTTCGGCTTCGGCGACCTGACCAACGCCAGCTTCACCGACGCCGCCTGCAAGACCGTCGGCGGCTCCTGCTCGGCTACGGTGCGCGAAGTCAATCAGGTCACCGCCGGCCTCTGGGACAAGGCCTTCACCGGCCCCTACGGTCAGATCCGTATCGGCCTGCAGTATTCGCACACCTGGCTGGAGGCCTTCTCCGGCGCCAACGGCTTCAAGCCGACGACCTCGGACGACATGGTCTTCACCAGCTTCCGCTATTACCCGTTCTAGGAACGAACGGCCTTTTCTGGAGAGCGGGCGGGGCGCGTCGGAAACGACGCGCCCCGTTTTGTTGCCGACCTCGGATCGGCTCAGAAGTTCTTGTGGAAGGCGATGCCGGCGAAGCGATCGAAGTCCCGCGGCGCTGTGCCGATCAGGCCGCCGTTCGCCTCGCTGATGATCATGTAATAGTGCTGGTCGGTGATGTTGCGCACGGTGAGGCGCACGTCCCAGTCGCCCTTGTGGTCGGTCAGGACGACCGCGGCGTTCCAGATCCCGTAGGCGGGCTGGATGGTGTCCGGCGTCTCGGCGATGCTGTCCTGCTGCTTGCTCTGCCAGGAATAGTTGGTGTTCAGCCCGACGTCGTAGCGCCCGTTGGTCCAGGCCATGTAGTCCGCCCGGATGGTGAACTTGTTCCTCGGCGCGAAGGGCAGGGGCTTGCCGTTGACGTTGCAGCTGATCGCCGAGCCCGGCGGGCAGCTGAAGCTGTCGATGTGCGCGTCGGTGTAGGCGTAGTCGAAGGAGAGCGTCAGGTTGTCGATGGGCTTGGCGACCGCGTCGATTTCCGCGCCCCTGGTCGAAACCTCGCCGGCGTTGATCAGGCGGGTGACCACCGTGCCGGCCACCAGGTCCGGCTCGTTGGCCTGGTAGTTGGACACCGTGTCGTCAAACAGGGCCAGGTTGAACTGCAGGCGCTTGTCGAACAGGCGCGACTTCAGGCCCAGCTCGAAGGCGTTGGAGGTTTCCGGCTCCAGCTGGTTGGTCTGCAGCGCCGTCATGTTGAAGAAGACGTTGTAGGCCGGGCCCTTGTAGCCGCGCGAATAGGTGAAGTAGGTGTTGGCCGTATCGCTGATGTCGTACTGCACCCCGATGCGGTCGGCGTAGCCGTTGACGCCCGCCGAGCCGGTGGCCGCGAACGGCGGGCTGACGCCGGGCACCGCGGTGGGCGAGCTCGTGACCCGGTTGGTCGAGAAGCTCAGGTCGTCGTGGACCAGCCGCAGGCCCAGGATCGCCCGGAAGCTCTTGGTGAAGTTGATGTTCGCTTCGCCGAACCCGGAATAGTTGGTGGTCGTCGCGCCGAACTGGTTGAAGCCGAAGTTCACGACGTTGCCCGCCGCCGTCAGCTGGGTGACGTCGCGGCGATAGTTCTCCTTGTCCGGCTCATGCAGGTAGTAGGCCCCGACCACGTAGTCGATCAGGTTGCCCTTCGGCGAGGCGAGGCGGAGTTCCTCGGAGTACTGCTTCTCCCACACGTGGCCCAGGTCGACCTGCTGGGTGGGTGTCTGTGTTGTCAGACCCGAGAACGAGTCGAGGTCCTGACGCTGGACGTTGCGCCAATAGCGGTAGGCGCTGATCGAGGTCAGGGTGTAGCCGCCGCCCAGCGAATAGTCGGCCTGGATGTAGGCGCCGGACGTGAGGTCCCGGTCGTCGGAGGGCGAATTCAGCGAGATGTCCTTGTTGCTGAAGGACGGATGGATGCCCTCGTTCGTCAGCGCCGTCAGCAGGTTCGCGCTCGTGGTCTTTATGCCGGTCGGGTAGGCGATGTTGTAGTTGGCCAGGTAGATGGCCTGGTTGCCGGTCTGGGTGGTGTACATGTAGTCGCCGCCGACGATCACCCGCAGGTCGCTGTTCGGCGTCCACAACAGCTTGCCCCGGGTCCCCTGGAAGTCGTCGCCGTTGACCTTCGTATTGTTGAACACGTTCTTGACGTTGCCGTCGAAGCTGCTGGTCACCGCGGCCAGCCGGCCGCTCAGCGTGTCCTTGATGATCTCGCCGTTGACCGCGCCGGCCACGCGGTACTCGTTGCCGGTGTAGTAGCTGGCGTCCAGGAAGCCGCCGGGCGTCGGCGTCGGGTCCTTGGTCACGATGTTGATCACCCCGGCCGACGCGTTCTTGCCGAACAGCGTCCCCTGCGGCCCGCGCAGCACCTCGATGTGGTCGAGGTCGATCAGGTCGGAGACCATCTGCCCGGGCCTGGCCAGCACCACGCCGTCGATGACGGTCGAGACCGTGGGCTCGGCGCCGGCCGAGGTGGTGATGGTGCCCAGGCCGCGGATCAGGATGTCCTGGTCCTTGTTCGAAGGCTGGCTGCGGAACTCGACGCTGGGGATCACGGCCACCAGGGCGCTGACGTCGTTGCGGTTCTCCTGAACGGCGAGGGCGCCGGTGAGCACGCTGACCGCCACCGGGACGTTCTGCAGGCTTTCCGACCGCAGGCGGGCGGTCACCACCAGGTCTTCCACCTGGGTCACCCCCTGGGCGTCGGTCTTGGCGGGCGTGGTCTGCGCCATCGCCGCCGTGCCGCCGGCGAGGCTGGAGCTGGCCAGCAACGCGACGAGCAGGGTGCGCCGCGCCGCCTGCGTCGACCGAGGCTTCTGGATTTTGGCCGAAAGCATATTCCCTTCCCCCGTTCCGTTATGTTTTTGATCCGTCGAGTTCACGCGCGAGGTGAGAGGCAGGTGTCGAATTCCTGAGGGAAATCCGAGACATTCACCCTTCAACAGCGATCGTCGCCGTCCGTTACGGGATCATGATAGCGCTGTCATAGGATGGCCTCGCAATCGCGACCGCCGACCGAGGGTTGAAGCGGCGACGAAAACATCTCGCGCCCGAATTCCTCGATTTCCTATGGATTCGGCCCGATTCGCCCGGGCTCTTGGTTTGACAGCGTCAATCTATCGGTCCGATACGGCTGCCGATCGCAATTTGCCTCCCTACTGGCTTGCGTCATGATAACGTTGTCATGACTGGCGCGGCCTGTCACGTGAGAACCTCGTAATCAGGGAAGAACGATGGGTTTCGAGCCACAAGGCGAACAGTTCGCGCGCGAGGGTTATGCGGTGTTCGAGCGGGCCCTTCAGGGCGACCTGCTCGACCTGCTGCGCGAGCAGTGCGCGGCCTTCGTGGCGCGCGAGGATGCGCGGATGGACGCGGCCGGCGTCGACACCCTGGGTATCAGCCATCGCGGCAAGCGCTACTTCGCCAACGAGTGCCAGCGCGAAGAACCGGCGCTGCGCCGCATGCTCTTCAGTGAGGTGATGGCCGACGTCTGCCGCGCCACCCTGGGCGACGAGGCCTACTTCTTCTTCGACCAGTATGTGGTGAAGGGGCCCGAAGGCGGCCTGCCGTTCGGCTGGCACCAGGACTCGGGCTATGTGGTCGGCAATGGCGGCCCGGTCGACCACGCGCCCTACCTCACCTGCTGGTGCCCGCTGGACGACGCGACCGCGGAGAATGGCACGGTGCGCGTCCTGCCGTTCAGCGAGGTCCCGCTGTCGAAGGACTGGATACTGCCGCACGAGGGCCAGCCGGGGACCAACGACCTGGTCGGCTGGAAGGGCAATGACGAGGGCGTGGTGCTGGAGGTTCCGGCCGGCAGCGTCGTCGCCTTTTCCAGCCGCCTGCTGCACACCACCGGCGCCAACCGCACCGAGCGGATGCGCCGGGTCTATCTGGCGCAGTATACTGCCGAGGTGATGCTCAACCCCGGCACGCGCCAGCTGCGCCGCAACGCCATCCCGCTCGTCCAGAAGGGCGAGCACGTCACTCGTGGCTGAAGCCGCCGCCGAAGTGTCGGACGAGGTCGGCGCCACGCCGAAGGCGCTGGTAGAGCGGCGCAGGTGGTGGCTGCTGGGGCTGGTGATGGCCGCCGGCATCCTCAACCTGATCGATCGCCAGGTGATCTCGGTCCTGAAGCCGCTGATCGAGAACGACCTGCACTGGACCGACATCGACTACGGCCGCCTCGCCTCCCTGTTCCAGCTCTCTGCCGCCATCGCCTACCTGGGGGTCGGCTGGATCATCGACCGGCTGGGCGTGAAATGGGCCAGTCCCGTCGGCGTCCTGGCCTGGAGCCTCTCGGCCATGGCCCACGGCTGGGCGATGACGATGGGCCAGTTCTCCGCCGCGCGCATCGCCCTGGGCGCAACAGAATCCATGGGCACGCCCGCGTTCGTGAAGACCGTGGGCGCGGTGTTCTCCGCCCGGGTGCGGTCGCTGGCGTTCGGCTTCTCCAACGGCGTGTCGTCGATCGGGGCCATCGTGACCCCGCTGTTCCTGCCGGTGCTGGCGGTGACCCTGGGTTGGCGTGACACCTTCATCTTCGTGGGTGCGCTCGGCTTGGTCTGGGTGCTGGTCTGGCTGGTGGTGAGCCGGGGCCTGAGCTTCGCCGACAACGCCGCGTCCGGCGCGCCGCTGCCGACGCTGGGCGGGCTGAAGACCCTGCTGGGCGACCGGCGGACTTGGGGCATCGCCGGCGCCAAGGTGCTGTCCGACCAGATCTGGTGGCTGCTGCTGTTCTGGGCGCCGGACTTCTTCCATCGGGTCTACGCCGTGGACCTCCGCCACCTCGGGCCGCCGCTGGCCGTGGCTTACACGGGCTCGGCCCTGGGCTCGATCGTCGCCGGCTGGGCGGGCACGCGCCTGCTGGCCAGCGGCTATTCGCTGAACGCCGTGCGCAAGAGCGTGATGCTGGTGAGCGCGCTGCTGGTGACCACCATCCCGCTGGCGCTGCTGGCCCACAATCTCTGGCTCGCCGCGGCGCTGCTGGCGGTGACCATGGCCGGCCATCAGGGCTTCTCGGTCAGCATCTTCTCGATCATCGCCGACATCACGCCCAAGTCGCGGGTGGGCACGGTGACGTCCTTCGGCGCCTTCTGCGGCAACCTGGCCGGCATGGGCATCGTCTACCTGGCGGGCCAGATCCTCACCGCCGGCCTGGGCTACATGCCGCTGCTGGCCATCGCGGCGGTGTCCTACCTCCTGGGCCTGGCCTGGCTGCAGCTGTGGGTGCCCCGGCTCACGCCCGCGGCGGCCGAAGCTTGAGGCTCAGACCCCGAGCTCGGCCATCGTCACCACCCGCTTCTCGCGCGCGCTGATTTCGGCCGCGGCGCCGATGGCGACGGCCTTGAACCCGTCCTCGGCGGTCACCTCGACGGGGCCTTCCCCGCGCACGGCGGCGATGAATTTCTGATGCTCGTAGAAGGTCGAGCCGTGGTGGGTGCCGGCCTTCAGCACCGCTTCATCCACCTCGACCACTTGGCGCTCCACCCGCTTGGGATTGCGGAAGCCCACGCGCGGCGAAAACACCAGCGCGCCCTCGGGGATCAGCACGTCCAGGCGCGCCTTGTCGCCGACCGCGGTGATCTCCTCCTGGTTCTCCGCGCCCTCGGCGAACATGCTGAGGTCCAGCATGGCGCGCACGCCACCCTCGAAGTCGACGGTGGTGTAGCTGTTGTCGATGATGTCCGGCTTGCGGCCATCGTAACGCTCGTCCTGATGGTTCACGTCCATGGCGCCGGAGCAGTAGACCCGGGTCGCCTCGGCGCCGACGATCAGCCGCATCAGGTCGAAGAAGTGGCAGCACTTCTCGACCATGGTCCCGCCGGTGTTGCGGTTGAAGCGGTTCCAGTCGCCGATCTTCTTCAGGAACGGGAAGCGGTGCTCGCGGATCGACAGCATGCGCAGGGTCCCGATCCGCCCGGCGCGCAGCTGGTCGATGTATTCCACCACCGGCGGCATGTAGCGGTATTCCATGGCGACCCAGAACGGCGCCTTGGACTGCGCGGCCCGCTCGGCCACCCAGCGCGCGTCCTCCAGGGTCGTCGCCAGCGGCTTCTCGCAGAGGATGGCGACGCCGGCGTCAAACAGCGGCTCCAGCACCGCGCGGTGCGTGTAGTTCGGGCTGGCCACGATCACCGCGTCGACCAGGCCGCTCCTGGCCAGCGCTGCGCTGTCGGCGAAGGTCGAGGCCTCGTCGGCCGCCGCGCCCAGGGTGGTCCTGGCCGTGGCCAGCGAGCTTTCCACCGGGTCGGCCAGGGCCGTCACCACCGCGCCCGGGATGAGCGCCAGGTTGCGCAGGTGCTCATTGGCCATCAGGCCGGTCCCGACCAGGCCGTAGCGGACCGTATTCCTCAACTTTGACTCCGTGCGATCAGGCGACCAGCGGGCCGTGGTCGATGTTGGGCAGCACATGGCGCGCGAACAGGTCGGCCTCGGCCGCGTGCGGATAGCCCGACAGGATGAAGGCCTCGATGCCCATGGCCCGATAGTCGTTCAGCTTGGCCAGCACCTGGTCGGGGTCGCCGACGATGGCCGCGCCGCAGCCGGATCGCGCCCGGCCCACGCCGGTCCACAGGCCGGGCTCGGCATAGCCGTCGTCCGCCGCGCTTTCGCGTAGCGCCGCCTGGGCGGCGACGCCGACCGAGGTCGAGTCCAGCGATTTCGCCCGGATCGCCGCGCCCACCTCGGCGTCCAGCTTGGAGAGCAGCCGCTCGGCCGCTACCCGCGCCTCGGCCTCGCTGTCGCGCACGATCATGTGGGCGCGGTAGCCGAACTTCAGCGTGCGGCGGTACTTGGCGGCGCGGGCGGTCATGTCGGCGATGATCGCCGCCACCGCCTCCTTCTTGTCGGGCCACATCAGGAACACGTCGCAGCCCTTGGCGGCCGCCTCGCGGGCGTCCTCCGACAGGCCGCCGAAATAAAGCAGGGGCGCCTTGCCCGAGACCGTGCCGACGCGCGGCGGGTTGAGCTTCAGCTTCCAGAACTCCCCGTCGTGGTCCAGCGGCTGGCCGTTCAGCAGGGTCTTCAGGATGCTCATCGCCTCGACGGTGCGGGCATAGCGCGGCGCCGACGCCAGCTTCTCGCCCGGCATGTCGGAGGAGATGATGTTGATGGTCAGCCGCCCTCCCAGCATGTGGTCGATGGTGGCGATCTGGCGGGCGAGCTGCGGCGGCCAGACCTCGCCGATGCGGGTGGCCATGAGCAGGCGCATGCGCTTCAGCATCGGAGCGATGCCGGCGGCGAAGGCGGTGGTGTCGATGCCCAGCTCATAGCCCGAGGGCAGCAGGATGTTGTCGAAGCCGCCGGCCTCGGCCTGGCAGACGATGTCGCGGCAGTGCTCCCAGCTCGACTGCAGCATCGGGTCGGGCGCGCCCAGGAACTCGTAGTCGTCGTCGCACAGGGCCGAGAACCAGCTGATTTCGCAGGGCCCAAGTTTTCCGGGGTTCCGCGTCATGGCAGGGGTTCTCCGAGCGAGGCGGTCAGCACCTGGTACCACTCAGCCCGGGTCCAGGTCGGGCGATAGGCGTCCGGGATCTCGGCGATGCGGCTGATCTGCTGGGTGCCGGCGATCGGGATCGGCCGGGCCGGGTGGGCCATGATCCAGCTGTAGGTGGCGGCGGCGCGGCTG
The DNA here is from genome assembly GCF_036501465.1 of Phenylobacterium sp. Lineage (GTDB taxonomy): Bacteria > Pseudomonadota > Alphaproteobacteria > Caulobacterales > Caulobacteraceae > Phenylobacterium. Next base: position 19,490 of record NZ_DASYAF010000127.1, read on the forward strand.
ACGCCGGCCTCGGCGGCTTTGGCGTCCAGCGCCCTGGCCACGGCGCGGGCGCGGTCGTCCTTGGGCTCACCCAGCCGCCCGCCGCCCATCGGCGACCAGGCCAGCACCGCGATCCCCTTGCCCATGGCCTGGTCCAGCACCCCGTCGAACAGCGGCTCGACGCAGAGCGGCGAGAACTCCGGCTGGGTGGCGACGATCGGCAGGCTGAGGTGGGCGGCCAGCGCGTCGACCTGGCGCGCCGCGAAGTTGGAGACCCCGACGGCGGCGATCTTGCCGGCCTTGTGGGCGGCCTCGAGCGCCCGGGCGGTCTCGGCCGGATGGGTCAGGAAGTCGGCGCGGTGGATTTGCCAGAGCGCCACCTGCGCCACGCCCAGGCGCTTCAGCGAGGCGTCGATGGCGGCGGCGATGTAGCCCGCGCTGGAATCGTAGGGCGCGCCCGGACGGATCCCGCCCTTGGTGGCCAGCACCATGCGCCCGGCGAGGCTCCGGTCGGCGGTCAGCACCCGGCCCAGCAGGGCCTCGGCCGAGCCGAACGTCTCGCCGTTGTCGGGGCCGTAGACGTCGGCGGTGTCGAACAGGGTGACCCCTGCGTCGAGCGCCGCGCGCACCCGCGCATCGGCCGCGCCGAGGTCGTCGCCGGCGAAGCGCCACATGCCCCAGGCCAGCGAGGAAACGACGGGGCCGTTGGGGTAGAGCGGCCGGGTTTGTGGAGGCGCCGGAAGTTCTGACATCGCTGTCATACTAACAGCGTCACCAGGGCTGGCAATGCGGATGCTGGGCCGGGACCGGGTTTCTCAGGCCGGTTTCGGGGCGGTCGAGGCGCGGACCACCAGCTCGTGCGCCAGCCTTCGGTGCACCGGATCCTCCTCCCGCTCGAACAGCAGGGCGGCGGCGGCATAGGCCAGGTCTCGGGTGGGCTGGCGCACGGTGGTGAGCGGCGGCCAGAGCTGGCTGGCCAGCGCCGTGTCGTCGAAGCCGGCCACCGAAAGGTCGCGCGGCAGGGCGAGCCCGCGCCGGTGCGCCACGGTCAGCACGCCCGCGGCCATGTCGTCGTTGCTGGCGAAGATCGCGGTGGGCGGATTGGGCAGGTCCAGCAGCCGCTCGGCCGCCGCCTCGCCGGAGCTGAAGTCGAACAGGCCCGGGCGCACATATTTGGGCTCGAACTCGATCCCGGCCCGGTCCAGCGCCCGGCGATAGCCGTAGAGCCGCTGGTCGCTGGCGGCATGGTTCGGATGGCCGACGATGAAGGCGATCCGCCGGTGACCCAGCGCGATCAGGTGGCTGGTCATCTCGTCGGCCGCCTGGGCGTCGTCCATGGAGACGGAGGACGAGCGCCCGTGATCGGTGCCGGGCGAGATCCGCACATAGGGGATGTCGCGCCGCTCCAGCTCGTCCAGGGCGGCGGCCGCGTCGGTGACCGGGGAGGACAGGATCACGCCATCCACCTGGGTCTGGTCGATCAGCCCGCCCACCTCCTCGGCCAGGGTGGGCGAGGCGGCGTCGCAGGGCTGGGCCAGCAGGCGCACGCCTTCCTCGATGCAGCGGCTCCAGACGCCGGTCTGGATCTGGTGGATGTAGTGCGGGCTGTGGTTGTCGTAGATCAGCGCGATCTGGAAGCTGCGCCGCCCGGCCAGGGTGCGCGCCGCCTGGCTGGGGCGGAAGTTGAGCTGGGCCACCGCCGCCTCGACCCGGACGCGGGCGTCCTCGGAGACGTAGCGCTCCTTGTTCAGCACCCGCGAGACGGTCTTGGTCGAGACCCCGGCGATCGCCGAGACGTCCTTGATGGTGGGTCGCATCTGCCGCCGCCGCTCGGGCGCCTTCGACGCCCCTCTGGCTGGCACCTGTCCGAATCTGGCTCGCAGCGTCAAGCCGGATCGGACAAATCGGACAGGCCGCGGACACTTAGGCTCAGCCGATGGGCACGCCGATGATCGCCTTTACGATCAGGTGGTCCTCCGGCCGGCCATAGCCCCAGCCGACGCCCAGGTTCAGGTCCCACTTGTCCAGGCCCCATTTGCCCAGACCTGTGTCCATGATCAGGAAGAACTGCTGGTCGTTGACGCTGAGCGGGCCCAGCCGCCTGGCGTCGCCCACGGTGTTGTAGCTCTCGAAGCCCACGTCGAAGTCGCCGCCGCCCAGCTTGCGGGTGACCATGGTGGCGAGCTGGTAGCTGGCCGGGCCCTTGTCGGGGCCGGAGACCGCCCAGTCGATGTTGAGGTTCTCGGCCAGGGTCCACGGCCCCCGGTGGAGGCCTGCGATGCCCTTCAGCTCGGCGTTCCAGGGGTTGATGTCGATGTCGCGGCGCACCCGGCCGAGTTCGAAGTTCACGCCCCAGAACAGGCCGTCGCCGTCCTTGTGCGGCGCGATGAACTTGATCCGGCCCTTCACCCCGCCGATCTCCCCGCGTCCGTCGGCGAAGGTCATCAGCGGCAGATAGGCGCCGAGTTCGATGTTGGGGGTCAGCCCATAGGCCCACTCCGGCGTCACCCGCACCCGATCCTGCGAGGTCTGCTGGCCCGGATAGTCGACGTTGGCCAGCCGGCCCTGCAGCACGTCGTTGACGTGGACGTCCAGGCCGAACTTCCCCTGGGCCAGCATGTCGTCGATGTAGACCTGGATCTCCTCGTCCGCCGCATGGGCCGGGACGGCGGGCAAGAGGGCGGACAGCAGTGCGGGCAGGGCGAAGGCCAGCGCCCGCCCGATTCCCGCCGTCGCCGCCGATCGTTCCATGTCTCCCCCGCTGCGACCGCCGCTCGCCTCATGGCTAAGCGATCAGCAATTTGTTTCCGGCGTGCGTCTGGCGCCGCCGGACCGTTCAGGCGTCCAGCGCCGAGGCGATCCACGCGTTCAGCGAGGCCAGCCGCCTGAAGGCGGCCAGCGTCTCGTCGAACAGGGCGTGGCTTTCGATCAGGCTGCGGTCGGTGATCTCGCGCCAGGCCGCCAGGCCCTTGCGCCGAAGCAGGTCGCCGCGCGGATGGTCCGGCGCATAGGGCGCGGGCGTGCGCTTCAGCTGCGGATCGTTCAGCCGGCATCCGTCGCGCGCCAAGCCCTCGATCAGCTTCCCCAGCGCGCCGCCCTCGGCCTCGTCGGCCACCGCGGCGCGGTAGCGGTCGAGCGCTTCGCCGTCGAATTCGAACATGCCGGCGCCCAGGTGCAGACGCTCCGGCTCCAGGCCGAAATAGAAGCCGCACCGTGGCGCCCGCCCTTCGCCCGGCCGCGGCTCGAGCGCGAAGCCGATGTGCAGGTGGGCGTTGTAGGGCGACTTGTCCTTCGAGAAACGCACGTCGCGGTGGATACGGAAGATCTTGGCGCTCACCGGCCCCTGCGCCAACGCCTCGATCTCGGGCAGGGCGACGGCCACGAAGGCCTCGGCGGGCGCGCGGATCGCGGTGTCGTAGACCCCGCGGTGGGCGGTGAACCAGTCGCGGTCGTTGTTCGCCTTCAGCTCGCCCAGGAAACGCATCGCCTCGGGCGGGAAGCCGGCAAAGCGGGCAGTCGTCATGGCGTCGGCTCCACGCGGACGATGTGGCGGCCCGGGAGGGACTCGAACCCCCGACCTTGGCTTTAGGAAAGCCCTGCTCTATCCGGCTGAGCTACCGGGCCGCTTGGGCGCGACGGATGCCATGCGCGGGGCCCGGACGCAATCCAGCCGGGCGCCAGGCCTTCGGCGGCGCCGCCGCCTGTCCAGCCGTCACAATTCGCCTGTCAGGGGAGCCGCGTTGCCGCCGGGTTATGGTTAAGGCAGAGCTTGTCGTCCGGTCGGGGAATCCAACATGCTCAACGCCTTCTCGTCGCGTCGCACGGCGCTCATGTCGGCCGCCGCGCTCGCAACCCTGCTCGCCGCCGCTCCGGCGCTCGCCGCCAATCCGCCCAGCGCCGACGCCGGGCTGCAGGCCCTTCGCGACTACAACCTGATCGTGCTGGGCAACATGACCTCCAACAGCGACGTCGAGGGCCGCGCCCTGGTCGGCGGGAACCTGTCGGGCAGCGGGACGATGTTCACGAGCCCGCACGGCCAGTCGACGGCGACCCTGCCCGGCGTGGTGGTCGGCGGGAACCTCAGCGGCAACTTCAACCTGAACAACAGCTCCGGCGCCTGGATCGGCGGCAACGACACGGCGACCGTCAACCTGAACGGCGTCCAGACCGTCAAGGTCGGCGGCTCGGTGACCCACGTCCCGAACCTGAACGGCAGCACCCTGCAGCAGGGGATCGGCTCGACCGCGGCCCTGTCCGGCCTGCCGATGAGCCTGGCGGACTACGCGACCTCCCTGTCGACGCTCTCGACCACGCTCGCCGGCCTGACCACGACCCAGGCCAACCCGGTCAGCCTGGTCAGCAACAACCTGAACATCAACGTCACCGGCGGCGGCACGGGCCTGGCGGTGATCGACCTCAACGACAGCCTGCTGAACGGCAACCAGGTCTCGATCAACACCGAGGGCTACGACACGGTGGTCATCAACGTGTTCAACACGGTGAACACCGCCGACAGCTACCACTTCAACCCGGGCACGTTCTCGACCAACGCCCAGACCAAGATCATCTGGAATTTCGTCGGGGCCACGACGCTCAACGTGCAGGGCCAGTTCGAAGGCTCGATCCTCGCGCCGCTCGCCACCCTCACCAACAACACCCAGATCAACGGCTCGGTGGCGGTGGACAACTTCACCCAAGGCGGCGAAGTCCACATGCTCAACTACGAAGGCCACGTCAGCGTGCCTGAGCCGGCCGGCTGGGCGCTGATGATCCTGGGCTTCGGCGGCGTGGGCGGCCTGCTGCGCCGCCGCCGCGCGCCCGAGGCGGCCTGATCGACCGATTGCCCTGAGGGCGCCCACGACCTAGCCTGGACCACAGGGCCGGAACGGCGCGGGGGCGAGTCGGGCGCATGGGAATCCTCAAGAGTTTCCGCCAGCTCTGGGTGCAGGTGCTGGTGGGCGTGGCCCTGGGCCTGGTCGTGGGCGCGCTGTGGCCCGCCTTCGGGGCTTCGCTGAAGCCGCTGGGCGACGCCTTCATCAAGCTGATCAAGATGGCCGTGGCGCCGGTGATCTTCTGCACCGTGGCCGGCGGCATCGCGCGCATGGGCGACATGCGGGCGTTCGGCCGCCTGGGCCTTCGGACCCTGCTCTATTTCGAGGTGATCTCCACCTTCGCCCTGGTGATCGGCTTGGTGGTCGGCGAGCTGCTGCACCCCGGCGCGGGCTTCAACATCAATCCCGCCACCCTCGATCCCAAGATCGGCATGAGCTACGCGGCCAAGGCGGCCCACGGCCAGGGCCTGGTCGACTACCTCATGAACCTGATCCCCGACAGCTTCGTGGGCGCCTTCGCGAGCGGCGACCTGTTGCAGGTGCTGGTGGTGGCGATCCTGGCGGGCTTCGCCTGCACCCTGATGGGCCCGTTCGGCGACAAGGCCGCCGCCGCCTTCGACGCCATCGCCGAGCTGTTCTTCGGCATCATCGGGGTGATCGTACGCCTGGCGCCGCTGGCCGCCTTCGGGGCCATGGCCTTCACGGTGGGCAAGTTCGGGGTCGCCTCCCTCGTCCAGCTGGGCGCCCTGGTCGGGACCTTCTACCTGACCAGCCTGCTGTTCGTGCTGATCGTGCTAGGCGCGGTGGCGGCCTGGAGCGGCTTCTCGATCCTGAAGTTCCTGGCCTACATCCGCGACGAACTGCTGATCGTGCTGGGCGCCAGCTCGTCGGAGGCGGCCCTGCCGCTGATCATGGCCAAGCTGCAGCGGCTGGGCGCCGGCAAGGGCACGGTCGGCCTGGTGGTGCCCACGGGCTATAGCTTCAACCTCGACGGCACCAACATCTACATGACGCTGGCCACCCTGTTCCTGGCCCAGGCGACCAACACCCCGCTCAGCATCGGCCAGGAGGCGACCCTGCTGGGCGTGGCCATGCTGACCTCCAAGGGCGCCAGCGGCGTCTCCGGCGCGGGCTTCATCACGCTGGCCGCCACGCTCGCGGTGATCCCGGACCTGCCGATCTCGGCGCTGGCGTTGCTGGTCGGCGTCGACCGGTTCATGAGCGCCTGCCGCGCGCTCACCAACTTCGTCGGCAATGGCGTCGGGACCCTGGTCATCGCCCGCTGGGAAGGCGACCTCGACCGCGCAAAGCTCAAGGCCGAACTCGACCGCGGCCCCGGCGTGGATTCCGAGGCCCTGCTGGAAGAGCCGCTGCCGGGCTAGGCCCCGGGCGGATCAGGCGACGATGCGCACCGGCAGGGCTTCGTAGCCCTTCACGAAGTTCGACCGCAGCCGGCGCGGCTCGCCCATCACCTCGATGCGTTCGAAGCGCTTTAGGATCTCTTCCCAGACCACCCGAAGCTGCATCTCGGCCAGCCGGTTGCCGACGCAGCGATGGATGCCGAAGCCGAAGGCCACGTGCTGGCGCGGCCGTTCGCGGTCGATGATGAAGCGGTCCGCCTCGGCGATCACCGCTTCGTCGCGGTTGCCGCTGACGTACCACATGACCACCCGCTCGCCCTTCCGGATGGTCTTGCCGCCGACTTCGACATCACGCATCGCGGTGCGCCGCATGTGGGCCACCGGGCTCTGCCAGCGCACGATCTCGGGCACGGCCGACTCCAGCAGGCTCGGGTTGGCGCGCAGGCGGTCGTAGGCGTCCGGATAGTCCTGGAAAGCCATCAGGGCGCCGGTGATCGAATGGCGTGTGGTGTCGCTACCGGCGATGGTCAGCAGCATGACGTTGCCGAGATAGCGCTCGGGATTGTCGCCCTTGCGGGTCACCGGGTCCTGGCTCAGCAGGCTGATCAGGTCGCTGGCCGGCGGCCCGTCCTTGCGCGCGTCCCACAGGCCGATGAACGGCATGACCAGCGGCATGAAGGCGGCGTGCCGCGCCGCGAGGTCCGCGGGCGAGGCGTCGGGCTCCGGCTGCGACAGCGCCAGGTCGGAGATGCGCGGCAGGTTGCGGCGCTGGTCGAACGGATAGTCGAACAGGGTCGCCAGCATCTGGCTGGTCAGTTCGACCGAAACCCTGTCGACGAAGTCGAAGGTCTCGCCCAGCGGCAATTCGTCGAGGATCGCCGCCGCGCGCTGGCGGATCAAGGGCTCCATGGCCGCCATGCCGGCGGAGGAGAAGGTCGGGGTCACCACGCGGCGCTGGGCGTCGTGATCCGGCGGATCGAGGGTGATGAAACTGGTGGCGTCGTTCGGCCCATACTCGTCGGCGACCATGACCCCGCCGTTCTCGGCGGCGGAGGAGAACGCCTCGTGGTTGGAATCCACCGCCACGATGTCCTGGAAGCGGGTCACCGACCAATAGGGGCCGAACTCGCTGTCGCGGCAGTAGTGGACGGGGTCTTCACGCCGCAGCCGCTCGAACCACGGCCAATGAGTGTCGCTGGTGAAATGGCTCACCTGCGCGACGTTGAAGTCCTCAAGCGGGGTGGAATAGGCCCGTTCGCGCGCCTCTTTCGCCCGGTCGTTCCTGGCGATCGCGCCGGCGTCGTCGGCCATGATCGTTCCTCCCGCTGCCGCCTGTGGCGCAAGGGTCGCGCGGGCGTGGGCACGGGGCAAACGAAAACGCCCGGCGGATGAGGCCGGGCGTCTCGCAATCGACTTGGATGGACGGTTCGGCCTAGGCCGCGACCGCCTTGATCAGCGACTTGTTGAGGATGCCGATCGCCGCGTCACGGTCGATCCGCTCGATGGCGGCGACTTCGCGGGCCATGCGGTCCAGCGCGCTCTCGTAGAGCTGGCGTTCGGAATAGGACTGCTCCGGCTGGTTTTCGGCGCGGTGCAGGTCGCGCACCACCTCGGCGATGGAGATCAGGTCGCCGGAGTTGATCTTGGCCTCGTACTCTTGGGCGCGGCGCGACCACATGGTGCGCTTCACCCGCGCGCGGCCCTTGAGCGTGGTCAGCGCCTGGGAGACCACATTGGTCTCGGCCAGCGGGCGCAGGCCCGCGGTGCGCGCCTTGGCGGTCGGCACGCGAAGCGTCATCTTCTCGTGATCGAAGGTGATCACATAGACCTCGAGCTTCAGACCGGCGACTTCCTGGGTCTCGATCCCCTGGACGTTGCCCACCCCGTGCGCGGGATAGACGACATGATCTCCGATCGAGAAATCGTGACCGTTCTTGCTCATGGAAAACCCTCTCATAAGTTCCGGGCCCGGACGGAGCGCGGACCTGCGACATGTTCCGTCCAACGACAAAACCATCCTCTCCGCGGAAGCGCCGCGGCTGGGTCTATCGTACGGACGGAAGTAGCCCTCTTAAGACACCCTTCGCCTTTCGCCGGAGCCGTTCCACTTTGGATCTGCGCCGGATTGGCGTTTTTTCGGACGACGGGCCGGGCGGAGAGCCTGATCGCCACGTCATTCATTACGCTATCATAAAATTAAGCCGAATGAAAGGCTTGCCCCCGGCAGGCTCACTGTCCGGCGCCGGTGCGTGCGAATGCACCTATGAGCCGCGGCCCGGTTTCTCGGAAAAATACTTCTCGAATTTGCCGGTCTCGCGCTCGAAGTTTTCGGCGTCAGCGGGGGCCTCGCCCTTAACCGTGATGTTGGGCCAGACCTTGGCGTAGTCGGCGTTGATCCGCAGCCATTTGCCGTCGGCGTCGTCCTCGGTGTCGGGCTTGATGGCGTCCACCGGGCACTCCGGCTCGCAGACCCCGCAGTCGATGCATTCGTCGGGGTTGATCGCCAGGAAGTTCTCGCCCTCGTAGAAGCAATCGACCGGGCACACCTCCACGCAGTCCATGAACTTACATTTGATGCACGGATCCATCACGATGTAGGTCATGGCGCGGGTGGAACTCCGGTTTCCCTGGCCCCAAACAGGGCGGTGCTTACCTGAGAGGAAGGCGCGGGTTTTTCAAGGCGCAGGCCTGGCTTGTCAATGCCGCGGCGATGAGCGCGCCCTCAGGATTCCTGTAAGGTCGAATAGAGGGTCCGCGCTTCGGCGGGCGGGCCGCGGCGTTCGCCGAGCGCTTCGACCCGCACCGCCGTCAGCCGCCCGCCGAGCGCGAACACCAGGCCGTCGCCCACCTTCACCGGCCGCGAGGGCTTGTCCAGGCGGGTCTCCTGGCCGGCGCGGGTCAGGCGCACGCGGCCTTCCTCGACCACCTTGGCGGCGAGTGTGCGGGTCTTGCAGAACCGCGCCCGCCACAGCCAGACGTCGACGCGGCAGGCCTCCTCGCTCACGCGCGGCCCTGTCCTGACAACTTGGGTCCCGCGGCTTGGGCGCGACGCCGCCGACGCGGACGCCGGGTGGGCGCAGGCTCGTCCTTGAGGGCCGCCAGCGCCGCGAACGGGGAGTTGGGCGGGGCGATGGGCTTCTTCTCCACCGAGAACTCGCGCTCGAACTTGCGCCGCCAGGCGACCGGCTCGTTCGGACGCCGCACGCCCACGAATCCCAGGCCTTTCAGCACCACCGCCGTCTCGTCCTCGCGCCAGCCCAGCGCCTCGCGGGCCTGGTCCGAAAGCACCTGGCCGCCATGCGCCTTGACGCCGGCGCGCAGCAGCTCGTCCAGCCGCTCGAGCTGCTCCACCGGCACGGCCAGGCCGCGCACGGCGCGCAGGCCGAAGGCGGCGAGCGCGCGGGGCGAGGGCGCCTGGGCGGGCAAACGCGAAAGCTTGTCGGCGGCTGGCCGCCAGCCTGGCGCCTCACGGCCCACCAGCGCCTGAGCCAGCGCCCGCGCCTCGGGCTTCAGCAGGCCCGGCAGGAAGACCGAGAAGGCGCCCAGCCGCACGCCCAGGCCGCGCAGCGCGCGGCGTTCCACCTGGCTCAGCGAACGCACCTCGGCGCGGACCGCGGCGCGGTCGACGATCCCGCCGGCCTCGATCAGGCGGAAGGCGAGGCCCCGGGCAAGGCCCTTGATCCGGCCCTCGGCGACGGCGGTTTCCAGGGTCTTCAGGGACGCCAGCCGACGCCCCGCCTCGCCGGCCACGAAGGCCTCCAGCCGCTGGCCGGCCCGCTGGCGGGCCGGCTCCGGGCCGAGGTCGCCCAACAGGCGCACGCGCGGCCGGAAAGGCTCGCCGCCCGACAGCACGCCGGCCGCCGCCCCGCGCCACAGCACCGTCCCGTCCGGCATCAGCGCGAAGGCGGCGTCCGGCTCGGCGGCGAGCTTGCCGAGGCGGCGCGCAATCTCCGGCCCCACCGCCTGGGTCGCCGCCGCGCGCAGCGCCTTCTCCTCCAGCACCGAAGCCGCGCGCGCCGCCTCGAACCGCACGCCTTCCAGCTTGCCCACGAAGTGGCCCTCGACGGTCACCGCGCCGTCTTCCGCGACGCCCGCCAGCATGTCCTCGCGCACCCGAAGGCCCCGCATCAGGGCGCTGGTCCGCCGGTCGACGAAGCGGGCCATCAGCTTCTCGTGCAGGGTGTCGGAGAGCCGGTCCTCCAGCCCCCGCATCCGGCCCTGCCAGCCGGCCGGGTCGGCCAGCCAGTCGGGGCGGTTGGCCACATAGGCGAGCGTGCGCACGCTGGAGAGCCGCGCCGCCAGGGTGTCGATCTCGCCGTCCGTGCGGTCGAGCTGCTTGTACTGCTGGGCGATCCAGTCCTCCGGGATGCGGCCGGATCGCGAGGTCAGGTCGAGGAAGAACGCCTTGGCCAGGCTCGTGTGTTCCA
>NZ_DASYAF010000128.1:0-10911 GCF_036501465.1 Phenylobacterium sp.
CTTGGACCCGTTGGCGCTTTAAGGATGATCGGGTCCAAGCCAGCGGGTGATCTGACGGCCGCGCCGCCCTCTCCCGGCCTCTCCCACAGCGCTGCCGCGCTTGGGAGAGGAGATTCCGCTTCCCACCCATCGCTGACCGTCACGGAGTCTGTCCGGCGCACCCGCGCGGAGCGCCCCTTCGATCTCATGGATGATGCGAGCCTTGGGGCCTCGGCTTGTCAAGGACGCGCCAAGGGCGCGCCGCCCCGCGGCCGGCCGAGGGCCGGTCCTTTGAGAAGCCGAGGCCCAAGGCAGACTGCCGGCATGAGATCAATGGCTGGGAATGGCCGCCCTCGACGCACCGCCAGCCGGGCGAACGCCGAGCGCGCGGACTGTTCCGGCGGCAGGCGCGAGCCCGCCGTTCGCCGCAGAATCTTTGAACCGACGTGTCGGCGCCGGATAGGGTTGGGCGTCCTAGGCACATCCAAGGGAGCCGCCCGCCATGCTCTATGCCCTGCTCTGCTACAATTCCGAAGAGGTGGTCTTCTCCTGGAGCCAGGAGCACGAGGCCGAGGTCATGGGGAAGCTCCACGCGGTCCATGAGCGGCTGGCCGCGCGCGGCAAGATGGGCCCGTCGCTGCGCCTGTTGCCCACCACCGCGGCCACCACGCTTCGCAAGTCGGGCGATCCGCCGCTGGTCATCGACGGCCCGTTCGCCGAGACCAAGGAGCAGCTGCTGGGCTTCTACGTCATCGATTGCGAGAACCTCGAGGAGGCGCTCGACTTCGCCAAGGACCTGGGCGTCGCCAACCCCGGCGGCGCCTACGAGATTCGCCCGATCCTGCTCTACAACAGGAGCGGCCTGCCCCAGGACAATCCGGCCGAGGCGGCGGCGGCCGGATGAGCGACGACCTCGCCTGGATCGATGCGGCGCTGACCTCGGCGCGGCCCCAGGCGGTCGGGGCCCTGCTCCGCTACTTCCGCGACCTCGACACCGCCGAGGAGGCGTTCCAGGAGGCCTGCCTGCGGGCGCTGCGGAGCTGGCCGCAGAAGGGGCCGCCGCGCGACGCGGCCGCCTGGCTGATCATGGTCGGGCGCAACGCCGCCCTGGACGGGGTGCGCAAGACCTCCCGCCAGACGCAGCTGCCGCCGGAGGACGCGATCTCCGACACCGACGACGTCGAGACGCCCATGGCCGAGCGGCTGGACGGGCAGAACTATCGCGACGACATCCTGCGGCTGATGTTCATCTGCTGCCACCCGGAGCTGCCGGCGACCCAGCAGATCGCGCTCGCCCTGCGCATCGTCTGCGGCCTGTCGGTGAAGCAGATCGCCCGCGCCTTCCTGGTCTCCGAAGCGGCCATGGAACAGCGGATCACCCGCGCCAAGGCGCGCATCGCCAAGGCCGAGACGCCCTTCGAAACGCCGGGCCCGGTGGAGCGGTCCGAGCGGCTCGCCGCGGTGATGGCCATGGTCTACCTGGTGTTCAACGAGGGCTATACGGCGGCCGGAGAAGCGGGAGAGGCCCGCGCGGCCCTGGCCGACGAGGCGATCCGGCTCGCGCGCCTGCTGCTGCGGCTGTTCCAGACCGAGCCGGAGATCATGGGGCTGGCGGCCATGCTGCTGCTCAAGCATTCGCGCGCCCGGGCTCGCTTCGACGCCGAGGGCGCGGCGATCCTGCTGGAGGATCAGGACCGCAGCCGCTGGAACCGCGAGCTGATCGCCGAGGGCCTGGCGCTGATCGACAAGGCCATGCGCCACAACCGGCCCGGGCCCTATCAGGTGCAGGCGGCCATCGACGCCCTGCACGCCCGCGCGCCGCGTTTCGCCGACACCGACTGGGCGGGGATCGAGGCGCTGTACGCGGCGCTGGAGCGGATGACGCCCTCGCCGGTGATCACGCTGAACCGGGCCGTCGCCACCGGCAAGGCGCGGGGGCCCGCCGAGGCGCTGGCCATGGTCGAGCCCCTGGGCGAGGCGCTGGACGGCTATTTCTACTTCCACGGGACGCGCGGGGCGCTGCTGTTGCAGCTCGGCCGTGACAGCGAGGCGCGCCAGGCCTTCGACCGCGCCATCGCGTTGGCCAACACCGCCGCCGAGGCGGCCCACATCCGCGGCCAGATCGACCGGCTGACGCAGGACGCGAAGGCCAAGGTCAGCTAGCGGATCTTGATCTGCACGCTGCCCTGCGGGCTTTCCAGCATGAAGGTGTCGCCGGACTTCTTGTCCTTGGGATAGGCGACGCAGGTCTCATTGGGGTCGACGCTGGAGCTGGTGCACAGCTTGTCGCCGTCGATCCGCCAGGCGCCGGTCACCTGCCCGTCCATGGCCGAGAACTTGCCGTCCGGCGTGTAGGTCACCGGGATTTCCATGTCGCCCAGGTAGATGATGATGCCATGGCCGATCACTTCCTTCAGGGTGTCGGCCAGAGCCGGCGAAGCGCCCAGAGCCAGGGCCACGGCGGCGGTCGCGATCAACAGTTTACGCATCGGAGTTTCCCTTCCGGCCAGCCGGGGACATCGGCGTCCCTGGCCATTAGGTTTAAAATATAGACCTGTTTATGATCCGGTCAAGCGGCCGCGGCGCTAAGACGGGGGACCGCTCGCGCGAAGCCGCCCCGAGGCGCCGATGAGACGACCCCTGAACGAGGCCGGCCTGGGCTGGCCGGCGCTGAAGGCCGAGATGGCCGCCTACGCCGCGGGCGACGTGCGCTGGCGCGAGGGCAAGACCGCCGTCTACGTCTTCAACGCCGGGCCCGAGGTCGAGCAGGTGCAGAAGGAAGCCTACGCCCTCTTCCAGTCGGAGAACGGCCTGGGGCCGGCCGCCTTCCCCAGCCTGAAGCGGATGGAGGAGGAGGTGGTGGGCTTCGGCCTCGACCTGCTGCACGGGCCGGACGGCGCGGCCGGCGCCATCACCTCCGGCGGGACCGATTCGATCACCATGGCGGTGAAGGCCGCCCGCGACTTCGCCCGCAAGCAGAAGGGCGCCGCGGGCCCCCTGAACATCGTCCTGCCGCGTTCGGCCCATCCCGCCTTCGACAAGGCCTGCGCGATGATGGAGATCGAGGTCCGCCGCACCGCGCTTGCGGACTATCTGGCCGATCCCGCCGCCATGGCGCAGGCGGCCGATGCGTCCACGATGATGATCGTGGGCTCGGCGCCCAACTTCCCCTACGGCCTGATCGACCCGATCGAAGCGCTGTCGGCGCTGGCGCAGGAGCGCGATCTTTGGCTCCATGTCGACGCCTGCGTCGGCGGCTATATCGCCCCCTTCGTGCGGATGAACGGCGCCGCCATCGCGCCCTTCGACTTCGAGCTGCCCGGCGTGCGCTCGATGTCGGCCGACCTGCACAAGTACGGCTACTGCGCCAAGGGCGCGTCCACGGTGTTCTTCCGCACCGCCGAGCTGATGAAATTCATGATCTTCGACTTCCGTGACTGGCCGGGCGGGCGGATGGTGACGCCGACGCTGGCCGGCACCCGGCCGGGCGGGGCGATCTCGGCGGCCTGGGCGGTGATGAACTTTCTGGGCGTCGAGGGCTACCGCGCCAAGCACGCCCTGGTGACCGGCGCGCGCGAGACGATCGCGGCGGGCGCCGAGGCCCTGGGCTTCCGGGTGCTGGGGGCGCCGCAGCTCGGCCTGCTGGCCTTCACCCGCGACGACATCGACTGCGTGGCGGTCTGGTCCAAGCTGCGCGAGCGCGGCTGGTTCACCGGCCTCACCAGCGAGCCGAAGAGCCTGCACCTGATGCTATCGCCGGTGCATGCGCAGGTGGCCGAGGCGTACCTTGCAGATCTCGCCTGGGCGGTGGCCGAAGTGGGCGGCACGGCCGCGACGACCGAGGCGCCGCGCTACGCCTAACCAGCCTAGGCGATCGCCGCCTCGGCGATTCCCATCATCTGCTCGAAGTTCCTCGAATAGAACAGCTCGCGGTCGGCCTCGGTGAGCTCGGTGAAGGTGCGCTCGAAGCGGCCGATGGGATCGTTGGTGCCCTCCGGGTGCGGATAGTCGCTGGAGAACATGAAGAGGTCCGCGCCCGAGTCCTTGATCAGGTAGCCGGCGTCCTCGCCGGGGAAGGGCGTGAACTTCACGTGTTGGCGGATGATCTCCGACGGCTTGGCCGAAAGCGCCTGCAGATAGGGGTCGGTGCGTCCGAAGCTGCGTGCGCCCATGTCCATCTGGCGCAGGAACCCCGGCACCCAATAGGCCCCGTATTCGATCACCCCGCCACGCAGCTCCGGGATCCGGTCGAAGACCCCGTCATAGAGCAGGGCCGCCAGGAACATCTCGGCCGAGTGCGGCAGCACCACATAGTCCTTGAACCGCAGGTTCTCGCCGCCGCCGTGCAGGTCGGGCGAAGGCGCGCGACCGTTGTTGATATAGGCCTGCGGCAGCACCCGCGAACCGGCGCCGATGTGCAGCACGAACGGGATCCGCTTGGCCGCCAGCAGGGTCCAGAACGGGTCGAGGTCCGGGTGGCCAGGCGAACGTTCGCCGGCCGGGGTCGAGGGCGTCCAGATGGCGCCGCAGCCCAGGCGGATCGCTTCCTGCGCCTCCTCCAGGGCGCGCGCCGGATCGTCCAGCGGCACATAGGCGACGCCGATCAGCCGCGGGTCGCGGCAGAAGTCGGCCATGGCCCGGTTGGCGGCCCGCGTCCCGGCATAGACCACCTCGATGTCCGAGGAAGTGCGGAAGGGCCGAAGCGCCGAGGTCGGGAACACCAGCTGGCTCGAAAAGCCCAGCTCGTCCAGGGCCCGGGTGCGTTCGGCCGGATCGCAGGCACCATAGGCGAGCCGCCCCTTCGGCCCGGCGATCAGGCCCTCGATCACCTTCTCCTTGGGCGCGGTGACCGGCGGCCGGGTCGAAGGCGCGTCGCGCCGCAGCAGCCGATCCTTCATCGCCCCCTCGGCGAAGGGAACCAGCCAGTCGGCCGGCTCCATGAGATGGCTGTCGGCGTCGTGGTAGACGCGTCCCTGGGCGTAGGGCATTGGCGATCCTCCGGAGCATTCCTTGGGGCTCTTGGCGGGCCTCGGACGCACTATCCCCTGCGATCAGCCCTGCTCACAAACAGATTCTTGGGCGGGCCGCTTCAGCCCCGTTTCGGGATCACCGGCAGCAGGACGTGGCTGGGCCGGCCGGAGTCCACGAACACCGTGTTCTTCGCCACCCGCCGGGTGAGGCCGGTCCCTTCCGGGGCCCCGGTGTTCGGGTTGACGTCGAAGTGCGGGAAGTTGCTGGAGGAGACGTCCAGGCGGATGCGGTGGCCGGCCTTGAACAGGTTCGAGGTCGGGAAGGCGGTGACCTTGATCTGGCAGGGCTCGCCGGGCGTCATCATCGAGGGATGCTCCCAGCTGTCGCGATAGCGGCAGCGCAGGATGCCGTCGGTCAGGTTGAGCGCATAGCCGTCCGGGTAGTCGGCGCTCGGCGGATAGACGTCGATCAGCTTGATGGTGAAATCGGTGTCCGGCCCGTCGGAGGCCACCCAGAGGTTCGCCTCGATGGCGCCGGTGACCTCGACGTCCGCCTTGAGCGGCGGCGTCTGGAAGACCAGCACGTCGGGCCGCGCCTCCAGCGGCAGATAGGGCTGGCGTGAGCCATAGACGGTGGGGCCCTCGCGCTGGTCGTAGCCGCCGCCGCGCATCAGGGGCTCGCCGGAGGTGATGGTGCCGCCGATGCTGGGCACCGGATGGGCGGGATCGAAGTCGTAGCTGATCGCCTGAGCGCCGGCCTTGGGCTGCGCCGTCGAAAGCGCCCCGTCCTCGTGCAGGTGATAGGCGGTGAGCCTGGCGTCGGGGATCGGCCAGGCGGCCTCGGTGCGCCAGCGGCCGCCGTGCATCAGCCGGCCCTCCGGGGTCTTTGTTCCGGATCCGCCGCCCATGACGAAGATCCGAACCGCAGGATCGGGATCGGCCTTCGATGAGGCCTTCAGGTGCCGGTCGAACCAGGCCAGGCGCTGGGCGTCGTAGTCGGCGTGGCCCAGGCTATCGAGGGTCGAGCCGGGGCCGAACTCGATGTCGCCGGACCAGGTGGTCGAGCGCGCGCCGTGCGTCCACGGCCCCATGATCAGCCGGATCGGGCCGGTCTTCAGTTTCGACAAGGCGACATAGTTGTCCGTCGTCGAGCGGGAATAGGCGTCGTACCAGCCCGAGATGTGGATCATGGCCGCGTCGGAGAAGCGGTCGTAGGAGCCCTCGGCATAGATGCCGACCTGTTTCCAGTAGGCGTCGAAGTCGCCGTGCCGCCACTGGTCCAGCACATAGGCCTCGTAGTCCGGGATCAGCGACAGCGGCGTGTGCCCCGGCTTCCAGGGCATCGAGGCGAACCAGGCCTTCAGGTCGACGCCCTTCAGCGCCGCCATCAGCCGCGGATCCTTCTGCGCCTCCGGGCTCTCCAGGCCCAGGTTGTAGGCCCAGGTCACCTGTTTCAGCTCGAAGGCGCCGCCCTGGCGGATGCCGTCCTGGTAGGCGTTGGAAAAGCCGCCGCAGTCCAGCACCATGGCCTTCAGCCCGGGCGGGTTCAGGCAGGCCAGCGCGGCCTGGGTGTGGGCGGCGTAGCTGAGGCCCAGGGTGCCGATCCGCCCGTCGCTCCAGGGCTGGGCCGTCAGCCAGCGGCAGGTGTCGAAGCCGTCGTTCCCCTCGCTCAGGTATTTGACGAACTCGCCCTCGGAATCGTAGCGGCCGCGGCAGTCCTGGAAGACCACGACATAGCCCTGGCGCACATAGGTCGCGGCCACCTCGGCGCGGGTCTTCGGCGTCTTGGGATTGGCCTGGGTGATGTCGCGGAAGCTGGTGACGTTGCGGCCATAGGGCGTGCGCTCCATCACCGCCGGGAAGCGGCCGGGAACCGGCCTGCCGCCGCGCGCCGGGCGGTAGACGTCGGTGGCGAGCCTGATCCCATCGCGCATGGCGACGCGGACGTTGCTCTCCAGCAGGACCTCGTAGGGCCCCTCGCCAGCCGCCCTGGAAGCGCCGGCGGAAAGCGCGAAGGCGCCGGCGAGCTGCGAAAGCGTCCGGCGGGTAAGCTTGGCGGTCATGCGCAGAGAGTTCGCATGCGCTGGGGGACGGCGCCTAGACCCGCGCGGTCGTGGCCCAGGCGGCGGCGACCATCTCCTCCAGCACGCCGGCGTCCACATCGGCCAGCTTGTTGATGTAGAGGCAGCCCTTGCCGGTGCGGTGCTTGCCCAGCCGCGCCAGGCGCTCGTCCCAACCCGTGGCGTGCTTGATGTAGAACACCAGCGAGGCTGTCCGCGGCGAGAAGCCCATGGCCAGGATGCGGCCCTTCTTGCCGCCGGCCAGGTCGTATTCCCGCTCGCCGAAACCGACCAGGGTCGGGCCCCACATCCTGGGCTCGATCCCGCTCACCTTGCGCATCAGGGCGCAGACGACCGCCCCGTCGGCGGGCTTTGGCGAGCCGGCGATGAAGGCGTCGACGTCGACATCCGTCGCCTTGGTCTTCGGTTCGTAGCCCATCGCCAGCGAGGTTATTTGCCGTTCACCGAGAAGGCCAGCAGCACATTGTCCGGCCCGCTGGAGCCGGAGGCGCCGTTGAAGCCGGCCATCACGAAGGCCATGCCGCCGGCGAAGGTCATGCCGGTGGCGTCGAGGTTGCCGCCGCGCTGGTTCTTCACCCCGTTCACGGTGTCGTAGTGACGCCCGGCGGTGTCGTAGTCCCAGATCTGCTCGCCGGTCTTGCCGACGAAGGCGCGGATGTGGCCGTCCTGGTTGACCCCGAACACCACCCCATTGGCGATGCTGGACGGGCCGGAATAGCCGTTGCCGCAGCGCCCGGTGAAGCTGCATTTCGGGTCCGACGAGCGATGCCGCCAGACCAGCGAGCCGTCGGTGAGCCTGAGCGCCGAGATCGAGGGCAGGCTGCGGTCGGCGATGCCCACGTAGAGGTTGTCGTTGTCGGCCGACATGCCCCATTCGACCCCACCCAGGGCGCTGCCCCGGCCGATGCGGGTCTGCCAGATCATCGAGCCGTCGTCGGGGTTGAGCGCATAGACCTGGCCCGACTTCTGGCCGGCGAACAGCATGTCCTTGCCACCCTTCATATGCTTCAGGATCGGCGAGGAACCGAAGTCGAAGTCCGGCCCGTTGGGCGTCGGGCAGTTGACGCCCGGGCGCTGCGGCGGGCAACCGACCAGGAAGTGATCCAGCTCGGTCATCTGATGCGCCCACTTGATCTTGCCGGTCTTGAGGTCCATCGCCTCGACCGCGTCGGAGTATTTCTCCTCGACGTTGGTGTAGCTGTCGCCGGTGGCGACGTAGAGCACGCCGCGCTTGGGATCGATGGTCGGCGAGGACCAGATCGCCGCGCCTGCCGGGCCGTACATCTGGGTTCCGACCGAGTTCTTCCGGAACGGCGCGGGGGCCGTCGGGATCGCATAGGTCTTCCACAGCATCTTGCCGGTGGCGACGTCGATGGCCGCCACGGCGCCGCGCTGCTTGCAGCACTCATAGGCCGCCAGGCCGGCCACGCCCTCCTCGAAGGACGACAGCGGCACATAGAGCACATTGCCCCACAGCGCCGGCGCGCCGGTCAGGATGCCGCGGCCGCCGGAGTCGATGTTCACCACCCACAGCTCCTTGCCGGTGGCGGCGTCGACGGCGACCTCATTACGGTTCATGTCGCCGAAGTAGGCGGCCCAGCCGGAGGGCGCCTTGGGGTTCTTGCCCACCGAGACGGTGACGCGCACCGACCCGCGGGCCTTGTAGGCCCAGGCCACGCAGCCGGTGGCCTTGTCCAGCGCATAGACCTGGCCGGACGAGCTGGTCACGAACACCCGGTTGCCGACCACGGTCGGCTGGCCGTAGCGGCCGCCCTGGTAGGCGAAGGCCCACTTCACCGCCAGCTTCGGCGTGTTGGCGGCGTTGATGGTGGTGGAGGCCGCGACCCGGGTGTTCTGCTTGTCCGGGCTCCAGCCGTTCCATGACGGGCCGGCCGGGTTGAACTTGTCGGAGGCCGGGCACTTGTCCTGCGCCTCGGCGGCGACGTCGAACTTGGCGTCCGGCGGCTGGCCGGTGATGAACACGGCGATCGAGGCGATGTCGTCGTCGGACAGGCCCGCGGCCATCGCCTGCATCTTGCCGGTCTTCAGCGCGTCGATGATCACGTCGGGGAACTGGGCGGCGAGCTCCGCGCGAGAGGGCGCGTGCTCCACCGGGGGCATGTGGCAGCCCTTGCAGCGGCCCATGAACAGCTCCTCGCCGTGGGCCGTCTGCTTGGCCATGGCCTCGGCCTGCACCCGGCGGCCGTTCAGCGCATTGGTGGTCGCCCCGGCCGGCGGCGTGGCGGCCGGAGACGGGGCCGGCGGCTGGCTGAAGGCCGCGCCCGCGAGCGCCGCGACGGCGCCGGCCAGCATGGTCGCTTTCCAGAAGGATCCCATGGTCTCGCCCCCTGCATTCCCCTACGGCGCCGGCTTCCGCGGCGCTCTCGACCACAATACAACCGATTAAATTTCAGTCACATTTCGCCTCACCCGGACCCCGCCGACCCGGTGTTCTCCGAGGGCGCATAAGACCGACATAATGCCTGCGTTGCGGCGCGGTCACCCAGTTGCAGGCGCGGAAGGTTCGGAAAGAGCCCGGAAAGACGCTTGTCATCGGGAAGCCTTAGTAAGAGGCGACTTAGCTTGGCAAACGTCCCCCATTCAGCCAATGGGCGGGGGAACGGCGTTCGCTGCGCGATCGTTCTGGTGAAGCTTGCGCCCGGGGATGGGCGTCGGTCCGCAGGTGACCTCGGAGGAATGATGGATAACGGCGCACGAGCCTCGGGCTTCTGGGCGAGAAGCGAGGGTCACCCCCTGCGGCGCATACTGATTGTCCTGGGGGTCCTCCTGGCGCTGGCCGGGGTGATCTGGTTCGCCGTCCACCTGGGGAGCGGCAACAAGCCCTCCGGCCCCAACGGCGGCGCGCCGGCCGGGTTCGGCAACGGCCGTGGCGGCCGCAGGCCGACCACCACCGTGGGCGTGGCGACAGCGACGGTGGCCGACGTGCCGATCACCCTGGACGGCCTGGGCACCGTGACCCCGGCCGCGACGGTCACCGTGACGCCACAGGTCTCGGGCGTGATCACCCAGATCCTGTTCAAGGAAGGCCAGCTGGTGAAGAAGGGCCAGGCGATCGCGGTGATCGACCCACGCCCGTTCCAGATGGCGCTGGAGCAGGCGCAGGGCAATCAGACCCGCGACGAGGCCCAGCTCGACAACGCCAAGATCCTGCTGAAGCGCGACCAGACCCTGCTGACGCAGGACTCCATCGCCCGCCAGGACGTGGACACCCAGGCCGCCCTGGTGAAGCAGCTCGAAGGCACCGTCCTCACCGACAAGGCCGCCGTCGGCACCGCGCGCCTGAACCTCGGCTACAGCCGCGTGGTCTCGCCGGTGGCCGGCCGCATCGGCCTGCGCGCCATCGACATCGGCAACTTCATCCCCGCCGGCAGCACGACCGGCCTGGCGGTGGTGACCGAGATCACCCCCATCGACGTGGAATTCACCGTCGCCCAGGACGCGGTGCCGAACCTGATGGCGCAGGCCGCGCACAACAAGCTGGTGGTGACCGCCTACGACCGCACCAAGACCGTGGTGCTGGACACCGGCGTGTTCTCCACCCTCGACAACCAGGTGGATCCGACCACCGGCACGGTGAAGGCCAAGGCGCGTTTCCCGAACGCCAACGGCAACCTGTTCCCCAGCCAGTTCGTCAACGCCCGCATCGCGCTGCAGAGCCTGCACAATGTGGTGGTCGTGCCGGTGACCTCGGTGCGCACCGGCCCGCAAGGCGACTTCGTCTGGATCCTGAACCGCGACCGCACGGTGACCAAGCGCAACGTCACGCGCGGCCCGGCGACGCCGACCATGACCAGCCTGACCCAGGGCGTGAACCCCGGCGAGCGGGTGATCACCGAGGGCGGCGACCGCCTGACCGAGGG
>NZ_DASYAF010000129.1:0-2391 GCF_036501465.1 Phenylobacterium sp.
CCTCGATGCGTTCGACGCGCTCGTACATGGTTCCGAGCTTGGCGTGGAAGGTGACGCCTTTCAGGCGCTCCAGCCGGTCGGCGAGCGGGACCTTGCGGTCCTCGTCCCAGAAGAAGCGGGCGTCGTTCAGGCGGGCGGAGAGGACGCGGGCGTTGCCGGCGGCGATCAGAAGGCCGCCATCGCTCGCCTCGATATTGGCCACGGCGACGAAGTGCGGGGCGAGCTGCCCGGTCGCCGGGTCGCGCACGGTGAAGAACTTCTGGTGCGTGCGCATGGAGGTGCGGATCACCTCGGCCGGCAGGTCGAGGAAGGCCGGGTCCATATCGCCCAAAAGCGGGACCGGCCATTCGGCGAGGCCGGCGACCTCGTCCAGCAGCCCCTCGTCCTCGAGCAGTTCCAACCCCTTGGCCCGGGCGGTGGCGACAGCGCCGGCGCGGATGCGCGCCTTGCGCTCGGCTGCGTCCAGCACGACGAAATCGGCGGTCAGCTTTTCGGCGTAGTCGTCGAAGTCGCGCACCGTGAACGGCCGCTTCGAGCCCATGAAGCGGTGGCCCTCGCTGAAGTTCTCGGCCTCAATGCCGTCGATGTTGAAGGCGACGATCTGGCCGTCAAAGAGGCAGAGGATTCGCTGCAGCGGCCGCACCCAGCGCAGACTTCCGCTCCCCCACTTCATCGACTTCGGCCAGGGGAACTGGCGCACGATGTCCGGCACGATCTCGGCGATCACCTCGGCGGTGGCGCGCCCGGCCGTGGCGATCTGGGCGAAATAGACCCCGTCCCGCTCGACCAGCTGCTCACGCGTGAGGCCCGTCGAGCGCAGGAAACCCTCGATGGCCGCGTCGGCTGAGCCGACCCGCGGGCCCTTGCGTTCGTCGCTGCTAGCCGACTGGGCGGCGGGCAGGTCGTCGATCACCAGGGTCAGCCGGCGCGGACCCGCGAAGGCGCGCATCGCCTGGCCCGCGAAACCGGCGGCCTTCAGCCGCTCGCGCGCCATGCGCTCGAGGTCGCGCGCCGCGTCGGCCTGCATGCGCGCGGGAATCTCTTCGGAAAACAGTTCGAGCAGAAGCTGGGGCATCAGGAGGCCACGCCGCCCGCGGCATCCAGCTTCACCCAGGCCTCGGCGCACGCCTTGCACAGGTCGCGGATGCGGCCGATGTAGCTCTGCCGCTCGGCCACCGCGATGGCCCCGCGGGCGTCCAACAGGTTGAACATGTGCGAGGCCTTCAGCACGTAGTCGTAGGCCGGCAGCACCAGCGCCTGGTCCTGGCGGCCGCGGGCGGCCAACAGGCGCGGCACCTCGGCCTCGATGTCCTCGAAGTGGCGCTTCAGCATGTCGACATTGGCCGCCTCGAAATCGAACGACGAGAACTCCCGCTCGCTCTCCAGGAAGACCTCGCCATAGGTCTTGAAATCCGGGCTCTGCGGGCTGTTGAAAGCCAGGTCATAGACGTTCTCGACGCCCTGGACGTACATGGCCAGCCGCTCCAGCCCATAGGTCAGCTCGCCGGCCACCGGATCGACGTCCAGGCCGCCGACCTGCTGGAAATAGGTGTACTGGCTGATCTCCATGCCGTCGCACCAGACCTCCCAGCCCAGGCCCCAGGCGCCGACGGTGGGGTTTTCCCAGTCGTCCTCGACGAAGCGGACGTCGTGCAGGCCAAGGTCGATGCCGATGGCCTCCAGCGAGCCCAGATAGAGCGCCTGCATGTCGGCTGGATTGGGCTTCAGCATCACCTGGTACTGGTAATAGTGCTGCAGCCGGTTGGGGTTCTCGCCATAGCGGGCATCGGCGGGCCGGCGCGAGGGCTGCACGTAGGCGGTGCGCCACGGCCTGGGCCCGAGCGCCCGCAGCACCGTCATCGGATGCAGGGTGCCGGCGCCCACCTCGATGTCGTAGGGCTGCAGAATCACGCAGCCCTGACGGCTCCAATAGGCATGCAGCGTCAGGATCAGGTCCTGGAAGGAGAGCGGTTTGTCGCTGGTCATCAGGGTGGCTTCGCGGGCGCGAAAAAGGCCGGCGGACCATAGGGTCCGCCGCCTTTCGCATCAAGCGTTCGAAGCTGAGCGGTCGGTCAGTGCGCCGGCGCCGGGGCCGGAGTAGGGGCCGCCGGGGCGGCGGCGGCGCCGGCGCTCAGCACCTTGTCGATCGCATAGATGTCGCCGTTGGACACCACCGCATGGCCGACGACGCTGGCGTCATCGACCATGATCGTGGGCCCTGTGCCGTCGATCTGCACCGGCGTGCCGGCAACCGTGGTGATCGGGCCCTTGGAGCCCTGGATCTTGCTCGTCGGCACGCCGGCATTGATCAGGTGATGGGTGAGCAGCGCCTGCAGCTGCGCGGCGTTCTCGATCTTCAGCAGGTTGGCCAGCTCGCCGGCCGGCAGGGCG
>NZ_DASYAF010000130.1:0-5776 GCF_036501465.1 Phenylobacterium sp.
GGCGTTTCGGGCGGATAGCCCGCTCAAAAACACAGTCTAGCGCGTGACCGACCAGCCCGACGAACCTTCGCCGACCTCCAGCCCCCCGCCGCCGCCCGCGCCAGGGCCGCCGGTGTTCGGCCGCGGGCGGCAGGCGGCTTCACCGCCGCGGCGGGTCAAGCGACGTCGCCGGCTGCGCACCTGGGCCGTGGTCCTGACTGTCATTCTGGTGGTGATCCTGACCGCCGGGTTGGGCGCGGCCTGGGAGGTCGGCCAGCTGCTGCAAGGCGTGCCGGACATTCCGGAGAATTCGAGCCTGGTGGTGGTCAATCAGGCGCCGGGCATGACCTTCGAAGACGCGACCGGCAAGGTGATCGCCACGCGCGGCCCTCGCCATGGCCATCCGGTCCATCTTGGCGAGCTGCCGGCTTACGTGCCCCGCGCTTTCCTGGCGGCGGAGGATCGGCGCTTCTACAAGCACGGGCCGGTCGATCTGCAGGGAATTTCACGCGCGCTCTGGGCCAATTGGCGCGCCCACCGCACCGTCCAGGGCGGCTCGACCCTGACCCAGCAACTGGCCAAGACCCTCTACCTGAAACCGGCCCAGACCTTCACCCGCAAGTTCCAGGAAGCGGTGATCGCCTATCGGATCGAGCAGCAGATGAGCAAGGATCAGGTGCTGGAGCTGTACCTGAACCGCATCTTCTTCGGCGATAACGCCTATGGGATCGACGCCGCCGCCCAGATCTATTTCGGCAAACCCGCCGCCCAGCTCGACCTGCAGGAGGCCGCGCTCCTGGCCGCCCTGCCCAAGGCGCCGACGCGGCTCGCCCTGACCAATGACATGCCCGCGGCCCTGCGCCGCTCGCGCCTGGTGCTGGAAAACATGCGCATCGAGGGCTGGATCAGCCCCCGCGACGAAGAGGCCGCCCTCGCCGCCCCGCCCAAGCTGGCGCCCGAGGCGCCGGGCGAAGGCGACTATGGCTATGTGCTGGACATGGCCGCGGCCCAGGCGGTGCAGATTTCCGGCGGTCAGGCGCCCGACCTGGTGGTGCGGCTGACCATCGACCCCAGCCTGCAGGCGACCGCCCAGTCGGTGGTGCGCGACGCCATCGCTCAGAACGGCCGCCGCGCGGGGGTCAGCCAGGGCGCCCTGGTCCTACTCGCGCCCGACGGCGCCATCCGCGCTTTGGTCGGTGGGACCAGCCACCGCGATTCCGCCTTCAACCGCGCGACCCAGGCCCAGCGCCAGCCCGGTTCGGCCTTCAAGCCCTTCATCTACGCCGCCGCCCTGGAGCAGGGGGTGAAGCCGACCGATATCCGCATGGACGCGCCGATCCGCATCGGCCTCTGGTCGCCCAGCAACTATGGCGGCGGCTATCGCGGCCCGGTGACCGTGGCCGACGCCCTGGCTCATTCGATCAACACGGTGGCCGTGCGCCTGGCGGACGAGGTCGGGCGCGACAAACTGGGCGAGATTTCCCATCGCTTCGGCCTGGCCAGCATCCCAGCCAACCCCGATCTTTCGATCGCGCTGGGCGCCTACGAGGTGAACCTTTTGGAGTTGACCGCCGGCTACCAGGTGTTCCAAACGGGCGGCGATCGCACCCAGACCTATCTGATCCAGACGATCACCACCACACGAGGCGACATCTTGTTCGAGCACGCCCCATCGGCAGGGGTCGGCGTCTATGACGCGTTTCACGCCGACCAGATGGTGAAAATGATGGAAGGCGTCGTGCTTGAGGGCACAGGCACGCGTGCGGCTTTCGGCCGGCCGGCGGCAGGCAAGACCGGCACCAGCCAGAACTGGCGCGATGCCTGGTTCGTCGGCTTCACCCCCGACTGGATCTGTGGCGTCTGGGTGGGCAACGACGACGACACGCCCATGAACCACATCACCGGCGGCGCCATTCCGGCCGAGATCTGGCGGCGAATGATGATCGTGGCCCACGCCAATCTGGAGCCGCACGATTTCGCCTGGATGGCCGCCGCCGAGGCTGGCGCGCAGACCGGCGCCGATGTCGACCAGACCGAGGCCGCCGCCTCCGACGCGCCGCCAGAGCCCGGCGCCGATCCGCGCGCGGAGTTCTACGATTCCCTGTCCCACGACTTCGACCGGGCCGCGGAGGACGCCGGCGCTCAGCCGCCGCCCGATGCCGAACAGTCGCCCGACCCGGATGCGCCGCCGCCCGCGCCGTCCCGGGACCCATCAGCGGACCCCAGGCCCTGAACGCCAGGGCGCCCCTGATCGCGCTGAAGGACGTGCGCCTGGCCGACGGGCCGCGCATGCTGTTCGACGGCGTCGACCTCGGCCTGGAACCGGGCGTGCGCGCCTGCCTGGTCGGCCGCAATGGGGCGGGCAAGTCGACCCTGATGCGCATCCTGGCCGGCCAGATCGAGCCGGACGGCGGCGACCGGTTCCTCCGTCCCGCGACGCGCGTGGTGCTGCTGGCGCAGGAGCCGGAGATCACGGGCGCCAGCCTCCTGGCCTATGCGACGGCGGGCGGGGCACAGACGCACGAGGCCGAGGCGGCGCTGCAGACCTTCGACCTGGAGCCCGGCCGATCGACCGAAGGCCTTTCCGGCGGCGAATCCCGGCGCGCCGCCCTGGCTCGGGCGCTCGCCGAGCAGCCCGACGTACTGCTGCTGGACGAGCCGACCAACCACCTCGACATCTTCGCCATCGAAACCCTGGAGGCCGAGCTTCGCGCCAGCCGCGCCGCCCTGCTGATCGTCAGCCACGACCGCGCCTTTCTGGAGCGCACCACGGGGCGCTGCTTCTGGCTGGAGGACCGGCGGATCTGGCGGCTGGACAAGGGGTTCAGCGCCTTCCAGCCCTGGGCCGACAAGATCGCCGCCGATCAGGCCGAGACCCTGCGCCGGCTGAACAAGGCGATCGAGCGGGAGACCTATTGGTTCTATCGCTCCATCACCGCTCAGCGCACCCGCAACGAAGGCCGCGCCCGCGAGCTGGCCGCCATGCGCCAGCAGCGCGCAGCTTTGCTGCGCGACCAGGCCCGTCCCTTGACCATGGGTGTCGAGGCCGGCGCGGCCTCGGGCCAGCGGGTGATCGAGGCGCGGGGGATATCCAAGGCCTTCGGCGAGCGCACCCTGGTCAAGGGTTTCTCCACCCGCATTCAGCGCCGTGACCGCATCGCCGTGGTTGGCCCCAATGGGGCGGGCAAGACCACGCTGGTCAAGCTGCTGCTGGGCGAACTGGAGCCGGACGCGGGATCAGTGAAACTCGGCTCGAACCTGCAGATCGCCTATGTCGACCAGGCCCGCGCCGACCTGAAGGCCGACATCACCCTTTGGGACGCCCTGGCGCCTGCCGGCGGCGATCAGGTGATGGTCCAGGGCCGACCCCGCCACATCGCCGCCTATGCCCGCGATTTCCTGTTCCAGGACAGCCAGCTACGCCAGCCGGTCTCGACCCTCTCCGGCGGCGAGCGCAACCGCCTGCTGCTGGCCCGCGCCCTGGCGACGCCCGCCAACCTGCTGGTGCTGGACGAGCCGACCAACGACCTCGACATGGACACGCTGGACCTCCTGGAGGACCTGCTGGCCGACTATGACGGCACCTTGATCCTGGTCAGCCACGACCGCGACTTCATCGATCGCCTGGCCACCTCGACCATCGCCTTGGATGGCGCGGGCCGCGTGGTCGAGACGCCGGGCGGCTGGAGCGATTTCGTCCGCCAGAACCCGAGCTTTTTCGCACGCGGCCCGGCAGCGGAGCCGCTGGCCAAGCCGGCCCCAGCGGCCGCGCCGCTCCCACCCAAACGCGCCGCCAAACTGTCCTACAAGGACCAGCGGCGGCTGGAGGAACTAGAGGCGTTGACGGCGAAACTGCCTGAGGACATCCGGACCCAGGAACACCGCCTGGAAGATCCCGACCTCTACGCCCGCGACCCGGCCGGCTTCGACCGGCTGATGAAATCCCTGGACGCCCTTCGCGCGCAACTGGCGGGGGCCGAGGAGGAATGGCTGGGACTCGAAGAAAAGCGCGAAGCGCTGGCGACGGGCCAGTAAACGCCGCGCTGGCTACAAGACCGCTCGAACATAGGACCAGAAGGTAATGGCGCCGATGACGCTGGCGCTGACCGCGCTGATCAGCACGGCGCCGGCCGCTCACCCTGCCAACAGCCGCACCACGCCTTTGAGCCCCGACGACTGATCGGCCACGGCATGAAATCGGCGGTCGGCCGTGACCACATAGGTGTTCTCGCGGATGGCGAGCGCCAGATAAAGACAGTCGTAGACCGGATGACCCAAGTCATTGGCCAGATCGGCGGCGGCTGACAGATCATCCGCGATGGCGGTTGCCGCCACTGGCGCGTTGTAAAGTTCCAGCAGCCGCTCCGTAGCCTCCATGGCGCTGATCTCGCGGCGCTGCGCGCGCTTCCACAGGGCGTTGGCCGCCTCCAGCAGCCAAAGGGCAGGCGCGATCAGCTCCTCATCGAGCAGAGCGTCGGCGGCCTCTTTTCCGGGCTCGTCCAACACCCATTTGAGCGCGACGGACGCATCGATGACAATGCTCACCGGCTGTCGCGATCTTCGCGAATGAGGTCCGCGGATTCGCCGCTGATCCGGCCGGCCGTCTGGTTTCGGAGCTGTCCGGCGCGGGCGCGGAAACTCTCCCGCCCAGCCCTCAACGCCTGCTCAAGAATGGCGCGATGCTCGGCCTCCGCGCTACGGCCATGTAGAGCGGCCCGCTGTTTCAGGGCCTCTACCACGTCGCGCGGCACATCTCTGACCAGAAGCTGAGGCATGAAGATATGCTATCACATGATAGCAGTGACGCAAGGCGGTAGCATTTCGATAGAGACCTGATCGACCGCCGCCCAAACGGCCTTGCGTTCAACCCGAAAAAGCTTACCGTACAAAATGCCGGCATCCATCCGGCGAATTGCGCAGAATAACAACATGGCCGCCGTCGCCAAAATTCAGGAACTGCTGGGCGGCGAGGACGTCACCGGGCCCCTGCGGACCGAGCTCGACGTTGTTCGTCTGGTGCGCCGGGGGGTGCCGACCGAGGCCGTGGACTATTTCCTCAAAGCCTCGCAGCTAAGTTTCAATTCGATTGAACGCCACGTACTGGCGCGGCGGACGTTCAAGCGGCGGCAGGACGTCGCCCAGCCGCTGGACCCGATGGAATCCGATCGGCTGATGCGGCTCGTGCGGCTGGTGGCGGCGGCGGACGAGACCTTTGGCGACGCGCAAAAAGCCATGACCTGGCTCGGTCGGGAGAACCGCGCTCTAGACGGCCTGACGCCCCTATCCCTGGCGGACACAGACCTGGGCGCGCGCAGCGTCGAGACCCTGCTGGGGCGGATCGGGCACGGCCTCGCGGCGTGATCGTTCACCGGCTCGCCAAGGGCGCCTTCGCCGCGTTGGATGGCGAAGGCGCGCGCCTCTACGGCGGGCGCTGGAATTCGGCGGGCCGGTCGATGATCTATGCGGCGGCCAGCCCGAGCCTCGCGGTTCTGGAAGTGCTGGTCCATCTCGATCTTCCCGCTGAACTCATGCCGGACGACTACCGGCTGCTGGCGATCGATATTCCCGAGACGGCGAGCATCGAGCGACTGGACCAGACGCCGGCTGACCCTGGGGCCTGCCTCGCGATCGGCGACGACTTCCTGGCTCGCGGCGCCGCCCTCGCTCTGCTGGTCCCCAGCGTAATCGTGCCGCAGGAGCGGAACGCCTTGATCAATGTGCGCCATCCCGACATGCCGCGGGTGCGCCCGGTCGGTGACGAAGCTTTTCGGCTCGATCCTCGGCTGCTGAGTCCCGC
>NZ_DASYAF010000131.1:0-1915 GCF_036501465.1 Phenylobacterium sp.
TGGGCGCCCAGGCTGGAGGGCTCCTACGCACCCAAGGCGATCCTGCGCCGCTGGACCACGACGCCGCGCGATCCGCCCGGCGAGCCGCGGCCCGACGACTGGGCCGATCCGGGGACCAGCGGGCTGGCGCCGCGGGTCTACCCTTTCCTCTTCCTGGGCAACGGCGAGCGCATACTGGTCCGCTCGGAGCATGACAACACCCAGGTCGTGCGCTGGATCCTGCGCGAGAAGGGGGTCGCGCTGGCCGGACCGCCGGCGCGCGGCCTGATCGATCCGGTGCCGGCCGAGGCGTTGCGCGAGGAGGTGCGGGCGCTGCTCGACCGGCTGGCGGTCATGGACCAGGCCGAGCTCACCCAGCCGATGTGGGTGCAGACCTTCATGGCCCTGCTGATGGGCCGGATGTTGTACGCCCTGTCGACCGGACGCATCGCCTCGAAGAAGACCGCCGTCGCCTTCGCCGCCCGGACCCTGGAGGCGCGGTTCGCCGGGCTGATTGAACGGGCCTGGCGCGAACGCGAGGCGCGTCCCGAGGGGGAGGCTGAACTCGCCGCCTATTTTCGCGGCTCAGCCACCGACCCGGACGATGCGGCGCTCACCCTGGAGCTGATCCGCCACGCCCGGGCCGTCGCGCATGTGGTTCCAGCCCGTGCGATCATCGAGCAGAAGCTGGCCGCCAAGAGGGCCCCGCCGCCCGGCCGGGGCGACTGGCGCGGCGGCCTGAACCAGCGCGGACCCTCGGCGCGCGCCTGGACCCCACCGCCGACCCGCCCAGGAGGACGCGGGCGTCGCGGCTAGGTTCCATCCAGGCGGAAGCGTCCATTTATTATCCGCTCATCCCCGCGAAGGGCCTTTAGCTCCAGCGTTGCGGCGGCGCCTGGGCCTTCAGGGCCAAGAGGCTCTCGCGCAGGGCGTCCATGAAGCCGGTCCGGTCGCCAGTCCAGGGAACGGGCTCGCCGATCAGCACGGTGCAGTTCATCGGCACCGGAATGCCCGCGCCCTTGGGCAGGACGCGGCCGGCGCCCTCGATCCAGACCGGGATGACCGGGGCGTCGGCAACCTCCTGGGCCAGGCGCGCGATGCCGCTTTTCAGCACGCCCATCTCGTCGCTGGCGTCGCCGCGGGTGCCCTCGGGAAAGAGGATGACGATGTGGCCGGAGGCGAGGGCCTCGCGCATGGGCGCGAGCACGTCCGCGCCGGAGCCGGCCAGGGTGCGCTCCACCGGCACGATCCCCACCAGCTTGCGCGAGAACCAGCTGATCAGCGGGCCTCTCAGGAAATAGTCGGCCGCCGCCGCCGGGCGCAGCAACGGCACGAGCCTGGCCGGAAACATCGTCAGCAGCACCAGCGTGTCCACATGGCTGTTGTGGTTGGCGGCGATGATGGCCGGGCCGGTCCTGGGCAGGTGCTCGGCGCCGATCACGTCGGCCCCGGTCATGAAGCGGGCCAGGGGTCGGGCGAACAGGGTCAGTAGCAGGAGGCGGATCAGGGCCATGGCAGCGGCGAGAAGGCGAAGAAGATGATCAGATGGAAATAGAGCGGCGCGGTGAAGGTCAGGCTGTCGATCCGGTCCAGCACGCCGCCGTGGCCGGGGATGCTGTGGCTGGTGTCCTTGACCCCTAAGTCGCGCTTGATCGCCGACATGGTGACGTCGCCGGCGAAGCCCGCCAGCGGCAGCGCGCCGGCGATGACCGCCAACGCCCACCCTCTGACCGGCAGGAAGAAGGGCCCCACGAACCAGACCAGCAGGGCGGTGGTCGCCCAGCCGCCGAGAAAACCCTCCCAGGTCTTGTTGGGGCTGACCTTGGGCATGATCTTGTGCCGGCCGGTGAGCTTGCCCCAGACATATTGCGCCACATCGTTGGCCTCGGTGGCCAGCAGCAGGAAGAACAGCAGTCCAGCCCCGCCGGCCTGCGGC
>NZ_DASYAF010000132.1:0-14461 GCF_036501465.1 Phenylobacterium sp.
CGGCCAGCGCCGCAAGCAGAAGGTCTCCGACTTCGGCCTGCAGCTGCGCGCCAAGCAGAAGCTGAAGGGCTACTACGGCAACCTGACCGAGAAGCAGTTCAGCAAGATCTACGAGGAAGCCGCCCGCCGGAAGGGCAACACCTCGGAGAACCTGATCGCCCTCTTGGAAAGCCGCCTGGACGCGGTGGTCTACCGTTCCAAGTTCGTGCCGACCCCGTTCGCCGCCCGCCAATTCGTCAACCACGGCCACGTGACCGTGAACGGCAAGCGGGTGAACATCCCCTCGTTCCGCTGCAAGCCCGGCGACGTGGTCGCCGTGCGCGAACGCTCGCGCAACATGGCGCTGGTGCTGGAAGCCCTGCAGTCGCCCGAGCGCGACACGCCGGACTACATCGAGGTCGACGGCAAGGGCCTGAGCGCCAAGTACGTCCGCCTGCCGGAGCTGGCCGAGGTGCCCTATCCGGTGAAGATGGAGCCCAACCTGGTGGTCGAATTCTACGCGTCCTAAGCGGCGCAGACTTCGGAAGTTCGCGAAGGCCCGGGAGCGATTCCGGGCCTTTTGCTTTGAGCGCGACTATGGCGGAGTGGGGCCATGGATCGCAGGGGCTTCTTGCTGGCGGCCCTGGCGCTGGGCGGCTGCGCCACCGTTGGCGCGCCCGTGGCGCCGCGAGGCCCGCTCGCGGAGCTGGAGCCGCTGGTCGC
Organism: Phenylobacterium sp.; assembly: GCF_036501465.1. Taxonomy (GTDB): domain Bacteria; phylum Pseudomonadota; class Alphaproteobacteria; order Caulobacterales; family Caulobacteraceae; genus Phenylobacterium. The sequence continues at coordinate 703 of NZ_DASYAF010000132.1, forward strand.
GGCGCGGTCCAGCTCGGAGGGCGTAGTGATCCGCGTCGCCTCGGGCGGCTGTACCGCGCGCGGCGACTTCGCCTTCTATGTGGAACGGCGCGCCGGGACGGTCGGCGTCGCCTTCGCCCGCAGGCACGTCGATGTCTGCAGGATGCCGGGAACGGCCGAGATCGCCTTCACCTGGGCCGAGCTGGGGCTGGAGCCGCGGACGCCGGTTTTCATCCTGAACCCGATGCGCGGCTGAAGCCCTTGGCAAGGCGGCGCGGTTGAGGTCAGGTCTGCCCCTAACTGTCGGGGATTCCATGAAACTCGTTCTCGTCGCCACTCTCGCCGCCATGAGCCTTGCCGTGACCGCCACCAAAGCCGAAGTCTTGACGCCCGAGCGGGTTTTCGCCAGCCCCGACCTCTCCGGGCCGCAGGCGCGCGGCGTGGCCCTGTCGCCGGACGGCTCGGCGGTCACCTATCTGAAGGCCAAGGCCGACGACGTGGATGTCACCGACCTGTGGATCGCCCCGGTGGCGGGCGGGGCGCCGCACATGCTGATCGACGGCCGGGCGCTCAGCTCCGACAACAAGACGCTTTCCGAGGCCGAGAAGAGCCGCCGCGAGCGCATGGGCCTGAAGACCCGCGGCGTCGTCGAGTACCACTGGGATGACCAGGGCAAGGCCGTGCTGGTCCCAGTGCAGGGCGACCTGTGGCTCTACGACGTGGCGAGCGGCCAGACGCGCCAGCTGACTAGGACGCCGGGCGACGAGATCGACGGCAAGATCTCGCCCAAGGGCGGCTTCGTCTCCTACGTCCGCGACGACAACCTCTACCTGATGCCCCTGAGCGCAGGTGAGGCCGGCGGGCCGGAACGCGCGCTGACCACCGGCGGCAGCGAGCTGAAGAGCTGGGGGACGGCGGAGTTCATCGCCCAGGAGGAGCTGCATCGCGAGACCGGCTACTGGTGGTCGCCGGACGACGCCAAGATCGCGCTGGCGCACGTCGACCAGTCGGGCGTCGATGTCATCGACCGCGTCGACATCGGGGCCGAGGGCGGAACCATCGTCCACCAGCGCTATCCGCGGGTCGGCCGGCCGAACGCCGTCGTCGAGCTCTATGTGGCCGATGTGGCCACAGGAAACCGGGTGAAGGTCGACCTGGGCGCGAACAGCGACATCTACCTGGCCCGGGTGAACTGGTCGAAGGACGGCAAGACGCTGTTCGTCCAGCGGCTGACCCGCGACCAGAAGCGCCTCGACGTCCTGGCGGTCGATCCGGCGACCGGGCAGGGCCATGTGATCCTGACCGAGACCAGCCCGCACTGGGTTTCCCTCAGCGAGGACATGAAGCCGCTCAAGGACGGGACCTTCCTGTGGTCATCGGAGCGCGACGGGAACAAGCACCTCTATCTCTATGCCGGAGACGGCAAGCTGATCCGCCAGGTGACCCATGGCGACTGGCCGGTGGCCGACCTGGAGGGCGTGGATGAGGCGCGCCACATGGCGATCTTCGCCGCCAGCAAGGACACGCCCATCGAGCGGCGGCTCTACGAGGTCTCCTACGCCAAACCCGGCGAGCCCAAGGCGCTGACGCCGGCCGGCGGCTGGTGGACGGCCTCGGTGGCCAAGCAGGGCGGCGCTTTCACCGGCACCTACTCCGACCCCAAAACCCCGCCGCGCACCGGCCTCTACAAGGCCGACGGGACCCTGGTCCGCTGGATCGAAGAGAACCCGCTGAACGCCAGCCATCCGTTCTGGCCCTATCACGACCACCTGGCGGTCCCGGAATATGGGACGATCAAGGCCAGCGACGGCCAGACCCTGCACTGGATGATGAGGAAGCCCGCGGGCTTCGACCCGGCCAAGAAGCACCCGGTGATCGTCCAGGTCTACGGCGGCCCGGCCTCGGCGCTGGTCTCGAAACACTGGGCCTCGCCCGCCGACCAGATGCTGCTGGACGCCGGCTACATCCTGTTCTCGATTGACAATCGCGGCACGCCGAACCGCTCGGTGGCCTTCAAGACCGCGCTCGACCGCAAGACCGGCCAGCCGGACGTGGAGGACCAGTTGGCGGGCGCGGCCTATCTGAAGTCGCTGCCCTACGTCGACGGCGCGCACCTGGGCGTCACCGGTTATTCCAACGGCGGCTACATGACCCTGATGCTGCTGACGGCGCCCAGCACCCCGTTCGCCGCCGGCGTGGCGGGCGCGCCGGTCACCGACTGGACGCTCTACGACACTGCCTACACCGAGCGCTACATGGGCACGCCGAAGGACAACCCCGACGGCTACGCCAAGTCGCAGGTGATCGCGCGGCTGGGCGACCTGAAGCCGGGCTCCCTGCTGCTGATCCACGGCATGGCCGACGACAATGTGATCTTCGAAAACTCGACGCGGGTGCTCTACGCCCTGCAGCAGAAGGCTATCCCGTTCGAGATGATGACCTACCCAGGCTTGCGCCACCGCACCGGCTGGACCTCGAAGCCGATGATCCACCGGACCCACGCCACGCTCGACTTCTTCAATCGAAAGCTGAAGCCGGCGGGCTAGGCGAGGGCCTCAGACCAGGGCCTTCACGAAGCCCGGCGGGTCTCCGGGCTCCGCCACGGGACCGCGGATCCGGCCGGAACCGCGCGGCAGGGTCCAGGACTGGCCCGGCTGGAAGCTGACGCCGGTCCAGGCCTGCACGGCCACGTCGATCGAGGTCGCGCCCGCCGTGATGGTTGAGAAGCTGGGCGGCGATCCCCGCGTCCGCAGCGACAGGGTGCCGGCGCCCACCGCATAGCGGCCGGGCGCGGCGCCGGGGATCGGCAGCACGAACGGGTTGTGCACGTGGCCGGTGAGGATCAGGTCCACGCCGGCGTCGGCCAGGACGGCTGCGGCCTCGTCCCCGCATCGCACGCCGCCGGTCACTGGGGCGCCGACGATGTCGATCAGCGGGTGATGGCAGATGAAGACCCGAAGCGCGTTGTCGTCATCTCCCCAGGCGATCGCGCGCATGGGCTCCATCGCGATGGCCCCCTTCGACCAGTCCAATCGGGGTTGCGCCCCCCTGGCGCTGTTCAGGGTGCGCGCGGCGAGGCCCAGGGAATCGAAGGCCGTCGCGGTCGCTGGGCCGATGTAGCGCCGATAGCGGGCGAACGGGGTGAGCGCGCGGAGCGGCAGGTTCCAGTAGGGCGTATCGTGGTTGCCCGGGGTGACCAGCCGCGGGGTGGGCAGGCGCTCCAGCCACCGTGCGGCCGCGCGGAATTCCGGGACCAGGCCATTGAGGGTCAGATCGCCGCTGACGACGGTCAGCGTCGGCGCGAAGGCCTCGATGGCCCCGATCGCCGCCTCGACGGCGTCCGCGACCTCGCCGCCGAAATGGATGTCGCTGAGATGGGCGATGCGGACGCTCATGCGGCGGACTCCGCGGCGATCGGTTCTCCGAAGTTCGCCGACAAGGCGGCCGGCGGCGCCAGCGCGCGGAAGGCCTTGGGCAGGAACTCGAACTCGACGGTCTTCGGCAGGTGCTGGAGTTCGCCGTCCAGGACTACTGGGATGGATTGGCGTGCGCCGACGCTGCCGCGGCGGCACAGCTGGACGGTCACGCCGGGGTCGAGGCGCCAGTCGCTGATCAGGCCGTTGAGCGCCAGCCGGGCGATTTCTGCGGCGCTGTGCACGCCGAACGCCGCCGCCTCCAGGCCAGGCTCGCCCTGGACGGCCCGGGAGATCAGCGGGGTGATGAGCGCCATGGCCTGGGTCGACCGCGCCGCGGCCGCGCCGTCCAGCCCGTAGCGCAGGTCGCCTTCGAAGGCGCGGCGAATGGCGTAGCGAGCGCGCAGCCAGGCCTCCCGCAGGTGGCCTGCCCGGGCCGACTCGCGCGCCTGCGCCCACAAGGCCGGCGAACCAAGGATGGCGGCGACATAGAAGGGGTGGCCGCCCACGCGCCCGCCGCTCACCGGCCGCTCGACACCCGTTTCGAGCATCGCCGGCAGGGTCTCGCGCCATGGCAGCTTCCCGTAGATCGCGTGCGGCAGCATGTTGAGGGTGCCTCCGGCCAGCGGCGCGACCAGCGGCCCGTCCGGTCCGCAGAGCGCGGCCGCCAGCCGCGCGGTGCCATCCCCGGCCAGGACCACGATGAGATCGGGGTCGGCCGCGACCGCCGCCTGCAACGCGCCCGTGATCTCGTCTAGGCCCGGCGCGGCGATGGTGAGGTCGTAGCCATGGCGCGAGACGATCTCCGACACCGCCTCGGCCGCGTCCGGCCCCACGCTGCCGGAGGCCGGGTTGATGACGGCCTGGATTCGCCTGATCGCCGGTCGCGCCCGCGGCGTCGTCGTCGGAGGCGGTGGCGAAGTCATGCTGGATCAACGCCTCACGGCGACGCTCGTTGCCGGACGCGGGGCCAAAGTCCGGGACGACCACCGGTGGTCTCAACCAATCCGGATCGGGCGCGTTAGGCATGACGCTATCGGATCAGGAGGCTAGAGGTTGAACCGCATCATTCTCGTCCTGGGCCTCTCGTCAGGCCTTGCAGCGTTCGGCGCGAGCGCGACTGCATCGGTCGTCGAGCAGGCCTTCGGCAACACCATCGTCTCGACCTATCCCGACGGCCGGAAGGGCGAGCTGTGGCTGGCGGCGGGCGGCGCCTACACCGCCGAAGGCCGCCGGCACGATCCTTCGAGCGGGCATTGGTCCGTCAAGGGAAGCAAGCTGTGCCTGAAGCAGTCCAGGCCGATCCCCGCCCCGTTCAGCTACTGCACGCCGCTTCCCAGCGGCGGCATGGGCGCGAGCTGGTCGGCCAAGGCGGTCACCGGCGAACAGATCCGGGTCAAGCTGGTCAAGGGCCACGCGTCCGGCTGACGGACCTGCGGCTGAGGGGTGTCAGGGCGATGGACGCCGCCATCCGGTGATCCTGTGGCCCAGGTCGCGCCACCGCTCGGCCGCCTTGCCGAACACCAGGAAGCGGGTGCTGGCGTAGTTCATCAGCCAGGTGGTGAAGGCCGCGATGGACAGGGCGACCATGTGGTTCGACAGGCCCGGCCAATGGGTCGAGACCAGGGTCACGAAGATCCAGTAGTTCCAGAAATTGCCGAAGCCGTTGGTGAACATGTAGCTCGCCCATTGGCGGGGAAGCAGCGCGCGCTCGAGGGTGCGGAAAACGTGCAGGCCGTTGATCAGAAACGTGACCTGCATGGCCGCAAGCAGCGAGATGACCCTGGCCCAGGCGGCTTCCATCCCAAGGGCGACCAGCAAATGAAGCAGGGTGGCGTCGGTGGCGAAGCCGACCAGGCTCGCGCCGACGTACTTCAGGCCGAGCGTTCCCTCGCCGGGTGTAGAATCGGATTTCGCCATCGAGCTCGCGCCAACGCCTCGGACCGGCGCCTAAACGTGCCGCCTGGGCCTTGGGTCCATGGCGCCTGCGCCTTAAGCGAACAGCGCCGTCATCCAGGGCGGCACGCGCCTGGGCCGGCCGGTGGCCTGTTCGATCAGCACCCAGGTGGTCCTGACCTGGGCGCACATCGCGCCGTCCTCAGCGTCGATCCGCACGAAGCGGTCGAAGCGGGGCCCCTCGGCGATGTCGCTGACCCAGGTGCGGCCGTGGGCGGTCTCGCCGGGCAGGAGCGCGCGGCGGTAGTCGACCTCGTGGCGCAGGGCGATCCAGGCCCAGGTCGCCTGGGCGTCGGCCGGCGCGACACTGCGCCAGTGGGCGATGGCCAGGCGCTGGGCCCAGTCCAGATAGACCACATTGTTCACATGGCCGTTGTCGTCGATGTCGGAAGCGACCGGCGTGAATTCGCCGGTGAACACCTTGCGCCCCGGCGGCGGCTCGAAAAGCGCCATGCTCTGTCCCGTTCGTCTCTAGGACACCGCAGAAGAGGATTCCCGCGCGAAAGGCAACGCGCATGATGAAGCTTTCCGGGGCAGGGGCCGCGATTAGGTTCCGAAGACCACGCCGTGCAGGAACTGGAGGCGGTCGTCGTTCGCCAGGGCGTGGAAGCACGGGTCGGCGAAGGTCCCCAGGACGGTGGCGTCGTGAGCCGTCATGGCGCGGCGCAGCCAGGCGGTGGCGTCATCCGGGCGGTTCATCAGCATGTAGGTGCAGGCCACCTCGTAGGCCGAGACCTTGCCCGAGGCCGCCAGGGCCTGTTGCTGCTTCAGCAGCTGATCCAGGAGCCCCGGCCCGCCGCCGGTCCGCCAGCCCTGCTGGGCGGCGGCCAGCACCGCCTCCTGGTCGGCGTCGCCCTTGAGGTCGGCCGCTTTCTGGGACTCGGTCAGGTAGGTCGCATACTGGCCTTCGACCAGGGCGGCCCTGGCCAGGTGGGCGTGCGGCCACATCTGGTCCGGGGCCACCTCCTCCAGATGCGCCAGGATCTCGCGGCCGCTGGCGACGTCACCCCGCTCCAGCAGGATGTCGCCCCTGGCCTCCAGCACCGCCGAAGAGTCGGGATCGATCGCCTGCGCCTGGTCGATCTGGCTGAGCGCCTCGTCATAGCGACGCTGCACCTTCAGGATATTGGCCAGCCAGAAATGCGGATCGGCGCTGGCTGGGGAGAGCGCGATGGCGCGCTTCAGTTCCGCCTCCGCCGAACGGGGATCCCAACGCCACCAGAAGTCGATGAAGCCGAGCGCGCTGTGTGCGTCGGCCAGGTCGGGGTCCAGCGCCAGGGCGCGCCGCACGGACGCCTCGGCCGCGGGATAGGCGACGGCGTCCGGCATCTGGGTGTATTCGCGCAGCAGCAGGTAGGTGTTCGCCAGGCCGGCGTGGGCCTGGGCGAAACGCGGGTCCCGCGCCAGGGCCTGCTGGAACTCCGCCCGGGCGCGTGTCAGGCCGGCCGGCGTGCGCGTGTTCCAGTCATGCCAGCCCTCGCGATAGAGCTCGATCGCCCGCGGATCGCGGCTAGCCAGACGCTGCGCCTTCACGGCGTGTTCGCTGGCGATCCATCGCCACCCCAAGGAACCCGCCAGGGCAACGATGACGATCGCCAGCAGGCCGGCGAACAGCCCCGCGCGAGCCGCCGTCCGTCCAAGCGAGCGGGCGGCCTTCGGCGCCGCCGGCGCGGGATCCCCAGCGCCCGGTCCGTCCGGCGTGGCGTCGAACCAGGCGTCCAGCTCCTGGGTGTAGGCATAGATCTTCGAACGGGCCAGGCCGGGCACGCGGTGAATAGGCAGGCCGCGGCCCGCTTCCCAGCGCTTCACCGTGCGTTCGTCGCGTTGGAAGTAGGTCGCGACCTCCTTCCAGCTGTTGAGCCGCCGGGACGTTACGCTCCCGCGGATTACGCTGCCCACGCCCTGCATCCCCCGATGAAGTCGCTGCGTCCCGGCCAGGATAGCCATGTTCGCCGAGGTGAGGCTATGGGCGACCCCCGGCGCGCGAGCGACTTTCCCTCCGGAGGCGATCCGAGGGGGTCGACGCACGGGGCATTTTGGGGCGCCGCCGCCAATCGCCGGAATGACATATCGGGGCGCCACGGGGCATGTCACGCCTTCGCTCCCGCCAGAGGCGAGGCGGCGTTGACGGTCCGCGGGTCCGCTACCGATGCTCACTCTCACTTTCCGAGCGCCATCACGGCGCGTGCAGTTTTGTCCACGATCGTGGGGGAGTTGAACCATGTCGACCAAGCTTAAGGCGTCGCTTCGCGCCTCTCTTTTCGCTGGCGCGGGATTTGTGCTGAGCGCCGTATCCGCTCACGCGACGACGCTCTATTCCAACAACTTCGAAGGCGGCCTGACGACGGACCTCAGCGGGTCCACGACGATCATCGAGGCGCCGAACAGCTCCACCGCGTTCCTGGGGCCGCTCTCGACCAACAACAACACCGGCACGGTCACCCTGACCCTGAACACCGCCGGCTTCACTTCGCTGACCCTGAACTACGACGTCTATGCGATCATGACGCTCGATGGCGACGGGCCGGCTGGTGGCAACACGTCGGACAATCCGGACGCCTTCATCGTGACCACGAACGGAGGAGCCCTGACGCTGCTCGACGCCAGCATGGCCAACTTCTCCGGCGACACGCAGGGCTTTCCGGCGCCCAACAGCCCGCCCCAGACCGGAGCCTCGGCGATCAATACGCTCGGCTACGGCAATTCGGGGGATTCGACCTACAGCTTCAGCCAGACCTTCGCCGTGACCGGGTCGGTCACCCAGATCTCGTTCACCGGCCAGGACAACCAGGGGACGGGCGACGAGTTCTTCGGCCTCGACAACGTCAGCGTCACCGGCGTGCCGTCCATCACGAGCGGCACGCCAGAACCGGCGAGTTGGGCGCTCATGCTGCTGGGCTTCGGCGCCCTCGGGAGCGCGCTGCGCGCGCGACGCCGCCCTGTCATCGCCTGACCCATCCATTGACCAGAAACGGAAAGGCCGCCCTTCGGGGCGGCCTTTTTGTATCGGCTCGTCGAGCGAGCGGGATGTCGGGATCAGGCTTCCAGCAAGCCCTTTTCGTCGAGCAGGGTCTTCAGTTCGCCCGACTGGAACATCTCGCGCACGATGTCGGCGCCGCCCACGAACTCGCCCCCGACATAGAGCTGCGGGATCGTCGGCCAGTCGGAATAGGTCTTGATGCCTTCGCGCAGGGGATCGCTCTGCAGCACGTTCACGCCCACGAAGTCTGCGCCCAGGTGGTCGAGGACCTGCACCACCAGGGCGGAGAAGCCGCATTGCGGCTGTTCCGGCACGCCCTTCATGAACAGCACCACGGGGTGCTCGGCCACGGTCTTGGCGATGAAGTCGTGAACGGGATTGGCGGCGGTCGTGTCGGTCATCGGGTCGCCCTTTCGGCGCAAATTCGTCCGCCAAGAGCTAGGGACGCCGCCTGCCGGGGTCAAGCGGGAGCGGAGGTCTCCAGCGCCAGGGCGTGCAGCTCGCCGCCCATCCTGCCCTTCAGCGCGGCGTAGACGAGCTGGTGCTGGCGCACCCGCGGCAGGCCCGCGAAGGCGACCGAGACGATGCGGGCCTTGTAGTGGTCGCCGTCGCCCGCCAGATCCTCCACCGCGATCTCAGCGTCCGGGAAGCCTTCGTGGAGGATACGTTCGAGATCGGCTTGGGCGATGGGCATGGGCAGGGCTTAACGCCGCCTCGCGCCGAGCTCAACCGAAGACCCAGAGCAGCTTCACGCCAAAGGCGGCCAGGAAGGCGCCGCTGATCCGGTCCACCAGCCGTTGCGCCCGGGCGTAGGCGGCCACCGCGCGGCGCGTCGAGAACAGCCAGGACATGGCGCTCTGCCAGCCCTGGCAGGTCGCGATGCAGATGCCTACGGCGGCGACCCTCACCCACAGGGGCTCATGCGGCCCGACATAGGCCGAGAAGACGGCGGCGAAATAGAGCAGCGACTTGGGGTTGGTCATGTTGACCGCGAACCCCTGCCAGAAGGCGGCCCGCCAGGAGAGCCTGCCGCTTCCCGTCCCGTCGCCGTCTGCGGCGCGCTCAGCCGGCAATGGCGGGGCGCGCCACAGCGTCCAGGCGAACCACAGCAGGTAGAGGCCGCCCGCGATGCGCAGGCCGATTTCCAGCCACGGCCAGGCGGTGAGCACGGCGGCCAGGCCCAGGGCCGCGAGCGCGCACCAGACCGCGCAGCTCAGCGTCGTGCCGAATCCCGAGGCGTTGGCGATGGCCCGCCCGTGGCGCATGCCGAAGCGCATCAGCATGAAGTTGTTCGGCCCCGGCACGATGCAGGTGGCGATGCTGACGAGCGCCAGCGACAGCAGGGCCAGGATGTGCGCGAGCATGGCCCCTGTTCTAGCCGCGACCGGGGATGCGGGTGAAGGTCATGGTCCAGTTCTCTTCCCACGTCCGGCCGTGGTCGTAGGAGAAGGCCTGCGACCAGTGGCAGACGGCCTGCGACAGGTGGGCCGGCTCCGGATTCTCGACCAGCCAGACGAAGGCCACCTTGACCGGGCGCCCGTCGTCCAGGTCGTCGCCGTAGAAGCGGCCGATCCCGTCCTCGAAGCGGCCGTGCACCGGCTCGCCGACCAGGCCTTCCATGGCGTTGACCCAATAGATCGACCAGGTGCGCCGCGCCACGTCGAAGGCGCGGAAGGCGACGCCGGCATGGCCGCGCTCGGTCATATGGTTCTCGTCGACATTGCAGATACCGCCCATCAGGGCGCGGCAGACGGTGGTTCCGGAAAAATTCTCCCAGTCGCCGCAGCCGGCGCCGCGGCGCTTCAGGCGACGGTGGGCGACGGTCCACTCGCCGTGAAGGAAGTCGAAATCCCGGCGGCCGTCCTCGATCATGGCGATGGCGTTCATGGCCTAAGTCCCTTCTTCGAAGGGAAGGTCTAGCCACGGCCTGCTGACAGCCTTCTGTCAGCAGCATGTTCCGGGGATGTTCCGCCGCATCTCAGGCCGGCGTGGCGATCTCGTCGTAGCCACGATTGAGGAATTGCAGCAGGCAGACGCCATGCCCGAACGGGTCGGCGAGGACGACGATCTTGCCCCAGACGCCGGTGCGGATTTCGCCCTCCGCCACCGCGCCGGCGGCCAGCGCCCTGGCGAGCGCCGCCTCCACGTCCTCCACCACCACGTCCAGGTGAACTGGCGACCAGTGACGCTCATAGCGGCGCAGGTCGCCCCCGGCGCCTTCCGTGCCGGCGTCCTTGTGCAGCAGATAGAGCTTGGCCGGCCAGCCGGAGAGTTCGACGCCCTGATCGCCGAACCGGCGCGTGGGCTTAAGTCCGAAGGCTTCGACGTAGAACCGCTCGGCGGCGGCCACGTCCGGGACGTCGATATTGACGAGCAGGTCCATGGCCGCCGTTCGGGTCAGTCGAGGATCGCCGAATAGATGATGCTCTTCAGCTGGCCGCGGAAGTTGAAGGTGCCCGACGGCATGAGCTGGGTCATGAACACCACCGACAGGTCCTCTTTCGGATCGACCCAGAAGATGGTCGAGGCCGCGCCGCCCCAGTAGTAGTCGCCGACGCCCAGCGTGCCGGTCTCCACCTGGCCCTGAGTGGAGGCGAAGCCCAGGCCGAAGCCCACGCCTTCGTTGGCGGTCTCCGAGAAGGTCCCGAGCGCCAGCTGCGTCAGGTCCTTGCCGCCCGCCAGGTGGTTCATGTGCATCATTTCGATGGTGCGGGGGCCCAGGATGCGCGCGCCGTCCAGTTCGCCGCCCCGGCGCAGCATCTCGCAGAAGCGCAGGTAGTCGGCGCTCGTGCCGGTCAGGCCGCCGCCGCCGGACTTGAAGCCCGGGTCCTTGGTGAAGTCGCTGGTCGCCGGGTCGTCGATGAGCTTCAGCCGCTTGTCGGGCCCGCGCTGGTAGTTGGCGGCGAAGCGATCGACCTTGTCCGGCGCCACGAAGAAGCTGGTGTCCTTCATGCCGAGCGGCCCGAAGATCTCGTCCTGCAGGTACTGGGCGAAGGGCTTGCCGCTGATCACCTCCACCAGGGCGCCGCAGACGTCGGTGGCCAGGGAATACATCCACGCCGTCCCTGGCTGGTAACGCAGCGGCACCTGCCCCAGCTTGTCGAGGAAGGTCTGCATGGAATCCGCCCCGCCGACCGAGCGCACCTTCAGCTCGCGATAGACCTTGTCGATCGGATGCTGGAGGCCGACGCCGGGCAGGCCGCCGCCATAGGTGAAGCCGGCCTGGTGCGAGAGCACGTCACGGAAGCTCACCGGCCGCACCGGCGCCTCGGTCTTCATGTTCGCGCCTTCGCCGGAGACCCAGACGCGGTGGTTCTTCCAGGAGGGCACGTAGCGGCTCACCGGATCGTTGAGCTGGAAATAGCCCCGCTCGTAGAGGGTCATCAGCGCCACCGAGGTGATCGGCTTGGTCATCGAATAGATGCGATAGATGGTGTTGTCGGCGGTGGGCTTGCCCCGCTCGCGGTCCATCAGGCCGAAGGACTTGAAGTAGGCCAGGTGACCGTGCCGCGCCACGCTGACCTGGCAGCCGGCGATCTTGCCGTTGGCGAGGTAGCTGCGCTCCAGGTGCTCGCCGATGCGCTCCAGACGTGCGGCGTCCAGCCCGGTCCACTGCGATTGGGCGTCCATGAAAGTCCTCCCGGGAAATGGCGTTCTGGCTTGAATTGGCGGCCATCATGGGCGCCGATGCGACGGCGCGCCAAGCCGAAAGAGGGGACAGGATGCCGGAGACCGGGACCGATCTGGACGCCATCGCCGCCGACGTCGGCGACAAGCTGAAGGCGCGCGGCGAGACTGTGGCCGTGGCGGAGAGCTCATCCGGCGGCTTGATCTCGGCGGCGCTGCTGCGCGTGCCCGGCGCGTCGAAGTACTATCTGGGCGGCGCGGTGGTCTACACGGGCAAGGCGCGGATGGTGCTGATGGACCTGCCGCGGGAGGCGGTGGCCGGGATGCGCTCGGCCAGCGAGCCCTATGCGCTGCTGCTCGCGCGCACCGCCCGCGAGCGCTTCGGCGCCACCTGGGGCGTCTCAGAGACCGGCGCGGCTGGGCCCACCGGCAACGGCTACGGCGACGCCGCCGGTCACACCTGCATCGCCATCTCCGGCCCGGTCGAGGCGGCGATCACGCTCGAGACCGGCGAGGCCGACCGCGCCGCCAACATGGAGGCCTTTTCCGCCGCGGCGCTCGACCTGCTGCGCCGCGGACTGGGGGACTAGTTCGCGGGCTTCGCCGCGCGGACCCAGGGATAGGGCGAGGGCGCGCCGGCGAAATACCAGGCGGCCAGGCCCACATCGCAGATGGCGCAGCCGAACGAGCTCAGCGGCAGCATAGGGATGATCGGGTTGCCGTAGAGGTGGTGGACCGCGTCCCAGCCTCCGTGCAGCAGCCAGCCCAGGCCGATCCAGCGGTAGTCGCTGAGGCCGAAATAGGCGACCGCGGACAGGCCGGCGCAGAACACGAACTCCCACGGCCCAAGGCCCCCGGCGAAATAGGCCGCGCCGGCGCCGGCCAGCAGGATCGCCGAGAGCTTCTGGCGCGCGGGCTCGCGCAGCAGCCCGAGCAGCAGGATCGCCACGCCCGCGACCAGCAGCGGCGAGACCATGTGCGGCGGTGTGATCGGTGGCCGGAGCTGCGGTGTCATGGGGTTTCTCCCGGGGTCTGGTCTGGGGCTGTGGCCCATTCCTGGGGTGTGGGTTGCGCACGGACGATAAGCGCCTCGAACGCGATCCGGGCGCGGCCATCGGCTTGCGGGTCGCGCAGGAAGCGGTGCGAGGCGTGGTGGGTCAGGTAGACGCCGCACAGCTCGAAGACGAACTGATCGGCGTCGACGTCTGCGCGGAACTCGCCGCGCCCCACCGCCTCGCCGACCAGGCCGCGCAGCAGGCCGCGCCAGTTTCCTTCCATGAGCTCGACCTTGGCGCGCACCGCGCCGTCCAGGTCGTCGAGTTCGAAAAGCGCCGCGGCCACCGGGCAGCCGCCGCTGAGGCCGGCGCGGTCCGACCAGCCGATCCAATTGCCGACCAGCGCCCGCAATCGGGCCAGGCCCGCCGGGGCCGCCATGGCCGGGGCGACCACGACCCGGTTGGCCACCTCGGCCATGCGGTCGAGCAGGGCGATCTGCACCGCGTCCTTGCTCTTGAAGTGGGCGAAGAGGCCGCTCTTCGACATGCCGACCTCCGCGGCGAGGCCGCCGAGGGTCACGCCCGCGAGACCCGAACGGCTTATCAGGTCCAGGCCCTGGTCGACGATGCGGATGCGGGTGTCTGGAGCGGCCACATGTAAATAGCACGACCGATCGTGCTATTTGTCAAGCCGTTCGCCCGGTCAACCTCCTGGAAGCCAATCGTCGCTACAGTGTCGGGCAAACGGCGGCGTTCGACCGCCGGACGAGACGCGTGGTGGGTTGGCGATGAAGGTCTTTGCGGCATGG
>NZ_DASYAF010000133.1:0-24679 GCF_036501465.1 Phenylobacterium sp.
GACGCCGGCGTGCCGGTCTATGACGCCGACGCGGCCGTCCATGACCTCTACGATGTCGGCGGCGCGGCGGTCGGGCCCGTGGGCGAGGCCTTCCCCGGCGTGGTGCGGGACGGCCGGGTGGACCGCGAAGCCCTGCGCCAGGCGGTGCTGGGCAAGCCGGACGAGTTGAAGCGCCTCAACGCCATCGTCCACCCGCTCGTCGGCCGCGACCGGATCGGCTTCTTCCGGCAGGCTGAGGCCACGCACGCCGACATCGTTGTGCTGGACATCCCGCTGCTGTTCGAGACCGGCGGCCATGCCAATGTGGATGCGGTGGTGGTGGTGAGCGCGCCGGCCGACGTCCAGCGCGAGCGGGTGCTGGCCCGGCCCGGCATGACGCCGGAGCGCCTCGACGCCATCCTGGCCCAGCAGCTGGCCGACACTGAGAAGCGGGCCCGCGCCCACTTCGTGGTCGACACCGCCCGCGGCCTGGAGCCGGCCCGCGCGAAGGTGGCGGAGATCATCGCCGCCCTGCGCGATCCACAGTTCAAGTCCGCCCGCGACCCCGCGCGCGGTTGAGGCGCCGCGCGAACGGGCGCAGATAGGAGCCATGGCGCGCGAGATCGTCCTCGACACCGAAACCACCGGCTTCGAGCCGACTCTGGGTCATCGGCTGGTGGAAATCGCCTGCCTGGAGATCGACGACTTCATCCCCACCGGCCGCAGCTTCCACACCTACATCGACCCCTGCCGCGACATGCCGGCCGACGCCGAGCGGGTGCATGGCCTGTCCGCCGCCTTCCTGCGCGGCAAGCCGAGGTTCGAGGCCCCGGAGGTGGTGGACGCCTTCCTGGATTTCGTCGGGGAAGCCCCGATCGTCGCCCATAACGCTGGCTTCGACCGCAACTTCATCAACCACGAGCTGGGCGTGGTGAACCGGGTCCACCTGCACGAGAGCCGTTGGGTCGACACCCTGGCGCTGGCCCGCGTGCGCTTCCCGGGGATGCACAATTCCCTCGATGCGCTCTGCAAGCGCTTCAAGATCTCGCTCAGCGAGCGGGAAAAGCACGGCGCCCTGGTCGACGCCAAGCTGCTGGCCGCGGTCTATCTGGAGCTGAAGGGCGGCCGCGAACGCCGCCTGGAACTGACCACCGCCGTGATGGCCACCGCCGCGGCAACCGCCGCCTCGCGTGGCGCCTATGGGGAGCGCCCGCGCCCGCTCGCCCCACGCTCGACCGAGGCGGAGCGCGAGGTCCACGCGGCGTTCATCCGCGAGGTGGTGAAGAGCGAAGACCTCTGGTCGAGGTTCGGGCTCTAAGGATCACCCCTCCTCTTTAGGGGAGGGACAGATCGCGCAGCGATCAGGGTGGGGAAGTCGCGTTCAGACTTGGACATCGGAGTCTTGGCCCACAAACCCCCGCCCGACCTCGATTTCGCCTCGGCCACCCTCCCCTGAAGAGGAGGGACGATTTCGACTACGCGTGGCCGACCTGTTGTTCCTGCGCCTTGCGCGCGGCGTAGACGCCGGCGAAGTCGATGGGGTCCAGCATGAACGGCGGATAGCCGCCATCGGAGCTCACGTCGGCGATGATCTTGCGCGCGAACGGGAACAGGTAGCGCGGGCACTCGATCAGCAACACCGGCTCCATGTCCTCGGCCGCGACGCCCGCGATCTGGAAGACGCCGCCGTAGAGCAGCTCGACCACAAATACCGGCCCGTCGGCGCGCACCGCCTTGGCCGACAGCTTCAGGTCGACCTCGAAGAAGCCGTCCTCGCGGCTGCGGGCGTTCATCTCCACGCCGAGCTCGATCTGCGGCTGGTCGCCGCCGCGCAGGCTTTCCGGCGCGCGGGGGTTCTCGAAGGAGAGATCGCGGATGAACTGGGCCAGGATGCGGATGCCCGGCTGATCGGCCTGGGCGTCGCCCGGAGTTTCGGTCGGCGCGCCGGCGCCGGCGTCGGTATCGGTCATAGGAAGGGTTGTTTCCGTGGCTTGACGGGAAGTCTTGTCGGGCGGCGGGCTATCATGGCGCCCTCACCGATGCAACGCCGCCCCTGACGCCGGCGTTGCATCGGTCTATATTAGGGGTTCGTGTCCCCAGGACCGAATCCGGACAAAGGGTCCCGCGTTGCAAGTTCTCGAGCTGATCATCTTCGCAGGCCTCGCCGCCATCGTGCTCTACCAGCTCTATGCGGTGCTGGGCCGGCGCGTGGGCCGCCAGCCCGAAGACCCGACCGCCGTGCCCGCCGCCGCGACGCCGGTGGAGCGCTCGGCGGAAGCCGCGGCGGCCGGCGGCGCCGACGAGGGCGTGCGGCTGACGGGCCTGGCGGCGGTGAAGGCGGGCGACCCCAGCTTCGACGTCGGCAAGTTCCTGGGCGGCGCCAAGGTGGCCTATGAAACGATCGTCAAGGCCTTCGCCGCCGGCGACCGGGCGCAGTTGCGCACCCTGCTGGCCCCGCCGGTGATGGCCGGCTTCGACACCGCGATCGCCCAGCGCGAGGCCGAGAACCGCACCGAGACCATCGAATTCTCCCGCCCGCCGCGTGCCGACCTGGAGACGGCCGAAGTGGTCGGCGCCGACATCGCGCGCCTGACCGTCCGCTTCCTGGCCGAGTTTCGCAGCCGCACCAAGGGCCCGGAAGGCGAAGGCGTCGATGACCGGCGGACCGCCGAACTGTGGACCTTCGAGCGCCGCCTGAAGAGCCGCGACCCCAACTGGACCCTGATCCACGTCGACGCCGCCGAGGCTTGAGGGACGGCGTGGGGGGATTTCGGGCGGCCGGCGCGGCGCTGATCGCGGTCATCCTCGCGGCCTGCGCCGATCAGCCCAAGCTTGGCCCGCCGCCACCCGGCCGCGAGCCGCCGCAGCGCCCGGCCGCGCCGGAGGCCCGCCCCGGCCGGTCCGCTGCGCCAGCGAAGCGACAATCCGCGCCAGCCGAAGCCGAGCCGGAAGCCCCTTCGGGGCGGACCCTGCCGCTCACCGCCCTGCGCGGCTGGGACGCCGAGGACCACGCCTCCGCCTTCGCCGCCTTCCAGGCTTCCTGCGCCGCGGCGCGACAGCCGGGCCTCATCCAGCTGTGCCGCGACGCCAACGCGCTCGGCCCCCTGAACGAGGCCCGCGCGCGACGTTTCTTCGAAGATCGCTTTCGGGCCGAGCCGGCTCACGGCGAGGGCGTGCTCACCGCCTATTTCGCGCCGGAATACCCCGCCCGACGCAAACCCGGCGACGACTTCAGCGCTCCGGTGCGGCCCCGGCCCGCCGACCTCGGCGACACCAGCCAGACGCCCTATCTCGACCGCACCGCCATCGAGGCCTCGCCGCCGGGCAAGCCGCTCGGCTGGATGCGGCCCGAAGACCTGTTCTTCCTGCAGGTGCAGGGCTCCGGCGTTCTGACCTTCGAGGACGGGGCGCGGATGAAGGCGCTCTACGCCGGCAACAACGGCCGCCCGTTCGTGGGCCTGGCCAATCCGATGCGCGACAAGGGCCTGCTGGCGGCGGACAACGTCTCGGCGGATTCGATCCGCGCGTGGCTCGCGGCGCACCGTGGGCCGGACGCCGACGCGATCATGCGGCTCGATCCGCGCTATGCCTTCTTCCGCCTGACGCCCGACGACGGCAAGCCGCCCGTGGGCTCGGCCAATGTCCCTCTCCCCGGCGGTCGGGCCCTGGCCATCGACCCGGCCTTCCATCAGCTGGGCGAGCTCTATTGGATCGACGCCGGCGCCCCGATCCTCTCAGGCGCCTTCCCCACCTACCGCCGCCTGGCCCTGGCGCTGGACACCGGCGGGGCGATCAAGGGCGACGTTCGCGCCGACCTGTTCGTGGGCTCCGGGCCGGTGGCCGGCGCCGAGGCCGGCCGGGTGCGCCACACCCTGAAGCTCTACCGCCTGGCGCCCAAGGACGCCGCGCCATGAAGCGGCCGCTGAAACCCGACGATCATCGCATCTGGGGCCTGGTGGCCGCGACGGTGCATCCGCTGCCGGGCAAGGCGACGCCGACGATGGAGACCGCCACGAAGGCGAAGGCCCGCGCCGATGTCGCTGCGAGGATCGCGCCCCCAGCGTCCGGCGCACGGAAGACCAAGGCTCGCCCCGACCTCGATCCCATCGAGCCCAACCGCCGCCACCGCATCGCCAAGGAGCGTGATCCGATCGGCGCGCGCCTCGACCTGCACGGCCTGGACCAGGACCGCGCCCGCGCCGTCCTGGAGCGTTTCCTGGCCCGCGCCTGGGACGAGGGCTATCGCGCCATCCTGGTGATCACCGGCAAGGGCGTCCAGGGCGACGGGATCCTGAAGCGCCGGGTTCCGGAATGGCTGGCCGCCCCGCAGCTGGCGCACATCGTGGCCGGCCTCTCCGACGCCGCGCGCCACCACGGCGGCGAGGGCGCGCTCTATGTGGCGCTGAAGCGCAAGCCTCGGGGCTAGCGCGGCAGGCTGAAGGTCATGTGGACCAGGAACCTCCGACCGACGGTGTCCGATCCGTCGTTGGCCTTGGACTCTATTCGGTAAGCTGCCGTCATCCGAAGAACCGCAGCGCCGAAACCAAGGCCAGGCGGCGTTTCGGAAGTCACGGCGCAACCCTGAAGCTCGCCGCTTGAGGTGACGGTGCAAAGCACTTCTGCGGTCCCGCCGAGGCCGCGCCTTAGGGCCGCTTCAGGATAGTTTCGCGTTGAGGGCTTCGCCAGGTGGACCGCTACGTCTTTCCCGGTCAAGGGAGCAGCCTCTTGCGCCATCAGGCCGCTCGGCAATGGCGCCAGGGCGAAAATCAGAGCCGCACACCTCATAGAACAAAGCCAAGCTCAAGCTTGGTGAAAGTCAAGGCTTCCGCGACGCCTTCTCCGCCAGGCCCGAGGTCCCTTCGCGGGCTTCCAGCTTGGCGGCGACGTCGTCCAGCGACACGCCGGCGGCGGCCAGGGCCACCAGCCAGTGATAGATCAGGTCGGCGCTTTCGGCGGCGAGCGCGTCGGCCTCCTCCCGGGTGGCGGCGATCACCGTCTCCACGGCTTCCTCGCCAAGCTTCTTGGCCGCCAGCGACGGGTCGGCCAGCAGCCTGGCGGTATAGGACTGGGCCGGGTCGGCGCCCTTGCGGCTCTCGATCACCGCGGAGAGGCGCGCCAGCACCTCGGCGAAACGGCTCCCGGATCCGGTCATTGGGCGGCCTCCGTCTCGCGCACCGGCAGATGCGCCCGGGCCATCGCTCGTTTCACCTCGCCGATCGAGACCTCGCCGAAGTGGAAGATCGAGGCGGCCAGCACCGCATCGGCGCCGCCCTGGGTCACCGCGTCGACCATGTGCTGGGCGTTCCCGGCGCCGCCCGAGGCGATCACCGGCACGCCGACCGCGCCGGAGACGGCCTTCAGCAGGTCGAGGTCGTAGCCGGTCTTGGCGCCGTCGCGGTCCATGGAGGTGAGCAGGATCTCGCCCGCGCCCCTGGCGACGGCCTCGGCGGCGTAGTCGACCACGTCAAGGCCGGTGTCGTTGCGCCCGCCGTAGGTGAAGACGCGCCAGCGGTCGCCGCCTTTGCCGTCTTGGGCGCGCTTGGCGTCGATCGCCACCACCGTCGCCTGCGAGCCGAAGGCGTCGGCGCAGCCGGCGATCAGGTCGCGGTTCTCCACCGCCGCGGTGTTGATCGAGATCTTGTCGGCGCCGGCCAGCAGCAGCGCCCGCGCATTCTCGACCGAGCGGATTCCGCCGCCCACCGACAGCGGCATGAAGCAGACATCGGCGGTGCGGGCGACCACGTCGAAGATGGTTCCGCGGTGCTCGTGGCTGGCGGTGATGTCGAGGAACATCAGCTCGTCGGCGCCGGCGGCGTCATAGGCGCGGGCCTGCTCCACCGGGTCGCCCGCGTCGCGCAGGGAGACGAACTGCACGCCCTTGACCACGCGCCCGTCCTTGACGTCCAGGCAGGGAATGACCCGGACCCTCAACATTTGAAGAATTTATGAGTCATGCGGCCGCCTTCAGCGCCGCGTCCGGCACGATCGCGCCGTTGTAGAGCGCCCGGCCCAGGACGGCGCCCGCGACCGGCGTGCCCTTGTGGGCCTTCAAGCGCACGATGTCGTCGATGCTGGCCAGGCCGCCGGCGGCGATCACCGGAATGGCCACCGCGTCGGCGATCGCCCCGAACGCCTCGACGTTGAAGCCCATCACCGTGCCGTCACGATCGATGTCGGTGACGATCAGGGCGGAAACGCCCACGTCCTCGAACCGGCGCGCTACGCTGATCGCGTCGAGGTCGCTATCCTCCGTCCAGCCCTGGACGGCGACCTTGCCTTTGCGCACGTCGACGCTGACCGCGATCTGCTCGGGCCAGGCCTTGGCCGCTTCGTAGACGATCTTGGGATCGCGCACGGCGACGGTCCCCAGGATCACGCGGGAGACGCCGGCCTCGATCCAGCCCTCGATGTCGCCCATGGTGCGGATGCCGCCGCCCAGCTGCACCGGCACCGAGACCGATTCCAGGATCGCGCCCACGGCCGCCTGGTTCACCGCCCTGCCGGAAACCGCCCCGTTCAGGTCGACCACGTGGATCCAGTGGAAGCCGCCCTCAGCCCACTGCCGCGCCTGGTCGGCCGGCGAGGCGTTGAACACGGTGGCGGTGTCCAGGTCGCCATGCACCACCCGCACGCACTGGCCGTCCTTCAGGTCGATGGCGGGGTAGAGGATCACGGTCGCCACTCCAGGAAGCGGGCGAGAAGGTCGAGGCCCACGGCCTGGCTCTTCTCCGGGTGGAACTGCACGCCGGCGACGTTGCCCCGCGCCACCGCGGCCGGGAACGTCTCGCCGTGCTCCACATAGGCCGCGACGTCGGCCGAGTCCTGCGGGAAAAAGGCGAAGGAATGGGTGAAATAGACGGTCTGCCCATTTGTCAGGCCGGCGAAGACCGGGTGGTCGGTGACGCCGCTCAAACCGTTCCAGCCCATGTGCGGGATCTTGATCGCCGGATCGCCTGCGTCCGACAGCTTGCGCACGTCGCCGGCGATCCAGTCGAGGCCGGCGGTCTGGCCGAACTCCAGGCCGCGGGTGGCGAGCAGCTGCATGCCGACGCAGATGCCGAAGAACGGCGCGCCCTTCTGCTTCACCGCCTCGGTCATGGCCTCGATCACGCCGGGCCGGGCCTCGAGCGCCGACATGCAGGCGGCGAAGGCGCCGACGCCCGGCAGCACGATCCGCTCGGCGCGGGCGATCGCGTCCGGATCGTCGGTGACGAGGATCTGGTGCCTGCCGTCCGCGGCGCGGACCAGGGCCTTTTCGGCCGAGCGCAGGTTGCCCGACCCGTAATTGATCAGGGCGACGCTCATGGATCGAGTTCCTAGAGCACGCCCTTGGTGGAGGGGGCGTGGCCGTGGGTCTTGGGGTCGATCTCGACCGCGGCGCGCAGCGACCTTGCCAGCGCCTTGAAGCCGCTCTCGGCGATGTGGTGCGAGTTGGTCCCGTAAAGGGTCTCGATGTGCACGCAGGCCCCGCAGTTCATGGCGAAGGCGTGGTGGAACTCCTTGAACAGCTCGGTGTCCATGTCGCCGACCTTGGGCGTCTTGAAGTCGACGTTCCAGATCAGATAGGGCCGGTTCGAAAGGTCGATGGCGCAGCGCGTCAGGGTCTCGTCCATGGGGATGTAGGCGTGGCCGAAGCGGCGCACGCCCTTGAAGCCATCCAGCGCCTGGTGGAACGCCTGGCCCAGCACGATCCCGGTGTCCTCCACCGTGTGGTGCATGTCGATGTGCAGGTCGCCCTTGGTCTCGATCGTGGCGTCGAACCCGCCGTGCCGGATGAAACTCTCCAGCATGTGGTCGTAGAAGCCGATGCCGGTGGAGACCTTGGACTCGCCCGAGCCGTCCAGATCGAGAACGATTCGGATCTGGGTCTCCTTGGTGTTGCGGACGACTTCCGCTTTCCGGGTCATATCAGGCCCTTCCCCTTGGCCAGGTCCTGCAGGCTCACCTGCGGGCGCGGGCCATAGTGCGAGATCACCTCGGCCGCCGCCAGCGCGCCCAGCCGGGCGCAGTCCGTGAGCGAGCGGCCGCGGGCGAGGCCGAACATGAACCCGGCCG
The DNA here is from genome assembly GCF_036501465.1 of Phenylobacterium sp. Lineage (GTDB taxonomy): Bacteria > Pseudomonadota > Alphaproteobacteria > Caulobacterales > Caulobacteraceae > Phenylobacterium. The sequence goes on from NZ_DASYAF010000133.1 coordinate 8,035, forward strand.
CGTATTGGTCGCCGGCGCCAGTGGTGTCCACGATTTTCTCCACCGGATAGGCCGGCACATGGGCCGTCTCGGCATGGCTGATCACCACCGAGCCCTTCTCGCTGCGGGTCACCGCCGCGAGCTTGGCCCGCGGGATGATCTCGGCCATCGCCTCGTCGAAGCTGTCGGTCTGGAACAGCGACTTGATCTCCACCTCGTTGGCGAACACCAGGTCGACCTGGCTCTCGATGAATTCCAGCAGGCCGCCGCGATGGCGCTCGACCACGAAGCCGTCGGACAGCGTGATGGCCAGCATCCGGCCGGAGCCGCGCGCCAGGGCCGCGGCCTTGGCGAAGGCCTTGCGCGCCGGCTCGGCGTCGAACAGGTAGCCCTCGAGGTAGACGATCCTGGCGCCCTCGATCACGGCGGGCGTCACGTCGGCGTCGGTGAACTCCACCGAGGCGCCCAGGAAGGTGCACATGGTGCGTTGCGCGTCCGGGGTGACGTTGATCATCGAGACCGCCGTCGCCGGCCCGCCGACCAGCGGCGTGGGGGAAAAGTGGGCGCCGATGGCGCGCATCTCGCGGGTGAAGGTGGCGCCGAGCGCGTCGTCCGCCACCTTGCCCAGATAGGCCGCCTTGCCGCCCAGGCTGGCGACGCCGGCGATGGTGTTGCCGGCCGAGCCGCCGGAGGTTTCCACCCCGGCCTTCATCTTGCCGTAGAGCTCGGCCGAGCGCGCCTGATCGACCAGCATCATCGCGCCCTTGTCGAGCCGGTTGGCGACCAGGAAGGCGTCGTCAGCCGGGGCGATCACATCGACGATGGCGTTGCCGATGGCGGCGACGTCGTAGAGGTCTGGCATTCTTGGGCTTTCAGGCGGAAGCAGCGAGGGCGGGGCTTAGAGGAAAAGGTCTTTCGCGACAACTCAACCCGCTCTTCCCGGCGAAAGCCGGGACCCATTGGGCGGTGGGGGGTGGCAAGGTCGTGCTCGACTTGCAGGCATCGCTTGGATCCCGGCTTTCGCCGGGATGAGCGGCTTATTGGCCGACGAACAGTTTCCGGCTGGGGCAGAGGTCGGCCACCACGCAGTCCTCGCACTTCGGGCGCCGCGCCACACAGACGTAGCGGCCGTGCAGGATCAGCCAGTGGTGGGCGCGGGTCTGCAGCGGCGCAGGCACGATGGCCATCAGCTGGGCCTCGACCTGGTCGGGGGTCTTGCCGGTGGCCAGGCCCAGGCGGTGGGAGACGCGGAAGACGTGGGTGTCGACGGCGATGGCGGGTTCGATCCGCAGTTCGTTCAACACCACCGAGGCGGTCTTGCGGCCAACGCCCGGCAGGGCCTGCAGCGCCTCGCGGTTCAGCGGCACTTCGCCGCCGTATTGCTCCACCAGGATGCGGCTCATGGCGATGACGTTCTTGGCCTTGGAGTTGTAGAGGCCGATGGAGGCGATGAACGGCTTCAGCCCCGCCTCGCCGAGCGCCAGCATCTTCTGCGGGGTGTCGGCCACCTGGAACAGCCTGGTCGTCGCCTTGTTGACCGAGACGTCGGTCGCCTGGGCCGAGAGCGCCACGGCGGTCACCAGGGTGAAGGGGCTCTCGTAGTCGAGCTCGGTGCGCGGATCGCTCCCCTCGGCCTCAAAGCGGCGGAAGATCTCGGCGATCCGCGCCTGTTCGGCGGGGCTGAGGCGCTTTTTCGCCGGCGGTTTCCCGCGGGCTTTGGGCCTGGGCTTCCTGGGCGGTTTCGCGGTCTTCGGGGGCTTGGCCATGGAAGGCGCAAGATGGCCGGCTCGACCCCTTCCGCCAAGGCGGTTTCCGGGCCTATGTTCGGGCCCGTGGCCGGCCAGACCTACATGGACGCGGTGATCACGCCGCATCGCTCGCTTTCGGAGCGCGGGTTCATCATCCTTATCACGGTGGTGACGGTGGCCAATTGCTGCTCGGCGGCGGTCTTCGTGCACATGGGCGCGACCTTCGTGCCGATCTTCCTGGGCATCGACATCGTCGCGGTGCTGGTGGCCTTCGGGGTCTCCTACGGCTCGGCGCGGCGGGTGGAGCGGGTGCGGATCACCGCGCGCGACGTGGTGGTGACCCACGAGACGCCGCAGTGGAGCCGGGTGGTCTGGGAAAGCCCGACCGCCTTCACCCGGGTGAACCACTACAAGGAAGAGAACCGCACGCTGGGCGTCACCCTGGCGCTGTCCGGCAAGCAGGTTCCGGTCGCCCAGGCGCTCAGCCCGCGCGAACGCGGCGAGTTCGCCGAGGCCCTGCAGAACGCCATCTCCGAGGCGCGGCGCGAGCGGGGCTAGTTCGCGGGCTCTATCGCGACGATCTGGTCGAAGACGATGCGCCAGTGGCCACCCCGGCGTTGCCAGACCCGCACATAGTGGCCGCGGCCGCCGTCCCAGCGGGCGTCGCCGTAGGTCCAGGCCAGGTCGCCGGCCCTGGAGGCCGTGCCGCCGATCGGGCCGAAGGCGATGGCCTTGGCGCGGGTGGCGAGCTCGCGGTCGACGGCCGCCGGCGTCGTGGCGGGCGCGAGCTTCGAGCCCTGGATCCGCGCATCGGGCGCCAGCGCGGCGCGATAGGCGGCGGCGACGTCGGTGCGGGCCTTGGCGGCCAGCGCGATCTCGGCGGCGCGGACCTGGTCCATCGCCACGTCGGGCGCGAGCGGCCTGGCGTCGCCGGGCGGCAGGAAGACGGGCGCGGCGTCCGCGCCCGGCGCCGATCCGCCGTCGGCCTCGACGCCGCCGTCGAACAGCCACTTCCAGGCGCCGTCGCGCTGCTTGGCCCAGACGGTGAAGTAGAAGGCGCCAGGCTTCCCGCCGTTGACGCTCGCCGGTCCGGTAGTGAAGCCGAGGTCGCCGGAGCGCGCGACGCCGGCGAAATTCGGCCACCAGTTCAGCCGCGTCCCGCCCTCCTTAGGCGTCCTGGCCGGCGGGGCGGCCCCATAGACCGCCCGGGCCAGCATCGGCTCCGGACGCAGGACCACCGCCTGGTCGGTCATGAATTCCAGGAAGGAGGGCGCGATCCCGACCTCGCCGGCGCGGGCGGCGAAGGCGCGCTCGGCGGCCACGACCTCGGCCGGATCGGCCGCGCGGGCGGGCGTCGCGGCCCTGGCCGCGGCTCGGGGGGCGGCTTGGGGCGCGGTGGCGGCGGAAAGGGCGAGCAGGCTGGCGGCGGCCAGCGCCAAGGTTGTCTTCGACACGGTCCCGGAGGTCTCCACAACAACACGCCCCGGCTATGGATTAGCCTGTCGCCCGGGCGCCGGACCAGTGCGACGAACGGTTGCGCCGGCGCGGCCGAGGCCCAAGATGCCGCCGATGGAACACTCCGTGGAATTCGACGACCTGGAGATCGAGCGCTACGCCCGCCACCTGGTCCTGCGCGAGGTGGGCGGCCCGGGCCAGCAGCGGCTGAAGGCCGCCCGGGTGCTGATCGTCGGCGCCGGCGGCCTGGGCGCGCCGGCCGCCCTCTACCTGGCCGCCGCCGGGGTGGGCCGCCTGACCCTGGCCGACCCGGACACGGTCGAGCGCTCCAACCTGCAGCGCCAGGTGCTCTACGCCGAGGCCGACATCGGCCATCCCAAGGCGCGCGCCGCCACGGCGCGGTTGAAGGCGCTGAACCCGCACATCGAGGTTCACGGGCTCGACGGCTGCTTCGACAATGCGACAGCCGACGTATTGTGCTCGGAGGCCGATATCGTCCTCGACGGAACCGACGACTTTTCGGTCCGCTATGCGGTGAACGCCGCCTGCGTGCGTCACGGCCTGCCGCTGGTCTCCGGCGCCATCGGCCGCTGGACCGGGCAGGTCGGCGTCTTCCACGCCAGGCCCTGCTACCGCTGCTTGGTGCCGGAGATTCCGCCGGACGCCGAGACCTGCACGGCGGTGGGCGTGGTGGGGGCGCTGGCCGGGGTGATCGGCTCGATGATGGCGCTCGAGGCGATCAAGCTCATCGTGGACGCGGGTGCGCCGCTCAGCGGAAGGCTGTTGATCTACGACGCCTTGGCGGCGGAGACCCGAACGGTGAAGGTGGGCGCGGACCCGGAATGCCCGGTGTGTGGCGGAGGAGCAGGCTCGTGAGCGCGGCGGACTGGACGGCGGTGGACGACTATCTGGTGGGCGCGTTGCAGCCGGACGACCCGGCGCTAGCGCAGGCGTTGGCCGACAGCGATGCGGCCGGCCTGCCGAAGATCGCCGTCGCGCCCAACCAGGGCAAGCTGTTGATGCTGCTCGCCCAGAGCGTGGGCGCGCGGCGCATCCTGGAGATCGGCACGTTGGGCGGCTATTCGACCATCTGGCTCGCGCGGGCGTTGCCGGCCGACGGGCGGCTGGTCAGCCTGGAATATGAGGCGAAGCACGCCGAGGTGGCCCGCAAGAACATCGCGCGCGCCGGCTTCGGGGCCCAGGTCGAGGTGCGGGTCGGGCGCGGCGTCGACCTGCTGGCCGGGGTCGAGGGGCCGATCGACTTCAGCTTCATCGACGCCGACAAGGCCTCCAACCCCGACTATTTCCAGGGCGCGCTGAAGCTCTCGCGGCCAGGGTCGCTGATCGTGGTCGACAATGTGGTGCGCCAGGGCGCGGCGCTCAACCCGAATGGCGACGCCAACGTCCAGGGCATCCGCCGGATGTTCGAGCTGGTCGCCGCCGAGCCCCGGGTCAGCGCCACGGCGGTGCAGACGGTAGGCTCCAAGGGCTGGGACGGCTTCTGCCTGATCCGGGTGGAGCGCTAGGGTGGCGCAGCGGCCCTAGATGTGCTTGGCGATGAAATCGGCGGCGGTGGCGATCACCGTCTTGGTGGTGTCGTGCGACCACCCCCGATGGTTTTCGCCCTTCAACTCCAGATAGTCGTAGGGCTTGCCGGCATCTTTCAGCGCCTTGGCCATGATCTTCGACTGGTTGGGATCGACGATGGTGTCTTCGGTTCCGTGCATCAGCAGGATCGGGGCCTGGATCTCCTTGACCCGGCGGCGCGGCGAGCCGGTGACCAGGGCGGCCTCATCGGCCTTGGGGTCGCCGATGCTGGCCAGCCAATAGGCGTAGATCGGCGAGTCGGCCCCGTCCTCGTGACGGACGAAGGCCATCATCTCGATCAGGTCGCTGACGCCGGCGATCGAGACCGCGGCCTTGTATTGCCTGGGCTGGCGCACGGCGCCCATCAGGGCCGCATAACCGCCGTAGCTCGCGCCGCAGATCGCGATATGGGCGGGATCGGCGCGCCCGGCGGCCACGACCTGAGCCACCGCGTCCTCGATGTCCTCCTGCATCCGGTCGGCCCAGCGCCGGCGCCCCTTGTCGGCGAAGGCCCTTCCGTAGCCCCCCGATCCGCGGAAGTTCGGCTGCAGCACCCGCCAGCCGCGCGCGGCGAAGGCCTGCACGAACAGGTCGAAGTCGAGGGTGTCGCGATCTTCCGGGCCGCCGTGCGGATAGACCACCAGCGGCAGCGGCTGGTCCGTCGGATGGCCGATCGGGCTGGAGAGGTAGGCGGTGATCTCGTCGCCGTCGCGCGTCTTGACCCGCAGCGCCTCCATGGGCGCCAGGCGATCGGCGGTGAGCGCCGGCTGCTGGACGCCGATCTGCTCGAGCTTCGCGCCATCGCGATGGTAGACGTGGAACGAGCCGGGGTCGCGCGGCCCGCTCACCCGGAAGATGAACCGCTTGTGGCCGTCGTCGACGTTGACGATCTCCACATTGCACTCGTTGTGGAAATAGCTGTTCACCGCCCGGAAATGGGCGGCCAGCGACGGATCGGCGAACTGGTAGTCCAGGCGGTCGGCGATATAGCCGCTGGCGACCAGGGCGCCGCGCTGGTCGACGAAGGCGCCGACCATGTCATGGCCGCGCTGCTGGGCCACGGTGTCGCCGAACTGCATGGTCTTCAGGTCGAAGCGGCGGATGACGCTGGTGTCGTCGCCCTCGCCATGGGCCGAGACCAGGAACACGCCGGCCTCCGGGGTCACGCCAACGATCTCGAAGTCCGGCAGCTTGCGCAGCTCATCCAGGCGCGCCTTGCGGACCAGCTTCCACTCGGTCTCGCCGGGCGCGCGGCCGAACACGGAGCCCACGGTGCGGCGGCTGTTGGTGTCCATCCGCAGGACCGGCACGCCGCGCTGGGTCATCCAGAAGTCGGTGTCGCGCGAGCCGCGTTCCACCAGGTCCGCCGCGCCGGTGGCGACGTCGACCTTGTAGAGGCCGAAGGCGTTGCGGCTGAAATCCCAGACCTGCATCAGGACGTGGCCCGGCTCGTCGACCAGGAAGTCCACGACGGTGGAGGTGTCGAACGAGCGGGCGATCATCGACTTCTGCTGGCCGAACAGGACGATGGGGTCGCGGCCGTCGGCGCCGATCGACAGGACGCGCTTGACCGGCACGGGGATGAAGATGTCGCCGATCAGATAGCCGTTGGGGTGGCCGTTCTCGTCGGCCCAGAAGGAGAGCCAGATCAGCAGGCGCCCATTGTTCGCCCACTTGACGGCGTTGACGTGCTTTTCGCCCAGCGCCACGGCCGAGGGGGTGGCGGTGATGTCGTCGACCTTGGAGATCAGGACGAACGCCTTGCGTTTGTCGCCGTCGACCTGCTGGCGCAGGATCGCCAGGCGCTTGCCGTCCGGCGACAGGTCGACGTCCAGGGTGTCCGCCGGCCCCAGCAGCTCATCGAGGCTCGGCGGCTGGGCGGCGGCGATGGCGGCGGCCGGGATCAAGGCCGCCAGCGGCGCGCCGACGCCCGCGGCCAGCAGATTCCGACGGTGGATCACGCGAAAACGAGCCCCCCGACCCTGGCGTCATCCTCAAGTTGCGCCCGGGCGGCGTCAACCCATCGGAGCCGGGGTGGGCGGGTCCTCATCGTCGCAGGACGCGCGCTGGGCGCGGTCACATCATCGAGGGGATGATGCGGTCCGGCGGCTTGTGGCCATCCATCCAGGTGCGGATGTTGATGATCACCTTCTCGCCCATGTCGATGCGGCCCTCGATGGTGGCCGAGCCCAGGTGGGGCAGCAGGACCGCGTTGGGCAGGCCGAGCAGCTTGGGATTGATCTTCGGCTCGAACTCGAAGACGTCGAGGCCGGCGCCGGCGATGCCGCCCGACTTCAGCAATTCGGCCAGCGCCGTCTCGTCGATGATCTCGCCGCGGGCGGTGTTGATCAAAAGGGCGTGGGCCTGCAGCAGCTTCAGCCTGCGCGCCGAGAGCAGGTGGTAGGTGGCCGGCGTGTGCGGGCAGTGGACCGAGACGATGTCCATCCGCGCCAGCATCTGGTCGAGGCTGTCCCAGTAGGTCGCCTCCAGCTCGTCGGCGATGCGCGGGCTGACCGGCTTTCTGTTGTGATAGTGGATCTGCAGGCCGAAGGCCTTGGCGCGGCGCGCCACCGCCTGGCCGATCCGGCCCATGCCGATGATCCCCAGCCGCTTGCCGGTGAGCCGGTGGCCCATCATCCAGGTGGGCGCCCAGCCGGTGTAGCCGCCGGCCTGGGTGACGCCGGCGCCTTCGACGATGCGGCGCGCGACGGCGGTGATCAGCGCCAGCGTCAGGTCGGCGGTGTCCTCGGTCAGCACGCCGGGCGTGTTGGTGACGGCGATGCCGCGGGCGTTGGCGGCGGCGATATCGATATGGTCGACGCCGACGCCGAAGTTGGCGATCAGCTTCAGTTGCGGTCCGGCCTTTTCCAGCAGGGTCGCGTCGATCTTGTCGGTGATGGTGGGCGCGAGCACGTCGGCGCGGCCCAGGGCGTCGGCCAGCTGGGCGCGGCTCAACGGCTCATCGCTGAGATTGAGCTCGGTGTTGAACAGCTCACGCATCCGCGTCTCGACCTGGTCGGGCAGTTTGCGCGTGACGATGACTTTCGGCTTGCGGGCGGCCATGTCGGACTTGGATAAGAGGAAAGGTTTGCGCGCCGGCTCGCCGGCGCATGTCGGTTGCTCACACCTCTAGCAAAGGCTCCATGAGCGGCCAAGGCGAGGCGCAGGATTTGGTGAGGACGCGCAAGGCCGTGATGACGTCCGTGGCGATCGGGCTGGCGGCGGCCCTGGGCGGAATCACCCTGGCCAGCATCTCCCTGACCGGAGCCACGCTGGCGCGGGCCGCGCCCGCGGAGCGCCAGACGCCGTCGGGCATGCCGGTGCCGCGCTACGTTTCGCTGAAGTTCGACAAGGTCAACGCCCGCGCCGGCCCGGGCGACGACCACAGGCTGCTCTTCGTCTATCGGGTGCGCGGCCTGCCGCTGCAGGTGATCGCCGAGACCAGCGAGTGGCGCCGCGTCTGCGACCCGGAGGGCGCGCTGGCCTGGGTGCACAAGCGCACCACCGACGGGCGGCGCACCGCCATGAACACCACCGGCCAGGCCGTTCCGATGCTGAAGCGGCCGAAAGACGGCTACAAGCCCGCCGCCTTCCTGAACCCCAAGGCCCTGGCGGCGTTGGATCGGTGCGAGAAGGGCTGGTGCAAGGTCAAGGCCGACCACGCTTCGGGCTGGGTGCGCGAGGGCGTGCTCTGGGGCACGACCGACGCTCCGCAGTGCCGCACGGGCCAATAAGCGGATAAACCGGTGGCATTGAGCCGTTCCTGCGGCTCTGCTAGCCAAGCCCCCTTGTGAAGGGACCAAACAGGCGATGACGGACTTCCAGCAGAAGGACCACTATGGGTTCGAGGAGCTGCTCTCGTGCGCGCGGGGCGACATGTTCGGCCCGGGCAACGCCCAGCTGCCGGCGCCGCCGATGCTGCTGTTCGACCGCATCACCGTGATCAACGACCATGGCGGGGCCCACGGCAAGGGCTACATCGAGGCCGAATTCGACGTTCGCCCGGACCTCTGGTTCTTCGACTGCCACTTCCTGGGCGACCCGGTCATGCCCGGCAGCCTGGGCCTGGATGCGCTGTGGCAGCTGGTCGGCTTCTACCTGGGCTGGATCGGCGGCAAGGGCGGCGGGCGCGCGCTCGGCTGCGGCGAAGTCCGGTTCGGCGGCGAGGTGACGCCGGCCATAAAAAAGGTCACGTACAAAATCGAGATGAAGCGTGTCATCAATCGCAGGTTGGTGATGGGGGTCGGCGACGGGGTTTTGGAAGCCGACGGCAACCCCATCTATACCGCAGCCGATCTAAGGGTCGGCTTGTCCCAGAGGACGTGAGGGCCAGGACATGCGCCGCGTCGTCGTCACCGGCATCGGGATCGTCTCCTCGATCGGCAACAACGCCAATGAGGTGCTGGCGTCGCTGAGGGACGCGAAGTCGGGCGTGGTGGCCGCGCCGGAATACGCCGAGCTGGGCTTCCGCTGCCAGGTGCACGCCCCGCCGCAGATCGACTGGGAATCCATGGTCGACCGGCGCGCGGCCCGCTTCCTGGCCCAGGGCACCGCCTTCGGGCACCTGGCCATGGAGCAGGCGATCGCCGACGCGGGCCTCGAGGAGGCCGAGGTCAGCCATGAGATGACCGGCCTGGTGGTGGGCTCGGGCGGGCCGTCCACCCGCGCCATCGTCGAGGCCGCCGAGATCACCCGCACCAAGGGCCCCAAGCGCGTCGGCCCCTTCGCCGTGCCCAAGGCGATGAGCTCGGGCGCCAGCGCGGTGCTGGCCACCTGGTTCAAGATCAAGGGCCTGAACTTCTCCATCTCCTCGGCCTGCGCGACGTCGGCCCACTGCATCGGGGTCGGCTACGAGCAGATCGCCATGGGCAAGCAGGACCTGGTGTTCGCCGGCGGGGTGGAGGAGCTGGACTGGACCTTGAGCGTCATGTTCGACGCGATGGGCGCCATGAGCTCGAACTTCAACGCCACCCCGGCGGTCGCCAGCCGCGCCTACGACGTCGCCCGCGACGGCTTCGTCATCGCCGGCGGCGGCGGGATCGTGGTGCTGGAGGACTATGATCGCGCCAAGGCCCGAGGCGCGAAGATCTATGGCGAGATCGTGGGCTACGCGGCCAACTCCGACGGCTACGACATGGTGGCCCCGTCCGGCGAGGGCGCGGTGCGCTGCATGAACATGGCGCTGCGCATGGCCGGCGGCCGCACCGTCGACTACCTGAACCCGCATGGCACCTCGACGCCGGTGGGCGACGAGCGCGAGATGGAGGCGGTGCGCCAGGTGTTCGGCGACAAGGCGCCGATGATCTCGTCCACCAAGTCGCTGACCGGCCACAGCCTGGGCGCGGCAGGCGCGCAGGAGGCGATCTACTGCCTCCTGATGCTGAACAACGGCTTCGCGGCGGAGAGCGCCAACATCGACACCCTCGACCCGGCCTTCGCCGACCTGCCGATCCTGCGCCAGCGCGCCGACAAGCCGCTGGCGACGGTGATGAGCAACAGCTTCGGGTTCGGCGGCACCAATGGGTGCCTGGTGATGGCGCGGGTGTAGAACTCCCACTCCTTTATCCTCTCCCTCTCCGCTTGGCGGGGGGAGAGGAGATGGGCGCAGCTTTTCCGCCTCCTCGCCCCCGAAGAGAGGGAAAGGATAAAGGAGGGGGCGGACTCAGTCCTTGGCCTCGCCGTAGATCTCCAGCTGCCGGCGCTCCAGTTCGCCGGCGTAGCGGCGCACCACATAGGCCTCGGCCAGCAGGCCCAGCACGCGCCGCTCGGCGTCCACCACCGCCAGCTCGTCGGCGCCTTCGTCCTCGAAGGTGCGCATCACCGCCTCGACATCCATGTCCGGCGCCAGCGTCAGATCCTTGTGGATGGCCAGGCTCGCGACCTCGGCCTGGGGGTCGGTGCTCTCCTGGAAGGCGTCGGCGGTGACCAGCACGCCGGCATAGCGCGCGTCCTCGTCGAGCAGCAGGACGCGGGTGGCCGAGCCCAGCGGGAAACGCTGGCGGAAAGCCTCGACGCGGGTGGCGGCGGCCACCGTCTGCGGGTCGGGGCGCATCATCTTGCCGGCGGTGAGGCTCTTCACCCAGCCGATGTCGCGGGCGCTGCGGATGGTCTCGCCGCGCAGGTGCAGCCGCCAGGTGGAGAAGGAATAGCCGAACCGCTCGCGCACCACGGTGGACGCGATCAGCGCGGCGCTGAGGGCGGCGGCGGCGACGCCGAAGTCGCCGGTCGCCTCCAGCACCAGGAAGCTCATGGTCAGCGGCCCGCCGACGATGGAGACGGCCAGCGCCGCCATGCCCACCAGGGCGGCGTTCTCCGGCGCCAGCTTCTCGGTGAGCGGGGTCAGGTCCAGCAGGCCGGCGTAGATCTGGCCCAGCAGCGAGCCCAGGAACAGCGAGGCGAAGAACAGGCCGCCCCGGAAGCCGAAGCCCAGGGAAATGATCGAGGCGGTGATCTTCAGCAGCAGCACGATCGCCAGGATCGCGATCGGCATGCCCACCGCCAGGTCCAGGTGCAACGCGCCGTGACCGGCCGACAGGACTTGCGGCGAGACCATCGCCACCCCGCCCAGCAGCATGCCGCCCAGGGCCGGGCGGATCAGGGCGGGGATCGCGACGCGGCGCACAATCCGCTCGGCCGCGGCCACCAGGCGCATGATCGTCACGCCCACCAGGGCCGAGATCAGGCCCAGGCCCGAATAGAGGGCGTAGCCGATGGCGTCGGGGGCATGCTGGGTCTTGATCTCGATGGAATAGGGCAGGCCGCCGGCTCCGCGGGCGGTGAGCACGGCGGTCAGGCAGGCGGCGGCCACCGGGGCGATGGCCGAAGGCGTGTAGGAGCCGATGACGATCTCGAAGGCGTAGAAGGCCCCGGTGAGCGGCGCGCCGAACGCCGCGCCCAGGGCCGCGCCTGCGCCGGCCCCCACCAGGATGCGCATGTCGTGGCGGCGCAGCCGCAGGCGCTGACCGGCGAAGCTCGCCGCCGCGCCGCCCGCCTGGGCATAGGCCGCCTCCAGCCCCACCGAGGCGCCGAAGCCGTTGGAGATTATGGTCTGGACGCAGACGATGGCGCTGTCGGCCAGGCCCAGCACCCCGCCGTGCAGGGCGTTGGCCTCGACCACGTCCACAAGGCCCGTGCTGCGCCGCCGCGCCACCAGCCAGGTGAACAGGCCCAGGACCAGGCCGCCGAACGGCAGCCAGGCCAGCCGGCCGATGGGGATGTGGCCGACCGCGCTCAGGTGGTCGGCCTCGCCGATGCGGTAGAGCAGGCTCTGCAGCCCATGGGCGATGCGCCCCTGGGCCACCGCCAGCAGGCCGCCCGCGCCGCCGACCGCCACCGAGAGCGTGATCAGCCACAGCTCGCTCGCGCGCATCCGGCGGCGGAAGGCGCCCAGCAGGCGGACCGGCCAGCGTTTGGGCGGCGCCAGGAAGGAAACGTCGATCATCGCGGCTCCAGCCCCCTCGTATGGCCGCCCTAGCCGCGAAATTGAAGGGTGTTTGGCCGCTTGCCTTGGTCGCGGGCGGCGGCCACAACCCTCGCAGGACGCGACAGCAGAGGAGAGGGCTCCGTGGCCGAAGACTATCAGATGCCCAAGGGCGAGCTCATGCGCGGCAAGCGCGGCATCGTCACCGGCGTCGTCAACCACCAGTCCATCGCCTGGGGGATCGCCAGCCAGCTGGCCGCCCAGGGCGCCGAGCTGGCCTTCTTCCACGTGCCCGGCCAGGAGCGGCGGGTGACCCCGCTGGCCGAGAGCGTCGGCGCCAAGCTGATCGCCCCGGCCGACGTTACCGACGACGCCACCATGGATGCGGCGTTCGACCAGGTGAAGGCCAAGTTCGGAACCATCGACTTCTTCGTCCACGCCATCGCCTTCGCCCCGCGCGACCAGATCGGCGGCTCCTTCGTGGAGAACGCCACCCGCCAGGGCTTCCAGACCGCCATGGACGTCTCGGCCTACAGCTTCGTGGACTGCGCCCGCCGCGCCTCGGCCCTGATGCCGAACGGCGGCTCGATCCTGACCCTCACCTACATGGGCTCCGAACGCGCGATCCCGAACTACAACACCATGGGCGTGGCCAAGGCGGCGCTGGAAGCCTGCGTCCGCTACGTCGCCCGCGACCTGGGCCCCGGCGGCATCCGGGTGAACGCCCTGTCGCCCGGGGCGATGAAGACGCTGTCGCTGGCCGGCATCCAGGGCGGCCGCGCCCTGCTGACCAAGGGCCGCTCGTTCTCGGCGATGAAGCAGGACACCTCGATGGAAGGCGTGGCCGGGGCTGCGCTGTGGCTGCTGTCCGACCTCGGGCGTTCGACCACCGGCGAGGTTGTGCACGTGGACGCCGGCTTCCACATCATGGGCTTCGTCGACGACGAGGAGGCGCCCGCGCAGGGCTGAGCGCATGACCGACGCGGTTGCGGCCGACATCCCTAAGGACATCGACGTCGTCATCGCCGGCGCGGGCGTGGCGGGCGCGACCCTGGCGCTCGCCCTGAAGCAGGGCGGCCTGAGCCCGGTGCTGATCGATCCGCAGCCGTTCGACGCTCAGCTCGCGCCCAGCTTCGACGGCCGCGCCTGGGCCATCGCCTACGCCGCCTTCCGCCAGTGGCGGGCGCTGGGCGTCGGCGCGGCGCTCGAACCCCACGCCCAGCGGATCGAGCAGATCCTGGTCACTGACGGCAAGACGCCAGGGGCCTCGGCGCGCGGCGGGCCGGGGCCGTTCTTCCTGCGCTTCGACAGCGCCGAGATCGCCGACAGCTCCGACGGTGAGCCTCTGGGCTATCTGCTGGAGAACCGCCACGTCCGCGCCGCGCTGGCCGCCGCCATCGGCGCGGCGGGCATCCCGGTGCTGGCCCCGGCCAAGGTGGCCAGGGCCGAATTCGGTGCGCGCGAGGCGGTGGTCACGCTGGACGACGGCCGGGTGCTGAACGCCCCGGTGGCGGTGGGCGCGGAAGGGCGCGGCTCGGTGATCCGCACCGCCGCCAGGATCGGCGCCATCGGCTGGGACTACCCGCAGACCGGGGTGGTGGCGACGGTGCGCCTGGAGCGGCCGCACGAGGGCGTGGCGCACGAATACTTCCTGCCGGGCGGCCCGTTCGCCATCCTGCCGCTCACCGACAACCGCGCGAGCCTGGTCTGGACCGAGAGCCGGGCGCGGGGCGCGGCGCTGAAGGCCGCGCGGCCGGAGGTCTTCCAGGCCCACCTCGACCGCCGTTTTGGGGATTTCCTGGGCGCCGTGCGCGTCGAGGGGCCGGTGTTCACCTATCCCCTGAGCCTGCAGCTCGCCGAGCGGTTCGTCGCGCCGCGCGCGGCTCTGCTGGGCGACGCGGCGCACGGCGTCCACCCGATCGCCGGCCAGGGTCTGAACCTGGGGCTCAAGGGCGCCGCGGCGCTCGCCGAGGTGCTGGTGGACGCCGCGCGCCTGGGCGAGGATATCGGCTCCGAAGTGGTGCTGGAGCGCTACGCCGCCTGGCGGCGCTTCGACACCGTCACCCTGTCGGCCGGCATGGACGCCTTCGTGCGGCTGTTCTCCAACGACAACCCGGCGCTACGCCTGGCGCGCGGGCTCGGCATGGCGGCGGTCAACCGCATCGGCCCTGCGCGGCGGTTCTTCATGACCGAGGCCGGCGGGGCGATGGGGGACCTGCCGCGGCTGCTGCGGGGCGAGGCGCTGTAGGGGTGACTACGAAACTCAAGGGGGAAAACCATCCTGAGAGGATGGGAGTCGCCCGCTCACTCCGGCCGTCCATAGACACCGATTTCGCAGATAGATCTCAGACGCCCGCGCGCATGGATCCCCGGCACAAGGCCGGGGATGACGTTCAGCGGAAAGGGAGACCTACTCCGTCGCCCGGGTGAACTTCGAGGCCAGGACGCACTTCGGGATGTCCTTGTGGAGGGCCACGGTCGCGGGCTGGCCCGTGCCGGTGTCGAAGTAGAACTCGCCGGCCGGGGTCTTGATCGCCAGGTCGGTCGGGTTGGTGAACTGGCAGATGCGGTCGACGGTGATGCCCGCGCCGCCCTTGGTGTGGATGTCCGAGCAGGAAACGTCGCCGGACCAGCGGCCGATCATCCGGCCATCGTAGTTGGTGGTCTCGCGCACCTTCAGGCGCCTGGCGTTCCACTGCTCGAGGGTCAGCGTCGTACACGGCGGGCCCTTGATGTCCCAGGCCTCGGCGGTGGCGATGTTGCTGCTGCGCCCGCGCAGGAAATCGTAGCCGAAGAAGGTCGCCGCCGCGATCGCCGCGATCGCGATGATCACGTGCAGCATGCCGAAGCGGCGCACATGGGCGCCGACGTCGCCGGAGCCCTTAGTCGGCATCGGTAAGCTCGCGGGCCTCCTCCGGCAGCATGATCGGCACGCCGTCGCGGATCGGGTAGGCGAGCCTGGCCGAGCGGCTGACCAGCTCGCCCCGGGCGCGGTCATACTCCAGCGGCCCGTGGGTCAGCGGGCAGACCAGGATCTCCAGCAGGCGCGGGTCCACCTCGATCGGGGCGGGCTCATGTGTGGAGGTCGGGGCAGGGAGGTTCGGATCGCTCATCGGGGCGCAGTCCTACTGCACCGACGGGCTGGCGTCATCGCCGTCGTCGACGCCGTCGATCTCCAGCAGGGTGGCCAGCGTCTCGAAGCGGTCGGCCAGCGCCGGCGCCTCAAGCAGCGCCTGCTTCTCGGCGGGTTCGAACGGCAGGCCCATGGCCAGGGAGTTGACCAGCGCCTCCAGGGGCGCGGTCTGGGCGGTCTCCCAGTCGATGTCGAGCTCACGCCGGTTGAGGTAGCGCTTCAGCGCCCGTGCGAAGCGCTCGCGCGCGGCGGCCGGCGCCTGGGGCTGCTCGTCGCCCTGCGCCAGGTCGGCGTCGAAACGCTCATAGCGCGCGCGCAGCTGCCGGTAGGGTGTGGGCAGCGCCAGCTCCTCTCCCGCATCGAACCGGCAGACGCCGGTCAGCGTGATCAGGTAGCGGCCGTCGGAGGTCTCGGCATAGCTGGTGATCCGTCCCGCGCAGCCCACGTTCGATAGCCTGGGCCGCATCCGGTCGCCGCCGGCGCGGGTCTGGATCATGCCGATGATCCGGTCGCCGGCCATGACGTCGTCGATCATGTTGAGGTAGCGCGGCTCGAAGATCTGCAGCGGCAGGTCGCCGCCGGGCAGCAGCAGCGCGCCGTCCAGCGGGAAGACCGGGATCATCTGCGGCAGGTCTGCCGTCTTGCGGTAGCCGGGCATCTTTGGCTCCTGAGCCCGACCTCAGCTGAACAGGATGGCCGAAAGGCGGCGTCGGCCGTTGCGGGAGATGTCCGACATCTGGCCCGCGGCCTCGAAGACGGTGAGCAGCTGCCGGCGCGCCGCCTGGTCGTTCCAGTCGCGGTCCTTCTCGATGATCGCCAGCAGGTGATCGGCCGCGGCCTCCAGCCCGTGGCCGGCGGCGAGCGCCTTGGCGAGCTCGAAGCGGGCTTCGTGATCGTCGGGGTCGGCGGCCAGCCGCTTTTCGAACTCGGCGGTCTCCGATGGCGCCTCGGCGGCCAGCGACAGGGCCGCGCGCACCGAATCCAGGTCAGGGTCCTTGGCCTCGGGCGGGGCCATGTCGAGGACTTCCTGCGCCCGCTCGGCGTCGCCGGAGGCCAGGTACACCCGCGCCAGGCCGCCCAGGGCCTTGGGGTTGCCGGGATCGGCCTGCAGCACCTGGGCGTAAGCCTGGGCCGCGCCGCCCATGTCGCCGAGCTCCAGCGACTCCGCGGCCATGGCCAGCGCCTCGTCGATCGGCGAGGGGCCGCCCTTGGCCGTCTTGGCGAGCTTGTCGACGAAGGCCTTCACCTGGCTGTCGGGCAGGGCGCCCATGAAGCCGTCCACCGGGCGGCCGTCCACGAAGGCGAACACCGCCGGGATCGACT
>NZ_DASYAF010000134.1:0-15139 GCF_036501465.1 Phenylobacterium sp.
ATGGGCGGCGGCGACGTCCACCATGGCGACGGCTCGGTGACCCACGAGACCGTGGTCTGCGCGGGGACCTACAGCCCGGGAACCTGCACGGGGTGGCGCGCCGGGGCGGGCCGCGACCTGGTCGCCCGTTGCCGCTACACCGTCACCAACGGCCGGCGGGTCTATCCCAAGGTCGGCTATTTCCGCTGCGACTCGCCCACCGACGACCTGCGCGGCTGTTACGGCGCCTTCAACTGGACGGACCTCGGCCCTACCCCGCCCAACCCCAGGCCCGCACCAAGCCCGCCATCGCCGCCTTCCACCCCGGGCTGAAGAACAGCACCGACACCACCCCCTCGCCGCCCCACAGCAGCGCCGCGCCGAACAGGGTCGCGCGCAGGACGCGGCGGTGCTTGACCAAGTCCCAGGCGATCATGCCGGCCAGCACCAGGGCCGTGCCCCAATAGAAGGTCGCCCAGACCGCCAGCGGGCTGGCCGGCGCGGCGTTGACCAGGTTCGTCGCGATCCGGCCCGGCCCGACATCGGCCAGGGCCAGCGCCGCCAGGACCATGAAGCGGCTGTGGTCGGCGCGGGTCTTGCGCGTCACCACGCCGGCGGTGGTGCAGACCGCGAAGGCGAAGATGTCCTGGAACTCCTCGCCCAGGAACTGGGGGGCGAAATCGGGATGGCCGACCTGGCGCGCCATGTCGACCATGGCGGCGACCACGCCGAACGGGACCATCGCCGCGGCCACCGCGACCGTCCACCATCCGAGCTTGCGGTGCAGCCGGATGTCGCCCGTCTCGGCCAGCACCACCTGGGTCGACACCAGGCCCAGCCACAGCACGCTGAACGCCCCGTGCAGCAGCAGGATCGGCGGCGGCGGCGGCGTCTCGTGCAGGAACCGGGAGATATCCGCCCCGAACCCGAACAGGGCGAAGGTCCAGATCGCCAGGATCCAGACCAGCGTGACCTTGCGGTCCGCCCGCGCGGGCAGCGTGATGGTCGACATGGTTCCCCCGAGCCCCGATCGGCGGCGCAGACGCCGCCAAGCCTGAGGTTAGGCAGGTCTCCATCAGGCGGCAGTGCACATTTTTGACCGCGAGCGCCCGTCCGCTCGGGCTCGGCCCAGGCCCCGGGCAAGGCCGCCCGCCCCTTCCCCGCTGTCATCCCGGTTTCGCCGCAGGCGAAGACCGGGACCCATAGGCTCCGCGCGGCCAGGCAGAACGCCATGCTAGCGCGGAAACTGGGATGACACCGCGTGAGGCCACGCCGCGAAGCGGCTATCAAACCCCGGAAAACACGGACACACGGAAAGACGCCGGAGAGGCGCGTTCGTGACGTTCGTGTGGTTCGTGGACAATCTGGGGACGCCCGAGCGGTCGCCGCCTCGCAAGATAGGTCCACGAACCACACGAACCACACGAACAAGGATCGATTGGCGCTTCGCGCCCTTCCGTGTGGTCCGTGTCTTCCGGGGTTCAAATCCTTGTCTTCCAGGCCCCCAGACCCACCTGCCCAACCACCCTGCCAAGTAGTCCCGCGCCCGGACCACCCGTCGGGGTTGCCAAGCCTGGCCAGGTGTGGCGCACTGGCGGCGCACGCGGGGGGTCTGGCATGGGATCTCGACGGGAGTTTCTGCTCACGGCCGGCGCGGCGGCCCTGTCGGGGTGCGCCACGCCCTGCGCGCCGCCGGCCCTGCCCGGCGCGCCCGACGCCATGACGGCGCTGATCGACGGCCACTGCCACCTGTTCAACGTCACCGACCTGTCGGCGACCCGCTTCCTCAGCTACGTGATCCTCAAGCACTATCCGCCGCTCGAGCAGCCGCGGCCGGCCGCCCGCGCCTTCGCGCTCGCCCCGCCGCAGGACCCGGACTGGGCCGACGACCTGATGGGCGCGGTGCTGGCCCTGGTGGGGGCCGACGCCACGCCCGACGCGGCGACCGAGCGGCGGCTGCTGGAGACCGGCCGGGCCCTGGGGCCGAAGGCGCAGGATCCCGCCGCCATCCGCGAGGCGACCATCCAGCGGGCGGGCCAGCTGCTGGCCAACCAGTCGTTCACTGCGAAATACCCCAAGGGCGAGGCGCACCTGCGCCTGCTGATCCGCCAGGCCGGCTCGCCGCCACAGGCCGGGGCGGAGGCCCCGCCGCACGACCTCGACATGGTGATGAAGGCGCCGCCGACCCCGGACGCCGCGGCGGTCGCGCGCCGCGCGCTCAGCCACGGGACCTCGCGCCAGGTCAAGGCCTCGACCCTGTTCAGCACGCCCGCGCCGATCAAGGGCCAGCAGGCCCTGCCGCCGCCGCTCACCCCGGCCGAGAGCGCCCTCTACCTGCCCGGCCTGATCGACTTCGTGGTGCAGCTCAAGCGCTACCGCCACTGCATCACCGACCAGCTCACCGAGATCCACCGCGACGACGGGCAGAACCCGCTGCTGCTGGCCCCGGCCATGGTGGATTTCGGCCGCTGGCTGCGCCAGGAGCCGCAGAACAGCTTCCTCGACCAGGCCAAGACCTGGAACGTCATCTCGCGGCGCAAGGGCGGCCCGGCGGTGCATGGCTACATCGCCTGGTGCCCGCTGCGCCAGGCGCAGCACAAGCTCGGCGTGCTGGGCAAGTTCAGCAAGATCACCGACGACCCGATGGACGTGGTCAAGGCGGCGCTCACCGAGCACGGCTTCCTGGGCGTGAAGCTCTATCCGCCCATGGGCTTCCGCGCCTCGGACAACGCCAGCCGCAACGCCGTCGACCACCCGATGCCGGTGGGGGTGCTGAACGACTGCTTCGGCGGGACCGGCCCCTTGGCCGACAGCGTGCGCGAACAGCAGACCGGCCACCTCGGCGCCCTGCTCGACGAGGCGCTGAACGACCTGTGGAACACCTGCGTCGAGCTGGGCGCGCCGGTGATGGCGCACGGCGGCAACAGCGTCGCGGCCAACTGCGAGACCGGCGAGCTGGCCGATCCCTACTACTGGCGCAACGTCTTCGACCGCGCCCAGCCGCCGCGGGTGATGCTCGCCCACTTCGGCGGCTTCGCCTACCGCTCGGCCGACCCCCACTCGCCGGACTATAGGCCGCCCAAGGGCGTGGCCTGCACCACCGACGACAGCGCGCCGGCGCCGTTCGCCGACACCTGGGAGGCCTGGCTCGCCAACTACATGACCACGCATGCGGACAGGCCGGTGTTCACCGATCTCTCCTACTTCTCCGAAGTGCTGGCCGGCGGGACGGTGACCCAGGAGATCCGCGACCGCTTCAAGGCCTTCGACACGGCCACCCTGGACCTGCTCAGCCGCCGTCTGGTGTTCGGCACCGACTGGACCATGCTGGCCCGCGAGGACGGCGTTCCGCGCTACAGCACCGCGGTGCGCAACTTCGTCGTCGACATCTTCGGCGCGTCGCGGGCCGACGACATCATGCGCCGCAACTTCCTGACCTACGCCGGCCTCGCGCCCGGCGGGCCGACGTTCCAGCGCATCGCGCGCGTCTACGGCGGCGACCCGGCCCTGATCGCGCGGCTGGAGGCGGCCTGCCGTGCCTGAGAACCCTAACGACTCAGGCGAACCGGGCGAGCCGGCTCAGTTCGCCTTCAGCTTGCAGCCCTGGAACTTCGAAGGGGTTCCCGCCACGGTCACCGTCTTGCCGTCGGTCCAGAACTTCACGGCGCCCTCGGCGAAGGCGACCCCGGTCGGGCTCGGGGTCCGCTTCAGGTCGAATTCCTTGTTGCCGTTGCTGGTGGTGATCTTGGCCTTGGTCGGCGTGTCGGAGTCGTAGGACACCGCGAACGCGGTTCCGGTGCAGACGTAGTAGGCGTCGTTGAAGCTGTTCATCGGCGGCTGCTGGGGCGTGGCCCCCGTGGTCGCATCCGCCGCCAAGGCTCCGGCCGCAAGCACGGCGGCCGCGTCTAACCAGATGGTCATTGCCCGGTTCCTTCCCAAACCGCAGGCGCTCTGCGCGGACCGCCTGTCGGGGCCGCCATCCTACAGCATAACCGCGGTCCGCGAAACGCAGGGCGGGCGGCGCGGAAGCCTGGCGGTGTAGCGCTCCGCGTCTCTTTGTATTATATCACGTCACGATACAAATTCACATTCAACCGAAGGGGTGACCCGTGCGGCCGCGTCTGACTTTCCGCCTGCTGGTTCTGGGCCTCGTTCTGGGCGCGAGCGGCGCACACGCCGCCGCCAAGGACGCCAAGGACGCCGTGCCCTATGGCCAGAACCTGATCTCCGTCGTCACCCACCGTCACACGGACTTCCCGACCGGCAGCTGCGACGTCTGGGCCAACGCCGAGGGCCTGGGCGTGGGCCCGGCCCAGCTCGGCGGCTACCACGGCCTGACCATGAGCATCGACCTGAAGCCGATGGCCAAGGACAGCCCCGAGCCGGTGACCTTCGCCAAGGGCCTGGCGGCCATGAAGGCGCGGTTCCCGACCGCGCCCGACTGGCTGGTCCAGACGCTGCAGAAGAACCAGGCGGCGATCGAGGCGGCCTGCGCCCAGGACCACGACACGCCCTATGTGGTCCACAAGATCGCCGCCGCCGACAAGAAAGCCGGCTGACGGCCTATTTCACCGGCGCCAGCCGCAGGATCTCGCTCGGGGTCTCGTCGGTCATGACGTAGATCAGCCCGTCCGGTCCCTCGCGCACGTCCTTGGTGCGCTTGCAGCGGTCCAGGAGCAGCTTCTCCTCACCGACCACGTGGCCGCCCTTCATCTCCAGGCGGATCAGCTGCATGCCCGACATGCCGCCCATGAAGACGTCGCCCTTCCAGCTCGGGAAGGCCTTGCCGTCGTAGATCGCCAGGCCCGAGGGCGCCACCGACGGCGTCCAGAAGTAGACCGGCTGCTCCATGCCCTCCTGGGCCGTCTTGCCGCCGTTGATCAGCGCCCCGCCGTTCTCGCGGCCATAGCTGATCACCGGGAAGCCATAGTTGCCGCCGGCCTTGATGTGGTTGAGCTCATCGCCGCCGCGCGGTTCGTTCTCGCCGACCCACAGCTCTCCGGTGGCCGGGTCCAGCGCCGCGGCCTGGATGTCGCGGAAGCCCACGGCGTAGAGCGCCGGATTGGCGCCGGGCGTCTTCAGGAACGGGTTGTCCTTGGGGATCGAGCCGTCGGCGGCGATGCGCAGGATCTTGCCGCGCGGGTCGGTCATCGACTGCGGGTTCGGGCCGCCCGACGCCACCTCGCCCGAGGCGATCAGCAGGGTCCCGTCCCTGGCCTGCACCAGCCTGCGCGGGGTCAGCCAGTCGGCCTCGTAGATGGTCTTGGCGTCGGTGAGGCTCTTGCCGTCGGCCGCCAGCTTGGCGCGCATGATGCGGCCCACGAAGGGCTTGCCCTTCTCCGGCGGGGCGGCGGTGTAGCCGTAGTAGAAGGTGCGGTTCCTGGCGAAATCGCGGTCGAGCACCGGGCCGGTGTTGCTGGTGCCCATGACGCCGGCGATGGCTGGCGCGCCAGCCAGCGGCTCGGAGACCTCGCCCTTGGGGCTGACCAGCCGCAGGCCCCCGGCCCGCTGGGAGACCAGGATGTCGCCGTTCGGCAGGAAGGCCATGCCCACCGAGCGGTCCAGCTTGGCCAGCACCTCGACCTTGAAGGCGGCCTTGGACTTGACCTGCGGCGCCTTGGTCTGGTCGGGTCTGAGCGGCTTAGGCGCATAGCCGTCGGCGGCGTTGCGGTTCGCGCCGCACAGCGCGGTGATCCGCGCGTTCTCCGCCGCCGAGCCCGCCACGCCGGCATAGCCCGGCCCCGGCGGATAGGCGTTAGGCGCCCCGCTCGCCGGCTGCGAAACGGCGCCCGCGCCCGGCAGCAGCGCCACCGCCAGCGCCAATCCGACCGCGGTTTGCCCCGTCGTGGCCTTCAATGTGCGAAGCTTGATGGGCATGGCGGCCTCCCCGTTTCCCTGCGCGGAAGGTGTCACAGGCTGGCGCGCCGATCTAGCGATGTTCGGCGGAGCCCTGCGACGCCATGGAAAAGCCGCTCGATGCTTCGAACAACTGTGCGGAGCAGCGCGTCAGGACACCGAGGCTCCATGCCCGTCCGCAAGATCCTCGCCATCCTGGTTCTGGCCGGAGTGCTGCCGCTGGCCGGCTGCATGGTGGCCGAGGTCGCCGCCGCCCCGATCGTCGCCCCGGTGATGGCCGCGGGCATGTTCTTCGGCGACGACCCCGAGCGTTTCCACCGGCCGAAGCTGAGGGCCAACCTGCTCGACAAGCCCGGGGTCTACCGGCTGTTCGCGGCGGATCCACAGACGCCGGCGGCGGTCGTGTCTGTCCACAGGGATCTCGGCGTCCGGTTCGCCGCGGAGGGGTGCGTGCTGGAAGGAACGCTTGATCGCCAGGCGACGCGGAAGGTCCCGTCCGGAACCTGGCCACAAGGGCGTGTCTATCGCGTCACCCAGGCCGAGGGCTATTGCGCCGAGGCGGGCCTCGGCCGCCACATGCTGATGCGGCCCGGATACCAGGCCCTGCAGCGGGTTCAGGCCAAGGACTTCCCTCTTGGGAACAGTTTCGACGTGGCGCTGTGGGCCGATATATGTTGCTCGGACTGGGCGCTGATCCGGCCCTTGCCCGTCCTCACCCGCATCGAGGCGGGTCCGCCAGCCTAGGCCGCGGCTTCCACCGCCCGCCAGCGGAACAGCGAGAGGGGTACGGCGCGGGCCGGGGCGCCCACGGCGGCGGCGACCCAGGCGCGGCCTTCCTCGAAGGCCATGACGCGGTAGATCGGCAGGCCGCCGGCGTCGGCGGAGACCAGGTCGCCGGCCTTGACCGGCTCGGCGGCGGACAGGTCCAGCGGGGTCCAGTCCACGGTGCGGGCGATTGTCATCTCACAAGTCTCGTCGGTCGCCCATGGATGTACGGGCGGTTCGAGGGTGAGGTTGCGCCCATGGCGCTGAGACGAAGCTGAGCCGGCTGTTTAGCTGGCGTTCAGCCGGGCCTAGCGGGCCGCCATCCAGTGCAGGACGAGCTGGACGACGAAGGCCGTGGCGCTGGCGAACAGGCCGAGCAGCAGGACGCGGTAGGCATAGCCCAGCAGGCGGTACTTCTTCAGGGCCAGCACCCGGCCGTTCTGGTAGATGTCGCGGGCGAAGGTCTCGAAGACGGCGCGGTTGTCGCCGAGCCCGGCCAGCAGCGTCTCGATGAACTCCTCTTCCGGCAGCTGGCTGAAGGCGCCGAAGAACAGGATGTTGACCGGGCCGCCGGCCCCGGGCTTCGGCGTCCGCACCGACGGCAGCACCGCCATCACCGCCAGGGTCGCGGCGACGAAGGCGGCGATCCCCATGACCAGCAGCGGCAGGGGCGGCGCGGCCCCGCCCCTGGCCTGGCCCAGCGACAGCGAGAAGATCACGAAGGTGATGGCCAGCACGATGTTGGCCTTGGTGTCGGCCATCTGGCTGAGCTGGTACTGGATGGCCTGGGTGGTGCGCAGCAGCTGCACCGCATCGGGGCCGAAACCGTGGCGCGAGGCCTCACCCGGAACGCTCACCGGGGGCTCGACCGCCCGTCGTGTCCCGTCCGCCATCCGTCCTGCCCCAGGGTCGCGCTCAACGCGTACGGAGCATCATCGAGGCGGGTGAAAGCTTCAGCTGTCAAGAGAACTCACCTTCGCCAACCGACAGTTGAAGCTGGGCGGTGTGCGCCCTTATCATGCATGCGGTTGTGCGGCGGGGGCCGATGCGTAGATTCCTTTTTCTGGCGTTGGCCGCCCTGGGCTGGGCCTGGGCGGCCGCCGCGGCGGCCGCCGATCAACCCGTCTATGCGCCGCCGCCGGCTTGGGTGAAGCCTCTGCCGATCCCCAGGCCCAGCACGGGCGGCGACGGCGGCGCGACCAAGGTCCTCCTGGACGAGAACCAGAGCCGCCTGGCCCCGGAAGGCCAGGACTATTTCACCGAGACCGCCTCCCAGGTGCTGTCGCCGCAGGGGCTGTCCGCGCTCGGCAACCTGCAGCAAACCTGGGACCCGGCCACCGAAACCCTGGTGATTCACAAGCTGCAGATCCTGCGGGACGGCAAGACCATCGATCTCCTGGACGGCGGTCGGAAGTTCACCGTGCTGCGGCGCGAGACCAATCTCGACTGGGCCATGCTGGACGGGCGGCTGACCGCCAACTTCCAGCCCGAAGGCCTGCAGGTCGGCGACGTGCTGGTCTTCGCCTATTCCGTGCTGGTGCGCGATCCCGTGCTCCAGGGCTATTCCACCCACTTCGCGGCCCTGACCTATTCGGGCGTCGCCAGCCGGGTCTATTTCCGCACCCTGTGGCCTAAGAGCCTGCCGATCCGCTGGAAGCAGTCGGAGGGCATGGGGCCGGCCGTCGTCACGAAGTCCGGCCCGCTCACCGAGGTGATCTACGACCAAGCCGACGTCGAGGCGCCGAAGCCGCCGGTGGGCGCGCCGATGCGATTCGCCGACATGGGGATCATTTCCTTCTCCCAGTACCGCGACTGGAAGGAGCTCTCCGGCCTGTTCGCCGCCGACTACGACAAGGCCGCGAACCTGCAGCCGGACTCGCAGGTGGCCGCCGCGGCCGCCAGGATCGCCGCACAGACGAGCGACCCCAAGGCCCGCACCCTGGCGGCGTTGCGCCTGGTGGAGGACCAGGTCCGCTATGTCTTCCTGGGCATGAACGACGGCGGCTATGCGCCGGCCGCGGCCGACGAGACCTGGTCGCGCAAGTTCGGCGACTGCAAGGGCAAGACGGTGCTGCTGGTGGCGCTGTTGCGGCGGCTGGGCGTCGAGGCGGCGCCCGCCCTGGTGAGCACCCAGACCGGCGACGGCATCGACTCGCGCCTGCCCACGGTCGGCTGGTTCGACCATGCCATTGTCCGCGTACGGATCGGCGCCAAGGTCTACTGGCTGGACGGGACACGGTCGGGCGACCGCAGCCTGGACGATCTGATCGTCCCGCCGTTCCACTGGGCGCTGCCGCTGGTCGCCGGCGGAACGGCGCTGGACCGGCTGGAGCCTGCGCCGCTGGAGACGCCCTGGTTCGACCAGAAGGTGACCATCGACGCCACCTCGGGCGTCGCCGCCCCCGCCAAGGGTGAAGTGGTTCTGACCTATCGCGGCGAGAGCGCGGTGCAGGCGCGGGCCGGCCTGGCCTCCATGCCGCGCCCTGACTACGAGCGGAGCCTGCGCGAGAACCTCTCCAAGGCCTTCGCCTGGCTCAACATCGCCACCATCGACATCAAGGACGATCCAACGGCCGGGGTGACCATCACCGCCGCCGGATCCGGCAAGCTGGACTGGGCGGACGACCCCACCGGTTCGAAGTTCCTGCGGGTGACCGGCACCGGCTTCTATGGCCAGGCCCCCAAGCGCCAGCCGGGGCCGCACGACGACGCACCCTACGCGGTCGCCTTCCCGTTCTACAGCCACCAGGCCTGGCGCATCGCCCTGCCCGCCGGCCTCAACTATCTGCTGGTCGGGCCGGACGTGGACCGTAGCGTGGCGGGCCTGGCGCTGAAGCGCACCGCCAAGCTCGAAGGCGGCGTGCTGTCCGTCGAGACTTCCGGACGGGCGCTGGTCCCGGAATACCCGGCGGCCCAGGTGGAGGCCGATGCGGCGGTCCTGCGCCAGATCGGCAACCGCGAGGTGGTGGTGATCATCCCGGCGGCGGCGACGCGGCCGCGCCCGCCCGTGAACACCACCATCCCGTCGCTCGCCGCGCCGTCGGTCACAGCGCCCCGCAACCTCAACGGCGGGTCGGACCCGGCGCTCAAGGCCGCGGTGAAATCCGCGCTCGACCGGACCCAGGCCACCTACCGGGTCAACCAGACCTTCGCCGCCGACAAGGCCGCCGCCGAGGCCGGGGACGCGGCCGCGCAGGTGCGCCTCAGCAAGCGCTACGACCGGGGCGACGGCGTGCCGATCGATACCCAGCTCGCCGCGGACTGGCTGCAGAAGGCGGCGGCCGGCGGCAACGCCGAGGCCCAGATCCAGCTCGGCCAGAACTATGCGAGGGGACGCGGCGTGCCGGCCGATCTGGACCAGTCGCTGGCCTGGTTCCGCAAGGCGGCCGACCAGGGCGACGCCGTGGGTCAGCGCCTGGTGGGCCAGGCCTATCTGAACGGTGAAAGCGTCAAGCAGGACCGCGCGCAGGCGATCGCCTGGCTGGAACGGGCCGCCGCCCAGGGCGACTCCCGCGCCAAGCAGATGCTGGAGGACGCCCGCGCGACCAAGGGCTCCGCCGGCGCGCATTGACGCGCGCGGCGATCTGCATTGCGCTCGGCGCGGGCGCGGCCGGCGAGAACCAATCCGCGACATGATGGCGGTCGAAGCTTCGGGAGAGATGGACATGCGGATTCGGGGATGGGCGGCGGCGGGCCTGGCGGCGCTGGCGATGGCGGGCGCGGCGCAAGCGGCGTCGCCGAAGGACCAGGTCCGGGCCTGGCGCCAGGCGCACGAGAAGGAGATCGTCGGCGACTTCGTGGCCCTGCTGGCCAAGCCCAATGTCGCCACCACCATCGCCGACGTGGACGCCAACGCCGCCTACATCCAGGGCCTGCTGGAGAAGCGCGGCTTCCAGACCAAGCTGCTGCGCGCCGCGCCCGGCACGCCGGCCTCGGTGTTCGCCGAGATGAAGGTCCCCGGCGCAAAGCGGACGGTCACCTTCTACGCCCACTACGACGGCCAGCCGATCAGCCAGAAGGGCTGGATCATCAAGCCCTTCGAGCCGTCGATGCGCACCGCCCTGCCGGACAGCCGGGCTGTCGATTGGAAGGCCGCCGCGAAGCTCGATCCCGACTGGCGGCTGTTCGCCCGCTCGGCCGGGGACGACAAGGGCTCGATCCAGGTGATGCTTTCCGCGCTCGACGCCCTGAAAGCGGCTGGGATCAAGCCCAGCGTCAACATCAAGCTGCTCTACGAGGGCGAGGAGGAGCAGGGCTCGCCCCACTTCGCCAGCCTCGTGGCCCAGAACCTGGAGACCGTGCGCGGCGACCTGTTGATCATGGGCGACGGGCCGATGAGCCAGACCGGCAAGCAGGAGATCAACTTCGGCAACCGCGGGATCACCGGCTTCCGCGCGGTGGTCTATGGCCCGATGAAGCCGCTGCACGACGGCCACTACGGCTCCTGGGCGCCGTCGCCGACGGTGATGATCGCGGGCCTGGTGGCCAGCCTGCGCGACGATCAGGGCAAGATCCTGATCCCCGGCATCTATGACGACGTCAAGCCGGTCTCCGCCGCCGACAAGGCCGCGCTGGCCGCCCTGCCCGACGTGGAGACCGGGCTGAAGCAGGCGCTGGGCCTGGGCCGCAACGTCGGGCCCGCCAGGCTCGCCGACGGCTATATGCGCCCGACGCTCAACGTGCGCGCCATCCACGGCGGCGACGATGGCCCGAACGCCGCCAACGCCATCGCCACCGAAGCCAACGCCAGCTTCGACTTCCGCCTCGACCCCGGCGAGACGCCGGCAAGGGTGCAGAAGCTGACCGAGGCCTACCTGACGAAACAGGGCTGGTTCATCGTGCGCGACACGCCGGACGTGGCCACCCGGATGGCGCATCCGAAAGTGGTGCAGATAAGATGGGACGAGGGCTCGTCGATCGCCACGGAATCGCCGATGGACGGCCCGGCGGCCAGGGCGGTCGCCGCCTCGATCTCGCGTTCGGTGGGCTATCCGGTGCTGAAGCTGCCGTTCTCCGGCGCGAGCTCCGGCATGGCCGAGATCGTCAACCAGCTGAAGGCGCCGATGGTCGGCGTCTCCATCGCCAACTACGACGACAACCAGCACGCCCAGAACGAGAACCTGCGGCTCGGGAACCTCTGGGACGGGATCGAGGTCTACGCCGGCCTGCTCGCCGACCTGGACTGGTAGGCGCCTCGCCTAGAGGTGCGCCAGCGTGCCCTCGAAGATCCAGTCGCTCGGCAGATTGGCCAGGGTGACGTTCAACAGGACCATCTGGCTGCCATTCCCCATGTCGACGACGGTGTTCGCCCCGACCTGGCTCAGGGTGAAGGTCGTTCCCGGGTCCAGCTCCACGCGGTCGCCCTGGGCGTAGTTGAAGTCTGTGATCTGGTCGACGCCGATGTCCTGGCTGCCGTGGAACAGGTCGGCGCCGCGCCCGCCGGTCTCGGTGTCGTTGCCCCGGTCGCCGGAGATATAGTCGTTGCCGGACCCGCCATCGATCACGTCGTCGCCCTGGCCGCCGCGCATCTGGTCGCTGCCCGACCCGCCGTTCAGGGTGTCGTTGCCCAGGTTGCCCCAGACGATGTCGTCGCCGGCGTCGCCGTACTGCAGGTCGTTGTCCTTGCCGCCGACCACCCAGTCGTCGCCCAGGTTCCCGTGCAGGGTGTCGTTGCCCATGTTGCCGTTGATGTCGTCGAAGCCGCCGCCGCCGTTGACGACATCGTCGCCTTCCTCGCCGCGCAGGAAGGTCTGGCTTAGGCCCGTGTCGGCGGTGATGGTGTCGTCGCCCAAGCCGGCCATGATCGTGCCGCCGGCCGTTGTGCCGACCATCACGTCGTTGCCCGCCGTGGACGCCGGCGCCCCGGACTGGACGTCGACCGTGTAGGTCCCGCTGGTCACGTCGAGGAAGGAATTGACCTCGACATAGTAGGTCCCGCTGGCGGTGGGATGGACCACCAGGCGGGCGTCGACCGTCGTATCGTCGGCGTCGTCGTTGGTCGCCACCACGGCGCCCCCGGAATCGTGCAGCGTGAGCTCCGGGTCGTCGAGCGTGCCGCCGCCCGCGGTCTGGCCGGTGACGTTGATGACGTAGTCGGTCCCGGCGTTGAGCTGCACCTTGAACCAGTCGTGGTCGCCGATCGCCTGCAGGTTCCCCTGCAGCGCGGCGTTGACGGTGAGCTGGCCGAACGGATGGGTGGTGTCGGTGAAGCTGTCGGCGAAGTCGTCCGGCCCGCTGCCGGGCGCCGCGCCGCTGGGCGTGAAACCCAGGATATCGAGCACCTGCAGGTCGGTCGCCGAAATGCTGGTGTTGACGCCGCCGCCGCCGGCGCCGAAAGCGTCCTCGAACGTGAGGTCCCAGTCGCCGAGATCCTGGCCGTCGTTGATTCCGCCTGGGCTGAGGGCGTTGTGGAAGATCATGTCCGACAGGTGGGCGCCATCGACGCCGAACACCGACAGCAGGCCGTCCGAGCCGCCGGTGAAATCATGGGCGCCCACGGTGTTGAAGCGGAACAGATCGAGCGGCGAGAAGGCGCCCACGCTGGAGTCGAAGCCGAGGCTCTGGATGCGTCCGAACCCGCCCTCGCTGAGCTCATGTTCTATGGCGCCGACCAGGTCCGAACCGAAGGTCCAGGGCTGGTTGCTGTTGATCATCACCGAGACGTCGTTGGTTCCCGATGGCCCCAGCAGGCCCAGGGCCTCACCTTCGCCTTCGGGGATTTCAAAACCCGCGCCGTTTGACGGGTCGCTCGCCGGCAGGCCGGCCACCGCCAGGTGGTCGTCGGCGGTGGTGGCGTGGGCGGCGAGCGCCGAGGTCAGTTGGGCATAGGTGACCGGGTAGACCGAGAACGCGTTGCTGGCGACGTTGTCCGAGCCCCCGAGGGGGTCGAACTGGAAGGCGACGTTCAGCACCACATTGTCGGTGAAATGGGCCTGGAGGTAGTTCTCCGCGGCGATGATCGCCGTGTGCACCTGGTCGGTGACACCGACGTCATAGGTGTTGTTGAACACGATGCCGCTGCCCGCCAGGGTCACGGACTCAGGACTCAACGGCATGACACACTCCCCCTGGCCGTATTGGGGAGCGGCAACCCCAGGCTGTCAACAGCCGGCCGCAACCCGTGGGCGCTCGTTCAGCGTGGCCGGAAGCGCAGCGGCATCGCCCGCGGGCCGGAGATGAAGTTCGACGGCAACCATTCCGGCGGCGCGGCGAGCTCGAAGTCGCCCATCCGGGTCAGCACCTCGACCAGCATGGCGTCGATCTCGATGCGGGCGATGTGCTGGCCCAGGCAGCCGTGCGGGCCCGTGCCGAAGGCGATGTGCGGATTGGAGTCGCGGGCGAGGTCGAGCGTCTCCGGCCGGTCGAAGGCGGCGGGGTCGCGATTGGCGGCGCCGAAGTACATGACCACCTTGTCGCCTTCGCGGACCTGCCGGCCGGCCAGTTCGACGTCGTGCCTGGCCGTGCGGCGCATGTAGATCACCGGGCTGGTCCAGCGCAGCAGCTCCTCGCGCGCGGCGGGCAGGCGGCCCGGCAGGTCGGCCATCAGCCAGGCGTATTGGTCGGGGTGCTCCATGAGCGCCAGCAGGCCGCCGGACAGCAGGTTGCGGGTGGTGTCGCCGCCGGCGTCGACCAGCAGCAGGAAGAACAACAGGAACTCCATGTCGTCGAGCTTGCGGCCGTCCACCTCGCAGGCCAGCAGCTTGGACGCCAGGTCGTCGCCGGGCCGGGCGCGCTTGTCGGCGATCACGCCTGAGCCGTATTCGAACATCTTCATCACCGCCGCCCCGCCGGCGCCGGGCGGCAGGGCTTCGGGCGCGGTGTGGATGGTCTCGGTCAGCTTGTAGAGCTCGCGCCCGTCGCCCGGCGGCAGGCCCATCAGCT
The DNA here is from genome assembly GCF_036501465.1 of Phenylobacterium sp. GTDB lineage: Bacteria > Pseudomonadota > Alphaproteobacteria > Caulobacterales > Caulobacteraceae > Phenylobacterium. Next base: position 14,482 of record NZ_DASYAF010000134.1, read on the forward strand.
CGGCGATGACGAAACTCGGCATCTCGCCCGCCACCTCGGCGACGAAGTCGCATTCGCCCTTGTCGATCACCGCATCGACGATCTGCTTCGCCAGCGCCTGGATGCGCTCTTCCCGCAGACGGGCGGCCGGCAGGGTGAATTCGGAGCGGATCAGCTTGCGGAACCCGGTGTGCTCCGGCGGGTCCATCATCAGCATCATTTTGTAGGGCCCGAAGCCGGCCGCCTGCTCGGCCGCCGGGTCCTGGATCATGATGGTGGGTTCCGACGAATAGGCCTGGAAGTCGCGATCGACGGCCCAGACGTCGGCGTGGCGGGTCACCGCCCAGAAGCCGCGGCCCTCGCCCGGCTCGTCGTGCCAGCGCACGGGCTCGTTCTCGCGCAGCCAGCGATACTGGTCGTGGGGCTGGCCGGCGGCGAAGCTGGACGGCGACAGCAGATCGATCTTCACCGGTTCCTCCTACTTGCTGATCCGCGTCAGCTCGAACTCGGCCACCCCGGCCTCTCCGCGCAGGTGGCCGGCGAGCGCCTCGAACGCGGCCTCCGAGACCGCCACCACATTGCCGCTGAACTCTATCACCGCCCCGTCATGGGTGAGCGCGTAGCTGGCGTCGCGCATGGTCACGCCGAGGCTCCCCAGCCGCGCCTGCAGCGCGGCCCG
>NZ_DASYAF010000135.1:0-3828 GCF_036501465.1 Phenylobacterium sp.
GGCCGACGCGCTGGTCGGCCAGGGCGTCAACCAGAGCGTCCTGAAGGTCGACTGGAAGGGCAAGACCGACCTCGCCGTGCAGACCCCCGACGGCGTCAAGGAACCGCTCAACCGCCGCTCGACCATCTCGATCAACTTCTAACGATCGAGACGGCCGCTACGAACAAGGCGCGGGCCGGTCGCAAGACCGGCCCGCTTCTTATTGGCCGCGGGCCAAGGAAGATCTTGAGCCACGAAAAACACGAAAAGCACGAACGTCAGGCTGCGACGCAGGCGCTATCCTTCGATCATCCTGACTCGGCCTCGCCGACGAGCCGTTCGTGTTTTTCGTGTTTTTCGGGGTTCAATCCTTGCGGCGCGTCCGTCGGCGCGGCTCGGGCCCAAATTGACCACCAAGCATACCAAGAACACCAAGGGGCCTGCGCGGACCAGCGCTCTTCTTGGTGTGCTTGGTGTGCTTGGTGGTTGAATCCTCGAGTGGCGCCGGTCGCAAGTCTGACCGCATTCACGACCTTATCTTGGCCGCCTTGGCGAGCTTGGCGGTGAATCTGCCGGGTCTCAGGTCGAAGCCCGGGCCTCGCGTTCGGCGAGCGCGCCCATCTCGACGCGGATGCGATGGCGCAGGAGCAGCGCGTTCAGGAGGCTCCAGGTCAGCGCCACCGGCCAGTTGCCGAAGGCCAGGGGCAGGACGGCGATCTCGGCGACCACGATGCAATAGTTGGGATGGCGGACGAAACGGAACGGGCCCCGGCGCACGATCGGCGCCGCATCCAGGGTGATGATGCGGGTCGTCCAATAGGGCCCCAAGGTCGCCACCACCCAGACCCTGAGCAGCTGCAGGACGACGAAGACCCCGATCAGCGGCCACCAGGGCTGGCGGTCCAGGGGCGTGGTGAGGGCGATGGCGACCAGCCAGGAGCCATGCAGCAGCACGAACAGCGGATAGTGGGCGCGGCCGACTTCGCGGGCGCCGCGGGCGAGCAGCCGACGCGTATTGGCGGCGGCCAACGCCAGCTCGATCAGCCGCTGGCCCGCAACCAGGCTCAGGATCCAGACCAGCGGACTGTGCGACAGGATGGAGATCAACGGCCGCCCGCCAGGCCATCGATCGGCGCCGGCGCGTCCATCCAGAGGTCCACCCGCGGATCCATGACCCTGCGCCAGAGGGGAGGGGTCAGCGCCAGGAGGATGGCCCCGGCATAGCCGCTGGGCAACTCCGGAGCCTCCGGCTCGATCGCCAGCCCCTGATAGGCCTGGGTGGGGCGGCGATGGTGGTTGCTGTGGCGGCCCATGTTGAACAGAGACCGGTTGTTCATCCGCCGCGACGAATTCCAGGAATGCCGCGGCCCGAGCCGCTCGAGGCCGCCGTCGGCCAGCGGCCGGCGCGCCAGGCCGTAGTGGGCGATGTAGTTGAACATCTCGAGCAGGGCGATCGCCAGTACGGCCTGGACGACCCAGAAGACCAGGGCGCGTAGGCCGAAACTGGCGATGCCCGCGCCGAGCAGCGCTTCCAGCGCGAAATAGACCAGCATCCGATTGGAGGGCCCGAAGACGCGGCGCCCGCCGCGACGCAGGCGCGCGGTCTCGAACCTCCAGGCCTCGCGACCCTGGCCGACCACGGAGCGGACCATGAAGCGATAGGCGCTTTCGCCGCGCCGCGCCGTCGCGGGGTCCTCGAAGGTTGCCGCGCGCACGTGGTGGCCGTGGATGTGGGCGATGCGGAAATGCATGTAGCCGACGCTGGCCAGGAGCAGGAGGCCCAGCGCGCGCTCGGCTGGAACGGGGCTGTGCACCATCTCGTGGGCGGCGCAGATGCCGAATATGCCGGCGGTGACGCCGACGGAAATGGTCAGGCCGATCGCTTCGACCAGGCCTGCGCCCGGCCGGGCGATCGCCAACCCGGCCCAGACCGTCACGGCCAGCTGCGCGGCGATGTAGAGATAGGGCAGGCTGCGATAGCGGCGGCGGCCCCTGGGCGCTTCAGCCTCGGCCTCGAACCCCAAGCCGAGGTCGAGGGCGCACAGCGCCACGGGCACCAGCGCCACGGTCACAAAGGCCCAGGCGCCGCCGAAGAGGTAGCCCAGTGGGGCCGAGGCGAGGAAGAGGAAGGGGCTGCCAAACCTGAGCGTCTTCATGGGTATCCGGTTGTCCGCCACGCCGTCCAGCCGAAACGCCAGAGGCTGGATATTGCATGAAATTGGGGACACGTACGCATCCCGCGACCCTCGGGGTGACGCCCGCCAAGATCAGCGATGCGTACGTGTCCCCAATTCGCCAATTTCCCAATTTCGGAAACCGTTGTTCTCCGACGCCGGCCGCTGATAGGATTTTAAACCACGGGCGCGCACCACGAAGGGACAACCGCCATGAAGCCGACGCTGGCCTCCGCCGCGGCGCTCGCGACGTTCGCGCTTCTCGCCGGCTGCAGCCCGAAGGGCGGCGGGACGACGACCGCCAGTGGCGCGGCGGCCGCGGGTGCGCCGGCTTCGGGCCCGGACGTTCAGGTCGATCTGGCCAACATGCCGCACCAGCGAGCGGGCCTGTGGAAAACCGTCCTCGATGACGGCGATGGCAAGCCGGACGTCTCGACGACCTGCATGTCGGGCGAAACCCCGGCCGTCCCGAAAATGCCGGCGACCTGCAAGCAGTTCACGATCAAGCGGACCTTCCTGGGCGCCTATGTCATGGACATGGACTGCGCCACGGCGGACTACTCAATGACAGCGCACGCGGTGGTGACCGGCGACGTCCAGACTCACCTGACCGGCGACAGCACCATCACCATGTCGATCAACCACGCGCCGACGCAAACCATCAAGAGCCACACCGATGCGACCTGGATCGGTCCGTGCGCCCCAGGCCAGAAGCCGGACGACGATTCCAGCGCCCAGGGCTGAGCCGGGATCACGCCTTTTGGCGCAGCCTCCGCTCTAGACCGGCCAATTGTCGATGAGACGGGTCTTGCCGAGCCGCGCGGCCACGAAGACGCGGGCGGGCGCGGCGGTGGGGCCGGGGCCCAGTCGGGCGAGATCCTCGGCCCCGCGCACCTCGAGATAGTCGATCGCCTGGAAGCCGGCGTTCGCCAGGGCGGCCAGGGCGCGCGCCTCGACCGCGGCCACGGCCTCGCCGCCGCGCACGGACTCGGCGGCGGCCTTGATCACCGCGTTGAGGCGGCCGGCGATCGGCCGCTCGGCCGGCGTCAGGTAGGCGTTGCGGGAGGAGAGCGCCAGGCCGTCGGCGTCCCTGACCGTGGGCAGGCCTGCGATCTCCGTCGGCATGTCGAGGTCGCGGGCCAGGCGGCGGATGACCAGCAGCTGCTGATAGTCCTTCTCGCCGAACACCGCGACGTCCGGGGCGCACTGGTTGAGCAGCTTGGAGACCACGGTGGCCACGCCGGCGAAATGCCGCGGCCGCGCAAGCCCGTCGAGCGGGGCCGAGACCCCCGCGACGGTCACCGTGGTGCTGAACCCGGCGGGATACATCTCGTCCGGGCCCGGCGCATAGAGCAGGTCGCAGCCATTGGCCGCGAGCAGGGCGGCGTCGCGCGCCTCGTCGCGCGGATAGGCTTCGAAGTCCTCGCCCGGCGCGAACTGGGTCGGATTGACGAAAAGGCTCGTCACTACCCGGTCGGCGAGGTCGCGGGCGCGGCGGACCAGGGCCAGGTGGCCCTCGTGCAGGCCGCCCATGGTCGGGACCAGGGCAATGCGCGCGCCCGCGGCCTTCCAGGCGGCGACCTGGGCGCGCAGTTCGGCGACGGTCCTGACGATCGGCGGGGCGGCAACGGTCATGGCCGCCCCCAATAGCGCAAAGCGGTCGTCGAAAACGACC
>NZ_DASYAF010000136.1:0-23304 GCF_036501465.1 Phenylobacterium sp.
CGACGCCTACAACTTCGCCAAGCGGCTGAAGACCCTACAGGGCCTCACACCCTACGAAGCCATCTGCAAGGCCTGGGCGGATAAGCCGGATCGCTTCAGGATCGATCCCGTCCACTTGACCTCGGGACTGAACACCTAGGCGAATTTCCCGCGGGCCATGCGGGCCCCTGGCGCTCAGGGTGAACCGCGCTGGGCGGCCCGCGACCGGCGCTGAAGCTTCACCGTCCGCAAGCGGCCAGCCCAGATGATGTTAAGGATATCGCGGCACTATCTGAATCGTCGCGGCTCGATGTCGGGGGTGGGCGCGGCGCGGCAATCCGTCCTGCCCCGGGGGCCTTGCGACCTGGACTGTAAGAGATGGATATTGCCCGTGTTCATGCGCTTTCCGCTCGCCGTCCCTGCGGACGCGATCGGGCCCTGGGCGCCGACGGACGCTGCAACCGGGTCGGGCCGCGGATGAAATCCCTGATCGCTGCGCTGCTCGTCGTCTCGACGCTCCTGGCGCCTGGACTGGCCCCGGCGCAGTCCGCCGCGCCCCAGCCCAGCGCACCCAAGCCCGCAGTCTCCACGACTGTTGCGTCGGCCACCGGCGCCAACCTCAACATCTCACCCAAGCGGGTCACCTTCGATCGCAACCACCGCTCGGCATCGGTCTTCATCTTCAACCAGGGCAGCGGCCCCGGCAGCTTCGACATTTCGCTGATCGACCGGGTGATGCTGCCCGACGGCCAGATCCTGCCGGTGGCCGACGCCGAGAAGAGTCCGCAGACCCAGGCCGTCGCCGAACGGGTGAAGTCGGCCCAGGCGATCCTGCAGGTCTCGCCGCGGCGGGTCACCCTGGCGCCGGGCCAGGGCCAGACCGTGCGCCTGCGGATCGTCGGCCAGCCGTCCGATCCTGCGGTCTCGGAGGTGCGCAGCCACCTGACCATCGCCGCCCTGCCCCCGCGGGATTCCGGCACGACCGCGGAGGCCGCCGCCGCCGGCCCCTCGCAGCCCGGCCAGCTCAGCTTCCAGATCAACGCTCTCCTGGGCCTCAGCATCCCCGCCATCGTGCGGTTCGGCGATATCGACATCCGCGCCGGCCTGGAAAACCCGCGCGTCTCCCTGGAGAAGCTGAATGGCCCCAATGGCGCCGTAACGCCGGTGCTCAGCGTCGACCTGGTCCGCCAGGGCGCCAATTCGCTGTTCGGCAACCTCGACATCCGCGTCGCCGGCCAGCCCAAGGAGCAGCCGATCGGCATCGCGCACGGGGTGGGCGTCTATACCGAGATCGATCGCCGCGTCCTGCGCGTGCCGCTCACACGGGCGCCGGCGGCCGGCGAGCATCTCGAGGTGACTTTCACCGACGACGACACATCGCCGGGAAAGCTGCTTGCAAAACTTACGCTTTAGTCGAACCGCGCTGTTCGCGACGGCTGCGGTCCAGCTCTGCGCGGCAGGCCCGGTCCTGGCGCGTGGCGGCGTTGGGGACGCCCTGGCCAGCCTGATGCTGGACGCGCCGGCGAGACAGCCGGGCGAGGCCTTGGCGAGCCTGCTGATTTCCGGCGAGGCCGCCGCACCGGGGCCGCGCACCGCCTCCGGCCGTTCGCCGCAAGCCTACCCGACCGCCTTACCCAACCTGTCCTCCCCCGTGCAGGCCCGGTCCGGCGAGGCGCTGGGCGGCCTGATGCTTGCCGCGGCCCAACCGGGCGCGGCGGGGGCCTCACAGGGCCGAGCCCCGGGCGACGGGACGCCCGGCCGCTTCCCGGCCCCCGATCCGCAGGCCCTTCTGCTGTTACAGGTCCAGCTCGACGAGCTGACCCTCACCGACGGCATGGCCGCCTATGGCGACCCCGGCGACCCGCTGCTGCCGGTTGGGGAGCTCAGCCGCCTGCTGGAGCTGGATGTCGACGTCAGTCCGGCCGATGGGCGGATCACCGGGCGCCTGGGCGAGGCGCAGCGGGCGCTGCTGATCGATCTGCCGACGGGAATCGCGCGGATCGGACCCGTCCAGGTCCCGCTCGCGCCCGGCGACACGGCGGTCGATGGGGCGGACATCTATGTGCGGGCCTCCGTGCTGGCCCGGCTGCTGCCTCTGAAGTTCGCCGTGGACAGCCGCGCGCTGCAGATGCGGCTTACCGCCACCGAACCCCTGCCGATCCAGAGCCGGCTGCAACGGCTGGCGCGGCTGCGCCAGACCCCGACCTCGGCCGCGACCCAGGCGATGCGCGTCGAGACGCCCTACAAGCTGTTCACGCCGCCGTCCTTCGACATCGCGCTGGGCCTGGGCGCCCAGACGCTCGCGCCGCGCACGCCCACCCGCTACGACATCCGCCTGGGCGGCGACCTGCTCTACTCCGGCCTGCAGGCCTACGTCGGCTCCGACGACTCGGGCCGGATCACCACCACCCGGGTCCTGCTGGAGAAGCGCTCGCTTGACGGCGACCTGCTGGGGCCCCTGCACGCCCACGACGTCAGCCTGGGCGACGTCTACACCCCGGCCCTGGCCATCGGGCCGCGCAGCCTGGGCGGCCGCGGCTTCCAGTTCTCCACCGCCCCGCTCGACCAGGCCAACGTCTTCAACCGCATCGACCTGCGCGGCGAGCTGCCGATCGGCGACGACGTCGAGCTCTATGTGAACGACGTGCTGCAGGGGACCCAGAACCAGGCGGTGGGCGGCCAGTACGAGTTCCTGAACGTGCCCCTGACCCAGGGCATCAACATCATCCGCATCGTCACCTACGGCCCACGCGGCCAGCGCAGCGAGGAGACGCGGATCATCAACGCAGGCGGCGGCCTGTTGAAGCCGGGTCAGGCGACGTTGGATTTCGGTGTCGTCGACCAGAACCAACCGCTGTTCCGAACCGCCAATGAGGATCCCTTCAACCTCGGCGCCCTCGACAAGGTGACCGGCAAGCCGCGCGTGGTGGCCAACGCCAGCTATGGCGTCACCCAGTATCTGACCGCCTCGCTGGGCGGAGCCGCCTACACCGACCAGTTGGGCGTGCAACGCGATCTCGTGACCGGCGGCCTGCGCACCTCGATCGAGGGATTCGCCACCGAGCTGGACCTGGCGGGCGACGACAAAGGCGGCGAAGGCGCCTCCATCGACATCGCCGGGCGGGTGTTCGGGGCCAACGCGGTGCTGCGGCACTCGGAGTACCGCGGCGGCCTCCTGGACGAGAACAACGCCGAGGCTGACATCGACCGGCCGCTCAGTCGGCGCACGGAGCTGGACGTCGACGACAGCGTGCATCTGGGCGGGCTGGCCGTGCCGGTTTCGCTGCGGGCGCTGCGCGACAGCTACGCCGACGGCGGGACGGCCTGGATCGGCCAGGTCCGCGGCTCGGCGACGCTGGGCTCGATCCTCTACTCCTCCGGCTTCGAGTACGACGCCACCACCTCGGCGCAGGGGGTGGACGCCGACGTTCTCAGGGGCTTCCTGTCGCTTTCCACCTTCCGGAACTACAGGTGGCAGGTCCGCACCACCCTCGACTATGACGTGACCCCAGACCTGCGGGTGACCGGGCTCGAGGTGCTGGTCGACCGCTCGCTCACCGATCGCTGGTCGCTGCGCCTGGGCGCCACCGAACGGTTGGACTCGCCGAAGGATCTCGAACTTCTGGTCGGAAGCACGACCAAGACCCGGTTCGGCGACCTGGCGATCACCGGCCAGTACGACACCAACCAGAACGCCTGGACCTTCGGGGCCCAGATGAACTTCGGCATCGGCTACAACCCGAAGTCGGGCTACCAGCTCACCCGCTCCGGCCCGGGCTCGGGCGGGTCGGTGGCGTTCCACGCCTTCGTCGACACCAACGGCAACGGCCACTGGGACCCAGGCGAACGCGGCGTCGCCGGCATCACCCTGGAGGGCGGCGAGTTGCGGGCGACGACCGACGCCGATGGCCGCGCCTATATCTCCGGCTTTGGCGCCGCACCGACCGCCCGGCTGCTTGTGGGCGTCACCGAGATCGAAACCGCGGGCCTCAAGGCGCCGCCGAGCGTCATCCAGTTCACGCCGCGTCCCGGCGGGGTGGCGGAGATCGAATATCCGCTGCGCCCCACCGGCGAGGTGATGGTCAACATCCGGCTGCAGCGGCCGGGCCAGCAACCGATCGGCCTGTCGGCGACCCGCGTGCGGCTGATCGACCAGAAGGGCGTGGCCATCGACGGCGTGACAGAGTTCGACGGCTCGGTGAACTTCCAGGACCTGCCGGCGGGGACCTATCGGCTGGAGCTCGACAAGGACCAGGCGAGCCGCCTGCACATGCGCCTGAAGGCGCCGGTGACCATCGTCATCAAGCCCGACGGCTCGATCACCCCGGACGTCACGGCGCAGATCGAGTTCGAGGCGCGCGCCGACACGCCGCAACCCGGCTAGCCGGTGGGACGCTGTGCGCCACAGGCGGTTGCGGCTAGACTGTGCGCCGCAATGGGCGGGGCGTCAGGGTTGTCGGTGGCGGGAAGGCTTTCCAGGGTCCAGGGCGCGATCCTGACGCTGGCCCTCTGCCTGGCGGCCCCCTTCGCCGCCCGGGCCGCATCCCTCTACACCGTCACCGTCGCCAGCGCCGACCTGGGCGTGGTGACCTCGGCCGTCGCCGGCGACACCGACTTCCGCATCGACCCCACCGCCGGCGCGGTCACCATCGTTTCCGGCCAGGCGACCCGCTCCGCCAACAGCTCCACCCGGGCCATGGTGACGGTGGCCTGCGCGGCGCAGGTGGCCGGCGACTGCACGCACAACGTCAATGTGCGCCTGACGGCGGCCGGCTCGCCCGCCGGCCGCGCCCGGGCGCTGACCCGCCTGACCTTCGTCATGGGCACCGCCCAGCTCGCCGGAAGCCCCGGTCCGCCCGGCCAGGCGGCCTTCACCATCGCGCCGGTCGGCCCCAACGCCTCGGTGACCTTCTTCGTAGGCGGCGACTTCGCCATCGCCGGCGACGATTCCGGCCTTTCCACGGGCGTCGCCGAGGCGGACTTCACCGCCGCCGTTTCGGAGACGACGCCCACCGGCGGCGGGACCGGCCGGTTCGTGGCCACCGTCATTCGGTCCATCTCCGTCAGCAAGACCTCCGACCTCGTCTTCGGCAGCGTGCAGCGGCCGGTCAGCGGCGCAGGCTCGGTGACCATCGATGCCGTCACCGGCGCGCGCACCCTGACCAACGCCAATGGCCTGCCCACGCCTGTGCCGGCGCGGGCGACCTTCAGCATCGCCGGCGAGGGCGGCCAGGCCTTCACCGTCACCGTGCCGTCCAGCTTCACCATGAACGGGCCCCAGCCCCTGACCGTCACCACCAGCAGTTCCTCAGCCTCGCCGGTGCTGAGCGGCAGCCTGGGCTCGCAGGGCTCGTTCGTGTTCGGCGTGGGCGCGACGGTCCCGCTCAGTTCAACGACCCCGACCGGCGACTACAGCGGCAGTTTCACCGTCACGGTGGCCTATAACTGACGCTGGGTAACCTAGGGCGCGACAAGCCGTCCGGGTGCGTGTAGGAAAGCCTCGCTCAAGGCCGAAAAACCGCCAGGGGAGACATCCATGAAAACGCTTATCACCAGCCTCGCCATCGGGACCGTCGTCGCCGCGGCCCTCGCCACCGCCGCCGCCGCCGAACTGAAGGCCGGGACCAAGGCGCCGGACTTCACCGCGCCCGCCTTCCTGGCCGGCCAGCCCTTCACCTACAAGCTCGCCGACGCCCTGAAGAAGGGCCCGGTGGTGGTCTATTTCTTCCCCGCCGCCCACACCAAGGGCTGCAACATCGAGGCCCACCTGTTCTCCGAGGCCATCGACCAGTTCAAGGCCGAGCACGCCACGGTGATCGGCGTGACCGCCGGCAACACCGACCAGCTCGCCGACTTCTCCAAGGAGACCGAGCACTGCGGCGGCAAGTTCCCGGTCGCCTCCGACCCGGGCGCCAAGATCGCCAAGGAATATGACGCGATCCTCGCCCAGAAGCCGGACTGGTCGAACCGCACCTCCTACGTGATCGCGAAGAACGGCGAAGTCGCCGACGTCTATTCGGCGCTGGACCCGACGGACCACGTCAGCAAGACCCTGGCGGCCGTGAAGGCCCTGAAGAAGTAGGACCGATCCCGCGCGCCGGTCAGGCCGGCGGCTTGCCCGGCGCGCCCACCTTCGTGCAATCGATCTTCGCGCAGAGGCGGCGGGTCACGTCGGCCGTCATCTCCGGCATGAGCTCCGTGACGATCGGCGTCATCTTGCTCATCATCACCGGCATCTTGGCGATCATCGCCTTGCCGCTGGGCGAGTCATAGAAGTTCACCAGGTCCTGCAGTTCCTGCTCGCTGAAGGTCTCGGCGTAGAGCGGCGCCGTGCGATCGATCACCTTGCGCATCAGGTCACCCATCGACTCGGTCACCGCCTCATTGATCGCCCGGGCCTGCTCGTCGGTCAGGTTCGGGTTCGCCTTGCGCGATTGAGCGATGATCGCCGGCGCCATCTGGCGCATGGCGTTGGTCATCATCTGATCCATCTGCATCTCGTTGAAGAGCTTGCGGGCCAGCTCCAGGCTGTGCGGATTGGGCGGCGCGTCGGCGCAGACGGCGGGCGTGGCGGCGAGCACGGCCGCAGCGGCCGTGACGATGATGACGGTGCGACGAAGGCTGAACATTGCGGCTCCCCTGGCTTGGCCTGCGAGGCTGCGCCACGCGCTCTCGCCCGGCAAGCCACAAAGCCTTGCGCCCAAGGGGTTTTTCCCCTATCAGCCCGCCTCTTCACGGAGAGCGGTCTCTCGCGGAACTCAAAAGGGTCGGGAAACCCCCGGCCGCCGCGGCGAGAACCATCGTATCCGGCGGACCTTCCGCCACCGGACGCGCCGCCCTCCCAGCCGGAAGAAGGAACCTATGGCGCTCTACGAGCACGTCGTCATCTCGCGGCAGGATATTTCGCCGCAACAGGCCGAAGCCCTCAACGACACCCTGAAAGCCCTGGTGGAAGCCGGCGGCGGCACGGTGGCCAAGATCGAATACTGGGGCCTGCGTAACCTCACCTACCGCATCAAGAAGAACCGCAAGGGCCACTACTCCCTGCTGGCCATCGACGCGCCCTCCGAGGCGGTGAAGGAGATGGAACGCCAGCTCAGCATCAACGAAGACGTGCTGCGTTACCTGACGGTGCGCGTCGACGAGCTGGACCTGGAGCTCAGCCCCATCCTCGCCCGCCGCGACCGTGATCGCGAGCGCCGCGACGACGCCCCGCAAGGAGCCTTCTGATGACCGACGAAACTGTTGTTGAAGCGCCCGCCGCTGGCGGCGCCTCCGGCGGCGGCGCGCGCCGGCCGTTCTTCCGTCGCCGCAAGGTGTGCCCGTTCTCCGGCGCCAACGCGCCGAAGATCGACTACAAGGACGTGAAGCTGCTGCAGCGCTACGTCTCCGAGCGCGGCAAGATCGTGCCGTCGCGCATCACCGCGGTGTCGGCCAAGAAGCAGCGCGAACTCGCCAAGGCGATCAAGCGCGCCCGCTTCCTGGCGCTGCTCCCCTACGTCGTGAAGTAAGGGGGCCGCACAGATGAAAGTTATTCTGCTCGAACGGGTTGAAGGCAAGGGCGGCCTCGGCGACGTGGTCAACGTCAAGGACGGCTACGCCCGCAACTTCCTGCTGCCGCGGTCCAAGGCGCTGCGCGCCAACGCCGCCAACATGAAGGTCTTCGAGGCCCAGCGCGCCGAGATCGAATCCCGCAACGCCAAGGCCAAGGACGCCGCCGGTCAGTCGGGCGAAAAGCTCGACGGCGCGTCCTACATCATGATCCGCCAGGCGGGCGAAAGCGGCCAGCTCTACGGCTCGGTGGCCGGCCGCGACGTGGCCGACGCGATCAACGCCGAAGGCGGCTCCAAGGTCGACCGCGCGATGGTGGTGCTCGACAAGCCGATCAAGACGCTCGGCCTGCACGAGGTGAAGGTCCGCCTGCATCCCGAGGTCACCGTCACCGTGACGCTCAACATCGCCCGCAGCGCGGACGAAGCCGAGCGCCAGGCGAAGGGCGAGAACGTCATCGAGGCGCAATTCGCCGAAGAGCGCATCGCCGACGAACAGGCGCAGGCCGACCTGCTGGAAGGCGGCGCAGGCCAGCACGAGGCGTTCAGCGAGGCCTGACGGCCACATCATCGCCAAGAAGTCAGGGCGCGGAGGCCATCTCCGCGCCCTTTTTTCGGCGCTGTGGCCAAATTGTCATTTACGCCGTCACGAAGCACCCTAGCTAAGCCTCAATTGGGCCGTGACGGGGGCAAAACCCGTTGCAAGTACGGGAATAAATATATGAAAACTCGCATACTTCTGTTCTCCGCCGTGTCGGCGGCGAGCCTCATCGCGACGGGCGCCTTCGCCCAGTCCAAACCGGCCACCAACGCCGCCGCCGCGGCCGACGTCTCCGAGCTGGTGGTCACCGGCAGCCGCGCCGAACCCAAGTCGCGCCTGGAGACCATCGCCCCGGTGGACGTGGTCACCGCCCAGGCTCTGCAGGAGCACGGCTCAACGGAACTCGCGGCTTCGCTGGCCGCCATCGTGCCCTCTCTCGACTTCCCGCGCCCATCCAACACCGACGGCACGGATTCGGTCCGCCCTCTGACCCTGCGCGGCCAGGGCCCGGATGAAACCCTGGTGCTGATCAACGGCGTGCGCGCCCACACCTCGGCCCTGGTCAACCTGAACGGTTCGGTGGGCCGCGGTTCGGCCGCCGTCGACCTTAACACCATCCCGGAAGTGGCCCTGAGCAAGATCGAGGTGCTGCGAGACGGCGCCTCGGCGCTCTACGGCTCCGACGCCATCGCCGGCGTGATCAATCTGGGCCTGCGCGAAGCCGACCACGGCGGCGGCGCCGAGGCGACCTACGGCGAGCACGTCACCAACGTCAATTACTTCTACTCCGGCAGCCGTCACCTCACCGACGGCGCCATCACCACCGTCGCCGGCTGGCAAGGCTTCAAGCTCGGGTCCGACGGCTTCCTGACCGTCTCAGCCCAGTACAAGGACCAGGACCCCACCAACCGCTCCGACGCCGACCCGCGTTTCCCCGCGCTGGGCGTCGACTCCCGCTTCGGCGACGGCTCGGTGGAGGAATCCACCCTCTATTTCAACGCCGGCAAGCCGCTGGCGGACGGCTGGGAGCTGAAGGCCTGGGGCGGCGGCCAGCTGCGCCACTCCGAGACCGCGGCCACCTTCCGCGCGCCGAACGACGCGACGCAGAACATCCCTTCGGTCTATCCGAACGGCTACCTGCCCCTGATCAACACCCATTCCGACGACTTCAGCCTGGGTGGCCAGCTGATCGGCGCAATCGGCGGCTGGAAGTCGACCTTCAGCCTCGACTACGGCTGGAACCGCCTGCAGTACGGCGTCGAGCATACCCTGAACCCGTCGCTGGGCCCGACCTCGCCGCACTCGTTCTATGCGGGCGAAATGACCTACGACCAGACCGTGGGCAACGCCGACTTCAGCCGTGAATTCAACATCGGCACGGCCGAGCCGCTCACCGTGGCCTTCGGCCTCGAGGCGCGCGACGAGCAGTTCAAGATCGGCGCGGGCGAGCCGGGCTCCTACGAGCGCGGCACGGTTGATCCGCAACTGTCCCTAGGCTCGCGCGGCTTCTCCGGCTTCACGCCCGACAACGTGATCGACAAGACCCGCTCCAACGTGGGTGTCTACCTGGACCTGGAGGACAAGATCACCAACTGGTTCACCGCCTCGGCGGCGGTGCGCCAGGAGCACTACTCCGACTTCGGCGACGCGACCTCGGGCAAGATCGGCCTGCGCGCGGACGTGACGCCGGAGTTCGCCCTGCGCGCCTCGGCGGAGAGCGGCTTCCGCGCCCCCAGCCTGCAGCAGCAGTACTTCACCTCCACCTCGATCCTGTTCATCAACGGCGTGCCCTTCGACACCGGCACCTTCCCGTCGATCAGCGCGACGGGCAAGGCGCTGGGCGGCAAGCCGCTCCAGCCGGAGAAGTCGGGCAACTATTCGGTCGGCTTCGTCTTCCACCACGACCGGTTCGAAGCCACCGTCGACGCCTATCAGATCGACGTCTTCAACAAGATCGTGCTCTCGGAAACCTTGACCGGCAGCGCCACGGCGACGCCGGGCTCGGACGCGGCGGTGATTTTCAACCTGCTGCAGCCCTTCGGCGCCTCGGCGGCCCGCTTCTTCCTGAACGGCGTCGACACCCACACCCAGGGCATCGACTACAGCGTGAGCTACCGCCTGCCCACCGACCTCGGCGACTTCAACCTGTCGGCCAGCGCCAACCAGAACATGGTCAAGGTGACCAAGACGCCGGCCACGCCGATCACCATCCTGCCGATTCCGACGTCGCTGTTCGCCCGCCAGGCCGTGCAGCGCTTCGAGCACGGCCAGCCCGGCTACAAGGTCACCCTGCAGAGCGACTGGTCGAAGGACAACTGGGGCGGGACCCTGCGCTCCACCTTCTATGGCGACGTGCTCTCGCCGGGCACCAACCTGGACGGCAGCGCCGACGTGCGCACCGGCCAGCGCAGCGTCTGGGACCTGGAAGGCCGCTACACCTTCCCGCACCAGGTGACGCTGGCGCTGGGCGCGGACAACCTGTTCGACGCCTATCCGCGGCAGATCCCGAAGCTGTTGGACACGACGGGCGCTGCGCCCTTCACCTCGTTCTCGCCGTTCGGGTTCGACGGCCGCTTCGTCTATGGCCGCCTGAGCGTCCAATGGTGATCTGACGGCCTATCCAATACCCTCAGGGGACGGACGAGGCGGGCTGGTTCTCCAGCCCGCCTTTTTCGTGGCTCCGCTTGCAACCCAGGCAGGCTTGTCCACAGGCGATCAATTGTCTGTTGAAAGGCCGGGGCGCGGCGTTTCTGCCGATGCTATTGCGCCGCCCCATGGGCTATCGATGAGCCATGGCCCTAGTCCCCGCCCTCGACCTGCGCCCCGTGCCCAGCGATCCGCCGATCGCCCACGCCCCGGCCAACATCGAGGCCGAGCAGGCGCTGCTGGGCGCGCTGCTCTACGACAACTCCGCCTTCGAGCGGATCGGCGACTACCTACAGGCCCGCCACTTCTTCGAGCCGTTCCACCAGCGGCTGTTCGCCGCCATCGAAACCAACATCCGCAAGGGCCAGCTGGCCGAGCCGATCCTGCTGGCCGAGCAGTTCGCCCGCGACGTGGGCTTCGAGGAATTGGGCGGCGTGCGCTACCTGGCCGACCTGGTCGAGCGCGCCCCGCCGGCTGCCAACGCCCCGGACTATTCGCGCGCCATCTACGACCTGGCCCTTCGCCGCGACCTGATCCGCATCGGCGGCGACATCTCGACGTCGGCGACCGAGGGCGATCCCGAGCTTTCGGCCCGCGACCAGATCGAGGCCGCCGAGCAGCAGCTCTACGCCCTGGCCGAGACCGGCGGCGTCTCCCAGGGCTTCGTCAGCTTCACCGACGCGCTGAACGGCGCCGTCACCCTGGCGGCCGAAGCGCACAGCCGCGACGGCGGCCTGGCCGGCGTCTCGACCGGCCTGATCGACCTCGACGCCAAGATCGGCGGCTTGCACCCTTCCGACCTGGTGATCATCGCCGCGCGCCCCTCCATGGGGAAGTCGTCGCTGGCCTCCAACATCGGCTTCGACGTGGCGCGCAACTACGCCTGGGAGCCGCAGCCGGATGGCTCGAAGAAGACCGTGCGCGGCGGGGTCGTGGCCTTCTTCTCGCTGGAAATGAGCGCCGACCAGCTGGCCATGCGCATCCTGGCCGAAGTGTCGGGCGTCTCCGGCGACCGCCTGCGCAAGGGCGAGATCGACGCCAATGAGTTCGGCCGCGTGCGCGACGCCGCCTTCCAGATCCAGGACGCGCCCTTCTACATCGACGACACCGGCGGCATCACGCTGGCCAAGCTCACCGCCCGTGCGCGGCGGCTGAAGCGGACGGTCGGCCTCGACCTGTTGATCATCGACTACCTCCAGCTGATCACCATTGGGACCACCAGCCGCCAGGACAACCGCGTGCAGGAGGTCTCGGCCATCACCCAGGGGCTGAAGGCGCTCGCCAAGGAGCTGTCGATCCCGGTCATCGCGCTGGCCCAGCTCTCCCGCCAGGTGGAGAGCCGCGAGGACAAGAAGCCCCAGCTCTCCGACCTGCGGGAATCCGGCTCGATCGAGCAGGACGCCGACATGGTGATGTTCATCTACCGCGAGGCCTACTACCTCTCCCGCCTGGAGCCCCGGGAAGGCAGCGAGGAGCACTTCAAGTGGCAGGAACAGATGGACCAGGTGCGCGGCCTGGCCGAGGTGATCATCGGCAAGCAGCGCCACGGCCCGATCGGCAATGTGAAGCTGAGCTTCAACGAGGACCTGACCAAGTTCGGCAATCTGGCGCGCGACCATAGCCGCTACGACGCGCACTGACGCGGCGATGAGCCTCCGGGGGAGCGATGTGGGGAGCGAGCCGCCCGGTGACTCCGGGGCGGCCCGGCTGACCATCGACCTCGACGCCCTGGCCCACAACCACGCAGCCCTGCGCGCGGAGGCGGCCGGGGCGGAGATCGCGCCGGTCCTGAAGTCCGACGCCTATGGCCTGGGCGCCGGGCCGGTGGGCCGCCGGCTCTGGGCGGAGGGCGCGCGCAGCTTCTTCGTGGCCCGGCTGTCCGAGGGGGAAATCCTGCGTGCGGCCCTGGGCGCCGGGCGGCCGGCGGCGATCTATGTCCTGGACGGCTTCACCCAGGGCGCGGGCCGGCGCCTGGCCGGCGCGGACCTGACGCCCATCCTTTCCAGCCTGCCGCAGGTCGCCGCGGCCACGGATTTCGCCGCCGCCCGCGGCCGGGCCCTGCCCTGCGCGATCAACATCGACACCGGCATGAGCCGCCAGGGCCTGACCCTGGATGAGGCCCGCGCCGCCGTGCAGGCGGTCGACCGCCTGCGCGGCCTCGACGTCGGCCTGGTCATGAGCCACCTCGGCTCCGCCGCCGAGCCGGAAACCCCCCGTAACATCGGTCAGTTGGCGCGGTTCCTTGAGGCGCGCGAGCTGTTCCCCGAGGCCCGTGCGAGCCTCTCGGCCTCCGCCGGGATCTTCCTCGGGCCCGACTACCGCTTCGACATGTCCCGTCCGGGGATCAGCCTGTTCGGCGGCGGCCCGCGCGAAGTCCCGGACCCGCGGCTGCAAGCCGTGGCCAGCCTCACCGCGCCGATCCTCGACGTCCGCAACCTGCGCCCCGGCGACATCCTGGGCTATGGCGACAGCCTGCGCATACCCGAGCCCACCCGCGTGGCGGTGGTCGCCGCCGGCTACACCGACGGCGTGATCCGCGCGGCGCGCGGGGCGGGCTACGCCTGGCTGGCCGGCGCGAAACGGCGGCTGATGATCGTCAACATGGACATGCTTGTGATCGAGATCGGCGACGCGCCCGCCGCGCCCGGCGACACAGTCGAACTGTTGGGCGCCCATGCCCAGCTCGACGACCTCGCCGCGGCCGGCGGCACCGTCGCCCACGAAATCCTCGTCCGCCTCAGCCGCAGGGCGGAGCGCGTCTACCTCGGCGAGGCCTAGTAGATCCGCACGGGGCCGCCGACGTCGCTGACGTTGTGCGACACCGTATTGATCACCGCGAACATCAGCACCGAGATCGCCAGGATCAGGCCGAAGTAGGTGAGCGTGGAGTCCGGGTTGGATCGCATCACCCGCGGCAGGCCGAGGTACAGGAGATAGAGGCTGTAGAGGCAGCCCAGGAAGGCGATCAGCTCGCCGGCCATGGGCAGCAGGGCGAACAGGCCGAACACCCAGGCCGAGGTCCCGGAATAGGCCACGAGCTTGAACGCCTGGGTCAGCCCGCGATCGCCGCCGAACCGCGGCGAGGCCACGTCGACGATGACCGCCATCAGATAGGTCGCGATGAGGATCAGCACATATTCCGCCAGCCCGCCGCCGATGATCGACAGGAAGCTCGGCTGATAGCGGGTGCCGAACAGCACGAAGCCGTGGAAGGAGATCAACCCGACGGCCGTGGCCGCCGCGGGAAGCGCGGCCAACGGCAGCACCCAGTGGCGATAGAGCCCTTCGATGGTCGCCGGCTCGTCGGCGAGGACCTCCCAGGTCTCGGCCGGGTGCAGCAGGAGGTTCAGCATCCGCGCCACCGGGCCTCCAGGGATGCGGGGCTCTCCCGGCTCCGCTTCGGTCATGGCGTCCGTCTCCCGTCGTTCCTATCTGAGCCTAGCCCAACGCCGCGCCTCAGCAAGCGCAAGGCGGGGCGGCCCAGGTCAGCTAGACTGATCCCCATATCGAATCAGGAGCTTGTTCGTTCCGCCATGGCCCGCGACGGCGCCGTATACGCCTGCCAGTCCTGCGGGGCCGTCCAGACCAAGTGGGCGGGCCAGTGCCCGGCCTGCAACGCCTGGAACAGCCTGGTCGAGGAGGTGCAGTCGCGCCCGCCCGGCGCCCTGGCCCCCTCGCGCTCGACTGCTCGCGGCAAGGGCCTCGCCTTCGAGGGGCTTGAGGACGAGACGCCGGCCCCGCCGCGCATCGCCACCGGCGTGGAAGAGTTCGACCGGGTGTGCGGCGGCGGCGTGGTCCCGGGCTCGGCGATCCTGCTGGGCGGCGACCCAGGCGTCGGCAAGTCGACCCTGTTGCTGCAGGTCGCCGCGGAAGCCGCCAAGCGGGGCGCGCGCTGCGCCTACATCTCGGGCGAGGAGGCGGTGGAGCAGGTGCGTGCCCGCGCCCAGCGCATGGGCCTGGCCGAGGCGCCGGTGAAGCTGGCGGCCGAGACGGCGTTGCGCACCATCGTGGACGGCCTGAAGCGCGAGCCCTTCGACCTGGTCGTCATCGATTCCGTCCAGACCCTGTGGAGCGACGCCCACGAGGCCGGGCCGGGCTCGGTCACCCAGGTGCGCGCGGCCGCCGGCGAGCTGGTGCGCCTGGCCAAGAGCCGCGGCGTCGCCATCGTCCTGGTGGGCCACGTCACCAAGGAAGGGACCATCGCCGGGCCCCGCGTCATCGAGCACATGGTCGACGCGGTCCTCGCCTTCGAAGGCGAGCGCGGCTACCCGTTCCGCATCCTGCGCGGGGCCAAGAACCGCTTCGGCGCCACCGACGAGATCGGCGTCTTCGAGATGGGCGATGCGGGCCTGCGCGAGGTGCGCAACCCATCGGCCCTGTTCCTCAACACGGCCGGCGCGCGAGCGGCCGGCGCGGCGGTGTTCGCCGGCATCGAGGGCTCGCGCCCGGTGCTGGTGGAATTCCAGGCCCTGGTGGCGCCCAGCGCCTACGGCACGCCCCGGCGCGCGGTCGTCGGCTGGGACAGCGGGCGCCTGGCCATGGTGCTGGCGGTGCTGGAGGCGCGCTGCGGCCTGTCGCTCGGCGACCGCGACGTGTACCTGAACGTCGCCGGCGGCTTGCGCATCACCGAACCGGCCGCCGACCTCGCCGCCGCCGCCGCGCTGGCTTCCTCCGCCCTCGACGAGGCCCTGCCGCAGGATTGCGTGGTGTTCGGCGAGATCAGCCTTTCCGGCGAGGTCCGCGCGGTCAGCCGCATGGACAGCCGCCTCAAGGAAGCCGCCAAGCTGGGGTTCCGTCGCGCCCTCGGACCGACGGAGATGGATGGTGGCGCGAGCATGGGAACCATAGGCGCAGGTCGGCTGGCCGACGCCATCGCCCGTATCGGGGACGCGCGATGGGACTAGGCATCACCCAGTTCGACCTGCTCGTCCTGGTCCTGCTGCTGGTCTCGGCGGCGGTGGGCTTTGCGCGGGGCGCGGTGCTGGAGGTTGTCTCCCTGCTGGCCCTGGTGATGGGCGCGGCGGTGGCGGTGTTCAGCCTGCACATCACCGCCCCCTATTTCCAGAAGGTGCTGCATCCCGGCTGGCTGGCCACCGGGGCGGCGCTGATCCTGGTCTTCGTGGTGGTCTATATGATCGTCCGGGCGGCGGGCGCGGTGATCGCGCGGCAGATCCAGGAGACCGAGTTCCTGGGCGCTCTCGATCGCAGCGCGGGCCTGGCGATCGGACTGCTGCGCGGGCTGCTGGTGCTGGGCGTTCTGGACCTGATGTTCGTCGCCGCGACGCCTGAGGACCTGCGGCCCCACTGGATCGTCGGGGCCAGCACCTGGCCGCTCGCCCAGGACATGGGCAAGGCCCTGACCGCGCTCGCGCCCCAGGGCCTGGACATCGCCGGGCGGATCAAACCGGCCTTCGACAACGCCCTGCAGGGCGCCAAGCACGACGCCATAGATGACAGATTGAAGTCAGAAGGCTACGACGCCCGCCAACGCCAGGAAATCGAGGACCTTATGGAGAAACGCGATGAGCGCTGAGACGCGACGTTCGCAGATCCTCCTCGATCCCACCGACGACGCCCCGCGACTGGAATGCGGCGTCTTCGGCGTCTTCGACACGACCGAGGCGGCCGGTCTCACCGCGCTCGGCCTGCACGCCCTGCAGCATCGTGGACAGGAGGCCTGCGGTATCGCCGCCTTCGACGGCCAGCGCTTCCACACCGAACGGCACATGGGCCACGTGGGCGACGCTTTCGGCGGCGCGGACCTGACCGAGCGCCTGCCCGGCCGCTTCGCCATCGGCCACACGCGCTACTCCACCTCCGGCGGCTCGGTGATCCGAAACGTCCAGCCGATGTTCGCGGACATGGAGGCGGGCGGCGTGGCCCTGGCCCACAACGGCAACCTGACCAACTTCCTGACCCTGCGCGAACAGCTCGTGGCCAACGGGGTCATCTTCCAGTCGACCTCGGACTCCGAGGTGATCCTACACCTGATCGCCCGCTCACGCCGGTCGCGGTTCGTGGAGCGCTTCATCGAGGCCCTGTCGCAGATCGAGGGCGGCTACGCCCTGGTGGCGCTGACGAACAAGAAGCTGATCGGCGTGCGCGATCCGCTGGGCATCCGCCCGCTGGTGCTTGGCGACCTGAACGGCAAGCCGATCCTGGCCTCCGAGACCTGCGCGCTGGACATCATCGGCGCCAAGTTCGTGCGCGACATCGAGCATGGCGAGCTGGTGGTCATCGACAAGAACGGCATCCAGAGCCTGCGGCCGTTTCCGGCCCAGCAGGCCCGGCCCTGCATCTTCGAATACGTCTATTTCGCGCGCCCTGACTCCGTCGTGAACGGCCGCTCGGTCTACGATGTCCGCAAGCGCATGGGCCGTCGGCTGGCGCAGGAGAGCATGGTCCCCGCCGACGTGGTCGTGCCGGTGCCCGACAGCGGCGTGCCCGCGGCCCTCGGCTTCGCCCAGGAGACCGGCCTGCCCTTTGAGATGGGTATCATCCGCAACCACTACGTCGGCCGCACCTTCATCCAGCCCACCCAGGCGACCCGCGAATCCAGCGTTCGGATGAAGCTGTCGCCCAACCGCTCGGTGCTGGCCGGCAAGCGGGTCTTCCTGATCGACGACAGCATCGTGCGCGGCACCAATTCGGTGCGTGTGGTGCGCATGGTGCGCGAGGCCGGCGCGGCGGAGGTGCATCTGCGATCCGCCTCGCCGCCGATCCAGTGGCCGGACTTCTACGGCATCGACATGCCGGACCGCGACAAGCTGCTGGCCGCCAATCATTCGGTCGAGGAGATCGCCAAGATCCTCGACGTGGACTCCATGGGCTACCTCTCCGTCGAGGGCCTCTACTGGGCGATGGGCGAAGGCCCGCGCGACGCCGCCCAGCCGCAGTTCACCGACCACTACTTCACTGGCGACTACCCCACGCGCCTGCTGGACCGCGAGATCGCCGAAGGCCGCAATGAGGTTTCCGAGCGGCAGCTCTCCTTCCTGGTCGACGCCTAGTGAGCGAAGCCGGCCCAGGCGGATGGCTTTCCCGCCTGAAGGTCGACAAATATCTCCTGCTGATCCTGTCGATGGTGGTGGCCGCCTCGTTCCTGCCGGCCCGGGGCGTCGCCGCGCACGGTTTCAGCCTCGCCACCAAGGTCGCCATCGGCCTGGTGTTCTTCCTGCACGGGGCGAGGCTGTCACGCGAGGCTGTGATCGGCGGGGTGACCCACTGGCGGCTGCACCTGGTGGTGATGGGCTCGACCTTCGTCCTGTTCCCCCTGCTCTGCCTGGGGATCGCCGCCCTGCCCGCCTGGATCACGCCCTCGGCGCTGGCCGGCGGGATCGTCTTCCTGGGGTGCCTGCCCTCGACCATCCAGTCCTCCATCGGCTTCACGGTGATCGCGCGGGGCAATGTGGCCGCGGCGGTGGCGGCGGCCTCGGCCTCCAACCTGATCGGCATCGTGCTGACGCCGGTGCTGGTGGGCTTCCTGATGCACGCTCAGAGCGCGATCTCGCCCAGCTCCGCCTGGGCCATCGTGGAACAGCTCCTGCTGCCGTTCATCGCCGGCCAGGTGCTGCGCCGCTGGATCGGCGGCTGGGTTTCGGCGCACGCGAAGCTGGTGCAGATCGTCGACCGCGGCTCGATCCTGCTGGTGGTCTACACAGCCTTCTCCAGCGCCGTCGTCGAAGGCGTCTGGTCGAAGATCGACGCGCTCGACCTCGCCCGCCTGCTGGTGATCTGCAGCGTCCTGCTGGCCGTCGTCCTGATGGCGACCTTCTTCACGGCGCGGGCCCTGGGCTTCGCCAAGCCGGACGAGATCGCCATCGTCTTCTGCGGCTCGAAGAAGAGCCTGGCGAGCGGCGTGCCGATGGCCGGCGTGCTGTTCCCCGCCGCCACCGCCGGCCTGGCGCTCCTGCCCCTGATGCTGTTCCACCAGATCCAACTGATGGCCTGCGCCGTGATCGCCCAGCGCTACGCGAACCGCGCCGACACGATCGCGGCAGACACCGAGGCCGCGAGCGGCTAGGACACCGCCCCATGTCTGCTTCTCCTGCCTCCGAAAAGCCGCTCGCCGGCAAGATCGCCCTTGTGACCGGCGCCAGCCGCGGTATCGGCCGCGCCGCCGCCTTCGCCTTGGCCAAGGCCGGCGCCCACGTCGTCGCCGTCGCCCGCACAGAAGGCGGCCTGACCGAACTCGACGATGAGGTGTTCGCCGCGACGGGCGAGCACGCCACCCTGGTTCCCATGGATATCGCCGAGGGCGATGGCCTCGACCACCTGGGCCTGGCGCTGCACAACCGCTTCGGCCGGCTGGACATCCTGGTGCATGCCGCCGCGATCCTTGGGCCGATGACTCCGGTCAGCCACCTCGAGCCCAAGCATTGGGACCGCACCGTGGCGGTGAACCTGACCGCCTCCTACCGGCTGATCCGCGCCACCGAGCCCCTGCTGCGCGCCGCCGAGGCCGCACGCGCCATCTTCCTGACCAGCGGACGGGCGTCGCGGCCCAAGGCCTTCTGGGGGCCCTACGGGATCACCAAGGCCGGGCTGGAGCACATGGTCCGCACCTGGGCGGACGAACTGGAGCAGACCAGCATCCGCGCCGTCCTGCTCGACCCCAACACCATGCGCACCAGAATGCGCGCCGAGGCCATGCCGGGCGAGGACCCCGAGACGGTGACCCCGCCGGAGGAGATCGGGCCGCTGATCGTTGAGCTGGCGCAGGCCGACCTGGGCCTGCCGACCGCTAACGTGGTCTTCGCGGACTGGAAGACGGCCGGGACGCTCGCTTCGGCTTGACCCCGGGCCGGGCCAGCTTGGCGGCGCGGCCGCGGGGCGCACCGGACTTGGCGGGCTTGGCCTTGGATTTGCCGGGCGCTCGGGACTTGCCCGCCGCGCCGGCCTTGGCCTTCGCCGCCGCCGCGATCCGGGTCTTGGCCTTCAGGCCCGTGGTCGGCAGGGCGACACCGAATGGTGCGCGCTCGGAGCCCTGGCCGGCCTTCTCCTCCCCCTCGGCGTAGGGGTTCTTGTTCGACTTCACCGTCACCCGGATCGGCACGCCCGGCAGGTCGAAGCTCTCGCGGATCGAATTGACCAGGTAGCGGCGGTAGCTGTCGGGCAGCTGGTCGGCGCGGCTGGCGAACAGCACGAAGGTCGGCGGCCGCGACTTGGTCTGGGCCATGTACTTGGGCTTGATCCTGCGCCCATTCACCGCCGGCGGGGGGTGGCGTTCGGTGGCCATGCGCAGCCAGTCGTTGAGGTCGCGGGTCTTCACCTTGGTCGACCAGTCGCCGTGCACCTTGAAGACCGCCGGCATCAGCTTTTCGAGACCACGACCGGTCTCCGCCGACAGCGCCACCACCGGCGCGCCCCTGAGCTGCGGCAGGTGGCGCTGGGCGTCCTCGATGAATTCGGCGAGCTTCGCCTGCTGGTCCGCCACCAGGTCCCACTTGGCCAGGACGAAGACCAGGCCCCGGCCCTCACGCTCCACCAGGTCGGCGATCTGCAGGTCCTGAATCTCGAAGGGATGGGTGGCGTCCATCACCAGGATCACCACCTCGGCGAAGGTGATGGCGCGGATGGTGTCGGCGGTGGAGAGCTTCTCCAGCTTCTCCTGCACCTTGGCGCGGCGGCGCAGGCCCGCGGTGTCGACCAGCCGGACCGGGCGGTCCTCCCAGGTCCAGTCCACCGGGATGGCGTCACGGGTGATCCCGGCCTCGGGGCCGGTCAGCAGGCGGTCCTCGCCGATCAGCCGGTTGACCAGGGTCGACTTCCCGGCGTTGGGCCGGCCGACGATGGCGATCTTCACCGCCTTGTCGCCCGCCTCATCCTCGAGGTCGCTCTGGTCCGCCGCCACGGCGATGAGAGCGGCGTAGAGGTCGGCCATGCCCTCGCCATGCTCGGCGGAGATCGGCACGGGCTCGCCCAGGCCCAGACCGTAGGCCTCCAGCACGCCGTCGTCACCGGCCTTGCCCTCCGCCTTGTTGGCGGCCAGCACGACCGGCATGTCGCGCCGGCGCAGGATCTCGGCGAACACCTCGTCCAGGCCGGTCACGCCATCGCGGCTGTCGACCACGAAGAGGGCCACATCGGCCTCGTCGAGCGCCAGCTCGGTCTGGGCGCGCATCCGCGCTTCCAGGCTTTCGTCGGCGACGTCCTCGAAGCCGGCGGTGTCGATCAGTTCGAGGTCCAGGTCGCCGATCCGGCCCGTGCCGAAGCGGCGGTCGCGGGTCACGCCCGGCCGGTCGTCGACGATGGCGAGCTTGCGACCCGCCAGCCGGTTGAACAGGGTGGACTTGCCGACGTTCGGACGCCCGACGATCGCGAGTTTCAGCGCCATGGCGTCAGCATAGACCGATTGCTCAGCGCAGAGCGATCAGTTGGCCGGTGTCCGTGACCACATAGACCATGTCGCCGGCCGCGATTGGCGACATCAGCACGGGCGCGCCGAGTTCGACCTTCTTCTCCACCGCGCCCGTCTTGGCGTTCAGCGCCTCCAGTTCGCCGCCCGACGAGACGACCAGCAGACGGTTGTCGACCAGGATCGGGCTGGTCCACAGCGGCTTGGGGATGGTGTGGGCGCCGATGCCCCAGATCCCGCCCTTCTTCTTCGGCACATAGCCGGCGTTGAGATCCTGGATCCAGTAGATCTGGCCGCTTTCGCGGGCGGCGCACACCAGCTTGCCCTCGATGCCGACGGCATAGACCACGTCGCCCTCGGGAAGCGGCGAGGTGATCCCCACCAGCGGCAGGCTCCAGCGCGCTTGGCCGGTGCGAAGGTCGGTCGCGGCGAAGACGCCGGAGTGGCTGATCGCGAACACGTCGCCGCCGTAGACCACCGGCCGGCCGGGAATGTCGCGAATTTCCGACAGCGCGCTGGTGCGGCTGGCCCGCGACAGGGCGTTGTTCCACAGATCGTTGCCGTTGACCGTGCGCAGGGCCACCAGTTCGCCGGAGCCGAACGAGGCCACCACCGTGTCGCCGGCGATGGCCGGGCTTGAGGCGGCCAGGATCCGCGCCGATTCCGCCAGGGCCTGATAGGTCCAGCCTGGCGCGCCGGTCGCGGCGTCGAAGGTCAAAAGGGTGTTGTCGATGGCCACGGCCATCACCCGCCCGCCGGCCACGGTGGGCGCGCCATGGATCGGCTGCTCGGTGCGCACCCGCCAGCCGACACGGCCGGTGGCGGCGTCGAGCTCGGCCACCATCCGGAAGCCGGAGGTCATGTAGAGCTTGCCGCCGGAATAGGCCAGGCCGCCGCCGAAGCCCTCGCGATCGCGGCGGTTGTCGTTGGGCCGCATGTTGATCCGCCAGACCAGGGCGCCGGTCTGGGCGTTGTGCGCCTGGACGCCGGCCTGGGCGTCCATGGTGAAGACCTTGCCGTCGGCGGCGATCGGCGGGGCGGTGATCAGCTCCCCGCCCCTGGACGCCATGCCGATGCTCTTCTTCCAGGCGATGGCCAGGTTCGGCGCGGCGTCGGCGTTCCCCGTCGCCTGCTCGGGCGATCCGCCGGGCAGCGGCCAAGCGGCGATCTTCTCGACCTGCGGCAGGGCGAAGTCGACGCCCTTCAGCGCCTCGGCCGGCTCAAGCTTCTGATCGGTGGCGACGATCGAGATGCGATCGCCCTCGGTCGGGGTTTCCTTCGGCGTCGAGCCGTGGAACGGGTTCAGGCGGCCGATGGTCGAGCACCCGGCCACGCCGAACGCCGCGATCAGGGCGACCGCTATGAGACTCTTATGACGCGAGATCATTGGCCGCCGGACGGATCTTGCGCTTCAGGCGGGGCGACGCCCATCGGCGCGCCGTTCGGGCCGACCAGCATCGCCGGCGGCATGGCGATCGCCGCCTTGACCGTCGCGGGAACCGCCGCGGCCGAGCCGGTGTCGATCAGGTCCATGGCCGCCTTGGCCCGCTGGCGCAGCCCTTCGGGAGCGTCCAGCGACTGGGAAATGACCACGAAGTCGCCGCGGGCGCCCTTGTCGTCGCCCTTCATCAGCTTAGCGAAGGCCAAGGCCTCGCGCGCCTGCACCCGGTAGGGATGCTTGTCTTTCATCAATGGCGTCAAGCGCCCCTCCACGTCCGCGTAGGGAGCGGTGTCGAGGATCGCGAAGGCGGATTTGAGGCGCGCGGCGTCGCCGATGACATCATCCGGCGCGGCGGCGGCGGCCTGGTCGAACAGGGCGACGGCGGCCTTGACGTCGTCCGGCTTGCCGGCCGCCATCTTGAGCGCGCCCAACTGCATGAGGGACAGCGACTTGTAGGCCTTCGATTGCGACTTGCTGATCTCGGTGAACAGTTGCGTCGCCTTGGGGATATCGCCCTGCCCGCCCGCGGTCAGGGCCTGGGAATATTCCTCGGACGCCTTGTTGGTGATCTGCAGGTTGTATTGCTGCCAGCCCCAGACCCCGAGGGCGGCCACCAGGGCGACCGCGGCGGCCGTCAGCACCCACGGCGCGGCCCGGCGCACGAGCGCCTTGTAGCGGTCGGAGCGAAGCTGCTCCTCGACCTCTTCGAATAGATCGGTCAAACGGGGACTCCGGTCGAAAGCAAAGCCTGCGCGGCAGAGGCGGGGAACCTATAGCGCGCCGTTCCCCA
>NZ_DASYAF010000137.1:0-10549 GCF_036501465.1 Phenylobacterium sp.
GACGCCTACAACTTCGCCAAGCGGCTGAAGACCCTACAGGGCCTCACACCCTACGAAGCCATCTGCAAGGCCTGGGCGGATAAGCCGGATCGCTTCAGGATCGATCCCGTCCACTTGACCTCGGGACTGAACACCTAGTCCTCGCCGTCGTCGCTCGGCGCGAAGGAGCGCGATCCCGTGCGCCGGGCCGACGGCAGGGGCGCGGTGAGCGTGAAGCGCGCGCCGCCCTGGCTGGTGGCCTCCAGCAGGCCGCCCAGCTGGCGCACGATCGCCTGGACGATAGTCATGCCCAGGCCGCCGCCCGAGCGGTGCGCCGCGAAAGCGGGGCTGAGGCCGCGGCCCTCGTCGGCCACGCTCAGCACCAGCCGGCCGCCCCGCTGGGCGCAGGCGATGTGCAGCGGCCCCGGCGCGCCCCACGAATAGGCATGCTTGGCGGCGTTCATGGCCAGTTCGTTGACCGCGATGGCCAGCTGCTGGGCCATGTCGGCCGGGACGTCGACCGCTTCGGCATCGACGTCGCAGGTGAGGCCGGTGCTCTCGGCGATCAGCTTGCCGAGCTCGGGCAGGAAGGCCGCAAGCGCGATGGATGAGGCGTCCGCCTGGGCCGCCAGGAAACGGTGCATCTGGCCCACGGCGGAGAGCCGCTCGGCCGTGGCGATCAGGGCGGCGCGCGCCTCGAGGTCGCTGACCCGGGTGTGCTCGAAGATCAGGAAGTCGGCGGCCAGCTGCAGGCTGTTGGCCAGGCGGTGGTCGAGTTCGCGCCGCTCGTCCTGAGCCGTGCGCGCCCGCGGCCGGGCAGCCTCGCCCGTGAAGGTGAAATCGACCGCGTTCGGTCGCGACGGATCGGTCACTCGAGCCTCCAACTGAGGCCCCCCAGGGCGCATGAAACGGCGCCCCCGGTGTAGAGGCGGTCAACGAACGTGGTTAAGGCGGATTAAGTTTTGGGCTCGCCTAGATCGGATCGTCGATCGACCGGGCGAGCGGGGTGAACAGCTTCGGCCCGTCCATGGTCATGCGCCAGCAATCCTCCAGGCGGATGCCGAACTCGCCGGGGATGTAGATGCCGGGCTCGTCGGAGAAGCACATGCCGGGCGCCAGCGGGGTCGTGTCGCCGTTCACCAGGTACGGCGGCTCGTGCCCGTCGAGGCCGATGCCGTGGCCGGTGCGGTGTGACAGGCCGGGCAGCTTGTAGCCGGGGCCCCAGCCTTCCTTGTCGTAGTAGGCGCGCACGGCGTCGTCGATGGCGCCCACCGGGGTCCCCAGCTTGGCGGTTTCCAGCGCCAGCTCCTGGCCCTTCTTCACGGTGTCCCAGACCTTGCGCTGCTTGGCGGTCGGGGCGCCCATCACCCAGGTGCGCGAGATGTCGGACTGGTAGCCATGCACGGCGCAGCCCACGTCCATCAGGATCACCGAGCCGTCGCGCAGGGTCTGCTTCTGCTTGGAGCCGTGCGGATAGGCGCTGGCCTCGTTGATCAGCACCAGGCTGAACTCCGGCGCGCCGCCCAGCGCCACGGTGGCGGCGTTCATCATCGCGCCGATCTCGCCGGGGCTCATGCCGGCGTGGACATTGGCATGCACATATTTCAGCGCCGCCAGGGTGACGTCGTTGGCCGTCTGCATCAGCGACAGCTCGGCCGGCGACTTGATCAGCCGCACCTGCTTGACCAGGGCGTCGCCGCTGACCACCCGATAGGCCCCGCCGCCGGCCTCGCGCACCCCGTCGACGATGAACAGGCGGGTGGTGGATTCGAAGGCGATGTCGCCGCCCATCACACTGCGGTCCTTCATGGCGCCGACCATGCGGGCGAACGGGCTTTCGTGCTCGTTCCAGGGCCGGACGTCGCCGCCCACCGCCAGGGTCTCGCGCACCGAGGGCTCCTCGAAGGCCGGGGTGACGATCACCACCTCGCCCTTGACCGGGATGATCGCCGCGGTGGTCCGCTCGGAGCGGCGCCACTGGACGCCGGTGAAGTATTCGAGGCTGGAGCCGGATTCCATGATCAGGGCGCCGACGCCCCTGGCGGCCATGGCGCGCTGCAGGCGGCCGATGCGTTCGAGGCGCTCCTCGACGCTGATCGGCTTGGCCTCGGCGGTCATCGGCTTCAACGCGCCGAGGCCGGAGGCCGGCTTTGCGGGCGGACCCTTGGCGGGCGGGGCCTTGGCCGGCGCGGTCTTGGCCTTGGCGTCAGCGGCGAAGGCGTCGGCCGGGACCAGGGCGGCGCCGAGGCCCGCGGCGGCCCCCAGGCCGGCGGTGAGGAAGGCTCTGCGGCGCATCGGACCCATTGGGGCGCTCCGTTGGGATCGCGGGGCCTTAGGGCGTGTGGGCGGCGGCCTCGCGGACGGCGGGTTCCGACGGCGCGGTGAGGTTCAGCGTCTTCAGCGCGTCGTCGATGGGGATGAAGAAGTTGATTCCCACCGGCGCGCCATTGATCACCTGGCCCGAGGCGGTGAGCCCGATCACCCGGCCGGTCTCGTCCAGCAGCGGCCCGCCGGAGGAGCCGTGGTTCACCATCACGTCGCTCTGGATGTAGGCCAGGCCCTGCTGGTTGCGCAGCGCCGAGACGATGCCCTTGCTCATGGTGTTCTGGAACCGGTCGCCCAGCGGCGAGCCGATGGCGTAGACCGTCTCGCCCTGCTGGGCGGCGGCATGGCGCATCCCGAGCGCGGCGCGGCCGCCGGAATCGGCCTTGACCAGGGCCACGTCGCGGCGCGAGTCGGAGCGGATCACCTGGCCCACGCTCTCCGAGCCGTCGGCCCACTTGATCTTCACCACCTTGGCCGCGCCCACCACGTGGTGGTTGGTGAGCAGATAGCCGTCGTCGGAGATCAGGAAGCCGCTGCCGGAGCCCTGCGGCGAGAACACCACGCAGACCGAGGCCGAGGCCTGGGCGATGGCGGGCTTGGGCCGCGCCGCCACCAGGGCGATGGAGGTCTTCGGCGGCGGGGCGGCGGCCAGCACCGGGGCCGGCGTCGTCACCGCCTTCTGGAAGTCGGGCAGGGCGATCAGCCGGCGGACATTGTCGCGGAAGGCTTCGGTGATCAGCTGCTCGGGCTCGCCGTCGAAGCCCTTGGTGGGGGAATAGCCGCCGGTGATGTCGGCGCTGGCGACCACGCGCCGGTCGAGCACGGAATAGACCTCCCAGTGGGCGGTCATCACCACCGCGCCGTCCCACTTGTCGTTGAGGCCGCTCAGGCCACAGGCCTTGCAGAACCGGCCCTCCATGTCGGTGATCTTCACCGCGGCCAGGAAGTCGGGGCTGGAGGCTTCCTGGGTGAAGAGGCCGCCGGCGCCCGGGCTCTTGCCGGCCGCCCGCTTCAGCTCCTGATCGAAGATGGCGGCATAGGCCTGCGGGTTCATCGCCTTCTGGCCGTCCTGCCAGGACAGCAGGCGGTCGTCGGCGAAGGTGGCCTGGTTGCGCATGAAGGCCCAGGGCTCGGGCTTCAGCTCGACGATCATGCGGGTGAACTTCACCACCCGCAGGTCGCCGGTGAGCGTTGGCGCGGCCGCAGGCGGCGGCGCCTTGAGGTTCTTGAGCTTGCCCTCGTCGGCCGCGCGCGCGGCCCCGGCCGAACAGGCCAGGCTCGCCGCCGCCAACGCCAGGATCGCCCAACGCCTCATGCGTCTCCCCTACAGGGCCGAGCTTAACAGAGCCCCTCCGGGAGGTCGTTACGGTTTCGCGCGCGCCTTGGACGCCGTGGCGGTGTGCTGCGGCGGCGTGGGTGCGGCCGGGGTCGGCGGTATGAGATTCAGGGTGCGCAAGGCATCGTCGATGGGGATAAAGAGATTCACGCCCACAGGAACGCCGTTCTCCATCCTGCCCCAGTCGGTGAGCCCAATCACCCGACCGGATTCGTCCAGCAATGGGCCGCCCGAGTTGCCATGGTTTACGGCCACGTCGCTCTGGATGAGATCAAGGCCGTCGATGGTCCGGAGGGAAGAGACGATCCCCTTGCTCAGTGAGCCCTGGAATTGATCGCCAAAGGGCGAACCGAGAGCAAATACGGTCTCGCTCATCTGCGGCTTGGCGAGTCGCAGCGAAAGGGCAGGACGGCCGCCTGGATCGGTCTTAACCAGCGCAATGTCGCGCCGCGCGTCGCTGCGGATCACCTCGCCCAAGGTTTCCTTGCCGTCGGGCCATTTCAGTTTCACGTACTTCGCTACGCCGACAACATGCTGGTTGGTCAGGAGGTAGCCATCGTCGGAGATCAGGAAGCCGCTGCCGGACCCATCATTGGCAAACACTGTCGCGACGGATGCTGTAGCCTGAACCGGGCTCGGCACGATCCTTGCGGCGACAAGATTGATGGGTTGTTCATCCGCCTTCCTGGCCTGCACTGTGGGGACTCCACCAGGAGGGGCGGATAGAGCGTGTTGAAAGTCTGGTGACGCGATCAACCTTCGCACGTTGTCTCGGAAAGCCTCGTTGACCAGCCGCTCCCCGCTGCCCTCTAAGCCTGGCTTTCCCTGATTGAATCCCCCAGACGTTTCGATGGCTGCGACGACCTTGCGATCGATGCTCGAATAGATTTCCCATCGAACCGTCATGGTGACCGCCCCGGTCCATCGGCCCACAGAATCCCAGCCGCAGTACTGGCAAAGCCGGGCTTCGATGTCGGTCACACGGGCTCCAAGTTGGAGATTGGCCCGAGAGTCAGCCGTAAATACGCTAGCTTCCTCCGGTCCGTTTCGAGCCCCGGCGCGCGCCAATTCCTCGTCGACAATGGGAGACAGGGTCGACGTCTTGATAATCTGCTGACCGTCTTGCCACTCCACGACGCGGCGTTGGGGACCCACCACGGCCCCGGTTCGACTGTCGCCGTGAGTCTGGACCAGTATCACTGCCCACGGTTCGGGTTTGAGCTGCACGACTAGCCGGGTGAGCTTGATCGGTTGTGTCGTCTTGCCAGTGAATGGCGTTCCGATCTCAGCGGGCGTCGGAGCGACCAGCTTGTCGAGCGTCTTTTCGTCCGCCGCTCGCGCCGAACCCGCCGCGCAGACCAGCGCCACCGCCCATCGAACCAGCAGCTTCATCGTCGTCCCCCCAGACTTCGCCAGCCTATCAAACCGCGGAGCGATGAACAGAACCCTGCAACCTGGGCGCTATGCCTCGCTCCAAACCGCCA
The DNA here is from genome assembly GCF_036501465.1 of Phenylobacterium sp. Lineage (GTDB taxonomy): Bacteria > Pseudomonadota > Alphaproteobacteria > Caulobacterales > Caulobacteraceae > Phenylobacterium. The sequence continues at coordinate 5,125 of NZ_DASYAF010000137.1, forward strand.
GTTCGTTGCCGGCGGGGTCGGTGAAGTGGAACCGGCGGCCGCCCGGGAAGGCGAAGATCGGCTTCACGACCGCGCCGCCGGCCGCCTTCACCTTGGCCTCCATGGCCTCCAGGTCGTGGGCGTAGAGGATCGGCAGGGGCTTGGCGGCCACCTGGGCCGCGTCCTCCGCGGCGCCGTAGAAGCCGCCGTCCAGGCCCTCGTTGAAGGCGGCATAGTCGGGGCCGTAGTCGGTGAAGGCCCAGCCGAAGGCCCCGGCGTAGAACGCCTTCAGCGCCGGCAGGGCGCCGCCGCCCGGCAGCTCCACATAGTCGATCTTGCCGTCCTCGCGCATGCCTGAGGCCTCCGATTGTTCCCATTTTGTTCCTGATTAGCGTCGCCGCCCGCCGGAGTCGAGTCGCCTGTCGCAAGATTGTGGCTGGCGGCGGCCGCGGGCGGGCGCCTAGCTGGCGGGTCGGCGGCAACCCAAAGGACGGAGGCTCTTCAATGATCCGCAAGGCGAGCGCGATGTGGCGTGGAACGGGTCGCGACGGGACGGGCGACCTCTCGACGGATTCCGGGGTGCTGGACGCTGCGCCCTACAGCTACAAGACCCGCTTCGAGGACACGCCGGGGACCAATCCGGAGGAGCTGATCGCCGCGGCCCACGCCGGCTGTTTCACCATGGCGCTCGCCTTCGGCCTGCAGCAGGCGGGGCTGACGGCGCTGGAACTGCGCACCGAGGCGGCGGTCACGCTGGAGGCGGCCGAGGGCGGCGGCTTCAAGATCAGCAAGTCGGCGCTGACGCTCAGGGCCAAGGTCCCCGGACTGGACGAGGCGAAGTTCAGGGAACTGGCCCAGGGCGCGGAGAAGAACTGCCCGGTCTCCAAGGTGCTGAACGCCGAGATCACCCTCGACGCACAGTTGGAAACCTAGGGCGCTGGAGACCTAGAAGGCCAGCAGCAGGGCGCCGGCGGTGATGGCGAGCGCGCAGGCGGCCTTGCGCAGGGTGAAGCGCTCGCCCAGGAACAGGGCGCCCAGGACGGCCGCGAACAGGATCGAGGTCTCGCGCAGGCCCGAGACCTTGGCCAGCGGCGCCAGCGACATGGCCCAGACCACGACCGCGTAGGCGGCCAGGCCCAGCACGCCCCCGCCCAGGGCCTTCAGGGTCTCCGGCTCGAGCCGCAGCGGCGGCAGGCGGCGGCGTATGGCCAGATAGACCAGCGGCATCGGCGCGCCCTGCAGCAAGGTCATCCAGGCGACATAGGAGAAGGCGTTCCCAGCCAGCCGCACGCCGATCCCGTCGGTGACCATGTAGGCGGCGATGAAGGCTCCGGCCACGACAGCGTCGCGCGCGGTCGCGCGGTCCAGGCGATCGCGGCCGCGGCCCAGGGTGATGATGCCGCCGCTCAACAGGGCGAGGCCGGCGATAGCCGGGACCGAGAGCTGCTCGTGGGCGAACACCGCGCCGCCGAGCGCTACCAGCAGCGGGGCCGACCCGCGCGCGATCGGATAGACTTGGCCGAGCTCGCCCTTGTCGTAGGCGCGGACCAGGAACAGGCAATAGCCGATCTGCAGGATCGCCGAGAAGACGGCGCAACCCCAGGCCGCGGCCGCCGGCAGCGGCACGAAGAACACCGCGATCCCCGACGCCACGGCGGCGACGGCGCACATCAGGGTGATCGACCACAGCCGGTCGAGGCCGCTTTTCAGCAGCGCGTTCCAGGTGGCGTGCAGCAGGGCCGCGCCGAGGATCATGGCGACCACCAGGGGCGGGACGGAACTCACGCGAGGTAGCCTTCGGGCATCGCCCACACGGCGGTCTTCTTGATCTCCATGTCCTCCAGCTCGCGGGTGGTGGGCACCCGGTATTCGGCGAGCTTGGTGAGGCCCTGGCGCGGGAAATAGCTGCGTCCCGGATCGCCGATCAGCACGGTGGCGCCGCGGTCGCGGGCCAGGGCCAGCCAGCCCAGGACGCGGGTCGCCAGCGGCTTCTCGTAGCAGATGTCGCCGGCCAGGATGACCTCAGCCCAGGCGGGCGGATCGGCGTCCAGCAGGTCGTGGCCGATGAAGCCCACGGCCACGCCGTTGGCCCCGGCGTTCAGGCCCACGGCCGCCTCGCAGAACGGGTCGATGTCGGCGCAGCGAACCTCGGCGGCGCCGGCCTTCGCCGCGGCGATGCCGACCAGGCCGGAGCCGGCGGCGAAGTCGAGCACCCGCAGGCCGGCGACGAGGCCGGGCTGGTCCAGCAGATAGCGCGCCAGCGCCTGGCCGCCGGCCCAGGCGAAGGCCCAGAAGGGTGGCGGCAGGCCGATCTCCTGCAGGGCCTCCTCGGTCATGCGCCAGATCGGGGTGATCTCGTCGGCCAGGCAGAGCTCGATCTCCGCGACATGTGGCGGCCGCTGGCGGCGCGTGTTGGCGGCGATGAAGTCGCGGCGGCCGGCAAGGGTGGCGGGGATCATGCCGCTTCGTCGGCGGCGCCGCCGGCTTGGTCAAGCTCGCGGCAAAAAAGAAGGCCCCGCCAGGCGGGGCCAGTCGTCGATCCGGAAGGGGATCCGGAAGGTGTGTGGGCTTGGGGGCCTTCGGCCGCCGCCCCGGACCGCGCCTCTCTTGGGAGGAAGCGCCGTCCGGCGACACTTGGCGGCGGCCGGGCCGCCCTCGAACCCCGGCTAGGAAACCCTAGCAGGGGATCCAGTCATAGGCGCCGCGCGCCGGGTTCCACGACCAGTTGCCACAGCTCGCCGGCGGCGGCGCGTAGCCGTAGTCCGGATAGCCGTAGTAGTCCGGCCCGTAGTAGCCGTAGCCGCCGTACCACGGGGCGTCGAGCGCCAGGCCCAGGGCCAGGCCGCCGACGAACGGGACGCCGCCGCGGAAGCCGCGGCCATGGAAGCCGCCGCCACGGAAGCCGCCACCGCGGAAACCACCGCCATGGAAGCTGGAGCCGCCGCGGAAGCCGGAGCCGCCGTGGAAGCTGGATCCGCCGTGGAATCCGCCGCCGCCGTGGAAGCTACCGCCGCCATGGTGGCTCTGGGCGGCCGCGGCGAGCGGGGTGGCGATCAGGGCGACGCTGGCGAGCGCGCCGAGAAGGGGTTTCAAGGGTACTGACTTCAAGATCGGTTTCATGGGGACCTCCTTTTTCCAGAGGCCGCGGGTCACTATGGCCAACGGTCGAACTGGCCCGAGCAGACGGGTCGCCTACCGACATGGGCGCCCACAGACTGATCGCCAGGGCGAAAAGGTGATATCTTTGAGGTCATTAGGTGACGGTATTTCCGAGATGAGACGTGCAATGTCGACGGCGCCGGGCGCCGCAAAGAAGGCCTCAGCCGTCCAGGCCGCGGGATCGTGCGCCTGCGGCGCGGTCAGGCTGGAGATCGACGTGCCGGCGGTCTGGGCCTGGCACGACCACTCCGAGCGGAGCCGCCGGGCCCAAGGCTGCGCCTACGCCACCTATGTGGGCAGTTGGAAGAGCCGCTTCCGCCTGCTGGCGGGCGAAGAGCACCTGACCCGCTACGAGGACGCCGAGGCCGGCACGGCGCGCAGTTTCTGCGCCCGCTGCGGCACCCCGATGCTCTACGAGCGGGCCCGCTCGCCCAAGATGGTCAACATTCCGCGCGCGGTGTTCCGCGAACGGACAGGCCGCGACACCCGCTACCACATGAACCTCACCGAGCAGGCCGACTGGACCTGGATGGGCGAGAAGCTCAGCCCGCTGAAAGGCTATCCGGGCGTCATGTGGGAGCCGCCGCGCAAGAAGAAGCCGGCCCGCGTGGCCGATTCGATGTTCGAGGCCTGAGCCTCCGGGCGCGGAAATATCGGCGGTCTTTCGGCGCGCGGTTGTCAAAGCCGGCCCTCGCGGCCTAGCGTGCGCGCACAATTTTTCGGGGGAACTCCAGGTGCTGAGAAAAGTCTTGTTGGCCGGCGCGGCCGTTCTGCTGACCGCTGGCCTGGCCGCCGCGCAACCGCCGGGCGACGCGCCGGCCGCCAAGTCCGGCTCCCGGACGCGCGGCGCCGCGGCGCCCTCGGCCCAGGTCGCCGCCGACGCGGCGAAGAAGCCTGACGCCAACACCGCCGAGCCCAACGCCGGCGTGCTGTTCAAACCTGAGCGCCACGACAGCGAGGGCGTGGTCACCGTCGAGGGCCAGACCATCCCCTATCACGCCGTGGCCGGCACCATCGTCGTCCACCCGCGCGGTTGGGATGACGCCGCGCGCCGCGAGTCCGGCCCCACGCCGGGCGCGAACCTGGGCGCGGGCGGCAACCCCGAGGCCGAGGCCTCGATGTTCTACGTCGCCTATTTCAAGAAGGGCGCGCCGTCCGCCGACCGGCCGATCACCTTCATCTACAACGGCGGTCCCGGCTCCTCGACCATGTGGCTGCACATGGGCGCCTGGGGCCCGAAGCGGGTGGTCACCGCCGACAACGGCGGCCATACGCCAGCCGCACCCTACGCCCTGGTCAACAACAACTATTCGATGATGGACGTCAGCGACCTGGTGTTCATCGACGCGCCCGGCGCGGGCTTCAGCCGCATCGCCGGCAAGGACAAGGAGAAGGCGTTCTGGGGCGTCGACCAGGACGCCTATGCCTTCGACCAGTTCGTGCTGGCCTTCCTGTCGCAATACGGCCGCTGGAACTCGCCCAAGTACCTGTTCGGCGAGAGCTATGGCACGCCGCGCTCGGCGGTGCTGGTCAACGACCTGACCACCGGCGAGAACGTCGACTTCAACGGCGTGATGCTGCTGTCGCAGATCCTGAACTTCGCGCTCTCGGTGGACGGCGCGGAGAACAACCCGGGCAGCGACCAGGCCTATATCACCGCGCTGCCGACCTACGCGGCCACCGCCTGGGCGCGCAAGCTGGTGCCCGGCGCGCCGGCGACCATCGAGGCCTATCTGAAGGAGGTCGAGGACTTCGCGACCGGGGACTATGCGCTCGCCCTGCAGAAGGGCGCCGAGCTCGATCCCGCCAAGAAGCGCGCCATCGCCGAGCGCTACGCCCACTACACCGGCCTGCCCGCCGCCTATGTGCTGCGCGCGGACCTGCGGATCACCGGCGGCGAGTTCGAGAAGGAACTGCAGGTCGACCAGGGCCTGACCACCGGTCGCCTCGATACCCGCTTCTCGGGCCCCGACCTCGATCCCCTGTCCAAGGAGTCGAGCTACGATCCGCAGTCCTCGGCGCTTTCGTCCGCCTACGTCAGCGCCTTCAACGACTATGCGCGAAAGACGCTGGGCTACGGCGAGGGCAAGATCTTCAAGCCGTCGGTCAATGTCTTCCGCTTCTGGGACAACAACCACGTGCCGCCCGGCCGCGGTTTTGGCGCGCCGCGCGCGATGCTCAACGTCATGCCGGACCTGGCCAACGCCATGAAGCAAAACCCTAGCCTGAAGGTGATGCTGCTGGGCGGCTACTACGACCTGGCCACGCCCTTCTATGAGGGCTGGTA
>NZ_DASYAF010000138.1:0-134840 GCF_036501465.1 Phenylobacterium sp.
GGACATCATCGTCGGCATGCCGCATCGCGGCCGCCTGAACGTGCTGGCCGCCGTGATGGGCAAGCCCTACCAGGTGATCTTCCACGAGTTCCAGGGCGGCTCCTCGCTCCCCTCCGACGTCGAGGGCTCGGGCGACGTGAAGTACCACCTGGGCGCCAGCTCGGACCGCGAGTTCGACGGCAATTCCGTCCACCTGTCACTGACCGCCAACCCGTCGCACCTGGAGATCGTCAATCCGGTGGTGATCGGCAAGGCGCGCGCCAAGCAGGCCTTCACGCTTCGCGCCAACGCCGGCGCCGGGCGCGGCCATGTGTTGCCGCTGCTGATGCACGGCGACGCGGCCTTCGCGGGCCAGGGCGTGGTGGCGGAGTGCTTCGCGCTGTCGGGCCTGCGCGGCTACGGCGTGGGCGGCTCGATCCACTTCATCGTCAACAACCAGATCGGCTTCACCACCAGCCCGAAGAACAGCCGCTCCTCGCCCTATCCGTCGGACACCGCGCTGATGGTGGAAGCCCCGATCTTCCACGCCAACGGCGACGATCCCGAAGCCGTCGTCTTCGCCGCGCGCGTCGCCACGGAGTACCGCCAGCAGTTCGGCAAGGACGTGGTCATCGACATGTTCTGCTACCGCCGGTTCGGTCACAACGAGGGCGACGACCCGACGATGACCCAGCCGTTGATGTACGCCAAGATCAAGGACCACCCGAGCGTCCGCGACCTCTACGCCCAGCGCCTGGTCGCCGAGGGCACCGCGACCCAGGCCGAGATCGACGGCTGGATCGCAGAGTTCGACAAGTTCCTCGACGCCGAGTTCGACAGCGGCAAGACCTTCCACGCCGACAAGGCCGACTGGCTGGACGGCAAGTGGTCGGGCCTGAAGCTGCCCGGCTCCGAGGAAAGCGGCGTCACCGGGGTTCCGAAGCAGAAGCTGCTCGACCTCGGCCACAAGCTGACCTCGATCCCCGAGCGGGTCAGTGTCCACAAGACCGTGGACCGGGTGATCGCCGGCCGCCGCGAGGCCATCGACGCCGGCGAGGGCATCGACTGGTCCACCGCCGAGAGCCTGGCCTTCGCCACCCTGCTCGACCAGGGCTATCCGGTGCGCCTGTCGGGCCAGGATTCCATCCGCGGCACCTTCACCCAGCGCCACGCCGGCATCGTCGACCAGAAGACCGAGGAGACCTATTTCCCGCTGCGCAACCTCGGCCCCGGCCAGGCGCACTTCGAGGTGCTGAATTCGGCGCTGTCGGAAGAGGCGGTGCTGGGCTTCGAGTACGGCTTCTCGCTCACCGACCCCAACACGCTCACCATGTGGGAGGCCCAGTTCGGCGACTTCGCCAACGGCGCCCAGGTGGTGGTCGACCAGTTCATCTCCTCGGGCGAGCGCAAGTGGCTCAGGATGAGCGGCCTCGTCATGCTCTTGCCGCACGGCTACGAGGGCCAGGGGCCGGAGCACTCCTCCGCGCGCCTGGAGCGCTACCTGCAGTCCTGCGCCGAGGACAACATGCAGGTGGTCAACTGCTCGACGCCGGCCAACTACTTCCACGCGCTGCGCCGCCAGATGATCCGCGAGTTCCGGAAGCCGCTGATCGTCATGACGCCCAAGTCGCTGCTGCGGCACAAGCGGGCGGTCTCCTACCTCTCCGACCTCGCCGAGGGCACCAGCTTCCACCGGGTGATGCCGGACGGGGCCGAGGCCAACATGGATGTGGGCGGGATCACGCTGGCCCCCGACGACAAGGTCACCCGGGTGATCCTCTGCTCGGGCAAGGTCTACTTCGACCTGGTTGACCACCGCGCCAAGACCGGCCGCGACGACATCTACCTGCTGCGCCTGGAGCAGTTCTATCCCTGGCCGCTGAAGTCGCTCTCCGCCGTGCTGAAGCGCTTCAAGAACGCCGAGCTGGTCTGGTGCCAGGAAGAGCCCAAGAACATGGGCGGCTGGATGTTCGTCGACCCGTGGCTGGAGCTGACGCTGGAGCGCATGAACGTGCACGCCAAGCGCGCCCGCTATGTGGGCCGCCCGGCTTCGGCCTCGACCGCCGCCGGCCTGATGGCGCGCCATGTGAAGGAGCTCGAAGCCTTCCTCGCCGAAGCCTTCGCCTGAACCCCGACCGAGAGAAGAAGGAAATCATCCCCCATGGCCGACATCATGACGCCAACGCTGGGCGAGTCCGTCACCGAGGCCACGGTGGCGCGCTGGGCCAAGAAGGCCGGCGATGCGGTGCGCAAGGATGAGATCCTGGTCGAGCTCGAAACGGACAAGGTGAGCCTGGAGGTGGCCGCGCCGTCCGACGGGGTGCTGGCCGAGATCAACGCCGAGGAAGGCGCCACGGTCGAGCCGGGCGCGGTGCTTGGCAAGATCACCGAAGCCGCCGCCGCGGCCAAGCCGGCCGCCGCTCCCGAACCCAAGGCCGAAGCCCCGAAGGCCGAAGCGCCCAAGCCGGAAGCTGCGAAGGTGGAAGCGCCCAAGCCCGCGCCGGCTCCGGCCCCCAAGCCGGCCGCCGAGCCCGTGCTGGCGCCCTCGGCGCAGCGGGTCGCCGCCGAAAACAACCTCGACGTCTCGCAGATCGCCGGCACCGGCAAGGACGGCCGCATCACCAAGGGCGACGCGCTGGCCGCCCTGGAGGCCCGAGGCAAGGCCCCGCCGGCCGCGCCCGCCCCGGCCGGCCCGCGCGAGGTGCATGAGCGCGAGGAGCGGGTGCGCATGACCCGCCTGCGCCAGACCATCGCGCGCCGGCTGAAGGAAGCCCAGAACAGCGCCGCCATGCTGACCACCTTCAACGAGGTGGACATGAGCGCGGTCATGGCCCTGCGCAACCAGTACAAGGACGTCTTCGAGAAGACCCACGGCGTGAAGCTGGGCTTCATGAGCTTCTTCGTCCGCGCGGTGGTCCATGCCCTGAAGATGGTCCCGGAGGTCAACGCCGAGATCGACGGCCAGGACCTGATCTACAAGAACCACTACGACATCTCGGTCGCGGTCGGCACCGAGCGCGGCCTGGTGACCCCGGTGGTCCGCGACGCCGACGCCATGAGCCTGGCCGGCATCGAAAAGGCCATCGGCGCGCTGGGCAAGAAGGCCCGCGATGGCCAGCTGGCGCTGGAAGACCTGCAGGGCGGCACCTTCACCATCTCCAACGGCGGGGTCTACGGCTCGCTGATGTCGACGCCGATCCTCAACGCCCCGCAGTCGGGCATCCTGGGGATGCACAAGATCCAGGATCGGCCTATGGCGATCGGCGGCCAGGTGGCAATCCGCCCGATGATGTACCTGGCGCTCAGCTACGACCACCGGGTGGTCGACGGCCAAGGGGCGGTGACCTTCCTGGTCCACGTCAAGGAAGCCATCGAGGAGCCCCAGCGGCTGCTGCTCGACCTGTAGGCCGGGACGCTTTTGGGGGAACACCCAGGCGCCGGAGGGGTTCTCCCGGGGCGACGGCAAACGGGCCGCCGCCAACCGAAGGAAGCCTCCCATGCGCCACGATGTGATGATCGCCGCGCGCGCCGCCGGTTGCGCCCTGGGCGCCCTGGTTCTCTATGCGTGCTCGACCGCGGCCCCCAGCGGCCAGACCGGCGCGACCTCTCCGGCGCCGGCGGTCACCGGCCAGAACAGCAGCGCCACAGCCCCGGCGACGCCCAGCGAAAACCCGCCGCCGCCGCAGACCGATGTGACGGAACAGAAGACCGGCCCGAAGTAGCCGCCGCCTGCCGCGATTTACGACGGTCGCGCGGTTGACCTGAGCCCTTCGGCGCCTAGGGTGCGCGCCCATATCCAAACGGGCGCACCATGGCTGAATCCACTCCCGAGACCCCCTACGACGTCGTCATCATCGGGGGCGGCCCTGGCGGCTACAACGCCGCGATCCGGGCGGGCCAGCTTGGCCTGAAGGTCGCCTGCGTCGACAAGGGGATCGATGGCGGCGCGACCCTGGGGGGCACCTGTCTCAACGTCGGCTGCATGCCGTCGAAGGCCCTGCTGCACGCCTCGGAGCTCTATGACGCCGCGGCCAACCACTTCGCCGAGCTCGGCATCGAGGTCGGCAAGCCGAAGCTCAACCTGACCCAGATGATGGCGCAGAAGGCCGCCTCGGTGGCCCAGCTCACCAAGGGCATCGAGTTCCTGTTCAAGAAGAACAAGGTCGACTGGCTGAAGGGCAAGGGCAAGATCACCGGCCCGGGCAAGGTCGAGGTCGCCGGCCCCGATGGCGCGGTCACCCAGGTCGCCGCCAGGAACATCGTCATCGCTACGGGCTCGGAGCCCTCGGCGATCCCCGGCGTGAGCGTCGACCAGGGCCGCATCGTGGACTCCACCGGGGCGCTGTCGCTGCCGGAGGTTCCGAAGAGCCTTCTGGTGATCGGCGCCGGCATCATCGGCCTGGAGTTGGGTTCCGTCTGGCGCCGGCTGGGCGCCCAGGTGACGGTGGTGGAGTTCCTCGATCGCATCACGCCCGGGATGGACGCCGAGGTCGCCAAGACCTTCCAGCGGGCGCTGACCAAGCAGGGCATGACGTTCAAGCTGTCGAGCAAGGTGACCAGCGCCAAGGCGTCGAAGAAGGGCGTCAGCGTCACCGTCGAGCCGGTGGCGGGTGGCGGCGCCGAGACGATCGAGGTCGACTACGTCCTGCTGTGCGTCGGCCGCAGGCCCTACACCGACGGCCTGGGCCTGGAGAGCGTCGGGATCACCCCGGACAAGCGCGGCTTCATCGAGACCGACCACTGGAAGACCACCGCGGCCGGCGTCTGGGCGATCGGCGACGTGACGCTCGGCCCGATGCTGGCGCACAAGGCCGAGGACGAGGCGGTGGCCTGCATCGAGACCATCGCCGGCAAGGCCGGCCACGTGGCCTATGGCATCATCCCCAGCGTCGTCTACACGGCGCCGGAGGTCGCCTGGGTCGGCAAGACCGAGGAGGAGCTGAAGGCCGAGGGCCGCGCCTACAAGACGGGCAAGTTCCCCTTCACCGCCAACAGCCGCGCCAGGATCAACCACGAGACCGAAGGCTTCGTGAAAGTGCTGGCCGACGCGGCCACCGACGAGGTCCTGGGCGCCCACCTGATCGGCCCCTCGGTGTCGGAGATGGTCGCCGAGTACTGCGTGGCCATGGAGTTCCGCGCCGCATCCGAGGACGTGGCCCGCACCTGCCATCCGCACCCCACCCGCTCCGAGGCGCTCCGCCAGGCCGCCATGGGCGTGGAAGGGTGGACCATGCAGGCCTGACCCCAAGGCCCGCGATGCAGATCCGCCGCGCCTGGTCCGACGAATTCGGCGTCTGTGCGGACCTCTATGTGCGCGTGCTCAGCGAGACCTTCACCTGGCTGCCGCCGGAACGGCACAAGCGCGACGACTTCCTGCGCGCGGCGAAGGACGAGGAGATCTATGTCGCGATCGCCGCCGACCGCATCCTGGGCCTGGCCGGCTTCTACCGGCCGCAGAACTTCCTGCATTCGCTCTATGTCGTCGAGCGCGGCCGCGGCATCGGCAAGGCGCTGCTGGATCATGTGAGCGCGGTGGCCGGCGGCCCGATCTCGCTGAAGGTGCAGGCCCCGAACCGGCGCGCCCGGGCCTTCTATCAGCGCGAGGGCTTCGTCTGCACCGAGGAGGGGCGCGACCTCGGCTCCGACATCGACTGGCTGCGGCTGGTGCGCCCGCCGCCCGGCCGGTCTTCCCTCTCGGCGCCCGGCAAGAGTTAACTTGGCCTCCGCGCGCGCTGGTGGCAGCCTCCGCGGCGAACCGGAGACGCGCCATGATCGCCTTGCTCCTCGCCACCCAGCTTTCGGCCCAGACGCTGGCCGCGCCGCCCGCCGCGCCGCAGCCTTCGATCCTGCGGCCGTCCAGCGAGCTGATCCGCATCCTGCCCGGCGCCCGGACGTGCATGGACAATCCGCCCGGCCACACGGAAGTGTCCCTGAAGGCCACGCCGACCGCGCTCTATCGCCAGGGCGACCGCCCGGCCAAGGGCCTGCGGAAGTGGGCCGACTATCCGGACGGGACGCTGTGCAATGTGGAGGCCGGCCGATGATCCTGGCTGCTCTCGCCGCGGCCGCGGTGGCCGCCCCGCTCGGCGGGCAGGCCTCCGTCGAGCGCACGCCGAACCTCTATCACCAGCCCAGCTATTGCCGGCAGGTGGTGGAGCGCGAGGTCGCCCGCCAGGACGTCGCCCTCAGGGGCCTGCGACCGGCGGCGCAATATGCGGTGTTGCGCCAGCTCGACGGCTGCTCGGTGCCCACGCCCGTCGGCTATCACCCGACCTATCTGGCGCCGGGCGCGGCGGACCCTTCGTCTCGGCCCGCTAGGCGTGAGGATGCGCCTTCGAATAGGCGCTGAGCAGGGCGGCGGCGTCGACCTGGGTGTAGCGCTGGGTGGTCGACAGCGAGGCGTGGCCCAGCAGTTCCTGGATCGAGCGCAGGTCCGCGCCCGCGCCCAGCAGATGGGTGGCGAAGCTGTGCCGCAGGGCGTGCGGGGTGGCGCTGGCCGGCAGGCCGAGGCGCCCACGCAGGGTCTGCACCGTCGCCTGGACGTGGCGCGGGCTTAAGGGGCCGCCGCGCTTGGCGCGGAACAAGGGCTCGTTCGGCGACAGGCCGAAGGGGACTTCCGCCAGATAGGCCTCGGTGGCTTCGCGCACGGCGGGCAGCACCGGGACGATTCGGGTCTTGGAGCCCTTGCCGGTGATCCTGAGCGCCTCGGGGAACGGGGCGTCGGACCGCTTCAGCGACAGGGCCTCGGAGATCCGCAGGCCGCAGCCGTAGAGCAGGGTCAGCACCGCCTCGTCGCGCGCGGCCTCCCAGCTTTCGCGGTCGGGGTCCAGGGCGGGCTCGGCGATCAGGCCGCGGGCCTGGTCCTCGCTCACCGGCCTGGGCGCGCCGGGCTTCACCCGCGGTCCGCGCACCAGGGGAATGGCGGCGTTGGGGGTGTCGAGGCGGCGGTCGAGGAAGCGGTGGAAGCCGCGCACGGCGGACAGCGCCTGGGAAAGCGAACGCGGCGACAGCGGATGGTCGCCGGCGCGCAGGTGGGCCAGCCAGGCGCGGACTTCGCCGGCGGTGATGTCGCCCAGCGCCTCGAGCGAGATCGCCTCGCCGCGGTGCTGTTCCATGAAAGCAAGGTAGCGGCGGCCCGCGAACCCATAGGCCTCCAGCGTGCGGGGTGAGGACCGGCGTTCCTGGGCCAGGTGCTCCAGCCAGGCGGCCAGGGCCTGCTCCGAGGTCACAGCCCCACCTCTACAAGAGCGGCCAGCGCTCGGCGGTGCGTTCGACCACACGGGCGAGGAAGGCCACCAGCTCGGCGCCCATGTCCTGGGTGAACCCTTCCGGATCGGGCGCGCCGAAGGCGATCAGGCCCTCGCGCGCCGGCTCCCAGATCGACATGCGCACCATGGCCATGGAGGCGACGGTTTCGGCGCGATCCCCGAACAGGCCGAGCGCGGTGGGGGCGAAGCCCATGCGGGCCAGCCGCTGCGGGCCGCCGAGCAGCAGGTCCACCTGGCCCTCCACCAGCATCTTCCAGCCGGCGGGCGAGCCGCTGTCGGATTCCAGAGCGATGACGCCGGCGGTCAGGCCGAACCGCTGCTGCGCCAGCTCGTCGAGCCGCCGCGCCAGGTCGGAATGGTTGCGCGCGTCCAGGATGTCGATCACCGCGCCGTGCGTCTGGGCCTGGGCGGAGAAGTTGGCGCGGGCGGTCTCCTCCAGCATCTGCCGCTGGCTGGCTTCGCGCTGGTGGGCGGCGTGGACGCGGGCCAGCGCGGCTGGGCCGAAGTCGACCACATTGCCGGCGGCGACCCGCAGGCCGAGCTCGTCAAGCAGGCCGGTGTCGCCGGTCAGGAACTCCGGATTGTCGGAGAGGAATCGGCGGACGGCGGCCGGCTGCAGCGGCGCTTCCTCGATACCGCCTTGCGAGCCGTCCATGCTGCTTTCCCCAAGCTTTACAAGATGGCCGAACCTACAAGATGGATTGGCCCGTCTTGGCCCAGTCCGCCATGAACTGATCAAGGCCCCGTTCGGTTAACGGGTGCTTGAAGAGCGCGTTGAACACATCGGGCGGGATGGTGGCGCAATCGGACCCCGCCAGCGCGGCGCGGATCACATGCGCCGGATTGCGGATCGAAGCCGCCAGGATCTCGGTGTCGAAGTCGTAGTTGTCGTAGATCGCGCGGATCTCGACGATCAGGTCCATGCCGTCGGCGCCATGGTCGTCGAGACGGCCGACGAAGGGGCTGATGTAGCTCGCGCCCGCCTTGGCGGCGAGCAGGGCCTGGGCGGCGGAAAAGCAGAGGGTGACGTTGGTGGCGATACCCTCGGCGGCGAACTCGCGGGTCGCGATCAGGCCGTCGCGGGTCAGTGGCACCTTGACCACCACATTGGGCGCGATGGAGGCCAGCTTGCGGCCCTCGTCCAGCATGCCGGCGGTGTCCATGGCGGCGACTTCGGCGCTCACCGGCCCGTCCACGACGTCGCAGATTTCGGCGATGACCTGCAGCATGTCCCGGCCGGCCTTGGCGATCAGGCTGGGATTGGTGGTGATCCCGTCCACCAGGCCGGTGGCGGCCAGGTCCTTGATCAGGGCCACGTCCGGCGTGTCGAGGAAGAGCTGCATCGGAAAAGCCTTAAGTTTGCGGACGGTGCTTGTAGCGGCGCCGGGTTCGCGCGCAAAACCCTTTTCAATGAGCCGTATCGCTTCCGTTCTCCTGCCCATGCCCCTGCCGGAGGCCTTCGATTACGCCGAGCCGGAGGGCCTGGAGCTGGAGGTCGGCGACCAGGTGGCCGCGCCCCTGGGCCCGCGCCTGCTGCACGGCGTGGTGGTGGCCCTGCGCGACGCGGCCGGCGGCAACCGGCCGCTGAAGGCCATCGAGGGGCGGCTGGAGGGCGCGCGCCTGCCGCCGGGCACGGTGGAGTTCGTCCAGTGGGCGGCGCGCTATTCCGTGGATTGGCCGGGCCAGCCGCTGGCTATCGCCCTGCGCGGCGCACGCGCCCAGAAGGCGCGGCCGGTGAAGGTGGTCGAGGTCACCGGCGTCGGGCCGGCGCGGCCGACGCCGGCGCGGGCCAAGGTGCTGGCGGCGGCGCGGGGCGCGGCTCTGGCCCCGGCGGACCTGGCGCGGGCGGCTGGCGTCGGCGCGGGCGTGGTCAAGGGCCTGGTCGATGAGGGCGTCCTGGCGGTGCGGCTGGTGGAGGCCGAGACGGCCTTTCCGCCGCCGGACCCGGCGCGTCCCGGCGCGGCGATGAACCCAAGCCAGGCGGCGGCGGCGGCCGAACTTCGGACCATGGCCGCGGCCGGCGGCTACGGCGTCGCCCTGCTGGACGGGGTCACCGGCTCCGGCAAGACCGAGGTCTATCTGGAGGCGGCGGCCGCGGCGCTGGCCGCCGATCCCGACGCCCAGGTGCTGGTCCTGCTGCCGGAGATCGCGCTCACCCAGGCGGTGATCGGCCGGGTGGCGGACCGCTTCGGCGCCGCGCCCGGCGAGTGGCACTCCGACGTCGCCCCGCCCCTGCGCCGCCGGGTCTGGGAAGCGGTCGCCGCCGGGTCCTGCCGCATCGTGGTGGGCGCGCGCTCGGCGCTGTTCCTGCCGTTCCGCAAGCTCGCCCTGATCGTCGTCGACGAGGAGCACGACGCCTCCTTCAAGCAGGAGGAGGGCTTCATCTACCACGCCCGCGACCTGGCCGTGGCGCGCGGCAAGATCGAGGACGCCGCCGTCATCCTGGCTTCGGCCACGCCGTCGCTGGAGACCCTGCGCAACGCCGAACAGGGCCGCTATGCCTGGCTGAGGCTGGAGGCCCGGCACGGCGCGGCGCGGCTGCCGGACATCGGCCTCGTCGACCTGCGCGAGACCCCGCCGGACACCGGCCGGTGGCTTTCGCCGCCGCTGGTCCAGGCCATGGCCGAGACCTTCGCGCGGGGCGAACAGACCCTGCTGTTCCTCAATCGCCGGGGTTATGCGCCGCTGGTGCTCTGCAAGGCCTGCGGCGAGCGGCTGTGCGCGCCCGACACCGACAGCTGGCTGGTGGAGCACCGCTATTCCGGCCGCCTGGTCTGCCACCTGACCGGCTTTTCCATGCCCAAGCCCAAGGCTTGCCCGCACTGCGGCGCGGCCGACAGTCTGGTCTCCATCGGCCCCGGCGTGGAGCGGGTGGAGGAGGAGGCGCGCGCGCTGTTCCCGCAGGCGCGGCTGGCGGTGTTTTCCTCCGACACCATCTTCGACGCGCGCGAAGGCAAGCGGCTGATCGAGGCCATGGCGGCCGGCGAGATCGACATCCTGGTGGCTACCCAGGCCGCCGCCAAGGGCCACAACTTCCCCAATCTCACCCTGGTGGGCGTGGTGGACGCCGACCTCGGCCTGCGCGGCGCCGACCTCAGAGCCGCCGAGCGCACCTTCCAGCTGCTGGCCCAGGCGACGGGCCGGGCGGGCCGCGCCGACAAGCCGGGCCGCGCCCTGGTGCAGACCTGGGCCCCGGAGCACGCGGTGATGCAGGCGCTGGCGGCCCAGGACCGCGACGCCTTCGTGGCCGCCGAGATGGCCGAGCGCGAACTGGCGGGCCTGCCGCCGTTCGGGCGGCTGGCGGCGGCGGTGGTCTCGGGCCTCGATCCGGCCCAGCTGGAGGCCTTCGTCCAGGCCATGGCCGCCGCGGCGCCCAATTCCGACGGGGTCGAGGTCTACGGGCCGGCCGACGCCCCGCTCAGCCTGGTGCGCGGGCGCCGGCGCAAGCGTTTCCTGGTCCGCGCCGACCGCACGGTGGACCTATCGGCCTACATGGCCGCCTGGCGCGCGCGGGTGAAGCCGCCCGCCTCGGTGCGGGTGGCCATCGACATCGACCCCTACAGCTTCCTCTAGGCGCCGCGGCGGAGCTGGACGTCCTCGCCGCTGTGCCGGTGCGACACGAACAGGCTGTTGCTCCAGCGGTGGAAGGCCATGATCTGCTTTCCGTCCGCGCCCATCAGTTCGACGCCGTCGGAGGTTGGCTGCCAACTGGTCGGCGCGCCCGGCAGGGCGCTGTTGCAGGCCGCCTGCGACTTCACGCCATGGCTGGCGTTCAAGGTGAGCGTGCAGAGGTCCTGGCCTTCGGACGAGATCGTCCAGGCGCCGGCCGCCTCGGTTGGGGTGAGCGGCACGCCGGCCTCGTTGTCGGCGGCCCACACGGCGACGGGGACTGCGGCGGCGCATATGGCGGCGAAACCCGCCGCGAGCATCAGGGTTTTCATCGGAGATCTCCGGACTCTTCTGATCAGGAGAACGCCTGCCCGCCGCCTGCGGTTTCCTTCCGCGCGGCGGCCGGTCCGTGGGCGGTTTGCGGCGCCTGCGGGCCACCGGCTGGGGCCGTAACGCGGGCGGAAGAGTCGCCGGAATCGTCCGAGTTCCGGCCGCGCGCCGTCCGCGGCGGCTATGTCGCGGTATTGTGAAGCTGTTTTGCACAAATTTCGCGCGAGGCGCGAAGACCTGAGCGTGGCGGCGCCAGCTCTTGTTTCATTTCGTTACAGGTGCGTGATTTCCAGTGTTTGAAGCGTCACCGTATGTTTTCGGTAGTCTACTTTAGCGATCTAGGCAGAAGAATAGAGGCGTTGGAGATGCGCGTGGCGCGTCCAATGACTTGATCGATGAAGCGTGATTTTCGAATTTTTCTTGTCAACTCTCGATTTTTCCAACTAATCGGCCAATTCCTATCGGATAGCTCGCGTTAGACCCGCCGCGACGTGGCGTCGCTGTTTTCTAAACCCTCTTTTCACTCTGAGCCGGATAGGGTTATGTCAGTCAAGTTCGTGCCGGGGAGTTCCACAAGCATGCTCAAGCGGACGAAGACCCTTCTGGGTTCTTTCGCCGTCGCGGCGGTTATGAGCCTCGCGCCCCTGTCGGGTGGCGCGCTGGCGGAAACCTATTGGCAGTGCGCGCCGTTCGCGCGCCTGGTCTCCGGCATCCAGATTTTCGGTGACGCCTATACCTGGTGGCAGCAGGCCGTCGGCAAGTACGAGGAAGGCTTCTCGCCGCGCGCCGGCGCCGTGCTTTGCTTCAAGCCGCAGGGCCGCATGCGCCTGGGCCACGTGGCCGTGGTCAGCCAGGTGCTCACCGACCGCATCATCCAGATCACCCACGCCAACTGGTCGCCGATCGAAGGCTCGCGCGGGAAGATCGAAAAGGACGTTACCCTCGTGGACGTGTCGCCGCGCGGCGACTGGAGCGAGGTGAAGGTGTGGTACGACCCCAGCCGCGACCTCGGCGGGTCCACCTACGAGACCTATGGCTTCATCTACCAGGACACCGCGGCGAAGGTGCTGGCCGCCACCGGCCTGTCGAACTTCGAGAACACCGCGATCACCGTGGCTCAGTCGGCCGCGAACCAGGTGGCCCAGGCCGTGCGGCCCGGCCACGCCGGTCCGCTTTCGATGCTGAACCAGGCGGCCGACTCCACCGATCGCATCGCCGCCCTGATCCTCAAGGCCGCCCGCGGCGACAACGGCGGCAACTGAGCGTCTCCCTGAGGATTTGACGGCCTTGGCGCAGCGCTCCACGAAGGCGCGTTGGCGGAGGCTTGCATGCTGAAGATCCTCAGGCGCGGGGCTGACCACCCGGAGACCGTGACCCTGCGGGCCGGCTGGACGCCGCCCGCCGACACCCTGTGGCTCGACCTGATCGCCCCGGGCCGCGAGGAGGAGCTGGCGGTGGAGGCCGCACTCAGCGTGGAGCTGCCGACCCGCGAGGAGATGGCCGCGATCGAGCCGTCCAGCCGGCTTTTCCAGGCCGCCGGCGCGACCTTCATGACCGCCACCCTGCTGTCGCGGCGCGACGACGACAGCCGGGTCCCGACGCCCGTCACCTTCGTGCTGGCCAAGGGGGTGCTGGTCACCATCCGCTATGACGCGATCAAGGCCTTCGACCTGTTCGCCGACCGCGCCAAGGCGCTGGGCGTGGCCACCGGCTCGTCATGCCTGTTCGGCCTGCTGGACGCGGTGATGGAGCGGCTGGCCGACCTGCTGGAGCGGGCCGACACCGAGGTGCAGCGCGTCTCGGCCGCCATCTTCGGCAAGCCCAAGGCCGGCCAGTTCGAGGTGCTGCTGACCGAATTGGCCCGCGCCCAGTCGCTGACATCGCTGACGCGTGCGAGCCTGGTCGGGCTGGCCCGGCTGTTCGCCTTCGCCGCCCTGGCCCGCGAGATCGCCGACGATCACGACTGCCTGGCCCACCTGCACGCCCTGCAGCACGACGGCCAGTCGCTGACCGAGCACGCCGACGCCCAGTCCGGCCAGGTTTCGTTCCTGCTGGATGCGGCGCTCGGCCTGATCAACATCGAGCAGAACGGCATCATCAAGTTCTTCTCGGTCGCCGCGGTGATCCTGATGCCGCCCACCCTGGTCGCCTCGGTCTACGGCATGAATTTCCACCACATGCCGGAGCTGGAGCTGGCCTACGGCTACCCCATGGCGCTCGGCCTGATGCTGATCTCCGCCGTCCTGCCGGTGATCTGGTTCAAGCGCCGCGGCTGGTTTTGAGCGAACCAACTATTCGGGGTGGGCGGCGCAACCGTTCCTTAAGCCGGTTCGGGGCACTTTGCCGGCGCTCCAAAGGTCGACCATGCCCTCCCAAGCCCAACCTCACCACTTGGCCCTCGACGCCCAGGCGCTGCGCGAGGCGGTCGAGGCGCACCAGCGCTACCTGAACGGGCGCTCGGGCGGGCGGCGGCTGAGCCTCACCTACGCCGACCTGTCGAACTGCACCCTGGAAGGCCTGGACCTGCGCGAGGCGGACTTCGCGGGCGCGAACTTCCACGGCGCGACGCTCGCCCGCGCCAACCTGACCCGCGGCATCCTGTTCGGCGCCGACATCCGCGAGGCGGACCTGCGGCGCGCCAACCTGACCAAGGCCGACCTGCGCGGCGCCTGCCTGCGCGGCGCGAACCTGGCCGGCGCCGAGCTGCCCGGCTGCGACCTGCGCGAGGGCCGCATCGCCCTGCAGGACAAGCTGGACGGCTTCCGCATCCTGCGCCACGAGCATCGGCCGGGAGAGCTCAACTACGCCATCCTGTCCGGCGCCAACCTGTCCGGCGCCCAGATGACCGGCGCGGTCGCCATGTCGAGCGACTTCACCGACGCCAATCTCTCCGGCGCCCAGATGGCCGGCGCGAAGCTCACGCGCGCGGTGCTGGACGGCGCGGACCTGACCGGCGCCGACCTGGCCGGGGCCGACCTTTCCGGCGCCTCGATGAAGCGCGCGGTGCTGTCCGGCGCCAACCTCGAGAACGCCATCCTCGACGATGTGGACATGAGCGACGTCCTGCGCGCCCCGCCGGAAGTGACCTATGTGGACGAGCGGCCATTGGACCAGGTGCTGGCCGACCACGAATCCTATTGCGACTCCGGCGGCGCCCGCGGCGGGGTCACCCCGCTGAACGGGGTCGACTTCCGGCCCGTGAAGACGCTCAAGGGGCGCAGGCTCACCGCGCTGGTCGCCCGCGACGGGGTGTTCTTCGGCCTCGACCTGCAGGGCGTGCAGCTGCAGGGCGCGGACCTGTCGGGCGCCGACTTCCGCGGCTGCGACCTGCGCGACGCCGACCTGCGCGGCGCCAAGCTTTCCGGCGCCTCCTTCACCCGTTCCGACCTGCGCGGCGCCAAGCTCGGGCCGCTGACCATCGGCGACAACCGTTTCGTGCGCACCGACTTCACCCGCGCGGTGCTGCGCGGCGCCGACCTGCGCGGGGCCCACGCCCACCGCGCCCGCTTCCTGGAAGCCGACATGAACGGCGCGAACCTGGCGGGCTGCGACCTCACCGACGCCGAGCTGGAAGTCTGACCCGCGCCTAGAGCTTCTCGATCTCGCAGCCGATCGCCTCGCAGATCCGATCGGCGACGATCGACCGGTGGCAGGCGTCGTGGTCGGCTTCCAGGCAGAGCAGGGCGACCTTCTTCTCCTTCGCCATCTCCGCGGCCTTGGCGAGTCCCAGCTGGGCGCCCGGCTCAGCCAGGTGGGCGTTGAAGATCTTGTGCATCTCGGCCACCCGGCCGGCGCGCGCCGCGATGCGACCGGGCTTGGGCGTGCCCAGTTCGCGCAGATGCACATAGCCAATGCCGGCCGCGTTCAGGCTGGCCGACAGCAGGGTCTTGGAAAACCCGGCCCGGCGCGAGGCGGCGATGGCGCGCACGTCGATCACCGTTTCCACCTTGGCGGCCTTCAGCCGCTCGATCACGCCGGCCTGGGTGTCCGCCTCATAGCCGATGGTCGCCAGCTTCATCTCTTCTCCTCCGGTTCCACCCGGCTATATGGGGAGCCTAGGTCGGGAGTTGCGATGAGTTCCAGTCCAGACGCGCCGCGTGAGCGGACGATTCCGCTGCCCAGCCGCGGCGGCGCCATGGCGGCGCTGGAGTTCGGGCCCGTGGAGCGGCCGATCGATGTCGTCTTCTCCCACGCCAACGGCTTCAACGCCCGCACCTACCGCAGCATCCTTCAGCCTCTGGCGGCGGACCTGCGCGTCCTGGCCATCGACCTGCGCGGCCACGCCGCCACGACCCTGCCCACGGTGATCGAGGGCCGCGACGGCTGGATGGAGTTCCGCGACGACCTCCTGGCCCTGCTGGCGGCGGCCTGCGAGGCGCCGGTGGTGCTGGGCGGCCATTCCATGGGCGGCACCTCCAGCCTGCTGGCCGCGGCGGCGGAGCCGCATCGCGTGGGTGCGCTCGCCCTGTTCGATCCGGTGACCTTCGGCCCCATGCCGCCGGGCCTGTCGGTGGAGGACTCGCCCCTGGTCGCCGGCGCCCTTCGCCGCCGCGCGAACTTCCCGAGCCGGGCGGCGGTGCTGGAAGCCTATCGCGGCCGCGGCGCCTTCCGGACCTGGTCCGAGGACCAGCTCGAGGACTATGTGGCCGCCGGCTTCCGCGAGACGGCGGACGGCGGCGTGACCCTGACCTGCCGCCCGGAGTGGGAGGCGTCCAACTTCCGCACCCACAACTACGACCCTTGGGCGGCCTTCCAGCAAAGCCGATGCCCGATCCGCATCCTGCGCGCCGCCGAGGCCTCGACGTTCCGGCTGGAGGGCCATGAGGCGGAGCTCGCCGCCACCGGCCGGATCACCGTGGAGACCCTGCCCGGCGCCAGCCATTTCCTGCCGATGGAACGACCCGAACGGGTGCGCGAGACCCTGCGGGCCTGCGTCGCCCTCTAGAGCGAGAGGCCCGGCACCACCTGGGCCTTGGCCTCGGACAGGGCCTCGTCGCTGAGGGTGATCAGCTTGCGGGTCTCCAGGTCGAAGGAGACGGCGATCGACTCGGCGGCGCACCAGGGCCGGCCGCTTTGCGGATCGACCAGCCAGTGGACCCATCGCCGGAAGCGGGCGTCGACGCCGGACGGCCCCGAGCGCAGCTCCACCCGGTCGCCGGCCCGCGGCCAGGCCAGGTGGATCAGACGGTATTCCAAGGCTGCGCCGCCGGCCCGCGCGCCGTGGGTGTCCGCGGCCTGGCGCTTGCCGTCGAGCAGGTGTGGGACCCCGTCCGACAGCCGCGCCATCACCAACTCGGCGCACAGGCGGCCGAAGGCGTCGCAGTCGCCGCCCCGCACCGCGCCCAGGGCGGTGCGGGGCAGGCCCAGGGCCTCGGCGCGCGCCAGGCTGGCCTGGCTCTCGACCGGCTCCAGGTTGAGCGAGCGGGGCGCCGCTTCCACCGGGACATCGAGCGTCAGGACGTCGGCCCGCGCGCGGATTCGCGCCGGCCAGGGGAAAGCCCGGGCGTCGCTCGCCGTGATGTGGGCGACGAGGATCTGGAAGCTGGCGGCGAGCTCCCCCGTGCGGTGGCGCAGCAGGAAGATCAGCCGCGCCTCACATTCGCCGATCTCCACGACGCCGGCGGTCATGACCAGGGGCGCGCCGGGGCGGGCTTCGCGGACGAAGCGGATATGCTGCTCGCGCACCATCAGGGTGGCCCGCGCGTCGGGCGCGAAGGCGCCGGCCATGCCGAGTTCGGCGGCCAGCCCGGTCAGCCCCTCCATGGCCTTGGCCACGTAGAAGCCGACGTTCATGTGACCCATGGCGTCGCATTCCCACATGGCGACGCTGCCCCGCCAGACCTCGACCGCTTCGCCCAAAGCCGCCCCCTGTTCGCCGTGGGCGGAGACTAGGGGCGCCCGCGGGCCGCGCCTAGCCGGCGGTAACCTTCGGGGCTCGCATCCGAACTGGTTCCATGAGACCTAGGAGCGGTCGGCGGCCCGCGAGGCCGGGGGAAGGAGCGGCGCGGAACGATGGCCAAGGCGAAGGCGGCCCCGAAAACGGTTCTCGTCTACCGCCATGCGGCCCTCACCCGGGCGACGCACTGGATCAACGTCTTGGCGCTGACCCTGCTGCTGATGAGCGGGCTCAACATCTTCGGGGCCCATCCGGCGCTCTATTGGGGCCAGAAGGCGGTCTTCGCCCACCCGTGGCTGTCGATCAGCTCGATGCTCAGGGGCGACAACATGCTGGGCGTCACCCAGCTCGGCCCCTGGCAGTTCAACACCACCGGCCTCCTCGGCTATTCGGGCGCTGCGGGCTCGCGGGTCCCGGTGGCCTTCCCGGCTTGGGCCACGGTGCCGTCGGGCCGCGACCTCGCCGACGCCCGCCACTGGCATTTCTTCTTCGCCTGGCTCTTCGTGCTGAACGGGCTGACCTATTGGCTGGCCGGGCTAGGCGGCGGCCATATCGCCAAGGACCTCCTGCCGACGCGCAAGGACCTGTCCCTCAAGAACCTCTGGCATGAGGTGGTCACCCACGCGCAGCTGAAGTTCCCCAAGGGCGAAGAGGCGCGCCACTACAACGTCCTGCAGAAGGGCGCCTACCTCGCCGTCGCACTGGTGCTGCTGCCGACCATGGTGCTGACGGGCCTGTGCATGTCGCCGGGGTTCGACGCCGGCTTCCGCTGGCTGGTCGATCTGTTCGGCGGCCGGCAGTCGGCCCGCTCGATCCACTTCATCGTCGCCTGGACCATCGTGGGCTTCATCCTGCTGCACCTGTTCATGGTGGTGGCCTCGGGAACCTGGAACAACATCCGCTCGATGATCACCGGCCGCTACGCCATCGTGCCGGACGAGCCGTCCAAGCCGGCCGGGAGCGCCGCATGAGCCCGCCGGATCCCAAGGGCGTCAGCCGCCGCGGCTGGCTGCAGGCGGGCCTGGCGTCCGGCGCCGCGCTGGCCACGGCCGCCTGCGACCGGATCAACAACAGCCCGACCGGGAACCGGGTCCTCTCCAGCGCCGAAGGCCTGACGCGCCGCGCGCAGCGGCTGTTCGTCGACCGCAAGGCGCTGGCGCGGGAGTTCCAGCCGGCGGACATCTCGCCCGACTTCAAACCCAACGGCTCCACGGACCCGCAGGACCCCGACTACCTGGCGCTGAAGAAGACCGGGTTCGCCGGCTATCGCCTGGTGGTCGACGGGCTGGTGGAGCGGCCGCTGTCGCTGAGCCTCGCCGACCTGCGCGCCCTGCCCGGCCGCACCCAGATCACTCGCCATGACTGCGTGGAGGGCTGGTCGTCGATCGGCAAATGGACCGGCGCGCGGCTGGGCCCGCTGCTCGACAGGGCCGGTCTGAAGCCCGACGCCCGCTACATCGTCTTCCACTGCTTCGACACCCTGGACGGGCCGATGGACGGCAAGGGGCGCTACTACGAAAGCATCGACCTGATCGACGCCCATCACCCGCAGACCATCCTGGCCTACGCCATGAACGATCGCGCCCTGCCGGTGGCGTACGGCGCGCCGCTGCGCCTGCGCGTCGAGCGACAGCTCGGCTACAAACAGGCCAAGTACATCCAGCGCGTCGAGGCGGTGGCCGACTACAGCCACCTGCACGCGGGCGGCGGCGGCTTCTGGGAAGACCGCGGCTACGAGTGGTACGCGGGGATTTGAGCGCGCAGCGACTCATCCCCGCACAGGCGGGGATCCAGGAGGATCAGGGCGCGGGCTTGCCGTAGGGCGAGGCCAGCAGCGGGGCTTCCTTGGCGCAGGCGGCGGCGTCGGGCGCGGGACCGGCCTTGCGGGCCGCGGCGATCTCGGTCCGCGCGGTCTCCAGGTCGGCGCGGAACGCCGGCGAGGAATGCAGGGCGGCCACCACGATCGAGCCGTTGGTGCGGCCGGTCTCCACGGCGCTCATGTTGTGCACCCCGCAGACCAGGCGGCTTTCGCCGTAGGCGCGGGCCCGGGTGAGGATCTCCGTCGCCCGGTCGGGCGCGAGCTCCGCCAGGATCAGGCCGATGGCCCAGCTGTAGGTGTTGTGGCCCGAGGGATAGTCGTAGGTGCCCTTGATCGGCCCGTTGGGATCGATGCAGATCGGACCCTTGTCGATGGTGAACGGCCGCTGCCGCTTCCAGACGTCCTTGGTCATGTTGGTGGCCACCGAGGCGTCACGGCCGATCCGCGGGATCATCGACGTGAACTTCGGCGCGTTCTGCGCGGTCAGCTGGACGCCCAGCGCACAGCTGAAGTCCTTCATGATCGCCTGAGGCGACAGGTTGTCGTCGTTGATCGCCAGGGCCCAGCGCGGCGTGTCCTTCAGCTTGCGGGTGCTCAGGAACATCTTGCGGTCGGTCTCATAGCGGATGTCGCCCGCCTGGGGGGCCGGCGGCAGGATCTTGAGCGTGTCGGGCAGGGCGGCCTTGCCGAGGTAGGGCTGGAGCTGCGGCGGCATGATGGGCCGGGGCGCCGGATCGGCCCCCATGGTCAGCAAGGCCGCGCCCGCCAAGGCGACTGTGGCCCAAGCCGCCTTGGGGGCGGCCATCCCGAACGTCCACGCCATCTTGCGTCTCCTCGCTGTCACAAACGGTGTCGCAGAGCCGGGCCGCCGATTCAATGCCGCGTGCGGGATTTTCCCTCGGAATGCGCTCCGAAATTAAAAATATTGACTTTTACATTGAGAAAATGAATATGAAGGGCATGACCGATACGAAAACCCAAGACTGGCAGGCGCTGAGCGAACTCACCCGGGGGCGGCCGATCGTCGTGGAGCGGGTGCGGCTGGCCGACAGCGGCGTGGCCATCGAGGGCGCCTTCGAACTGCCGCGGCTGGCCCAGCTCTCCGCCGAGGACCAGGTGTTCGTGGCCGCCTTCGTGCGCAGCCACGGCTCGATCAAGGAGATGGAGCAGGTGTTCGGCGTCTCCTACCCGACGATCAAGGCCCGGCTGAACCGCATCGCCGGCGGCCTGGAGTTCGTCGAGACCGATCCGGAACCGGGCCGCGCCGAGGTGCTGGCCCGCCTGGCCCGCGGCGAGATCACCGCCGCCGAGGCGATCACCGAACTGGAGGGCCGCTAGATGTCCGAGCCTTTGTCACCCGCGGCTCTGGCGGCGGTGGCCACGACCCCACGGGGCATTGGGCCCAGAAGCGCCGTACCGAGGGCGGTGCGCCACTTCGGCCTGGCGGCCATGGAGGCGCGCGCCCAGCGCACCCGGGCCGCAGTCCCGCCGCCGCCCCGGTCCATGTCGCTGGGACCCATTCCGTCGACGCCTCCGGGGCCGCCGACGGCCGGGCGGCCGCGCCAGGTGAAGGTCCGGCTCTGGCTGCCGCTGACGGCGCTGTTCCTGCTGCTGGCGCCCTTCGCCTTCCTGCTGGCGCCGCTCGTCTGGGTCTGTACCCCGCAACCCTATCGCACCCGTCCGCTGGCGACCGTCATCGGCCTTGGCCGGGTGCTGCTGAGCCTCGGCGGCACGGTGGTCCACGTGGACAGCCGCGAAGCCCTCGTCAGCATCCGCATCTTCTAGGAGACCCCCTCATGAGCAACGATCGCCGTTCCGTCCTGCAGATGCTTTCTGACGGGAAGATCACCGCCGACGAGGCCGAGCGCCTGCTCTCGGCGCTCGACCGGACCGAGACGCCGCCGCCCGCCGGCTTCGCGAGCACCGCCGGCTCGCCGCCGCCGCCGCTGCGCAGCAACGCCGCGCCCAAGTACCTGCGGGTGACCGTCGACGCCGATGTGCATGGGGACAACACCAAGGTGAACATCCGCGTGCCGATGGCCCTGCTGCGGGCCGGCGTGCGGCTCTCCAGCCTGATCCCCGCCGAGGCGCGCGACCAGGTCAACGCCGAGCTCGCCAAGAACGGCGTGCCCTTCGATATCGGCCAACTCAAGCCGGAGAACCTGGAGGAGCTGATCAGCCACCTGGACGACCTGACGGTGGACGTGGACTCCCACGACGCCAAGGTCCGGGTGTTCTGCGAATAGTTCGCTCCTCCCATGAACCGAAGAGTTCGGGGGAGGTGTCAGCGAAGCTGACGGAGGGGGGGGTGGAACGACGAGGCGCTTGATGCCCCCTCCGTCTCGCGCCGCGGGCGCGATCCACCTCCCCCGTCGCCTGTGCGACAGGGGAGGAGCCAAGGCTCGCTACTTCACAAACAGCTCGGCCCAGCGGCGCTTCTTGCGGGCCTTGTGCGACCCGCGGTGCCAGGCGTCGGAGGCGATCAGCGGCACCACTGTGGTGGCTTCGGCGAATACCATCTGCTCCCAGGTGACGTCGACCTTGCCCCAGGAGCAGGCCTCCTTGAGCGTGGACGACGAGCAGGCGCCGTCGCGCACGTCGGCGACGGTGATCTGCACGGCGTATTTGTGCATCGCGACCTCGTGGCCGAGGATCTCGGCGCAGACCACCGTGTCCTGGGCGAAGTTCTTCGGCACCCCGCCGCCGACCATGAACAGGCCCGTGGCGCCGGCCGCGATCTTGATGTCGGTCAGTTCGCGGAAGTCGGCGACGGCGTCGATGGTGAGGTAGGGCTGCTTAGCCTTCATCCGCTCCACCTGGTGCTTCACCAGGCCGAAGCCGGCCGATGAATCGGTGAAGGCCGGGCAGAAGATCGGCACGCCTTCCTCATAGGCCGTCTGGATCAGCGAGCCCGGCTTCTTGGCGTTGCCCGCCGCCAGCCATTTGCCCATCTCCCAGATGAACTCGCGGCTCGAATAGGGACGCGGCTCCAGCGCCTTGCAGATCGCGTAGATCGTGCCGTCGCAGTTCTGGAGCTCTTCCTCGTCGATATAGGTGTCGTAGATTCGGTCGATGTAGAGGTCGCGCAGGTCGCGGTCGTCGACGTTCGATTGGGCCTGATAGTGCTTGAAGCCCAGGGCCTCGAAGAAATCCATGTCGACGATGGAGGCGCCGGTCGACACCACCACATCGATCATCCCGTACTTCAGCATGTCGCGGTAGATGTGCATGCAGCCGCCGGCCGAGGTGGAACCCGCCAGCGTCAGCCAGGTGGAGCAGTCGGCGTCGGCCAGGCTCATCGACCAGATGTCGGCGGCGCGCGCCGTGTCGCGGCTGGTGAAGCTCATCTTGCGCATGGCGTCGATGACCGGGCGCGCGTCGTACTGGTCGATGGCCACGTGCTCGACGGTGTTGGCCAGCAGCTCGGCCTTGCGGTTCGACTTCTGAACGTCAGCGTTCATCTTCAAAAGTTCCCTTCTGAGGGTGATCGCCCGTCCAATAGAAAAGACGCGACCGGGACGGAGCGACCGGCCGCGCCTTTAACACGCCCCCGGCCGTTTCGTGTGAAACGGCCGAGAATTTTCGCCTAAGGAATCCGCCCTCGGGCGAGGGCGGCGGTGTGTCGGTGTTACCGCCCCAATACCCTACCGCTTGCGGCGCTTCTTGCCGGCGGCGCCCTTGGGCCGTGAGAAACGGACGACCTTGCGTTCGTCCACCTGTTCGCGCGGCAGGCGGATGGTGCGCTCGGCCAGGCCGAACATCGAAGCCATCGGCGCATCGCCCACGATCACCGTCTCGGCGTCGCCGAAGCCGTTGAAGCGGGTGTTCATCGCCACCCCATAGGCGCCCAGCATGCCGATCTCGATGTAGTCGCCCTCGCGGACGTCCTCCGGCAGCCAGAACGGGCCCGGCATGTGGTCGAGGCTGTCGCAGGTCGGCCCGTAGAAACGAAAGGGCTTCAGGGCGCCTTCCACTTCCAGGGCCTCGCCGTCGTCGGCGGTCTCCGCGCCGCGATACAGCTTCACCGGGAAGGGCCACTTGGTGTGCGCCGCGTCGAACAGGCTGCCGTAGCTGCCGTCGTTCAGATAGAGCGCGTCGCCCTTCTTCAGCTCCACCTTGACCAGGATCGAGGAGGCTTCGGCCACCAGCGCCCGGCCGGGTTCGCACCACAGCTCGGTCTCCTCGTGGACCATCATCTCGGCGAAGCCGCGGTCGATCGAGTCGATGTAGTCGGCCATGTCCGGCGGCAGCATGCCCGGATAGACGCTCGGGAAGCCGCCGCCCACGTCGACGATGTCGACCAGGACGCCGGCGCGCACGATGGCGCGGCTCGCCTGGGCCATGGCGGCCTGGAAGGCGGTCGGGCGCATGCACTGGCTGCCGACGTGGAACGAGACGCCCAGGCGGCCCTCGGTGGCGCGCCGCGCGGCCAGCAGCAGGGCCGGGGCCTCATGCGCGTCGGCGCCGAACTTGCCGCTGAGCGAATAGGCAGCGCCTTCCGCGCTCACCGCCAGGCGGACGATCAGGGTCAGGTCGCCGGCCCCGTCGGTGGCCTCGAGGATCTTGGCCAGCTCCTCGTGGGTGTCGAGGGCGAAGGTCTTCACCCCGTACTCATGATAGGCGCGGGCGATCGCGGCGCGGCTCTTCACCGGATGCATGAAGGCCATCCGCGCGCCCGGCGCATGGGCGGCGACCAGCTCGATCTCGGGGATCGAAGCCACGTCGAACGACGTCACCCCGTTCGCGGCCAGGGTCTCGATGACCCACGGCGAAGGGTTCGCCTTAACGGCGTAGAAGACATCGCCCTTGAATTTATCCTGGAACCAGCGCGCCGCGGTGGCCACTGCGTCGGGTCGCGCTAGGGCGACGGGACGCTCCGGTGACCGCTCACGGACCAGGTCCAGGGGCGTATGGTGTTCGTGCACCTCACGCAACCCCCAACGGATTGTTGAACCCAATCCGGCGTTAGCAGCGCTTTTGAGGACATCGGGTCCGCCGGAACCGCGGCACATAAGGACATCGGACCCCAATGTAAAGTATTGAATCCAGGCTTTTCGACGCAGGCGAAGGCGGGCTTTGATGCCTGGGGCGGCGCCTGGCCGCCGACGATTCGCCTCGGAAGGCCGGCCATGACGACCGATGAGGGCGTGGCGCGCCAGATTGCGGAGCTCATCGAGCTTGGCCGCGGCCTGGTGCAGGCGGGCAAGCTGGACGACGCGGCCGAGCTGTTCGCGGGCCTGCACGCGCTGGACCAGGCCGACCCGGCGGTCAGCCGCGAGCTCGGGATCGTCCGGGCCATGCAGGGCGATCTCGCGGGCGCGCTTCCGCTGCTCGAGCGGGCCGTCACGGCCACCCCGCAGGATGTGCTGGCGCACAATGTGCTGAGCGTCTGCCGCTTCGAGGCCGGCGCGTTCGAGGCCGCGCTGGCGAGCGCCGACGCCGCGATCGCGCTCCTGCCCAATTTCGCGCCGGCGCTGAACAACCGCGGCAACGCCCTGCTGCGCCTGGGCCGGGCAGCCGAAGCCCTGGCGGCGCTGGAGGCGGCCGCGGCGCTGACGCCCGACGATGCGGTGGTTTGGCTGAACCTGGCCAATGTGCAGCGAGACCTGGGGCGACCGGAAGCGGCGCTCGTGAACCTGGAGAAGGCCCTGGCGCTCGACGGGCGTCTCGCGCCCGCCCACACCAACCTGGCCAATGTGCTGCAGGACTTGGGGCGGCGCGAGGACGCCCTGGCGCGCTATGCCGAGGCCCTGGCGTTGGATCCCGCCTCGGTCGACGCCCACTGGAACCGCAGCCTGCTGAACCTTTCGATGGGGAACTTCGAGGCCGGCTGGCGCGAATACGAATGGCGCTGGCGCAGGGACGCGCCCGAAACCCGGCCGCGCGCCCTAGCTGCCCCGCCCTGGCTGGGCGAGGCGCCGCTCGCGGGCCGCAGCATCCTGTTGCACTGCGAACAGGGGATGGGCGATTGCATCCAGTTCATTCGCTTCGCGCCCAGGGTCGCGGCGCTGGGCGGCCGAGTGGTGGTGGAGGCCTTCGCCCCGCTGGCCGCGCTGTTCGGCTCGGTGGAGGGCGTGGAACAGGTCGTGACGCGCGGGACGGCCCTGCCGGCCACCGATCTCCAATGCCCGCTGATGAGCCTGCCGCTGGCGCTTGGCGCCTTCGCCCCGCCGGCCGACCAGGCCTTCCCCTATCTGGCGGCGCCGGCGGCGCGGCGCGCCGCCTGGCGCGAACGGCTGGGGCCGGCGTCGCGGCCCCGTGTGGGCCTGGTGGCGAGCGGCAGCCCGACCCACCGCGCCGATCACCTGCGCAGCGTGGGCCTGGAGCGCCTGCTGGCCGCCGCGCCGAAAGGGCTCGAGCTGCATCTGCTCCAGAAGGAAATCTCCGCCGACGACCGCGCGGCGGCTGAGGCGCGCGGCGTCGCCGTCTGGGCCGACCAGCTCACGGACATCGCCGACACCGCCGCGCTGTGCGAGCTCATGGACCTGGTGGTCAGCGTCGACACCGGCGTGGCCCACCTGGCCGGCGCGTTGGCGCGGCCGGTGCGGATCCTCGTCCCTTTCGACCCGGACTGGCGCTGGGGCGTCGCGGGGCAAGACAGCGCCTGGTATCCGACCGCGCGCCTGTTGCGCCAGGCCGCGCGCGGCGACTGGTCCGCGCCGCTGGCGGCGTTGGCGGCGGAACTTTCGACGCTGGCCGGCTGAGCTCGCCGGTCGCGCTAGACCGGACGCGGGCGGCCGTGCCATGAAGCGCAGGGGGCAAAGGACAGGCGGCGCGGCGCCTCCTTCCGCGCGCCCCAGACGGGGAATCCTAAGCCGCCTATGCCCGACGCCGCTGTCCTCTCGATCCGCAAGGCCTCCAAGACCTTCGGCGCGCGCCGGGCCTTGGACGGGGTGTCGCTGGACGTCGCCAAGGGCGAGATGATCGCGCTGATCGGCCCGTCGGGCTCGGGCAAGTCCACCCTGCTGCGCTCGATTTCCGGCCTGCAGACCATCGACGGTGGCGAGGGCCGCATCGAGGCCTTCGGCGGCCCGGTGCAGGAAAACGGCCGCATCGGCGCCGACGTGCGCAGGGTGCGCACCCGCATCGGCTTCATCGCCCAGCAGTTCAACCTGGTGGGCCGGCTGTCGCTGTTCACCAATGTCGCCCTGGGCTCGCTGGGTCGGATCGGGACCTGGCGCGGGCTCCTGGGGCTGTGGCCGGCGGAGACCAAGACCGCGGCCATGGCGGCCCTGGCGCGGGTCGGCGTCGCCGACTACGCCGGCCAGCGGGCCAATACCCTGTCGGGCGGCCAGCAGCAGCGCGGGGCCATCGCCCGCGCCCTGGTCCAGAAGGCCAAGATCGTGCTCGCCGACGAGCCGGTGGCGAGCCTCGACCCGGTTTCGGCGCGCCGGGTGATGGAAAGCCTGCGCGATCTCAACAAGGCCGACGGGCTCACCGTCCTCGTCACCCTGCACCAGGTGGACTATGCGCTCCGCTACTGCGACCGGGTGGTGGCGCTGAAGGCCGGCCACATCGTCTATGACGGCCCCGCCGACAAGATCGAGACCAAGCAGCTCATCGACATCTACGGTCCGGAATTCGAAGACGTCTTCTGGGAAGGAGTTCCGAAATGATCCGCCGCCGCCTGCTCGGCGCCCTCGGGATCGCTGCGATCCTTGCCGCCGGCGCTCTTGGCCTCAACGCCTGCTCGCCCAAGAAAGCCGCCACGGGCGAAGCGCCCAAGGAGATCGTCTTCGGCATCCTGCCGGCCGAGAACCAGGCGTCCATGGGCCCGATCTGGCAGCCGCTGTTGGACGACATGTCGACCCGGATCGGCGTGAAGGTCACCGCCCGCTACGTCTCCAACTACGCCTCCCTGATCGAGGCCATGCGCTTCAAGCAGGTGCAGGTGGGCTGGTTCTCGGCCCTGCCGGCGCTGGACGCGGTGGAGCGCTCTGGCGGCGAGGTGATGGGCCGCATCATCGACGCCGGCGGCGACGCCACCTACGCCTCGGTGCTGATCGCCAAGAAGGGCAGCGGCATCACGCTGGACAAGGTGCTGGCCTGCGGGGGGAAATACTCCTTCGGCATGGCCGACGCCCAGTCGACCTCCGGCACGCTCGCGCCCATGGCCTACCTCTTCACGCCGAAGGGGATCGAGCCCACCAAGTGCTTCAAGACCGTGCGCTCGTCGAGCCACCAGGCCAACAGCGCCGCGGTCGCCAACGGGGTGCTGGACGTGGCCACCAACAACACCGTGGGCATCCTGTTCTTCAAGCGCGAGAACCCGGCGAAGGCCAACAGCCTCGACATCCTGTGGACCTCGCCGCCGCTCCCCGAAAGCTCGATCGTCGCGCGCAAGGACCTCGACCCGGCGATCAAGGAGAAGATGCGCCAGTTCTTCCTGACCTACGGGACCGGGACCGGCCCCGAGGCCGACCGGCAACGCGAAGTGCTGAAGAAGATGGCCTATGGCGGCTTCCGCCCGGCCGATGACAGCTACCTCGACCCGATCCGCGAGATGCAGGCGTCCGAGGCGCTGGGCGAGGCGCGCCACACCGGTGACGCGGCCAAGATCGCTGCCGCCCAGGCCGCCTACGACAAGGTCCACGCCGCCGCCGAGGCGCGGCGCGCCAAGGAGCCGAATCCCTGATGGCGCCGGCTTCGCTCTCCGGGCCGACCACCGCGGACATCCCGCTGCCGCCGCACCGTTCGATCGCTCAGCGCGCGCCCGACCTGCTGGTCTGGGGCGTGGTCCTGGTGCTGCTGCTGATCGCCGTCAAGCCGGTGGAGATGGAGAAGATCGGCAAGCTCTTCGCCAACTCGCAGAACATGCGCGAGTACGGCGGCGAACTGATGCACCCGAACTTCGACATCTGGCGGCTCTACGTCGGCCAGATGTGGCTGACGATCCAGATCGCCATGTGGGGCACCGCGCTCGCGGTGCTGATCGCGATCCCCTTCGGCCTGGCCTGCGCGCGCAACATTTCGCCGGTCTGGCTGCAGCAGCCGCTGCGGGTGCTGATGAACCTGCTGCGGGCCATCCCCGACCTGGTGATCGGCACCCTGTTCATCGTGGCCGTGGGCCTGGGCCCCTTCGCCGGCGTCATGGCCATCGCCATCAACACCGGCGGCGTGCTGGCCAAGCTGTTCTCCGAGGCCGTGGAGGCCATCGACCGCGCCCCGGTGGAAGGCGTTCGCGCCACCGGCGCCACGCGGCTGCACGAGGTCGTCTGGGGCGTCATCCCGCAGGTGGCCCCGCACTGGACCTCCTATGCGCTGTATCGGTTCGAATCCAACGCGCGCTCGGCCACGGTGCTGGGCCTGATCGGGGCCGGCGGCATCGGCCAGCTCTTGTTCGAGACCCTGAACGCCTTCGACTACCAGCACCTGTCGGTGATCATCATCGTGATCATCGTGGCGGTGACGCTGATCGACATCCTCTCCCAGTTGATGCGCTCGCGCCTGCTCTGAAGCGCCGGTCCGCGCCCAAAGAAAAGAACGCCGCCGCAGGGTGCGCGACGGCGTCGGAGGATTGCGGGGGTCGCCGCGAGAGGGACGTCTCAAGCCCAAGCTGTAGGCCCGGTTTGTGACAGCCCGCCGACGCGCGGGTGAGCCTTATGTGACAACGGCCACGCCTTGCGGTGTCACCAAACTGTCGTCGCGCGGCGCTAAGCCGGACGCCAAAGAGCGGCATGGATGGGGCGCTCTTCTTCAGGAGAAAAGCATGTTGAAGACTCTGGGGGCGGCTGTTGGCGCGGCTCTGGGCGCGGCCCTTATCGCCGGCGCGGCCACGCAGGCCGTCGCGGCGGGTGCGATGTCGGGCGCGGGCGCGACTTTCCCGGCGCCGGTCTACGCCAAATGGGCGGAGGCCTATAAGGCCCAGACCCAGACCACGCTGAACTACCAGCCGATCGGCTCCGGCGGCGGCATCAAGCAGATCGAGGCCAACACCGTCGACTTCGGCGCCAGCGACAAGCCGCTGAAGCCGGAAGAGCAGGCCGCCAACGGCCTGGTGATGTTCCCGACCGTAGTCGGCGGAATCGTCCCGGTGATGAACCTGCCGGGCTTCAAGCCGGGCCAGCTCAAGCTCACCGGCGCCCAGCTCGCCGACATCTACCGCGGCGTGATCAAGAAGTGGGACGACCCGCTGCTGGCCCGGACCAACCCGGGCGTAAAGCTGCCGAACCTGCCGATCACCGT
The DNA here is from genome assembly GCF_036501465.1 of Phenylobacterium sp. GTDB lineage: Bacteria > Pseudomonadota > Alphaproteobacteria > Caulobacterales > Caulobacteraceae > Phenylobacterium. The sequence continues at coordinate 29,087 of NZ_DASYAF010000138.1, forward strand.
CATCCACCGCTCGGACGGCTCGGGCACCACCTTCCTGTTCACCAGCTTCCTCAGCCTGCAGGCCGAGCACTGGGCCAAGGAAGTGGGCGCCAACGACAGCGTCGCCTGGCCCGTCGGCCAGGGCGGCAAGGGCAATGACGGCGTCGCCGCCTTCGTGAAGCAGACGCCCGGCTCGATCGGCTACGTCGAGTACATCTACGCCGCGCAGAATTCGATGACCTACGCGCTCATGCAGGACAAGGCCGGCCAGTTCATCGCGCCGACCGCGGCCAGCTTCAAGGCCGCCGCCGCCAACGCCAAGTGGACCAGCGCCCCGGGCTTCTACCTGCTGCTGCTCGACCAGCCGGGCGCCAATGCGTGGCCGATCACCGGCGCCACCTTCATCCTGATGCACGCCAAGCAGGCCGACGCGGCCAAGGCCAAGGAAGTCCTGAGCTTCTTCGACTGGTGCTACAAGAACGGCGACGGCGACGCCGACAAGCTGTTCTATGTGCCGCTGCCGGCCAATGTGAAGGCGCTCATCCGCAAGTCCTGGTCCAAGGTCGTGGGTCCGGACGGCAAGCCGGTCTACAAGTAGGCCCGAGCGTTTGCGGCGCCCCGCAGCGGCCAGCCCGCGGCGGGGCGCAGGCTCCTCAAGAGTACGCCAGATCCCGCGAGATGTCTGAAACCACGCTCCCCGCCGCCGCCCCGGGCCGCCGCCGGTCCGCCCCGCGCGGGGCGCTGATCGGCCAGCTGTTCGAGGGCCTGTGTTTCGCCGCCGCCACCCTGCTGCTGGCCTCGCTCGGCGGCATCATCGTCTCCCTGATCATCGGTGGCTGGCCGGCGCTTTCGAAGTTCGGTGTCGGCTTCCTGTGGAGCTCCGCCTGGAACCCGGTGACCGACGTCTATGGCGCGGCCGGGCCGATCGTCGGCACGGTAATCACCGCCGCGCTGGCGCTCATCCTGGCCTTGCCGGTGGCCGGCGGCGTGGCCTTCTTCCTGACCGAGCTATGCCCCGCGCCGCTGCGCCGGCCGATCGGCACGGCGGTGGAGCTCTTGGCCGGCATCCCGTCCATCGTCTACGGCATGTGGGGCCTGTTCGTCTTCGCCCCGCTGTTCGCCCGCTGGATCCAGCTGCCGCTGATGTCGGCCGCCAAGCCGGGCTCGCTGCTTGAGGCGCTGACCACCGGCATCCCCAACGGCTCCGGCATCCTGCCGGCCTCGATCATCTTGGCGATCATGATCCTGCCGTTCATGGCCGCCACCCTGCGCGAGCTGCTGCTGACCGTGCCCGCCGCGGTGCGCGAAAGCGCCTATGGCCTGGGGGCGACCACCGCCGAGGTGGTGCTGTCGGTGACGCTTCCCTACGTCCGCCAGGGCGCCATTGGCGCGGTGATGCTGGGCCTGGGCCGCGCGCTCGGCGAGACCATGGCGGTCACCTTCATCATCGGCAATTCGCACGCCTTCCCCAAGTCGCTGTTCGATAGCGGCTCGACCATCGCGTCCACCATCGCCAACGAGTTCACCGAGGCCACCAGCCCGGTGCACACCGCGGCGCTGATCTCGCTGGGCCTGGTGCTGTTCCTGATCACCTTCGTGGTGCTCGGCCTCGCGCGCCTGATGCTGCGCCAGCAGGGAGCCAAGCTGTGAGCGCCGCCAAGCTGGCCCGCCGCCGCGTCGGCGACATCGCCTTCAAGGTCTTCTGCGTCCTGGTCACCGCGCTCGCCCTGGTGGCGCTGGCCGCCATCCTGTGGTCGCTGCTGGTGCAGGGCCTCGGCGGCCTGAACCCCAAAGTCTTCGTCAAGGAGACGCCGGCCCCCGGCTCGCCCGGCGGCCTGGCCAACGCCATCGTGGGCTCCATCGAGATGTGCCTGCTGGCCATGGTGATCGCGCTCACCGTCGGCATCTTGGCCGGCACCTGGCTCGCCGAATACGGCGGCCGCTCGCGCTACGGTGCGGTGGTCCGCTTCCTGAACGACGTGCTGCTCTCGGCGCCTTCGATCCTGGTGGGCCTGTTCATCTACGAGTTGCTGGTCGCGCCTTTCCACGGCTTTTCGGGCTTCGCGGGGTCGGTGGCGCTGGCCCTGCTGGCGGTGCCGGTGATCACCCGGACCACCGAGGACGTGCTGCTGCTGCAACCCACCACCCTGCGCGAAGCCGGCGTCGGCCTGGGCGCGCCGCTTTCCTATGTGATCCGCCAGGTGCTGTGGCGCTCGGCCCGCGGCGGACTGCTCACCGGCGCGCTCTTGGCCTTTGCCCGGATCAGCGGGGAGACCGCGCCGCTGCTGTTCACCGCGCTGAACAACCAGTTCTTCAACAAGCCCTGGTTCGACCTTCGCCAGCAGACCGCCAACCTGCCGGTGGTGATCTTCAACTACGCGCTCAGCGCCTATGACGACTGGCGCAAGCTCGCCTGGGCCGGCGCCCTCCTCATCGCGGCCACCGTCTTGGCCGTCACCGTCGTGGCGCGTATCGTCGCCCAGGAGCAACGACGCTCATGAACACCCTCAATCCGGCGGCCGTGGAAGAGTTCGAGACGAGCATCGCCGACATCGACCGCGCGCAGGTGAAGGTCGACGTCCGGGGGCTCAACTTCTTCTACGGCAAGACCCACTCGCTGAAGGGCGTCTCCATGCCCATCGCGCGCAACAAGGCCACCGCGCTGATCGGCCCCTCCGGCTGCGGCAAGTCCACCCTGCTGCGCACGCTGAACCGCATGTACGCGCTGTATCCCGGCCAGCGGGCCGAGGGCGAGATCATCCTGGACGGCGAGAACATCCTGGGCCCGCGCGTCGACCTGGCCCGCCTGCGCGCCCGGGTCGGCATGGTGTTCCAGAAACCGACGCCGTTTCCGATGAGCATCTACGACAACGTGGCCTTCGGGGTGCGGCTCTACGAGAACCTGGGCAAGGCCGACATGGACGCCCGCGTCGAGGAAAGCCTGACCCGCGCGGCCCTGTGGGATGAGGTGAAGGACAAGCTCTCCGCGCCCGGCCTCGGCCTCTCCGGCGGCCAGCAGCAGCGGCTGTGCGTGGCGCGCGGCGTGGCGGTGCGCCCCGAGGTGCTGCTGCTCGACGAGCCGACCTCCGCCCTCGACCCGATCTCCAGCGCCAAGCTGGAGGAGACGGTGACCCAGCTGAAGGCCGACCACACCATCGTCATCGTCACCCACAACCTGGGCCAGGCGGCGCGGGTCTCCGACTACACCGGCTTCATGTACCTGGGCGAACTGGTGGAGTTCGGGCCGACCGACGAGCTGTTCACGCGGCCCGCCACCAAGCGCACCTCCGACTACATCACCGGCCGCTTCGGCTAGAGCACGATGAGGTCAGGTGGAATCACCTGACCGCTGAATCAGGGTCTAGATTCAAACGTGTAGACCCTGATTCAGCGTTCAGGTCGCTTCGACCTGAACCCATCAGGGTCTAGGGCCGTTGTGCGTCAGGGCTGGCCGCCGAAGGCGTAGGCGACTTTCACCCAGGCCCCGCGCGGCGGCGCGGGCGTGCGGAACTGCTCCAGCGCCAGGGTGTAGATGCTGTTGGTCCCCGACAGGCCGTAGGTTGCGTATTTCCTGTCGAACAGGTTGTCGACATCGAGCGACAGGGTGAGGCGCTTGCCGATGCGATACTGGGCGTCGAGGTTCACCACCGCATAGCCGGGGACCTTGCCGGTGGGGTCGCTGTTGCTCTCGTTGCCGTGCGCGTACTGGTCGGCGACGGCGATCAGCGCGGCGCCGATGCGGAAATCGTCGCTCACCGCATAGCCGGCCCGCAGCTTGAAGCTGCTGCTCGGGATGCCGGGGATCCGGTCGCCGCTCACCACGTCCTGGCCCGATGGGGTCGTGAAGGGCGAGCGGTAGTCGGCCTCGACGTAGCCATAGTTGGCCGAGAGCGACAGCTTGCCCACCTGGGTCCGGGCGCCCAGGTCGACGCCGCGCCGCTCGGTGTCGCCGACGTTGGAAAAGAAGCCCTGGCTGGTCGAGGTGGCGATGAACTGGATGTCGTTGCGCAGGCGCGAGTCGTAGACCGCCGCGTTCCAGGCGACCCTGTCGAACAGCGTCCCGCGCGCGCCCAGTTCGAAGGTCCGCGCGGTCACCGCCTTGAGGTCGGGGTCGCCGTTGAACCCGGTCGGCAGGGAACAGGGGCTGTTGGGGTCGGCGCAGCTGAGCTCGATGGAGGTCGGCGCGCGCATGGATTCGCTGTAGTCGCCGAAGACGCCGATCGCCTTGCCCGGATTGTAGTTGAAGCCGATCCGCGGGTTGAACCGCTGGTAGCGGTGCGCGCCGTCCAGGCTGCTGGTGTCCGGGCCCGCCACGGCGCCCGCCGGCGCGCCGTTGGGGGTCGTCGCAGCCCCGGTCCCGGTGTTGGAGAACTTGAAGGCCGCCGAATAGGCCGGATCGTAGAAGGTGACGCCGCTCACCGCGTCGGTGAAGGAGAAGCCGCCGTCGTCGTTCAGGAACTGGCTGTTCTGGCCGCGCTGGTCGAGCGAGGTGTACTCATAGCTGCCGGACAGGGTGACGCTCAGGGTGCCGGTCACGTCGAAGGTGTCGGTGAGGAAGACGCTGGCCTCCTTCACCCGCGCGCTCAGGGCCACCGACGACAGGATGTTGCTGCCGGTGAAGGCCGGCCGGTTGGTCGCCGAGGGGGGCAGGCCGTTGGCGGTGAAGCCGTACTCCTGGTCCGGGATGACGATGGTCTGGAAGTCGATCAGCCGCGCCAGCAGGGTGTCCTGACCGTAGCGGATGGTCGAGCGGTCGAAGCTGCCGCCGAGCACGAAGCTGTTCTTGTGGCCCATCAGCGGCGTGGCGCTCGCCCACTGGGCCGAGGCGCCCACGGTGCTCTGGCGCAGGTCCGAGGTGACCAGGCTTGAGTTGATGGTGCTGGTCCACCGCCCATAGCCCAGGGCCAGCGCATTGGCGCCGGTGATCGAATTGACCGCGGTTCCGTTGGGCGCGGCGTTCGCGCACTTGAAGGCGCCCGTGGCCGTGGTCGCCAGCGAGCCGTCGTCGTTGAAGCAGCCGTCGTCCAGCTCGGCGTTGCTGTTCAGGCTCCTGGCGTTGGACTGGCGGTAGAAGACCTGGCCGGTCAGCAGGTTCGCCTCATCGACCCAGTGGCTGGCCTTCAGGGTGTCCAGGCGCATGCGGTTCAAGATCGAATCCGGCGCCGTGTAGGCCGATTTGGGGTTCGACAGCATGTCGAGCGGCAGGGCTTGGGTGCCGGCGAGCCTCGTGTCGGCCAGCGCGCCGGAAAGCTCGACAAGCGTCTTGTCGCCCGGTCCCCGCCAGCGGAGCTTTCCGAACAGCTGCTTAACCTCAGAGCCCGAGAAATCCCGGAAACCGTCCTCCTTGTCCCAATTGCCGGCCAGGAAGAAATCGGCGCCCGAAGCGGCGTTCGCGCCGCCGGCTTCGAAGGTCGCGGCGCGCCGGCCGAACGATCCGCCGAGCAGGCTGACGGTGACGCCAGGGCTGTCCTGGCCGGTGCGGGTGTTCACCACTAGCGCGCCGCCCAGCGCGTTCAGGCCGAAGATCGGGCTTGAGCCCGGCTGGACGTTGACGGTCGAGATCGCGTTCATGGGAACGAGGTCCCAGTTGACGATCGAGCCGAAGGGTTCGTTGACGCGCACGCCGTCGAAATAGACCGCCAGGCCGACCGGCGCGCCGAGCAGGGAGGTGGCCTGGAAGCCGCGGTAGTTGACGTCGTTCTGATAGGGGTTGCCGGTCCCGCCGCTGACGGTCACCGACCCGAGGTTGCCGTTCAGCAGGTCGGCCAGGTTGGCGGCCCCCTGCTGGCCGGGGGCACGCGCATCTATGGTCTGCGCGTTGGCCGGCGTTCGCGACAGGGGCGTTCCGGTGTCGTCGAGCGGCGTGCCCACCACCACCAGGGGACTGACCGACGGGCCGGGCGCGGCCTCGTCCGCCGCACGGGCCGCGGCGGGCGCGATCGCCAGCGCCAGACCCAGCGCGCCGTAGCGCAAGCGGGTCGGCATGCCGGGACGGCTGCGACCTTGAACGCCCATTTCCTTCATCCCCTGCCCGTGGTCTTTTGCCTCGGAAGCTTTTGAAACTGCGGTATCGAAGGGCCTGAAGGGCGGCAATGGCGCCACTTCCCGACTTCATCGGGAAAACTTCCCGATCGGTGCGCGGCACCTTGCCGGGGCAGGTGATGGCGGCCGCCTTCGCCGCCTTGGCCGCCAGCCTGGCGGTGGGCGCGCTCGCCCTGGTGTGGGACGCGCGCCGCTCGGTGGACGCCGAACTGGCCTCGGCCATGGCCAGCGCCGCCCAGGCCGCGCGCACCGGCCTGCAGGACGCCCAGGCCTCCAGCGCGCCGGATGCGGTGCTGAGCCGGGCGGTGCGGATGTTCGACGGCAATCGCCACGTGCGCGCGGTCTGGCTGGACGGGTCGGGCGCGGCCCGCCTGGCTTCGCGGCCGGACAGGCCGTCCGACCCGCCGCCCGCCTGGTTCGTCCGGCTGATCGACCCGCGTGCGCCCACTCGCCTGGTGGGCCCGGTCCGGCTGGAGCCCAATCCGGTCAACGAGATCAGCGAGGTCTGGGCGGGACTGCGCGACGCCCTGCTGATCGTGGGGCTGCTGTCGGTGTTGGCCATGGTGCTGATCCGCCGCACCGTCCGCCGCGCGCTGGCGCCGCTGGAGGCGGTGAGCGGCGTGCTGGCCCGGGTCGGGGCCGGCGACTTCGAGGCCCGCGCTCCGGTCGCCGGCGTGGCGGAGGTGGAGCGCCTGGCCACAGGCGTCAACGCCATGGCCGGCCAGCTCGACGCCATCGACCGCGAAAACCGCCGGCTGCACGAGCAGCTCGCCACCGTGCAGGAGGAGGAGCGCGCCGAGATCGCCCGCGACCTGCACGACGAGATCGGGCCCTATCTGTTCGCGGTGAACATCGACGCCGCCGCGGTCCGCGACCTGGCCGCGCAGCCGGCCAAGGCCCGCGCCGCGATCCCGGCGCGCGTGGCGCTGATCGAGGCGGCGGTGGCGCACATGCAGACCCAGGTCAGCGACATGCTGCGCCGCCTGCGGCCGCTGCGGGCCGTGGAGTTCGGCCTGTCGTCGGCGGTGGAGGATCTGGTGGCCTTCTGGCGGGCGCGCCGGCCGGATATCGCCTTCGAGCTCTCGCTGGACCTGGATGACGCGGCGCTGGGTCTTGGCCTGCGCGAGGCCTTCTACCGGATCGCCCAGGAGGCGCTGAGCAACGCCGTGCGCCATGGCGCGCCCAGCCGCATCGCGCTGCAGGTTTCGGTGGGCGCAGACCAGGTCGCCGTCCTTCGCGTGGCCGACAACGGCGCGGCGGTCGCGCGCACCGGCCAGCGGCCGCGCTTCGGGCTGATCGGCATGCGCGAGCGGCTGGCGGCCCTGGGCGGCGAGCTGGTGGTCGATCCCGGCGCGGGCCAGGGCTGGACGGTGACGGCGCGCGCGCCGCTGAAGGGTCTGGAGGTCGCTGCGTGAGCAAGGTGCTGCTGGTCGACGACCACGCCATCGTCCGCGACGGGCTGCGGCGGCTGTTGGCCGACCTGGACTTGGGCCAGGTCCTGGAGGCCGCCAGCGGCCGCGACGCGCTCGCGGTCGCGCGCGCCGAGCGGCCGTCGCTGGTGATCCTCGACCTCAACCTGCCGGATCTCGGCGGGCTGGAGATCCTGGCGCGGCTGCTGCGCGAGGACCCGGCGGTTCGCGTGCTGGTGCTCTCCATGCACGCCGAGCCGCTCTATGCTTCGCGCGCGCTGAAAGCCGGGGCCAAGGGCTATGTCAGCAAGGCCGCCGCTCCGGCCGAGATCGCCGCGGCGGTCCGCGCCGTCGCCCGCGGCGAGGGCTATGTGGAGGCCAAGGTCGCCCAGGCCATCGCGCTCGGGACCGGCGGCGCGGCCCAGCTCGATGCGCTCACGCCGCGCGACCTGGAGATCCTGCGCCTGCTGGCCGCCGGCAGGAGCCTGGCCGAGATCGCCGCCGCCCTGGGCGTGGCCTACAAGACCGCCGCCAACAGCTGCACCCTGTTGAAGGAAAGGCTGGGGGTCTCGCGCACCGCAGAGCTGATCCGCCTGGCCGTCGAGCTCACCGAGCCGGTGGACTAGGACCGCACGCCTTTACGCCGCTTCGGGCCGCCGGCGGCGCACCCGGGCCAGTCGCCGCAGCCGGCGCCAGAAGCGGGTCTTCTCGGGTTCGGGATAGGGCTGCAGGTTGCGCACGAAATCTTCCGCGCAGGCGCGCCAGGAGAACTTCTCGGCGAAGGCGCGCACCTGCTTGCGGTCCAGCGCCAGGGCCTCCAGACAGGCCTCGCGCAGGCCCTCGGTGGCGCTTGAGGCGAGCGCGCCGGCGCCGGAGCCCGGGATGATGTCGATGGGCCCAGGCGCCGGATAGGCCGCCACCGGCGTCCCCGAGGCCATGGCCTCCAGGATCACTAGGCCGAAGGTGTCGGTGAGCGAGGGGAAGACGAAGACGTCGGCCGAGTTGAAGGCCGCCGTCAGGGCCGCGCCGGACTTCGAGCCGGTGAACACCGCCCGTGGATATTTGGCCTTCAGCTCGTCGAGCTGCGGACCGGGGCCGACCACCACCTTGGTCCCCGGCAGGTCGAGGCCCAGGAAGGCCTCGATGTTCTTCTCCACCGCCACGCGGCCCACATAGAGGAAGATCGGCTTGGCCAGGTGGGCGAAGGCGTCCGGCTCGTCCTGCCGGCGCGGGTGGAAGGCCTCGGTGTCCACGCCGCGCGACCAGGAGGAGATATTGCGGAAGCCGTGCTGCGCCAGCTCGTCGCGCATGGTGGGCGTGGCCACCATCAGCCGCCCCGACGGCTTGTGGAACCACTTCATGTAGGCGTAGCCGGCGGCCAGCGGCAGCGGCAGGCGGGCCGAGACATATTCCGGGAAACGGGTGTGGTAGCTGGTGGTGAAGGGCAGCTTCCATTCCACGCAGATGCGCCGCGCGGCCAGGCCGATCGGGCCTTCGGTGGCGATGTGGATCGCCTCCGGCTCGAAGGCCTTGAAGCGCTCCTGCACCGGCTCGTAGACGCCGATCGCCACCTTGATCTCGCCATAGGTGGGCAGCGGGAAGGTCTTGAACTGGTCGGGGCTGATCACCTCGACCTGGTGGCCCATGTCCTTCAGCTCCTTGACCACGCGGGTCAGGGTGCGGACCACGCCGTTGACCTGCGGCTCCCAGGCGTCGCTGGCCAGCAGGATGCGCATCGGCCGGCCGGCGTCGTGTGGCGCGGTGATCGCCTCGCGGATGCGCGGCAGGATCCGCGCCGCCCGCGGTTTGGGCGGCGGGACCATCGCCTGGCTCTGCATCCACGACCAGAAGGCGCCCAGCAGGGCCTCCTTGGTGGGGAAGTAGCGGTAGACCGTGCGCTCGCCGACCTTGGCGTCCTTGGCGATCTCCGCGAAGGAGAGGTCCTCCAGCGGCCCCTGTTCGAGCTGGTGGCCGACCGCGCGCAGGATCTGCTCGCGGGTCTCCTCGCGCTGCCGATCCCTCAGATTGGGCGTCTCGCGCGGGTTCGGGGCAGGCGCGGGCGTCTTCATGGCAGGCGAACTGTCACGAACATCGATATCCTGTCAACCGGCGAGGTGGCAGTCGCGCTGCCACGAGATTTTCTGAAGAGCTTGAGTATGAAACCGGTCAGGCGGCGAGCGGTTCCGCGACCTCGACCGGCCCGGCGACAGCCGGCCTGCCGCGCGCCTTGGCCCACTCCAGGATCTCCATCGCCCCGTCGGCGTGTTCGACCAGGGCGGTGCAGCTTTCCACCCAGTCGCCGTCGTTGAGATATTCGACGCCGTCGATGATCCGCCGTTCGGCCTTGTGGATATGGCCGCAGATCACCCCGTCGACGCCGCGCCGGCGCGCCTCGTCGGCCACCGCCTGCTCGAAGTTCTCGATGAACTGCAGCGCCTTCTTCACCCGGGTCTTGGCGAAGGCCGAGAAGCTCCAGTAGCCGAAGCCCAGCCTGCGGCGGACGCGGTTGATCAGGGTGTTCGAGGCCAGCAAGGCCCGATAGGCCCAGTCGCCCAGCAGCGCCAGCCACTTGGCGTGCTGCACCACCGCGTCGAAGTCGTCGCCGTGGGTGACCAGGAAGCGGCGGCCGTCGGCGGCCTCGTGGATCGCGTCGCGCGCCACCACCACGCCGCCGAAATGCACCCCGATGAAGTCGCGCACCACCTCGTCGTGATTGCCGGGCACATAGATCACCGCGACGCCCTTGCGGGCCATGCGCAGGATCTTCTGCACCACGTCGTTGTGCGCCTGCGGCCAGTACCAGCCGGAGCGCAGCTTCCAGCCGTCGACGATGTCGCCCACCAGGTAGAGGGTGTCGCACTCGATGTTGCGGATGAAGTCGAGGAGCAGGTCGGCCTGGCAGCCCCGCGTGCCCAGGTGCACGTCGGAGATGAACACGGACCGGTAGTGGCGCACTGCGGCTTCGGTCACGCACGACCTCTCTCGTCGCCCATCTTCCGCGCAGCCGTGGACTGATTTGATGTCGGTTTTGCGAAGGCGCCGCTGCGGCCTTTCGCGCCCGGCCAAGACTCGCTAGGGCTTGCGGCCAGAGCTTCTCCTCCCCAGCTCGCCACAAGCCTTGGCCCAGATGGACGCCAGAACCAACCCCGCCCGGGCGACGCCCAAGTCGCTGCGCACCCGCGCGCGCATCCTCGACGCCGCCACGCGGCTGTTCGCCGAGGTCGGCTACCACGCCGCCACCAACGGCATGATCGCCGACGCCGCCAAGCTGACCCGCGGCGCCATGCTCTACCACTTCGCCACCCGCGAGGAGCTGGTGGAGGCGGCCGTGGCGCACATCGAGATCGAGCGCGCGCGCCTGTTCGAGGCCGCCGCCCGCGCCTCGGCCGCCCAGGCCTCGGCCGGGCCGGGGCAGGACGCCTCGGAGGCGGCGATCGACGCCTATTGGACCCTGCTGCACACCCAGGCCTTCGTCGCCTTCGCCGAGCTGGAGGCCGCCGCCCGCACCGAGCCGATGCTGCGGCCGCGCCTGGCCGCCGCCCAGGCCGCCTTCGACCGCGCCCAGGTTGGCGGTGGGTTCGGGGCCCTGGCCCAGGCCGGCGCCGACGCGCGCTTCCAGACCAGCCGCGACCTCGGCCGCTTTCTGCTGGAAGGCATGGCCAAGGGCGCCCTGACCTACGACGAGCCGGCGCGGCGCGAACGCCTGCTGGCGGTGGTCAAGCGCGCCGTGCGCATGCTGAACCGCAAGGGCGACGTGCAGGACTTGTGGGACTGACTTCCTTCTCCCCTTGCGGGAGAAGGTGGCCTGCGAAGTAGGTCGGATGAGGGGTTGATGGCCCTATCCGCCTCCTCGCTGACGGCCCGGCGAGACCCCTCATCCGTCAGCCTTGCTGACACCTTCTCCCGCAGGGGGAGAAGGGACAAAGAAAAAGGCCCGGCGTTTCCACCGGGCCTTCCTCAACTCAATCCGTAGCGGCCGGGCCTATTTGCCGCCCGCCGTCGGGGTGGCCGCGGCCGCGGCCGGAGCCGCCGGCTTGCTGTCCGCCGCGGCTTCGCGACGGCGGCGCTGGCCGCCCATCTTTTCCATGGCGGCGAGCTCGTTGGCGTCGATGTAGCCGTCGTGGTTGGCGTCGAGCACGTCCCAGTACTTGCGGATCTGATCGCCGATCTGGCCCTTCAACTCTGACTTCTCGATCTTTCCGTCGATGTTGGAGTCGAGCATGCCCATCAGGCGGTTCTTGTTCAGGTCGTCGTCGTAGCTGACCATGTGCTTGGAGGTTTCGTCCTGCCAGCGATAGCGGATCGCCATGTAGAACATCTCCTCCCAGGACTGATCGCCCCACACCACCTGCTTGCTCGGATCGGGGTTGTGCGGGTTGCGCTTGGAGTTGTCGTAGATGAAGTGGGCGATCAGCTTCGAGCCCGCCGGCACCTTGATCGGCTCGGCGAAGGTGTAGTCGCGCTGCCAGCTGAAGTCGTAGCGCGGCAGAGACAGAAGCAGCTTCTCCTTGCCGTCCGGATAGCGGATCCACAGGTCCGACATCGCGCCGCGGTAGTGGGCGTGCGGGAAGGCGGCGTAGAGCAGGGCTTCCTTCGGGAAGCTCAGATAGCCCACTTCCTCGTGGTGCGGATCGTTCGGCGGAATGACGATCGCGTTGTTCACGATCACCGAATTATGCATCACCAGGTCGGGCTTCTGGTTGTCCTTGTAGAAGTAGAGCGCGATCTTGGTGTGATCGGTCACCTGCTTGCCGAACGGGGTGTAGTGGGTCTGGAAGCCGATGGCGCCGCCCGGCGGGATATAGGTCCCGACGTCCTTCGGCGCGATCTCGCTCTCGGCGCCGACGGCGTAGCCGCCGACCGAAACGCCCCACTTGCTCTCGAAGGCCTGCTGGCCGGGTTGGGGCACGTCCTTGAGGTAGCCGGTCAGCACGTGGTGCACGCCCTGGCGGCTCTCGACCTTGACGGTGGAGGCCCGCAGCCACTTGCCCTCGGTCTCCGGGTTCTTCACCCACGGGTGCTGGTAGTCCACCACGCCCGAGGCGGGGATGGTGTAGGCCGGGATGTCGAGGATGGCGTCGGGCTTGCCCAGCGGCCATTCGGCGGCCACATGCTTGACGGCGCCCAGCGGGTCCTTGCCCTCGCCGCGCGGCGCGCCCTGGTCGACCCAGTGGACGATGGTCTTGATCTCGGCGGGCGACAGGTTCTTGTCGTCGGAGAACTTACCCACGTGCGGGTCGGCGTTGTAGGGCGGCATACGGTCGGTGCGCAGCACCTCGCGGATCATCGGCGAGAAGCCCTTCACCGTGGCGTAGTCTTTCATGGCGAAGGGGCCGATGCCGCCTTCCTCATGGCAGGCCACGCACTTGGCTTCGAGGATCGGGGCCACGTCCTTGACGTAGCTGATCGGGGTCTTCTTCGCGCGGGCCGGGAAGTCGACCAGGCAGCCCTTGGAGGCCTGGGTCGCGGCCGGGACCGGCTTGCCGGCCAGCAGGGCGGCCAGGGCGTTGTCCGCGAAGGGCTTGGCGACGGCCTTCTGGATCCCGTAGTCAGCCGCGTCGTTGACCGGGCCGTGGTACACCACCTGCCAGGACTTCGGGTTGATCACGAAGACTTCCATGGTCCGGTTGACGCCCAGCGCCTCGCCGATGATCTGGTTGCTGTCCATCAGGATCGGGATGTCGATGCCGTATTCCTTGGCCTCGGCGGCGATGGCGTCGCGGCTGTCCTGCAGGTTCGAGTCGATCAGCATGACCTCGACGCCCTGGGCGGCGTACTTGTCGCGCAGGGCCTTGATCGCCGGCGTCATCGCCCGGGCGATCGGGCAGCCGACGCCGGTGGAGATCAGCACGATCGCCTTGTCGTCGCTCATCCGGTAGAGTTCGTGGGCTTCCAGCTTCTGGGCGTCGACCAGCATGAAGTTGTCGATCCGCTGCGGCGTCATCGCCTCGGTGGCCGCCGTCGCCTGGCCTTGTTCGCCGGCGCTGGGCGCCGCCGGGACGGTCGAAAAGCCATAGATCAGGAGGGCGCTCGCCGCCGCTCCGAACACGCCAAGTCGCGCAGACATCATCGCATCAATCCCCTAGGTTTGTGCTCGTTCGGCCAGCGCGTGGGAGGATACGCGCGGAGAGCCTATCGAGCCCTTAACTTAACACCGTTCAGGGGGTCGAATCCACTGGTGGAAGGTTTCGGTTTTGTCATCTTTTAAGCTAATGTTTTTTCAGGAATATTTCCACTCCCGCAGAGGAAGTTGACGCCGGCGTCAACCGGCGGGTGTGGCATGGCTCTTGGCGCGGGTGTCCGGCGCAGGCCATGGTGCGCGCCAAACGTCCCGGGGGCCTTCATGAGTTTCATCACCCGCCGCAAGGCCATCTTGCTGGTCCAGCCCGAAGGCGTCGGAAACCACCTGAAGCGCACCCTGGGGTGGCCGCACCTGATGGCGCTGGGGGTCGGCGCGATCGTCGGCACCGGCATCTACACCCTGACCGGCGTGGCCGCGGGCCTGGCCGGTCCGGCGGTGATCCTGTCGTTCGCGGCGGCGGGCCTGGTCTGCGCCTGCGCGGCGCTCTGCTATGCCGAGATGGCCTCGCTCAGCCCGCAGGCCGGCAGCGCCTACGCCTATTCCTACATGACGCTCGGCGAGCTGGTGGCCTGGATCGTGGGCTGGAGCCTGATCCTCGAATACACCCTGGTGTGCAGCGCGGTCTCGGTGGGCTGGGCGGGCTACGCCACCGGCCTGATCCATTCGGCGCATATCCCGATCCCGGAGAACCTGCTGGCCGGGCCGGACGCGGGCGGGCTGATGAACCTGCCGGCCATCTTCATCTCCCTGGTGGTCACGGGCATGCTGCTGGTGGGCACGCGCGAGAGCGCCACGGTCAATTTCATCCTGGTCTGCATCAAGATGGTGGCGCTGGGGATCTTCGTGGCCCTGACCTTGCCGCACTTCGACGCGGCCCATTTCCATCCCTTCGCGCCGCAGGGCTATGGCGCCCATGAGATCGACGGCAAGAAATATGGGGTGATGGGCGCCGCGGCGATCATCTTCTTCGCCTTCTACGGCTTCGACGCCATCTCCACGGCTTCCGAGGAGGCCAAGAACCCCAAGCGCGACCTGACCATCGGCATCGTGGGCTCGATGCTGCTGTGCACGATCATCTACATGGTGGTCGCCGCCTGCGCCCTGGGCGCCTCGCCCTACAGCGTTTTCTCCAAGGACGCCGCGCCGCTGGCCTTCGTGCTGAACCAGATCGGCCAGCCGCGGATGGCCTCGCTGATCGCCGGCGCCGCGGTGGTCGCCATGCCGACCGTGATCATGGTGATGATGTACGGCCAGAGCCGGGTGTTCTTCGCCATGGCCCGCGATGGCCTTTTGCCCACCGTGCTGTCGGCGGTGAACAAGCGCGGCGTGCCCGCCACGGTGACGATCATGACCGGCCTGATCTCGGCGGCGGTGGGCGGGATCATGCCGCTGTCGGAGATCGCATCCCTGGCCAATGCCGGCACGCTCTGCGCCTTCATCGCCACGGCGCTGGCGGTGATGGTGCTGCGCCGGCGCGCGCCGCAGCTGCCGCGGCCGTTCGCCACCCCGCTGGTCTGGCTGATCGGCCCGGCGGCGGTGCTGGGCTGCCTCTACCTGTTCACCAGCCTGTCGACCAAGACCATCGAGTTCTTCTTCGCCTGGAACGCCATCGGCGTGGTGGTCTATCTGCTGTTCGGCCGCACCGGCAGCCGACTGAGGGCGATCGACGAAGCCGTCGGCTCCTGAACGCGCGGGGTCTGTGCCAAGACGCCGCTTGGCCTGAGCGGCGCAACGGGTCTATCCGGAGACCCGACGAACGACTGTTTGACGCCGTGAGAGGAGCTGAGGCGTGGCGCAAGGGCCCGGATCAGGCGCGGGAAGGCCAGGCGGCGGCGGCCCGGGCGGCTTCGGCCGCAAGGGGCCCGACCTGACTGTCGGGCCGATCGGCAAGACGCTGATCAGCTTCGCCTTGCCGGTGCTGGGCTCCAACATCCTGCAGTCGCTGAACGCCACGGCCAACATGTTCTGGGTCAGCCGGGTGCTGGGCGAGAACGGCGTCACGGCCACCAACAACGCCAACCAGATCTTCTTCATGATGCTGGGCGCGGCCTTCGGCGTGACCATGGCGGCCAACATCCTGATCGGCCAGGCGATCGGCGCGAAGGACGAGGCCCTGGCCCACAAGGTGGTGGGCACGTCGATCACCTTCTTCGCCGTCATCTCGCTGATGGTGGGCGTGGCCGGCGGGATCCTGACGCCGAAGATCCTGATGGCCATGAAGACCCCGGCCGCGGCCCAGGTCGACGCGATCGCCTACCTGCGGGTGATCTTCGGCGCCATGCCGGCGATGTTCTTCTTCAACTTCGTGATGATGGCCCAGCGGGGCACGGGCGATTCCCGCACGCCCTTCTATTTCGCCCTGCTGCAAGTGGGCATGGACATCGTGCTCAACCCGCTGCTGCTGATGGGCCTGGGCCCGTTTCCGAAGATGGGGATCGCGGGGTCGGCCACCTCGACCCTGATCGCCCAGAGCGTGACGCTGACGATGATGGTGATCCACCTCTACCGCCAGCGCTCGATCCTGGTGCTGCGGCCGACCGACTGGCGCCTGCTGATCCCCGACTTCTCGATCATCAAGGCCTTGGTGGTGAAGGGCACGCCCATGGGCATCCAGATGATGGTCATCAGCCTGGCGGCGGTGACCATGCTGAGCTTCGTCAACCAGTACGGGGTGCACACCTCGGCGGCCTATGGCGCGGCCTCGCAGCTGTGGACCTATGTGCAGATGCCGGCCATGGCGCTGGGCGCGGCGGTCTCGTCCATGGCCGCCCAGAACGTCGGCGCGCGCAAGATGGACCGGGTCGAGCGGGTGGCGGGGATCGGGGCGCTCTACGCCATCCTGTTCACGGGCGTGCCGATCCTTTTGCTGGAGGCGCTGGACCCCTATGTCCTGCAGGCCTTCCTGCGCGCCGACAGCCCCTCGCTGCCGATCGCCGTGCATATCAACATGATCGCGCTCTGGGGCTTCATCCCCTTCGGCGTGGCCTTCATCCTCTCGGGCATCGTGCGCGCCACCGGGGCGGTCTGGCCGCCGCTGATCGGCATGATCGTCTCGCTGTGGGCCGTGCGCGTGCCGATCGCCAAGATTCTGGAGCCGCACCTCGGAGCCGACGCCATCTGGCTGGCCTTCCCGGCCGGCAGCCTCACCACGCTGACGCTGGGCGCCGGCTATTACTTCTGGAATGGCTGGGGCAGCTGGCGGCGCGCCCGGATGCTGGACCTGACGCCCAGCGCCGACGCGCCGGACACCGGCCTCGGCCAGCCGATGATGGACGAGAGCGAGGCGATCATCGGCGAAGAGGAGCGCGAGCTCGGCTTCGCCGCCGAAGGCGTCTCCGGCGCCTAGGCATGATGCCTAGGCCCGGCTCTCCATCAGGGCGGAATAGACCAGGGTCCGAAGCTCCCGGCGGATTGGCCAGGTGGTGGACGGCATGAGCTGGGTCATGAACACCACGGTGATGTGCTCCACCGGATCGACCCAGAAGGCGGTCGAGGCCGCGCCGCCCCAGTAGAACTCGCCCTTGGAGCAGGGGATCAGGGTCTTCGGCGGATCGAACACCACCGCAAAACCCAGGCCGAAGCCGATCCCGGCGAAGGTGCTCTCGGAGAACAGCGAGCGCGACAGCTCGGTCAGGTCGGCGCCGCCGGGCAGGTGGTTGGACGCCATCAGCCGCAGCGTCATGGGCGACAGGATGAGCGCCCCGTCCAACTCGCCGCCGTTGGCCAGCATGTTGGCGAAGCGCAGGTAGTCGGCGGTGGTCGAGACCAGCCCGCCGCCGCCGGATTCCATCGGCGGGGGCTTGAGGAACGCGCTGGTGGTCGGGTCATCGTTCAGGGTGAGCGCTGCGCCGGGCTTGGCCTGCAGGTTCATGGCGCCCTCGGCCGAGGCGCTGTAGCAGGCGACGAAGCGGTGGCGCTGGTCCTCGCGGACGAAGAAGCCGGTGTCGACCATCTTCAGGGGATCGAAGATGCGCTCCTTGAGAACCTGGCTGAGCGGCTTGCCGCAGAGCTTCTGCACCAGGTAGCCCACCACGTCGGTGGAGACCGAGTAGTTCCAGGCCTCGCCGGGCGAGAACTCCAGCGGCATCCTGGCGAGCTCGGCGATCATGCCCTCCAGGTCGCGGCCGCCGTGGGCGTTCTCGAGCTCGATCTTGCGGTAGGCGGCGTCGACGTTGGTGCGGCTCTGGAAGCCGTAGGTCAGGCCCGAGGTGTGGCGCATCAGGTCCACCACCTGCATCGGCCGCGCGCAGGGCGTGGCGAGGAACGGCCCGACGCCCGCCGAATAGACGCCGAGGTTGGCCCAGCTCGGGATGTGCTTGGCCACCGGGTCTTCCAGGGCGATCAGCCCTTCCTCGACCAGCATCATCAGGGCCACGCAGGTGATTGGCTTGGTCATGGAATAGATGCGGAAGACCGCGTCGTCGCGGAGCGGGGTCCCGCGCTCCACGTCGGCCAGGCCGATGGTGGCTTCGTAGGCGGTCTCCCCGTCGCGGGCGACGGCGATCTGGGCGCAGGGGATCTTGCCGGGGCCCACGTACTTCGACTGCATGTGGCGCTCGATCCGCGCCAGCCGCTCCTTCGAGAACCCCAGGTCCTTGGCCTTGCCCATACGCACGTCCTCCGCTGTTGCTCCCTCTTGCCCTTGCCTTCCGCCCGGTCGCAAGCGTCACCTCGCGTCAAAGGAGACCCTAATGGATACCGTGAGCACCGAGACCAGCGGCCGGACCCTGATCGTCACCATCGAGCGGCCGCAGGCCCGCAACGCCGTGGACGGGCCGACCGCGCGGGCGCTCTACGACGCCTTCAAGGCCTTCGACGCCGACGAGGCCCTGGACGTCGCCATCCTGCAGGGCCGCGATGGGGCGTTCTGCGCGGGCGCGGACCTGAAGGGCGTGGCCGAGGGGCGCGGCAACCCGGTGCATCGCGACGGCGACCTGGGCCCGATGGGCGTGACGCGGCTTTCGCTCGGCAAGCCGGTGATCGCCGCCGTCGAGGGCCACGCGGTGGCCGGCGGGCTGGAGGTGGCCTGCTGGTGCGACCTGCGCGTGGCGGCCGAGGGCGCGGTGTTCGGGGTGTTCTGCAGGCGGTGGGGCGTGCCGTTGATCGACCTCGGCACCGTGCGCCTGCCGCGGCTGATCGGAGCGTCGCGGGCCATGGACCTGATCCTCACCGGCCGCCCGGTGTCGGCGGAAGAGGCCCACGTTATCGGCCTCGCCAACTATCTCGCACCCAAGGGCGGGGCGCTGGACAAGGCCCTGGAGATCGCCGGTCGCCTGTCGGCCTTCCCGCAGCTCTGCATGAGGAACGACCGGCGCTCGGCGATCGGCCAGTGGGCGCTGGACTGGGACCAGGCGACGGCCGCCGAGATCGCGCTCGGGATGGAGACCCTGCGCTCCGGCCAGAGCCAGGAAGGCGCCGCGCGCTTCGCGGCTGGCGAGGGGCGCGGCGGGGCGTTCTAGAGCGACGTTGCGTCACTCGAACAGCCGTTTGATAATGGCTCGACGCTCAATCCATACTCATAATTCGAAAAACCGAGCGCTTGGGAGATAAACCATGGCCTGGGATTTTGAGACCGATCCGGCGTTCCAGAAGAAGCTCGACTGGATCGAAGAGTTCATGGCCGAGGAGGTCGAGCCGCTCTCGCACCTGGGCATGGCGGCGTTCAGTTCGTTGGGCCGCGAGAAGTTCATCAAGCCGCTGCAGGAGAAGGTGAAGGCCCAGAAGCTGTGGGCCTGCCACCTGGGCCCGGAGCTCGGCGGCCAGGGCTACGGCCAGCTGAAGCTCGGGCTGATGAACGAGAAGCTGGGCCGCAACGCGCTGGCCCCCACCGTCTTCGGCTGCCAGGCGCCGGACTCAGGCAATGCCGAGATCATCGCCCACTACGGCACCGACGCCCAGAAGGCGAAGTACCTCTGGCCGCTCTTGAACGGCGAGATCCGCTCGGCCTTTTCCATGAGCGAGCCCACCGGCGGCTCCGACCCCTTGACCTTCAAGACCCGCGCGGTGCTCGACGGCGAGGAGTGGGTGATCAACGGGGAGAAGTGGTTCTCCACCAACGCGCGATATTCCAAGGTGCTGGTGCTCTATGCGGTCACCGACCCGGACGCCAAGGACCCTTACAGGCGCACCTCGATCTTCCTGGTGCCCACCGACACGCCCGGTGTGGAGATCATCCGCAACGTGGGCGTGGGCGCCGGCGGGGACATCGGCGGCGGCAACGAGGGCTATGTCCGCTACAACAATGTGCGCCTGCCCTATGACGCGCTGCTGGGCGAGCGCGGCGCGGCCTTCGTGATCGCCCAGGTGCGCCTGGGCGGCGGGCGCGTGCACCACGCCATGCGCACGGTTGGCGCCTGCAAGAACGCGCTCGAGCTGATGTGCAAGCGCGCGGTCTCGCGCACCACCCGCGACGGCAAGCTCGCCGACCTGCAGATGGTCCAGGCCGACATCGCCGATTCCTGGATCCAGCTGGAAAGCTTCCGCCTGATGGTGCTGCGCACCGCCTGGCTGATCGACAAGCACCAGGACTACCAGATGGTCCGCAAGGACATCGCCGCCATCAAGGTAATGATGCCCAAGGTCTACAACGACATCGCCACCAAGGCCGCCCACCTGCACGGCGCGCTGGGTGTCTCCAACGAGATGCCGTTCATGCACATGGTGACCTCATCGCTGGTGATGGGCATCGCCGACGGGCCGACCGAGGTGCACAAGGTCACGCTCGCCAAGCAGGTCCTGAAGGACTACGCGCCCGACAACGACCTCTTCCCGGCCTACCACATCCCCAAGCTGCGCGAGGCGGCGCAGGAGAAGTACGCCAAGGAACTGGCCGCGCTGAAGGCCGCCTACGCCGAGCGGCGGGAGACGACGCGGGTCTAGACACGCGCCATCATTTACTTAGGTGTCATCCCGGAAGCCGCGCCAGCGGCTGTCGGGGACCCATGGACTCGGCGGCTCAAGGCGTGATGCAGCGTCGACACCGCGATCCGTTCTGCGATGCGGAGCGTATGGGTCCCGGTCTTCGCGTGCCGCGAAACCGGGATGACAGTCGTGTTTGGAGTGAAGGTGTGAGCAACAATTCCTGGCCCGTGATGTCCATCGCCGAGGCGCACGCCCAACTCACCGCGCCCGGCCAGCGGTTCGAGATCGTCGAGACGCCGATCCGCGGGATCGTGACCAGGGTCTGGAAGAACGCGCCGCCGACGCTCCGCGACATCTTCCTCAACGCCCGGACATTCCCCGAGCGCGAGGCGCTGGTCTACGAGGACGAGCGCGCCACCTACGAAGCCTTCGCCCGCGCCACGCTCGCGCTGGCCCACCAGCTCCAGGCCGATGGGGTGCAGAAGGGCGACCGGATCGCGATCATCATGCGCAACCTGCCGGAATGGCCGGTGGCCTTCTTCGCCGGCGTGCTGGTCGGCGCGATCGTCACGCCGCTGAACGCCTGGTGGACCGGGCCGGAGCTGGAGTACGGCCTGGCCGATTCCGGGACCAAGGTCGCCATTGTCGACGACGAGCGCCTGGGCCGCACCGGCGAATATCTGGATGGGCTGACCGGCCTGGAGAAGGTCTACGCCGCACGCCTGGCCGACGCCCCGGCCCACGCCAAGGTGCACGCCCTCGAAGACGTCATAGGGAAGGTGAACGGCTGGGCGGCCCTGCCCGAGCGGCCGCTGCCGGATGTGGCGCTGGACCCCGAGGACGACGCCACCATCCTCTACACCTCCGGCACCACCGGGAAGCCGAAGGGCGCGCTCGGGACGCACCGCAACATGACCTCGAACGTCGGCGCGGGCGGCATCTCGGCGACGCGCAACTTCCTGCGCGCCGGCCAGCCCCTGCCGGAGAGCGATCCGCACAAGCTGCCGCAGCGGGTGACGCTCTTGGTGGTGCCGTTCTTCCACGCCACCGGCCTGTCGGCCACGCTCGGCCCGACCATGAACGCCGGCGGCAAGATCGTGCTGATGCGTCGCTGGGACGCCGAGCCGGCCATGCGCCTCATCGAACGCGAGAAGGTGATGTCCACCGGCGGGGTGCCGACCATCGCCTGGCAGCTGATCGAGCATCCGGCGCGGGCCAAGTACGACCTGTCGTCCCTGGTCAGTGTGACCTATGGCGGCGCGCCGTCCGCGCCGGAACTGGTGCGGCGCATCGCCGAGATCTTCCCGGGTTCGCAGCCCGGCAACGGCTGGGGCATGACCGAGACCACCGCCACCTTCACAAGCCACCTCGGCAAGGACTACGAGAACCGCCCCGACAGCGCCGGGCCGGCCGCCCCGGTGGGCGAGATGCAGGTGCGCGATCCGGCCGACGGCAAGACGGTGTTGCCGGCGGGCGCGCTCGGCGAGCTGTGGGTCAAGGGCCCGCAGGTGGTGAAGGGCTATTGGAACAAGCCTGAGGCCACCGCCGAGACCTTCGTCGATGGCTGGCTGCGCACCGGCGACCTGGCCCGCATCGACGAGGAAGGCTTCCTGTTCATCATCGACCGGGCCAAGGACATGCTGATCCGCGGCGGCGAGAACATCTACAGCGTGGAGGTGGAGAACGCCCTCTACGAGCATCCGGCGGTGATGGACGCCGCCATCGTCGGCATCCCGCACAAGACCCTCGGTGAAGAGCCGGGCGCCATCGTCCACCTGAAACCGGGCGCGTCGGCGACAGAGCCGGAGCTGCGCCAGTGGGTGCGCGCCCGGCTTGCGGCTTTCAAGGTTCCGGTGAAGGTGGTCTTCTGGCCGGAGACCCTGCCGCGCAACGCCAACGGCAAGATCATCAAGACGCAGCTGAAGTCGGTGTTCGCCGGCGAGACGGAAGCGGCATGAGCAGGGCGCAATGAGCGGGGCGGTATGAGTTCGGGCGTCCTCATCGTCGGCATCGGCGGCACGCCGCGGTCGGGCTCGTCCACCGAGCGCGCGCTGGTCCATGCGCTGTCAGTCGCCGAAGGAGCTGGCGCGCGGACCCGGCTGTTCGGCGGCGAATTCCTGGAGCGGCTGCCGCACTTCAACCCCGGTCCGGCCGGCCCCAGCACCGAGCAGGCCGAGCTGGCCAAGGCCGTTTGCCAGGCCGACGGGATCATCCTGGCGACGCCCGGCTACCACGGCTCGCTGAGCGGGGTGGTGAAGAACGCGCTCGACACCCTGGAGCTGACCCGCGACGACGCGCGGCCCTATTTCCACGGGCTGCCGGTGGGGATCATCATCACCGCCGACGGCGCCCAGGCGGGCGGCACGACCTTGATGGCGGTGCGCGGCATCATACATGCCATGCGGGGTTGGCCGACGCCCTACGGCGCCGCGCTCAACGCCGCCAGGCTGTTCGACGAGGCGGGCGCCTTCCGCGAAGCCCGCGACGCGGGCCAGGTCGCCACCGTCGCCGACCAGGTGATGGAGTTCGCCCAGATGCGTCGCGCACAAACCGGCGCCAAGGCGTCGGTCTAGAAAGGGAAAGGCATGAAGCGCCCCTATCTGGTCGGAAGTGAAGGCCGCCCGCCGATCGACGACAGCCTCACCTCGGCCATCAGCCCCATCGAGGACATCATCGAGGACGCCCGCAACGGGCGGCCCTACATCCTGGTGGACGCCGAGGACCGGGAGAACGAGGGCGACGTCATCATCCCCGCCCAGTTCGCCACGCCCGAGCTCATCAACTTCATGGCCAAGCACGCCCGCGGCCTGATCTGCCTGTCGATCACCGCCGAGCGGGCGCGCCAGCTTCGCCTGCCGCCCATGGCCAGCGACAACCAGTCGGGCCACGGCACCGCCTTCACCGTCTCCATCGAGGCGCGCGAGGGGGTGACCACCGGCATCTCCGCCCACGACCGGGCGCACACCGTCGCGGTCGCGGTCGATCCGACCAAGGGCCCCGATGACATCGTCTCGCCCGGCCACGTCTTCCCGCTGGTGGCGCGCGACGGCGGCGTGCTGGTCCGCGCCGGCCACACCGAAGCCGCCGTCGACATCAGCCGTATGGCGGGCCTGAACCCCGCGGGCGTGATCTGCGAGATCATGCGCGATGACGGGACCATGGCGCGCCTGCCCGATCTGGTCGCTTTTGCACAGCTGCACGGGCTGAAGATCGGCGCCATAGCCGACCTGATCGCCTACCGCCGCCGCACCGAGCGGCAGGTGGAGCGGGTGCTGGAGACGCCGTTCGACTCGTCCTTCGGCGGCCGCTTCCGGATGGTGGTCTACCGCAACATCCTGGACGGCACCGAACACGTGGTGCTGACCCGGGGCAAGATCGACCCGGACAAGCCGACCCTGGTGCGCATGCACCGTGTGGACATGGCCGCCGACATGCTGGGCCATGTGGAGGCCAGGCGCGACTATGTGCCCAAGGCCCTGCAGGCCATCGCCGACTACGACGGGGCCGGCGTGGCGGTGTTCATCCGCGACTCCAATCCGGCGTGGCTGTCCGAGCGCTACGGCAGCCCGGACCTGAACCAGACCGAGAACGTGCTGCGCGACTATGGCGTGGGCGCCCAGATCCTCATCGACCTCGGCGTGCGCGACATCTGCCTGCTCACCTCGTCCAAGACCGTGCTGCCGGGCTCCGGCGGCTATGGCCTGCGCATCCTGGATCGGCGGCCGCTGGACTGACGCCGCTCGGCGGATCGCGGTCGCGCGGCGCGCGAAGCGTCTGGACCTGGTCCCCTGGTTTGCTATCGACGTTCGCTGGGGTGGGGCCGGGCGCGGCTGCGCGTTTGCGCCGCAAGCCCTCGCCATTGAGGCCGGTTCGCCGTTCTCGTAAGGAATTGAAAGGGATGGGTTAGGTTAGAGAGACCGTATGCCGTCCGAATTCTTCCCGAATCCGAGCCTGCCTGAACTGGACCCCTCGCTCCGGTCGGGCGCGCTCGCCCAGGCGGCTCCCGATCCGTTCCCGGCGCTGGACCCCTCCGCCCTGACGGTGTCGGTGAGCGGCGGCCCCACTGGCCCGGCCTTCTTCCTGGACGCCGATTCCCGCGACGAGATCGCGGCCAACGGCAAGAACAGCCTGACCATCGACGAGGCGGCCAGCCAGATCGTGCGCGGTGAGCCCGGCTGGTCGGCGGCGCTTGGCCAGCCCTTCACCGTCACCTACGCCTTCCGCGCCGACGCCCCGGCCCAGATGCCGGACGACACGGCGGGGTTCTCGGAATTCAACGCGGCCCAGATCGACCAGGCCCAGCTGGCGATCCAGGCCTGGTCGGACGTGGCCAACATCAAGTTCGTGCGCGTGGGGACCGGCGACGCCGGACCGGCGGCCTATTCCGACAACGCCACCATCCTGTTCGGCGACTATTCCAGCGGCGAGGACGGCGCGGCGGCCTTCGCCAACTTCCCCGGCAGCACCAGCGCGCTCGCGGCGGACGGCGACGTCTGGGTCAATTCGACCCTGAGCTACAACAGCGACCCGACGGTCGGGAACTACGGCGGCCAGGTGCTGGTGCATGAGATCGGCCATACCATCGGCCTGGCGCATCCCAGCGACTACAACGCCGAGGCCAACGTCACCCTGACCTATGCGACGGACGCCAGCTATTATGAGGACGACCGCCAGTACACGGTGATGAGCTATTTCAGCGAGGCCAACACCGGGGCGGACTTCGGTGGCCTCTATTCGGCCGCGCCCCTGCTGGACGACATCGCCGCGGCCCAGCTCGAATACGGGGCCAACATGGCCACCCGCACCGGGGACACGGTCTACGGCTTCAATTCGAACACCGGCGAGCCCTGGTACACGATCACCGGCAGCTTCCAGAAGGCGGTGTTCGCCGTTTGGGACGCCGGCGGCAACGACACCCTGGACTTCTCCGGCTACGGCCAGGCCCAGACCATCGACCTGCGGGCCGGCTTCTTCTCCAGCGTCGGCGGCCTGACCGGCAATGTGGCGATCGCCGAGAACGTCACGGTGGAGAACGCCATCGGCGGCTCCGGCGCGGACTCCATCGTCGGCAACGACGCCGCCAATTCGATCAGCGGCGGCGCGGGCGACGATACGGTCACCGCCGGGGCCGGCGCCGACACCGTCAACGGCGGGTCCGGGACCAGCTACCTGCGTGGCGAGGACGGCGACGATTCCATCCAGGGCGGCGCGGGCTTCGACGACATCAACGGCAACAAGGGCAATGACACGGTCGACGGCGGGACCGGCGGCCACGACTGGCTGGTGGGCGGCCAGGGCGACGACGTGCTCGTCGCCCACCAGAGCGACGTGGTCTGGGGCAACCTGGGCAACGACACCCTGCATGGCGGGTCGAGCGCCGACCAGGTCCGCGGCGGCCAGGGCGACGACAGCATCGCCGGCGGCGCGGGCGACGAATTCATCTCAGGCGACCGCGGCAACGACACCGAGAGCGGCGGCGGCGGGGCGGACACCTTCCACTCCAGCCAGGACGCCGGGATCGACCGGATCCTCGACTTCAGCCAGGCCCAGGGCGACCGGGTGCAGCTCGATCCCGGCACGACCTACACCCTGAGCCAGGTGGGCGCGGACACGGTGGTCGACATGGGGGGCGGCAACCAGGTGATCCTGGTGGGCGTCCAGCTCTCCACTCTGAAGGACGGCTGGATCTTCGAAGGGTGAGGCAGCGCCCCACGGGCGGGCGGTGCGATAATCCCGTTTCCTAAGTCGCGGGAACGGCCTATAGATTTCGCCTCACCGCCCGGCCGAAAGGCCGGGCGCCTTCATTTCCGAGACCTGGCAACTCCCGCGCCGGGAACGACAGAGAACCAAGACGATGAGCACCGATATCCTGATGCCGAAGGCGACCGCCGTCTGGCTGGTCGACAACACCTCGCTCACCTTCGAGCAGATCGCCGACTTCTGCGGCCTGCATCCGTTGGAGGTGCGCGGCATCGCCGACGGCGAGGTGGCGCGCGACATCCGCGGCGCCGACCCGATCGCCAACGGCCAGCTCTCCCGCGAGGAGCTGGACGCGGCCGAGAAGAACGACAAGCACAAGCTGGTGGCGCTGAAGAGCCGCCACGCCGAGTACCTGAAGCCGCAGAAGAAGGCGCCGCGCTACACCCCGGTGTCGCGCCGCCAGGACCGGCCGGACGCCATCGCCTGGTTCCTGCGCAACCACCCGGAAGTGGCCGACAGCCAGGTCGCGCGCCTGCTCGGCACCACCAAGGCCACCATCGACCAGGTGCGCAACCGCACCCACTGGAACTCGACCAACATCAAGCCGGTGGACCCGGTGACGCTCGGCCTCTCCAGCCAGCTCGAGCTGGACGCGGTGGTCAAGAAGGCCGCCGAGAAGAAGGCGCGCGACGACAAGCGCAAGGGCATCGTCGAGCCGGAAGGCCCGACCCTGATGCCGGCGTCGGAGACCGGCGTGGTCGAGGCGGAGGAAGAGCCCGCCTATGCGCATGCGGAGCCCACCGCCGAGGCGGTGTTCGCCCACCACGACGATGAGCACGACGAGGATTAGGACGCTTCCGCCCTCTCCCCGCGGGGAGGGCGATCTGTTGGAAAGGCGCGAGCCGAGCGGGGCCGACGGGTCCAGTCGTCGGAACGGGCCCTAGGCCCGCGCTTCCCCGCTCCGGCCGCTCGCGCGGCCTGTCCCTGCCCCTTGGGGAAGGGAATCCCTAGTGCATCTGCCCGCGCAGGGCTTCCATCTCTTCCTTCAGCTTCAGCTTCTGTCGCTTGAGTTCCCTAAGCCTGATGTCGTCCGCCGCGGGTCTGCTCATCTCGTCCTGGATCTGCGCTTCCAGGGCTTGGTGACGGGATCCGAGCTCGCGGATCCGGGCTTCCAACGCCATGACCGATGGCCTCCTTGCTGTTGGAGTGATCAGTGAACACCCGCTATGAGCGGCTGTCAGATCACATATGGTTGCAACGGGGCGCGGGCGCCCGTTTTGAGGCCAGGACCCCTATGGCGAAGGCGGAACGGCAAAGGCTGGTGGTCGGTGTCTCCGGCGCATCCGGGATCGCCTACGGCCTGCGCGCGCTCGACGCCTGCCGCGAACTGGGGATCGAATCGCACCTGGTGATGAGCAAGGCCGCGGCCCTGACGCTGGCCCATGAGACCAGCCTCCCGGTGGCCGAGGTGAACGCCAAGGCCGACGTGGTCCACAAGGTGGGCGACATCGGCGCCTCGATCGCGTCGGGCTCTTTCCGCACGCTCGGCATGATCGTGGCGCCCTGTTCGGTGCGGACCATGAGCGAGATCGCCACCGGGGTGACCTCTTCTCTGCTCAGCCGCGCCGCCGACGTGACCCTGAAGGAGCGCCGGCCCCTGGTGCTGATGGTCCGCGAGAGCCCGCTGCACCTGGGCCACCTGCGCACCCTGGTCCGCCTGGCCGAGATGGGCGCGGTGATCGCCCCGCCGATGCCGGCCTTCTACGCCCAGCCCTCGGGCCTCGACGCCATGGTCGACCAGTCGGTGGGCCGCGCGCTCGACCTCTTCGGACTGTCATGGACTCCGGTTCGGCGCTGGGGCGAGGACGTCGGTCCCCTTGGGGGTCCTGTCGCCGGCGATGGCGTGACGGAGGTCTGAGCGCATGGGGCTCTGGGACTGGACGCTGGAGGCCTATGCGCGGCCGGGGGCCCCTGAGGCCTGCCTGGCGCTGCAGGACGACCACGGCCAGAACACGCCCCTGCTGCTCTGGGCGGTGTGGGCCGAGACCGACGACGCCGGCCGGCTGGCCCGCGCGGCCGACCTGGCGCGCCGCTGGGATGGCGTGGCCGTAACCCCCCTCCGTGCCGTCCGCCGCGCCCTGAAGCCCACCTTCGAAGGCGTCGCCGACGAGGCGCGCGAGGGACTGCGGGAAGACGTGAAGGCCGCCGAGCTTCGCGCCGAACGGGTGCTGCTGGAAACCCTCGAGGCGCTCGGCGGGGCCCCCGGCGGGACGCCGGCGCTGGCGGCGCTCAGGGCGGCGTCGCGGGCCTGGGGCGCGCCAGCGCCCGATGACGCCCTGGCTGCGCTCGCCGCGGCCCTGGGTTAGGATCGCTGCGCCGATGAACGACGACGAAGACACCCTGCACGCCCGGCTGAGCGACCTGCGCCAGGACCACGCGGACCTG
Source organism: Phenylobacterium sp. (assembly GCF_036501465.1). Taxonomy (GTDB): domain Bacteria; phylum Pseudomonadota; class Alphaproteobacteria; order Caulobacterales; family Caulobacteraceae; genus Phenylobacterium. The sequence continues at coordinate 57,605 of NZ_DASYAF010000138.1, forward strand.
GACGCGGCGGTGGCGGCGATCTCGTCGCTGCCCATGCCCGACATGCTGCTGATCGCGCGGCTGAAGCGCAAGAAGCTGGCCCTGAAGGACGAGATCGCCCGCATCGAGGACCAGCTCAACCCCGACATCATCGCCTAGATGGCCTTTTCCCCTTGCGGGAGAAGGTGTCGGCCGAAGGCTGACGGATGAGGGGTCTCTCGTCGCCCTCGGGTCGCGGCGGACATTTCTATCGACCCCTCATCCGACCTGCTCCGCAGGCCACCTTCTCCCGCAAGGGGAGAAGGCCTATTCAGCCCGCCCGCCGATCGCGCTTCCTGGCGAACATCGCCTGGTCGGCCTGGCTGACCAGGGCTTCGGGTTCGGCCTCGGCGGTGATCTCGCGCACGCCCCAGGAAATGTGCAGCGGCGCCGACCACTCGCCGAACTTCAGCGGCTCGGCCTCGATGGCCCGGGCCAGGGCTGCGGCCTTGGCCTCGGCGGTCTGCTGGTCGGCCTGCACCAGGATCACGGCGAACTCGTCGCCGCCCATGCGCCCGACGATGTCGCTTTCGCGCACCTGGGCGGTGAGCCGTTCGGCCACCGCCTTCAGCGCCGCGTCGCCCGCGGCGTGGCCTAGCCGGTCGTTGACCCCCTTCAGGTCGTCCAGGTCGATGTAGACCAGGCTGGCGGGAGAGCCGTAGCGCTGGGCGAAGGTCTTGATGCGCCCCAGTTCGCGTACGAAGGCGCGGCGGTTGAGCAGGGGCGTCAGCGCGTCGCGGTCGGCCAGGTCCTCGGCTTCGGTGAGGCGGCGCTTCAGCCGGCCGACCTCGCCGCGCAGGTCGTCGATTTCCGAAAGCAGGGCCTGGATCGCCGCCTTCACCGCCGGCGTCATCTCCACCTCGGCGATGCCCAGGAAGGCGGCGGAATCCACCGGCTCGGCGGAGGGAAGCTGCGCCCCGGCCTGGACCAGGGCGCGTCGTCGCATGGCCGAGAAGGGTTCGTTGCGAGCGCCGGTGATCTTCATCGGTTCAATCCTGGTCCGGGCCGATCCTGCTTCAGATGAGGGCCGGTCGCGGGGGTGGAATCGCGGACGCTACAATCGTTAACGCGAATCTAGCCGTCCTCGGTTGCCCCTGCAAAGTCGGCGCCTATACTCCGCGCCCTTCACGCAGGGGGTCGGATCGACATGAGCGCCGCGTCAGCGCCCGTCGCCATCATCATGGGCAGCCGCTCGGACTGGCCCATCCTGAGGCACGCCGCCGAGATGCTGGAGGCCCTGGGGGTGGCCTATGAGGCCAAGGTGGTCTCCGCCCACCGCACGCCGGACCGGATGTACAGCTTCGCCAAGGGCGCCAAGGCGGCGGGCTTCAAGGTGATCATCGCCGCGGCCGGCGGCGCGGCCCACCTGCCGGGCATGACCGCTTCGCTCACCGAGCTTCCGGTGCTGGGCGTGCCGATCGAAACCAAGGCGCTGAAGGGCATGGACAGCCTGCTGTCCATCGTCCAGATGCCGGCCGGCATCCCGGTGGGGACGCTGGCCATCGGCGAGGCCGGGGCCAAGAACGCCGGACTGATGGCGGCCAAGATCCTGGCGCTCAGCGATGCGGGCGTGGCGGCCCGGCTGGAAGCCTTCACCGCCGGCCAGACCGCCAGCATCCCCGAGACGGTCGAGGACGCGTGAGCCCGCCCAGCTTTCCCCTCGCGCCAGGCTCGACGATCGGCGTCCTGGGTGGCGGCCAGCTCGGCCGCATGCTGATCGAAGCGGCCTCGCGCCTGGGCTTCGATGTGGCGGTGCTGGAGCGCGAGGCCGACAGCCCGGCGGGCCGGGTCGCAGCCAGGCTGATCGTCGGCGCCTACGACGACGAGGCCGCGCTGGAGAAGCTTTCCGCCGCCACCAGCCTGGTCACCTATGAGTTCGAGAACGTGCCGGCCGCCTCGGTGTCCTGGCTGGCGGCGCGCGGCGTCGAGGTCGCGCCCGGCCCGCGCGCGCTCGCCGTCGCCCAGGACCGCTTCGAGGAGAAGTGCTTCCTGAACGCCCACGGCGCGCCGACTGTGGCCTTCGCGCCGGCTTCCACGGCCGAGGAAGCCGCCCAGGCGGTCGCCGCCGTCGGCGTGCCGGCGCTGATGAAGACCCGTCGCGAGGGCTATGACGGCAAGGGCCAGCGCTGGGTGGAGCACGCGGGCGACGCCGCGGCGGCCTTCGAGGCCCTGGGCTCGGTCCCGGTGATCGTCGAGGCGGCCTGCGACTTCGTGCGCGAGCTGTCGGTGATCGCCGCGCGCGGCCGCGATGGAGCCACCGCCGTCTATCCCCTGGCCGAGAACCACCACGAGGGCGGCATCCTGCGCCGCTCCATCGCGCCTGCGCGGGCGAGCCAGGCCTTGACCGAGCAGGCCGAGCGCATCGCCGCGCGCGTGCTGGGCGGCCTCGACTACGTGGGCGTGATCGGCATCGAGCTCTTCGAGCTCGCCGACGGCCGCCTGCTGGTCAACGAGTTCGCCCCCCGGGTCCACAACTCCGGCCACTGGACCCAGGACGGCTGCGAGGTCGACCAGTTCGAACAGCACATCCGCGCCGTCGCCGGCTGGCCGCTGGGGCCGACCCACGCCATCGCCCAGGTGGAGATGCTGAACCTGCTGGGCGACGAGGCCGACGCCTGGCCCCGCTACGCGGCCGAGCCCGAGACCCGCATCCATCTCTACGGCAAGCGCGACGCCAAGCCCGGCCGCAAGATGGGGCACGTGAACCGGGTGCGGCCGCTTTAGAATTTCCTTCTCCCGCAGGGCGAAGGTGTCAGCTGTAGCGCATCTTCCCCAAGGCCGCGGCGGCCCCGTCCAGGAACTTCGACGGCTTCAGCCGGGTCGTCGCCTTCCATTTCTCGAAGGCCATGACGTTGGCGATGCGGCGGTCGGTGAAGGCCAGCGCCGCCTCGCGGCCGGAGGCCAGGCGGATGGCGAGCGCGCCGGTCAGGATGCCGGCCAGCAGCGCGCGCTTGGTGTAGTGGTTCTCGTCGGTGGCGGTATCGCCCGCCCAGCGCCAGAGAACATCGGCGCTCTCCCAGGCCAGGCGTGCGCCCAGCGCCGCGTTCGGCGGCAGCACCAGGAAGCCGGTAAGGCGGCGCACGGCCGCCTCGTCCTCGGTCGCCGCGTTCAGCCGGGCCTCGACGCCGCGGGCGATGCGCTCGCGGATTTTCAGGCTCTTGGGGTCGAGCTTGGCGAGCGCCGCCATGGCGCGGGCGTCGTGCCGCCGCGAGAGCAGGGCGGCGAGGTCGGCCGGGCCGTGCGGCAGCAACAACTCGGTCTCGCCGGCCGAGAGCCCGCAGGCCGCGCCGGCCCGGGTCGCCAACCGCGCGGTCCAACCCTCGTCGGCGACCCGCTTCAGCGCCGCGTCCAGCACCTGTTGCTCGGTGGTTTCGGCCCAATCCGGGACGTCGGCGATCGGGTCAGCTTTGGCCATGGCCCACCTTACGCCACCTTCCTGGCCCAGAGAAAACCCGTCTCGGCGGCGTGGACATCGCAGGCCTCTTCTGCTATCTCGCCGCGCTCAGTCCCGAAGGCCCCGCCTCCGGGGCGCATTTCTTTTGATCCGCTCGCCGCCGCCCCCGACGCTAGGGAGCCAGGGGGCCGGGCGGGAACGGTCAACAGGAGAGAGTCCTCTGGTTCAGATTTTCGTCCGCGACAACAACGTCGATCAGGCCCTGAAGGCGCTGAAGAAGAAGATGCAGCGCGAGGGCTCGTTCCGCGAGATGAAGCGGCACGTCCACTACGAAAAGCCCTCGGAAAAGCGCGCCCGCCAGAAGGCGGAAGCCGTGCGCCGGGCCCGCAAGCTGGCCCGCAAGCGCGCCCAGCGCGAGGGCCTGATCGCGGCGCCGAAGAAGCCGGCGGGCCGGTAAACAGTGAATAGAGCGCTCGGTAGCGCTTAATTCATTGAATTCATGCCTATCTAGGGGCCGCGTCCTTGAGGCGCGGCCCTTCGTATTTGGGGTGCGTAACGGGTCTGAAGCGCGGTGTTCGGTCGCGCGGCGCCCGCTCAACTGGTGAAACGGGCCCAAGGCTCCTATTTTAGGGGCTCCCGGCCCCAAGCCCTACCTGAGGCGGTCCTTACCGATGAACCTTCGCAATCTCGCCATCTGGGGCGTCATCGTCGTCGTCCTGATCGGACTCTATTCGATGGTCACCGGCGGCGGCTCCAAGTCCGCGACCGCCAGCGAGATCACCTATTCGCAGATGCTCGGCAAGATAAACGCCGGCCAGGTGAAGACCGCTGAGATCAGCGGCCCCAAGGTGCTGGTCACCGACAACGCCAACAAGCCCTACACGACCACCACGCCGAACAACCAGGACGACATCGTCCGGCGGCTGGAGAGCCAGGGCGTCAACATCACGGTGAAGCCGCAGGGCCAGCCGACCATCATGAGCCTGCTGTTCCAGGTGCTGCCGGTGCTGCTGCTGATCGGTGTCTGGATCTTCTTCATGCGCCAGATGCAGGGCGGCGCCCGCGGCGCCATGGGCTTCGGCAAGTCCAAGGCCAAGCTGCTCACCGAGAACAAGAACCGCGTCACCTTCGAAGACGTGGCCGGCGTGGAGGAGGCCAAGGAAGAGGTCGTCGAGATCGTCGACTTCCTGAAGGACCCGCAGAAGTTCCAGCGCCTGGGCGGCAAGATCCCCAAGGGCGCGCTGCTGATCGGCCCGCCCGGCACCGGCAAGACCCTGCTGGCCCGCGCGATCGCGGGTGAGGCGGGCGTGCCGTTCTTCACGATTTCGGGCTCGGACTTCGTCGAGATGTTCGTGGGCGTCGGCGCGAGCCGCGTGCGCGACATGTTCGAACAGGCCAAGAAGAACGCGCCCTGCATCATCTTCATCGACGAAATCGACGCCGTCGGCCGCCACCGTGGCGCGGGCCTGGGCGGCGGCAACGACGAGCGCGAGCAGACCCTGAACCAGCTGCTGGTGGAGATGGACGGCTTCGAGGCCAACGAAGGCATCATCCTGATCGCCGCCACCAACCGTCCCGACGTGCTGGACCCGGCGCTGCTGCGTCCCGGCCGCTTCGACCGCCAGGTCGTGGTGCCGAACCCCGACATCAACGGCCGCGAACGCATCCTGCGCGTCCACATGAAGAACGTGCCCCTGGCCGCCGACGTGGAGGTGAAGGTCATCGCCCGCGGCACCCCGGGCTTCTCCGGCGCGGACCTGTCGAACCTGGTCAACGAGGCCGCCCTGATGGCCGCGCGGCGGAACCGCCGCATGGTCACCATGCGCGACTTCGAGGACGCCAAGGACAAGGTGATGATGGGCTCGGAGCGCCGCTCCATGGTCATGACCGAGGACGAGAAGAAGCTCACCGCCTATCACGAGGGCGGCCACGCCCTGGTGGCGCTGAACGTCCCGGCCACCGATCCGGTGCACAAGGCCACCATCATCCCGCGCGGCCGCGCGCTCGGCATGGTGATGCAGCTGCCGGAGCGCGACACCTTCTCGATGTCCTTCGAGCAGATGACCTCGCGCCTCTCGATCCTGTTCGGCGGCCGCGTCGCCGAGGAGATCATCTTCGGCAAGGACAAGGTGACCTCCGGCGCCTCGTCCGACATCGCCCAGGCCACCAAGCTGGCCCGCGCCATGGTCACCAAGTGGGGCTTCTCCGACCTGCTGGGCGCCGTGGAGTATGGCGAGAACCAGGAAGAGGTGTTCCTGGGCCACTCGGTGGCGCGCAACCAGAACGTCTCGGAAGACACCGCCAAGCTGATCGACCAGGAAGTCAAACGCCTGGTGCGCGCCGGCGAGGAGGAGGCGCGGCGCATCCTGACCACCAAGATCGACGACCTGCACACGCTCGCCAAGGCGCTGCTCGAATACGAGACCCTGTCCGGCGACGAGATCGTCAATGCGCTGAAGGGCGTTCCCCCGAACCGCGACGACCTGGAGACCAAGCGCCCCGCCGGGCCGGCGGTCGCCGTGCCGATCTCGCCGAAGCCCGAGCCCGCGTAGGGCGCGAGCTCAGACCAGAGACAAAGGGCGGCTCCGGCGACGGAGCCGCCCTTTTCCGTTATGCAGGCGCTGGATGACCCCGCCTACCAGTCCGCCAGCCGCCGCAAGGCCCGTCCGGGTGATGGGCGTGGTCAACATGACGCCGGACAGCTTTTCGGACGCCGGCCAGTTCGACAGTCCCGAAGCCGCGCTGGCGCACGCCCTGTGGCTGGTGGCCGAGGGCGCCGACATGGTGGACGTGGGCGGCGAGTCCACCCGTCCGGGCGCGACCCCGGTGTCGCAGGCGCAAGAGCTGGACCGCGTCATCCCGCTGATCCGCGCCCTGCGCGCGCAGAGCTCGGTCCCGATCTCGATCGACACCATGAAGCCCGCCGTGGCGCGCGCGGCGGTCGCGGCCGGGGCCACCATCTGGAACGACGTCACCGCGCTTCGCCACGCGCCCGACAGCCTTGCGACCGCCGCCGAACTCGGTTGCGAGGTGGTGCTGATGCATATGCAGGGCGAGCCTGGGACCATGCAGGCCGAGCCGCACTATGACGACGTGGCGGGCGAGGTGACGGCCTTCCTGGCGCGCCGGGCGGAAGACGCCATCGCCGCCGGTGTTGCGCCGGAGAAGATCTGGCTCGATCCCGGCGTCGGCTTCGGCAAGCACATGATCCGCCACAACCTGCCGCTCCTGAAGAACCTCGACCGCATCGTGGCCCTGGGGTTCCCGGTGCTGCTGGGCGTCAGCCGCAAGAGCTTCATCGGGGCGGTGGCGGGCGGCCCCGTCCCGGCCGACCAACGGCTGGGCGGCTCCATCGCCGGCGCGCTCGTGGGCGCGGCGGCCGGCGTGGCGGCGGTGCGGGTCCACGACGTGCGCGAGACGGTCCAGGCGCTGCGCGTCTGGCGGGCGATCGAAGAGGCTTAGGCCAGGCGTCAGGCCCTGGCGCGGCGCAGCAGGGCCTTCAGCCCGCCGGTCTGGCCGCTCTGCAGCAGGCTGGAGCGGAACAGGCGGCTGATAAACACCATCTCGACCCCGATGAAGGCCGCCAGCAGGACGCCGGAGCCCACGATCTCCCAGGTCGGGACTCCACCGCCCAGCCGGGCCATCATGGCGAAGGGCGCGTAGATCGGCACCCAGGACAGGATGCGCGGCAACGGCCCGTCCGGGTTGAGCAGCACCGACTGGGCGATGATCACGAAGGGAATGGTGATCAACAGGATCAGCGGCGTCAGATAGGCCTGGGCGTCGCGCATGGAATCGCTGACCGCGCCCACCGCCAGGAACAGGATCGAGATCGCCAGGTAGCCGGCCAGGAAATAGTAGAGCAGGGCGGCGATCACGCCGGGCGAGCTCACCGATTCCAGGGCGGGACGCAGGAAGTCGGCGATGGCGCCCTGCATCGAAAAGGCGACCCCGATGGCGAAGATCATCCAGGCGCCGACCATCACCAGGCCCACGCCCAGCACCCCGATCAGCTTGCCGAACAGCAGGTCGTCCGGCGTCACGCAGGCCAGCACCGATTCCAGCAGCCGGTTCGACCGCTCCTCGATCAGTCCCTGCAGCATCCACGAGCCGGACATCATGATCGCCAAAAGCAGCAGATAGGCCAGCGCCAGGGGCAGGGCCGAATGCAGGATCACCCGCTCGCGGCTGCCGCCCTCGGGTGGGGCGCGGAAGGTGATCGGCGCGCGCACGGCCTGGATGCGGGCGAGCGCGGCCGGATCGATGCCCGAGGCCTTCAGCGCATCGGCCCGCTGGATCGCGGTCAGTTCCTGGCGCACGGAATCCACCAGCATCGGCCGCGGCGTCCCGTCCGTGAAGAAGCGCGCGGCCACCTTCGGCGCGCCATAGTCGGCGGGGATGTAGACGCCCAGCCCGATCTTGCGGGGCCCCACCGGGGTCGGGACGTCGCGCTTGAGTTGGGGCGCGAGCGACTGGCCAAAGGCGTCGGGGCCCTTGTCCGTCACCAGCCCGGCCGGCGGCGGCACCGGGATGACGCCGGGCTTCGGCGGTTTGAAGTCCGGCGCGCCGGCCGGCTTCAGCCGGGCGAGTTCGGCCTGGGCGGCCTTCAGTCCGCCGGCCGCCTCGAAGGCCGCGACGTCGGCGGGGGTGAACAAGCGCGGGCCGTCAGCCCAGACGTCGCCGGCGCCTTCGCTTCTCAGGCTTTGGGGCGGGATCTTCCACTTCTGGGCATACTCGCCCAGATCGCTCAGGGCCTCCTGGTCGCGGTCGAAGGTGAAGCGCTGCTGGATCGCCGCCTGGTAGCGGCCGGTCGCGTCCACGACCACCACCGCGATGCCGGGCGGCGGCTGGATCAGCCGTGTCGAGATCTGGCTGATGAGGATGGCAGCCGGCATCAGCAGCATGGTCAGCCAGAAGCTGCGCGTGCTGATGATCTGGCGGAATTCCCGAAGGGCGACGAGCAGCTTGGCGTTCATGCCGCCACCTCGGCGGGCTGGGCCGGCGCTTCGCCGACCAGGTGCAGGAAGATCTCGTGCAGGCTGGCGCGGTGGATGTCGAAGCGTCGCAGCGCGAAGCCGCGGCTGGTGCAGGCCTCGAGCAGGGCGCCGGCGTCGCCGCCCGGGGCGAGCGCGATCGCCCAGTCGGTCCAGCCGTCGCGCGGCCCGCCCCCTTTTCCGGCGTTCAGGGCCTCGGCGCTCTTGACGCCCGGCAGGCTGCGCGGGTCGTCGCGCGCGGTGAGCGTGAGGCGGGTGGGCAGCTCGGCGCGGGCCGCGTCCTGGTCGCCCTGGAAAACCTTGCGGCCCCTGGCCACCAGCAGCAGCCGGTCGCACAGCCGCTCGGCGTGCTGCATCACGTGGGTGGAAAAGATCACTGTCGCCCCGGCCCGCGCCCGCTCCAGCACCAGCTCCTCCAGCACCGCCTGGTTCACCGGGTCGAGGCCCGTGAAGGGCTCGTCGAGGATGATCAGGCGCGGCGAGGTCACCAGGGCGGCGGCCAGCTGCACCTTCTGGGCCATGCCCTTGGAAAGCTGTTCCACCTTGCGCGCGGCGGCGGCCGCGAGGCCGAAACGGTCGAGCAGGCTCCGCGCGGAGGCCTCGGCGTCGCGCGCGGTCATCCCCTTCAGCCGCCCGAAATAGACCACGGTCTCCACCGCGGTCATCTGGCGATAGAGGCCGCGCTCCTCCGGCAGGAAGCCGATCTCCCCGCCGCCGCGCTGGCCGGGCGGGCGGCCCAGCACCTCGAGCGTCCCGCTGGTCGGCCGCAGGATGTCGAGCGCCATGCGCAGCGTGGTGGTCTTGCCCGCGCCATTGGCGCCCAGGAAGCCGAAGATCCCGCCCTCGGGAACATCGAAGGAAAGCTCGTCGACCGCCGTGAAGGCGTCGAACCGCTTGGTCACCCGATCGAGGGCCAGGACCGCCATCGCACTTCCCCTTGAGGTGCGAGCACTCAACTCCAATTTGCGGAGCGGGCCAAGGCCATCAAAATCCACCTCAAAATGCGACCTGAGACCCCACCTCCGACCTGCTCCGCAGGGATGGTCTCCTCCCACAGGGAGAGGAGGGCGCGACTTGCAATTCAATTTCCTAGGTCGCGGCGAGGTCCGTGTAGAGCCTGGCCAGTTCGCGTTCGCGCTCGGCCCGCCAGGGCGTGGTCACGCCGTCCGCCGCGCCCGCCAGGCCTTCCAGGTGGGTGTGCCAGCCGGCGGCGGCATTCTTCAGCGGCGGGGCGGTGAGGTTGGTCTGCACCAGCGTCAGGCGGCAGCCGTCGCCGTCGGGCTCCAGCGTCCAGCGGACCACCGAGTCCGGATGCTGCTCGTGCGGCCAGGTCCAGGCCAGCACCCGGGGCGGATCGAGCTCGGTGATGACCCCGGCCATCCGGTAGTCGTGGGTGTCCCAGTGGAGCGAGAACCGGCCGCCGACGCGCAGGTCGATCTCGGCCTTCGCCAGCCAGTCGGCCAGGCGCTCGGGGACGGTGAGCGCCGCCCAGACCTTGGCCACGGGCCGCGCGAGGCGGCGCATGAAGGTGATCTCATAGGTCGCGCCTGTGCGCCGCACCTCACCGCGGGTGTCGTTCAACAGAAGGGTCATGCGGGCATCTCCGGATAGCGTTGGGCCAGCGCCTGCTCGCGCGCGACCTTGGTCTCCCAGGGCGTCGCGCGGCCCTCGATGGCGGCGGGCAGGGCTTCCAGGTGGGCGTGCCAGCCGGCGCGGACGCCGCCGTCACGCGCCCCGTCGCGGCTCAGGCCCGAGTGGGTGAGCGTAAGCGTGCAGCCGCCGCCGTCCACCGCCAGGTCGAAGCGCACCAGGGTGTCGCGTTCTCCGATGGTCCAGACCCAGGCCAGCGCCCGCGGCGGGTCGCAGACGGTGATCTGCATCTCCGCCTGGTGCATGCCCTTGTTCCAGTTCAGCCGGATCGCGCCGCCGACCCGCAGGTCGACCTGGGCGTCGGCGAACCAGTCGGCGAGCCGTTCGGGGACGGTCAGCGCCGCCCAGACCTTTTCGATCGATTGCCGATAGCGGCGGCGGAAGACCAGTTGCAGGGCGTCTGCGGCCTCGGTGACCACGCCGTCCGGCGCGTCGCTCAGCAGCGGTTCTGTCATGGTGCTCATTGCTCTTTCTCCAGATGCCCCTCCAGGGCGTCGAGGCGGTCGGCCCAGAAGGAACGGAAGGGTTTCAGCCAGGCGTCCAGGGCGGCCAGTTCGTCGGGCTCCAGGCGGTAGAGCCGGCGCTGGCCGTCGGGCCGCACGCTGACCAGGCCAGCCTCGCGCAGCAGTTTCAGGTGCTTGGAGACCCCGGGTTGCGAAAGCCCCATGGCCTCCACCAGGTCGCCGGCCGGCCGTTCGCCCACGCGCAGCAGGTCCAGGATGCGGCGGCGATTGGGCTCGGCGATGGCTTCGAACGGGGTCATGCGGATCATATGCATATGTAGAAATATAACTGTCAAGCGATATGTATGGCGCCGTCGAATCCGCTACCCATGGGCCATGCCCGCCCTTGGCCGAGTCCTGATCATCGCCGGCTCCGACTCCGGCGGCGGGGCGGGGATCCAGGCGGACATCAAGACGGTCACGGCGCTGGGCGGCTATGCGGCCACGGCGGTGACCGCGATCACGGTTCAGAACACGCGCGGCGTCAGCGCCGTCCAGCCGCTGGCGCCGGAGCTCATCGCCGCCCAGGCGCGCGCGGTGCTGCAAGACATCGGCGCCGACGTGGTCAAGACCGGCATGCTGGGCGACGTGGAGGTGGTCGAGACGGTCGCGCGCCTGCTCGACGAGGCCTGCGCGCCGGCGGTGATCGATCCGGTGATGGTCGCCAAGGGCGGGGCGCGCCTGTTGGCGCAGGACGCCGCCGATCCCATGCGCCGGCTACTCGTCCCCCGCGCCGCGGTGCTGACGCCGAACGCGCCGGAGGCCGAGGCGCTGACCGGCGTCCAGGTCGCGACCACCGACGACCTGCGCCGCGCCGGCGAGGCCCTGCTGGCCCTGGGCGCCGGGGCGGTGCTGCTGAAGGGCGGCCACATCCCCGGCCCGCGGGTCGTCGACGTGCTGATGACGCCCTATGGCGAGACCCTGCTCGAGGGTGAGCGGATCGAGACCCGCCACACCCACGGCACCGGCTGCACCCTGGCCTCGGCCCTGGCGACGGGATTGGCCCAGCAGATGTCGCTCGAAGCCGCCACCGCTCGCGCCTGGGCCTATGTGCAGGAGGCCATCGCCCGCGCCCCGGGGTTCGGCGCGGGACACGGACCGCTGGATCACGGCTGGCCGCTTCGGGGGAAGATGTGAGCGATCCGTTGGAGCAACGGCTGGAAGCCATCGTCCGGGCCAGCCCCAGCCTGATGACCGTGCTTGAGACCGCGCGCGACCTGGCGCTCCCCGACTGGCTGATCTTCTCCGGGGCGATCTACCAGCGGGTGCTGAACCACCTGACCGGCCGCGACGCCGACTACGGCATCAAGGACTACGACCTGGGCTACCACGACGCCTCGGACATCTCCTACGAGGCCGAGGACCTGGTGATCCGCCGCGTGGCCGCCGCCTTCGCATCGCCGCTGCGCGAGATGGTCGAGGTGCGCAACCAAGCCCGGGTCCATGTGTGGTTCGAGGGCAAGTTCGGCGAGCCCTACGCGCCGCTCACCCAGACCGCCGAGGCGCTGGCGCGGTTCACCAGCACCACCTTCTCGGTCGGGGCACGCCTGGAGCCGGACGGGCGGTTGACGGTGATCGCGCCCTTCGGCCTGGAGGACCTGTTCGCCCTGCGCCTGCGGCCGAACCCGACCCGCAAGACCAACGGCTTCGAACGCACCGCCGCTTCGGCCATCGCCCGCTGGCCGGAGCTTGTGATCGCAAATTAGCCAATTGGCTAATTCCTTCTTGCCAATTCCGCCCGGGCCGCTATCAGCAAGCTTCGCCTCTTAAGGGAGCCGCCCGTGCGCCAGTGGACCGTCGACGCCTTCGCCAACCAGCCGTTCCGCGGCAACCAGGCCTGCGTGCTGGAGCCGATGGAGGCCTGGCCAGCCGACGCCTGGATGCAGGCGCTCGCCGCCGAGAACAAGCAGTCCGAGACCGCCTTCCTGCTCAAGACGGGCGATCCCGCCCGCTTCGGCCTGCGCTGGTTCACCCCGGCGCTGGAGGTGCCGCTGTGCGGCCACGCCACCCTGGGCTCCGGCCACGTGCTGTTCGCTGAGCTCGGCGTGGCGGCGCAGGCTGTCACCTTCGAAACGAAGTCGGGGCCGTTGACCGTGCGCCGTGTGGACAAAGGCGGGGCCGGCGAAGGCTACGAGATGGATTTCCCCGCCCAGCCGCCGCGCCGCATCGAGACGCCGCCCGGCCTCGCCGAGGCCCTGGGCGTCGACCCGCAGGAAACCTGGGCGTCGACCTATCTGGTCGCCGTGCTGAAGGACGAGGCCCAAGTCCACGCCTGCACGCCCAACCTCGTCAAGCTGGAGGCGGTGTCGTCCAGCGCCACCGGCGGGCGCGGCAATGTCGGGATCGCGGCGATCGCCGACGCCGGCCAGCCCTACGACGTGGTCGACCGGTTCTTCGCACCCGGCTCGGGCATTCCCGAGGACCCGGCCACCGGCTCGCTGCACACCATCCTGGCGCCGCTGTTCGCCGACAAGCTGGGCCGGCCGCACGTCAGTTTCCGCCAGGCCTATCCCGGCCGCGGCGGCGACCTGGACTGCGAGGTCATGGGCGATCGGGTGCTGCTACGCGGGCGCGCGGTGACCGTGCTGGACGGCCAGCTGCGGCTTTCCGCCTAGCGCGGAATTCCGGCCTCAAGAGGAAACGCCCCGAGACCTCGCGGTCCCGGGGCGTGGCGCCGGTGTTCGGTTCGGCTGCGGATCGCGCCGAGGGTCAGTGCGGGCAGTCGGAGCTTCCCACCGGCGTCGTGCTCAGCTCAGCGAGAGCCGAGCTTCAACGCAACGCGTGACTAGCCTGCGGGCGCCCGATTGTCCGGCGCGCAGAACGCAGTTCTTGTGGATGGTTCTGTGGAAAACCCGGGTTAGGCGACGGCGGCCGAAGCGCTCGGGCCCGAGGCGCTCGGCGCCGAGGCGGCCTGGGCCGGGCGCCCGGCATTGCCGGTGGCGGCGGCGGTGAGCGCGGCGCTGATTGCTTCGTAGAGCTTGGCGATCTCGATCGGCTTGGCCACGTGGCCGTCCATGCCGGCGGCCATGTACTCGTCCACCTGGTGGGTCAGCGCATTGGCGGTCAGCGCCACGATCGGAGTGCGCTTGTGGTTCGTCGCGGTCTCGATGCGGCGGATCTCGCGGGCGGCGTCGATGCCGTCCATCACCGGCATCTGGATGTCCATCAGCACCAGGTCGTAGCCGCCGACCTTCCAGGCTTCCACCGCCTGCTTGCCGTCGCCGACGATGTCGATGTCGATGCCCAGCGACTCCATGACCGCGGCCAGCACCTGCTGGTTGGTCGGATTGTCCTCGGCGGCCAGCAGGCGGATGTTGCGCTCGCCGTCGTCGGGGATCGCCTCGGCGCTGGCGCCGCCGACGTCTTCCCCGCGGCCCAGCGGCACCTCCACCGTGAAGGTGGAGCCCTGGCCTTCGCGGCTTTCGACGTCGATGGAGCCGCCCATCATCTGGGTCAGTTCGCGGCAGATGGCGAGGCCCAGGCCCGTGCCGCCGAAGCGGCGGGTGGCCGAGTTGTCGGCCTGGGTGAATTTCTCGAACAGCGCCGGCAGCTTCTCCGGCGCGATGCCGACGCCGGTGTCGCGCACGACCAGGCGCAGGGCCTCGCCGCTCTGGCTGAGCTCCACGCGGCCTTCGACGGAGCCCTGCGGGGTGAACTTGACGGCGTTGGACAACAGGTTGCCGACGATCTGGCGCAGACGGTCGGGGTCGCCGCGCCACCAGCCGGCGGCCGCGTCGTCGATCTCGAAGCGGAAGTCGAGGCCCTTGTTCTTGGCCAGCACCTGGAAGGTCTCGGCGGTGGGCGACAGCGTCGGCCCGAGCTCGAAGTTCTCCTTCACCAGGCTGAGCTTGCCGGCCTCGATCTTCGACAGGTCGAGCACGTCGTTCAGCACGGCCAGCAGCAGGTTGCCGGACTGGCGGATGATCCCCAGGCGCTCGCGCTGGACTTCCGCCAGGTCGCCCATGGACATCACCTCGGCCATGGCCAGCACGCCGTTCAGCGGGGTGCGGATTTCGTGGCTCATGTTGGCCAGGAACTGGGTCTTCAGCACATTGGCGGCGTTGGCCGCGTCGCGGGCGCCCTCCAGGTCGCGCATGGCGGCCTTCAGGTCCTCTTCGCGTTCACCGAGCTTGCCGATCAAGTGGTTGAAGCTGGCGGTCAGGCTGCGGAACAGCTCGTCCTGCGCCTTCACCTCCACCGGCTCGAAGCGGCCGCCGCCGGCCACCTCGTGCATGGCCTCCGACAGGCGCTGCACCGGGGCGATCACCCGGTGCGCCATGCCGCGGGCCAGGAACAGGGCCACGCCGATGCCGCCGAACAGCAGGGCCGCGGTGAGCGCGATGAACTGCGGCAGCAGCGCGGTCAGCCTGGGGCTGTGCACCTGCAGGGTGAGCTGGCCGACCTTGTGGCCGTCGGCGATGACGTCGGTGGCGATGGTTTCCAGCGGCCCGGTGGCCGCGCCCTTCGGCGTGACGCTCGTCCTGGGCCGCTGATA
Source organism: Phenylobacterium sp. (assembly GCF_036501465.1). Classification (GTDB taxonomy): domain Bacteria; phylum Pseudomonadota; class Alphaproteobacteria; order Caulobacterales; family Caulobacteraceae; genus Phenylobacterium. The sequence goes on from NZ_DASYAF010000138.1 coordinate 72,659, forward strand.
GCTGGCGAGAAGGCCGCCCTTGGCGTCGACCAGGCGCGCCGAATCCAGGCTCTTGCTGCCGGCCAGGGCCTGCAGGGCGGCCTCGATGGACGGCTGGTCGCCGCGAGCGATGGCCGGCGCCTCGGTGGTGGCGGTGATCTCGGCCACGCCCGCATACATCTGGCGCGACTGGGTGCGGGCCACCGCCCATTGCTGCAGCATGAAGGTCAGGCAGGCGGCGACCAGCACCACCAGGGTGGTCACCAGGCCGACGCCGGCCACCCGCGCATGGAAGGTCGCCGTCGGCGCCGGGCCGGACGTCCCACTCGTCGTTGTGCCTACAGGCTCGGTCATCGGGCTCGCTGAGGGCCGCATCAGGCTCCCGGCTGTAGGGCAACAATCCTAACGTTTCGCTTCAGTGATCGGGGAAAGGCCGGGGGCCGCGCGCCCGGGTTCCGTAAAGTTACGTAGGTCTTGGCCGAAACTGTGCCTTGGGCGCCACAGGTACAACCGGCCGGGGAGAAAAATATGGTTAACAACCCATGAATCGATTGCGCGAACTTTAATAATCTATTTACCGTGAATTGTGGTTGTTCACCAAGTTGGGGATTCCTGATGGAAAAGGCATTTGTGGCTCAGCGCGTGGCGAAGAAGCTCTTCGTGACCGAAGCCGCCGTAGACGGTGCGCTGGCTGAAGCCTCCGAACTGATGAGCGAAATGCTCCGCGCCCGTAAGGACGTGAACGTTTCGATGGTGTTCGCGGACGAAGCCGCCGTGAAGATGGTCGAGGCGATCAAGGCGCTCAGCGAAGCCCGCACCGCGATGGTCGGCGTCCACAGCGAGCTGAACGAGGCCAAGCTGCGCCTCGGCATCCGCACCAAGATGGACATCCAGCCGAAGCCGCCGTCGATGGAAGAGGTCTCGCAGACCACCCTCCGCAAGGTCGGCTGAGCAAACCCTCTGGTCGGCTCCGGCCGATCATTGCGGTAGATTAACTGGTTAGGCGCCTCTAATTGGCATTAGGGGCGCTTAATCATGTCCGATCCATTCATTCCCCTGACTCTGTTCTGCCTGGCCGGCGTCTTGTTCGCCGCCTGGAAGGGCGGTCCGGCTGAACGCCTTGGGGCGGCCGTGGTGGTGCTCAACATCATCATCGGTTTCGCCTCCTATCGCCTGACGCCCGAGTGGGTCGGCATCATCCGCTTCTTCAACGACGGCCTGGCCGCCGTGGTCATGCTGGGCGTCACCGTGATCTACGGCGCGCTTTGGATGGGCGGGGTGATGCTGTTCTACGCCGCGCAGTTCTCGCTGCACGCCTACTACTTCGTCACCGACCGCCCGGATTCCGACCGGCTGCACGCGATCATCAACAACGTCGATTTCAGCGGCATCGTCTGGTGCCTGATCATCGGCGCCGCAGTCGCCTGGCGACGGCGGGTCAGGATCGCGCGCGCCGCGGCCAAGACCGAGGCCTGAGCCGCGCCTGCGGGGCGCCGCTATCAGTGTGACTGACAGCCGCGCATAGAAACTTTCCCTTGCCTCGCGGCGGGAACGCAGGCTTCTGGCCCGCGGGCCACGCCCTCCCAACGGGGCGCTGCCCATCTGTAAGGATGGGAGACATTGCTATGACGAATACCCCCAATCTCGTGGGGACGAAGCCGGCCATGCGTCCGGCGCGCCCTGAATTCTCATCCGGCCCCTGCGCCAAGCGGCCCGGATGGAACCCCCAGAATCTCAGCAACGCCGTGCTCGGCCGCTCGCATCGCTCCAAGCTGGGCAAGGCGCGGCTGAAGGAAGCCATCGACCGCACCCGCCAGGTGCTGGAAGTACCCGACGACTTCCTGATCGGCATTGTCCCCGGCTCCGACACCGGCGCCGTGGAGATGGCCATGTGGTCGATGCTGGGCCCACGCCCCGTGCAGCTGCTGGCCTTCGAAAGCTTCGGCAAGGACTGGGTGACCGATGTCACCAAGCAGCTGAAGATCGAGGCGCAGGTGCTGGACGCCCCCTATGGCGAGCTGCCGGACCTTTCCAAGGTCCGCCCCGACGCCGACCTGGTGTTCACCTGGAACGGCACCACCTCGGGCGTGCGCGTCCCGAACGGCGACTTCATCTCGGCCGACCGCGAAGGCATCACCATCTGCGACGCCACCAGCGCCGCCTTCGCCCAGGACCTCGCCTGGGACAAGCTCGATGTGGTCACCTTCTCCTGGCAGAAGGCGCTGGGCGGCGAGGCCGCGCATGGGATCCTGATCCTGTCGCCGCGCGCCGTGGCCCGGCTGGAGAGCCACACGCCGGCCTGGCCGATGCCCAAGCTGTTCCGCATGACCAAGGCCAATAAGGAGGGGGGCAACAAGGTCACCCTCGACATCTTCGAAGGCGCGACCATCAACACGCCCTCCATGCTGGCGGTGGAAGACGCCATCGACGCCCTGAAGTGGGCCGCCTCGATCGGCGGGCTCGCGGAAATGCAGCGCCGCGCCGACGCGAACCTGGGCGTGCTCGAGGCCTGGGCGCAGAAGACCGGCTGGGTGGCGTTCCTCGCCGCCGATCCGGCGATCCGCTCCAACACCTCGGTCTGCCTGAAGGTGATCGATCCCAAGGTGACCTCGCGCTCCGCCGAGGCCCAGGCCGACTTCGCCAAGAGCCTGGCTTCGGTGCTGGAGAAGGAGGGCGTGGCCCTCGACGTGGGCGGCTATCGCGACGCCCCGCCGGGCCTGCGCATCTGGTGCGGCGCCACCGTAGACGCCGACGACCTGATCGCGCTCACCCCCTGGCTCGACTGGGCCTTCGCCACCGTCTCCGCCGAGTTGGCGGCCGCCTGATTCAACGCCGCTCCCCGGCGAAAGCCGGGACCCATGCGGTGATTGCGGATGGCGCGGCCTCTCCCAGGTCACCCACAGCTCAGCTTGGGTCCCGGCTTTCGCCGGGATGAGCGGATCAAAAATTCAAAGGACACACCCACATGCCCCGCGTTCTCATCGCCGACAGCCTCAGCCCCGCCGCCGTTGACATCTTTCGCCAGCGCGGCGTCGACGCCGACATCAAGACCGGCCTCTCCAAGGAAGACCTGATCAAGGTGATCGGCGACTACGACGGCCTGGTCGTGCGTTCCGACACCAAGCCCAACAAGGAGGTCATCGCCGCCGCCAAGCGGCTGAAGGTGATCGGCCGCGCCGGCATCGGCGTCGACAACATCGACATCCCGGCCGCCACCGCCGCCGGCGTCGTGGTCATGAACACCCCGTTCGGCAACTCGATCACCACCGCAGAGCACGCCATCGCCATGATGTTCGCGCTCGCCCGCCAGATGCCCGCCGCCGACATCTCGACCCAGGCCGGCAAGTGGGAGAAGTCCCGCTTCATGGGCGTGGAGCTCTACGCCAAGACGCTCGGCCTGATCGGGGCCGGCAACATCGGCTCGATCGTCGCCGACCGGGCGCTGGGCCTGAAGATGAAGGTCGTGGCCTACGACCCCTTCCTGTCGCCGGAACGCGCCGTGGAGATGGGCGTCGAGAAGGTCGAGCTCGACGAGCTGCTGGCCCGCGCCGACATCATCACCCTGCACACCCCGCTCACCGACAAGACCCGCAACATCCTGTCGGCTGAGAACCTCGCCAAGGCCAAGAAGGGCGTGATGATCGTCAACTGCGCTCGCGGCGGCCTGGTGGACGAGGCGGCGCTCCGCGCCGGCCTGGAGAGCGGCCACGTCGGCGCCGCCGGCTTCGACGTCTTCACCCAGGAACCGGCCAAGGAGAACGTGCTGTTCGGCGCGCCCAACTTCGTCGCCACCCCGCACCTTGGCGCCTCCACCAACGAGGCGCAGGAGAACGTCGCCCTGCAGGTGGCCGAGCAGATCAGCGACTACCTCTTGACCGGCGCCGTCACCAACGCGCTGAACAGCCCCTCGGTCACCGCCGAGGAGGCGCCGCGGCTCAAGCCGTTCATCGCGCTCGCCGAACGGCTCGGCGCCTTCGCCGGCCAGATGGTCGACTTCGGGATCGGCGCCATCGATATCGCCTACGAGGGCGAGGTGGCGATGCTGAACGCCCGGCCGATGACCGCCGCCGCGCTGGCCGGCGTGCTGCGGCCCATGCTGGCCGAGATCAACATGGTCTCCGCGCCGGCGGTGGCCAAGGAGCGCGGCATCACCGTCTCCGAGAGCCGCCAGGAAGACAGCCCGATCTACGAGAGCCTGATCCGCGTCACCGTCACCACCGAAAAGGGCAAGCGCTCCTTCGCGGGTTCGGTCCTGGCCGGCGCGCCGCGCGTCGTCGAGGTCAAGGGCATGGACCTCGACGCCCCGTTCGCGCCCACCATGCTCTACGTCAACAACCTGGATAAGCCGGGCTTCATCGGCGCCCTGGGCAGCCTGCTCGCCGAGGCCAACGTCAACATCGCCACCTTCAACTTAGGCCGCGTCTCCGCCGGCGACGACGCCATCGCCCTGGTCGGCGTGGACCAGGCGCCGTCGGCCGAACTGCTGGAAAGGATCGAAGCCCTACCGCACGTGAAGGAGAGCCGGGCGTTGCGGTTTTAGAGGGCGCGGGCGACGCGACGACGCCGGCCTAGCTGGTGCGTCGCCGCCTGACGATCCACAGCACGGCCGCGAGACTGATGGCCAGTGCAGCGAACGCCGCGGCCGTGGCTTCCAGCCGTGCCTTTGGGTCGTGAACGGCGCCGGCGACGACGGGCACGACCACAAAGCCCACGGCGGACCAAATCCCGACAACGAGGGCGGGGAATCTGCCCCTGACCTTACTACCGATCGGGCGAACCAAGCCCCACAGGCTCCTGCCTAGAAACGACCAATAGATGAGGGCGACGGCGATCGTTCCAAAAATGGCCCACCAGGCGCCCAGATAGACAAGCATCGCGCAGAAGGCGAAAGCGAGAGCGAAGGGGATGGAATAGGCGACCGCCATTGCGGCGAGAAATGCGTAGCGGCCGTGGGTTGCAGATGCTTGTGCGCGCCTTAGTGGGCGATATTGCTCGGGAGTTGGCTCCGGCGGAATTCGGCGGACGGCCTCGTCGGGGCTCTGGGATTCGCGCTTTCGCAGGCGGTCGCTCATCAACAGGGCGACGGCAAGACCGATCAATAGCCCGGCTATCGCGAGGGAGGTAAACTCCGTCTGGGCCTTGGTCCCATGGACGTTGTTGTCGATGAAGAACAACACCCCCACGAGCAGAACGAACCAGGCCCCGACGATGCGCGGCGTCAACGGGCTGCCGGCCGCTTTCGGGCGGGGCTTGGCGGGGCGAGCGGGGAGTTCCTCCAGAACCCTGCGGGGCGGCAGATCATCCGATAGTGTGAACTCGTCCCAGTCCGGAGGACCTTCCTTAAAGGGACGCCAGATAACCTGATCGAACCGGGAATCTTGCTCAAGAACACCCGCGAACTTCCGCCAGAGTTCCAAATGCGCTGGGACTTCGCCGTTCCTCCCAGGGCCTTCGAGCAGCAGCCAATAGATCGGGTGGAAGGACTGCACGCGGCACCAGAATGAATGGCGACCGCCATACCGAAAGCGAAAATCCCAACCCATCTCGCCACCGTAGTCAGGGTCGGAGATGCGGCTGCATCCGAGGCTGGCGAAGATTTCGCTCATCGCCAGCGCGACGTTGCGTCCGCCATACACCCCTATCTCATCACCGGTCGCGACCTCGTCGTCGGGGAGGTAGGTAACGAAGCCGGCCCAGGTTGGAACACTCATTGCGGCGTCTCTGGGCTGTCTTGGGGGACTTGCCTGAGGGCGTTACCTAAAGCCACGCCAGTATCGTAGTCCTTCCAGATGGACGGAATCCTTGCCCAAATCCGTCCCGGGACGTCATACCTCTCAAGGCCCAGGCGATTTCCACTCCAGCCCCTGCCCCCGTTGAGATGGTCCGGAAGATTGCCGCCATAGTACTGGGGGTCTACGCCGAAGTGGTATTCATAGAAATCTCCCTGTGAAAGTCCCCGCGGTTTGGACACGTTGAAGGGGCTGTCCTTAATCCAGTCTGGGATCGGCACGTTCTTCAATAAGGGCGTCTTGTATCCAAGGATCGCATTTTGGCTTTTTGAGATGAAGGCGTGGTCACCCTGGCCTTCGTAGGGTTTGGACAGATACCTAGCGGTTGGCTCGTCAAATCCTTGGGCCATGAACTTCGCGACATTCGCTTCCCGCGTCGCCTCGAAGGTACTGGCCGCTTTTATACCTCCGAACACTTCTGGAGCGGTGAACAGCCCGGCAATCGTCGTCGCCGTCTCCCCGTCGTTTGCGCCTATGCCGAGCTCGTGGCCAAACGCGCCTGAGGCCGTGTCCGGGATTGGTGTTGCGAACGGATTCAGACTGCGGTTGGCCGCCTTGGCCGCAGAGGCGGCGTCCCTCGCCAGTCGGTGAGGATCGGTAAGCACGCTGCGACCGTATTGCAGCGCATCGTGCGTCGCAGTCTGGGCATCGTTCCACGCCGCCGCTCTGCCCTGGGGAAAGAAGAGGCTGCCGACGAAGTTGAGGCCGTGGCCAATGCCTTCGAGCGTGTGCCATCCGCCGCGGAGGACACCAGCGGGCACGCCGATGGCGTATCCGGCGCCGCCGGCCAGCCCTCGCACCACCGGATTGTGGTTCAAGCCGTCGAGGATGCCGGGGTGAGACGGCTGATTTTCCCGATGACCGATAACGTCGAACTCGCTCACCCACGGCCCGGCCGCCCCGCTCGATGGGCGCGCGACTGGGTCTGAGGTTTGAATCCCTGCTGGCGATGGTCCTTGTTGGACGCTGTGTCCGCTTTCCGGGGGATCAAACGTCCCACCCTGGCCAGCGCTACCAGCCGCCGCCGACGGATAGGGCGCGCCATAGTCGTTGTCGCCTTCGTTGTCTGGCGCGGTCGACGGGTATGTCCCTGTTCCGTTGAGGGTCGCCAATCCGATGGCGGTCAGGTCGCTCGAGTTCGGCGCCTGTACGTCGACGCCGCCCCACGTCCCTCGATTCCACAGGTCTCGCGCCACGGCGTCGGCTTCCGGGCCCAGTGAAAGCTGCCTGTTCCGCCAGACCATCCAGCTGTCGATGTCGCCCGGATCATCGTTGTCTTGCGAAGACCAAGCCTGCGGCATGCCACCCCCGATTTTCCGCGCGGAGGCGCCGGCGAGAATTTCTCGCAATGCCATCCGCCGAACGGATGGAAAGTACCATCACCATGTGCGAGAGCCAAGAACAAAAGGTGAACAAATTCTCTAGCCTCGCGTAGAGACTGGTTTGGTCCGGACCCACCGTGGCTTTCATCTCTGACAGCCAGTTTGCCTTGGGGTGGCCGCCTATCGAACCCTCTCCTTCTCTCTCGGCGCCGAGACGCGCTTGGTCTTCGCCTGGGCTTTGGGCTTCGGCAACAGCCGGAACCGCGTCTGGCACCAGGCGAAGTCGACGCCCACGTCGAGCAGGGCGTCGGACCGCCCGCACGGGCAGCCGAATTCCATCACCGCGATGACCCGATAGGTCTCTCCCGCCACCAGAGGCACCGGCCGTCCCGTGGCGTGGTTCGGGGCCGCGTTGACGCAGAGAACCAGGTCTCCGGGGCCGACGGCATCACTCATGGCTCTCACCCACTATCCGTGGCGGGAGCCTAAACTAGTCCCTGGTCGCCAAGGGGCAAGCTGGGCTTCGACGGGTCCGGCTCGCCTGGACCCGCCGGGGCGTCGATCTCATGGCGGCCGGCGTCAGCGCCCCACCGGCGTGACCGCGACCTTCTCGAACTTGAGGTTCTCCACCCGGCCGTTGTTGATGGTGAAGCCGTTGCACGCGCCGGCCTCGCCGCAGGCGAACGTCACCTGGCCGATCGGGAAGGTTCCTACGAACGTCGTCTTCCCCTCCGGCTCCAGCCGGATGTCGCCGCGGGGATGGCGCACTTCCAGAGCGCCGTCACGCACCCGCACATCGTAGATGACGCCGAGCTCGGCGCTGTAGTAGCGCCCTTCGTAGGCCTTGAGCTGGTCCGCGGCCGGCTTGGCGAGCACGGTTCGCTTCATGCGCCGGTCGACACCGTTCTGGCGCACGACGGCGCCGTCGATCCTGCCGCCGGCCGAGGGGCTGTCGAAGACCACTTCCACCGGGGGTGCGCGCAGGCGGAAGGCGGTGTCGGAGACGGCATACATCGGCGCCGACTGCTGGCCGGTCGCGCGCAGGACCAGGTGGTCGTTGTCCCGGGTGAAGGAGATGAAGAAGCCCGGCGCGACTTCGTAGTCGCCGACGTAGGCGTCGAGCCGCTTCGCGTCGACCTTGATCTCCGGCTTGTCGTCGAGCGGTGGCGGCGACGGCGGCGCGGGTTTCAGGCTGTCCTTCAGGTAGATGTCGGCGATCTTGTAGGCCGGGATTCCCGGATTGAGCCCCGCGTTGCCGAGAACCACGACTGAGAAGTGCTGGTCCGGAAAGCGCAGGATGAAGGTGCCGTAGGCGGCGTCGCCGCCGCTGTGCGAGACAGTCCTGAGGCCGCGATAGGTCCCGATCTCGAGGCCGGACGCATAGGGGATCTCCGCGCCGCTGTTGAGCTTGCCCTTCTCCTGCATCCGGGCCAGCAGCGCCAGGCCGCCGACCTTTCCGTCGTAGAAGTTCTGGTCCCAGCGGGCCAGGTCGCCGACCGTCGAGAACAGGCTCGACGGCCCCGTGGTGGAGTAGGTGAGCGCGACATAGCGGTACTGTCCGTCGGGCCCGCGCGCGTAGGAGTAGGCGCGGTTGGGGACGACGAGGCTGTAGCTGTCCTGGAAATGGGTGTGGGTCATGCCGAGGGGATCGAAGATCCGTTGCTTGGCGAACGCGGACAGCGGCTGGCCGGAAACCTGCTTCACCACCAGGGCCAGCAGGCTGTAGCCGCTGTTGCTGTAGAGGAATTTGTCGCCGGGCGGGAAGTTCAGCGCGGTCTGCTGGAAGAGCAGGCGCGCGACGTCATCGTCGGTGATCTCGTCGTCGAGCCGCCATCCGGCCAGCGCCAGCAGGTTCCATTGATCGCGGACGCCGCTCGTATGATGCAGCAGCTCGCGGATCGTCACGACCTTCCCGAAGTCGTGCAGCTGCGGGACGTATTTGCGCACGTCGTCGTCGAGCGACAGCTTTCCCTCCTGCGCCAGGAGGTAGATCGCAAAGGCGGTGAACTGCTTCGAGACCGAAGCCAGGTGGAACACCGTGTCCGGCGTGTTGGGCACGCCGTACTCCAGGTTCGCTTCGCCATAGCCGCGGCTGTAGACGATCTTCCCGTCCCGGATGACCGCGATCGCGGCGCCAGGAGAGTGCGGCTTGGCCCACGGGGCGAAGAGCTGGTCGACCGCCCGGGCCTCCTGCGTCGCCGTGACGGCGCCTACGCCGGGGCGATCCGCGGCGCGAACGCCGGTGGCCGGAAGCGCCACAAGGCAGGCCATCGCAACAACCAACGCCGTGATCTTCATCGCCGCCCCCGCCCGTAGGGCGGCAGGATCGGGCCGTGGCGATCAAAACGCAACGTGGGTGCGGCCACGGTTGTGGCGGCTCAGGCCAAGCGGGACCCGAAGCGCGACTCGGCGAGAGATAAAAGCCGCCCAGTCGCCTGGAAGACTGGTGGTGGGCATACGCGAGCCTTGACGACGACGTTCTTCCCCAGATTATTACATATGTAACTTCCGAGGGACGGGCATGGGCTTTCCAGTCGAGGCGGCAATCTCTTCCCTTGTCGGCGCGCTCGCGGCCCTCTGCTCCTCGCCGTCCGCCACGGCCGCCGAAGCGGTCGTCCGCCCGGCCCTGGATGGCGTGTTCGCCGCGTTTGAAACCCATCCGCTGGTCGGCCTGGGCGACCTGCACGGCCTGGCCAACGAAGGCGAGTTCTACAACAGCCTGGTGCGCGACCCGCGCTTCGCCGCAACGGTCGGCAACGTCGTGGTGGAGTTCGGCAGCAGCGCCCACCAGGACATCATCGACCGCTACCTGGCCGGCCAGGACGTTCCCTACGGAGAGCTTCGGCGCGTCTGGAGCGACACGGTGGGCGCGGCGCCGACCGTCACTTCCGTGATGTACCAGACCTTTTTCGCCCAGGTCCGGGCCGTGAACCAACGCTTGCCGCCCGATCGGCGCATCCATGTCTGGCTGGGCGAACCCGCCGCCGACTGGAACAAGATCCGTACGACGCAGGACCTCGAACCGTTCATGGACCAACGCGACGCGGCCCCGGCGCGGATCATCGCGCGGGAGATCCTGGCTCGGGGCAAGAAGGCGCTGGTGATCTACGGAACCTACCACTTCTTCAACGACGCGCCGCCCAACGTTGCCGAGCCGCCGCCGAGGCTGAAGGACCTTGTCGAGCGGAACCACCCCGGCGCCTTCTACGTGATCGCCCCCTACATCGGCTTCCCCAAGGCCGACTGTGCGACGACGTTCGAGGCGACGACGAAATGGCCGAGGAACAGCCTCGTAACGACGATCAAGGACACCGCCGTGGAAGCCGCCCTGTTGCGTCCCGGCTGCGCCCTGCCCGTCCCGACCCCGGTCGGTCCATCGTCGATCCCGGCGGCCGAACTGGCGCGCTGGCGGGAGCGGGCGCAGCGGATCAGCGCCGGGGTCGATGCCGACGCCTTGCTCTACCTCGCGCCGTCGGCGGAGCTCATGGTCTCGCCGAGCGATCTCACCCTGCTGATGGACGAGGCCTATTTCCGGGAGACCAGCCGCCGCATGCGGATCATGACGGGCCGACCGATGATCTGGTCGGACTACGCGGTGACTTTCAGCCGTCCGCCAAAGGCTTTCTGGGCGCGATAGCCGACGCCGCTAAATCCCCGCTCATTCCGGCGAAAGCCGGGACCCGAGCTGAATTGATGCGCTCGTTCGGGCGGCGCCAAGATCTTGAGCGCCCTATCGGCTCCGGCTTTCGCCGGGACGAGCGGAAATCAAAGTCACGAACCCACGCGGACAAAGCAGAAGGCGCCCTCTAGCGCGAGCCTTCTTTCCGTGTGTTCCGTGGTTCCCGACTTCCCATCCCACGCCGCAGCGCTCAGAGGCCGGCCCTGGGCCTCGGCGGCGACTCCCGCCTCACCGCCTGCGACGCCAGGAAAGTCCCCATTTTGGGTAACCGCCGGTCGGGACGGCTCCGGGGATCAGCCTAGCGTTAGGAAGCTCGGCCGCAGATGGCAGGGTCCGAGACGCCACGTGGGACGCTTTCATGAGCCTTCGACCCGCCGACGCCTACCTCGATTTTTCCAGCGTCACCGCCCTGGTGGTGGACGACCACGCCACCACCCGGACCCTGATCGCCGAGGTGCTGCGCGGCCTGGGCATCACCCGGATTCTCAAGGCGGAGAGCGCCACGGAAGGCTGGAAGATCGTGCAGGCCGGTCTCGTCGACGTGGTCTTCGCGGACATCGAGTTGGGCAAGGAGGACGGCCTGGCGTTCGTCCGCCGGATCCGGGCCGCCGGCGAGCGGCGGATCGCCGGCCTGGCGATCGTCATGGTCTCGGCCCACGCCACCGAGGCGCGTGTAATCGAGGCCGGCGCCATGGGCGCCGACAGCTTCATCAGCAAGCCGTTCAGCGTCGCGCGCTTCGCTCGGGCCGTTTCCGAAGGGTTCGCCAACCGCCGGATGCTGGCCGACGACCGCGCCGCGGCGACCCGCGAAATCTGATCCGCCGCCCCTGCCCGTCCGAAAGGCCCGTCTGGCCCGTCAGTCCAGATTGACCCCAGCGGCCCGCAGGTTGCGGAACAGTCGGCGCAGGTTCATCAGGTTCACCTCCAGCATCTCGGTGCGGCGTCCGTCGTCGATCACCGCGGTCGGGACCACCACCCCACCCTTCACCTTCACGCACTGGCCGGTCGCGACCATCTTGGCCACGTGCCGCCGGGTGGTCTCGTAGGGCAGCCCCAGGCTCGCCGACAGCGCCAGGATGCTGACCGGCCGGCGAACTTCGTCGGGCGGTGGCGTGTCGACGCCGTCGAACCCGCTGGCCACGCGATCGAGGTGTGAGACATTGGCCTGCACCAGGGCCAGGTTCACCAGGCCGGTGAGCAGCTCGCCCTCGGCCAGTTCGCCGATCATCTTCAGCGAGCGCAGCAGGTAGTCCGCCGCCAGCCGCGAAGCCAACCGGGTCTTGTCCTCGGGGGAAGGTTGCGACATGCGATGCGTCCAGGAAGCGGCGGCCCGGCGAAGTCATCATCGGCGGCTGGGTCGGTCAAGGCTGGCCGGCCAGGGGTTTCCGAGACACAATCGGGAAACAGCCGCGGCCTAGAGACCGGCGAAAGACACGATTTCAAAGACAGGATTTCAGGGGGAGCCATCATGACGATCCGCACCACCATGACCGCCGTCGCGCTCGCGCTGGGCGCCGTTACGCTTCCCGCGGCAGCCCTTCCCACAGCGGCGCTGGCCCAGGGCGGTCCGACCGCCACCATCAAGCAGGGCGCGCTGCAGGGCGCTTCGGTCGAGGGCGTCGAAGAGTTCTGGGGCATCCCCTACGCCGCCCCGCCGGTGGGCGACCTGCGCTGGAAGCCGCCGGCCGCCGCCAAGGGCTGGAGCGGCGCGCGCGACGCCACCAAGGCCGGCGCCTCCTGCCAGCCCGCCCGGGACGGGAGCCAGGTCGAAGACTGCCTGTTCGCCAATGTGACGCGGCCGGCCGGCGCCAAGCCCGGTCAGAAGCTGCCGGTCTATGTCTGGATCCACGGCGGCGGCTTCACCATCGGCTCGGCCACCGGCGCCTTCGGGGCCCAGACCGACGGCATCCAGTTCGCCAAGGACGGCATCATCACCGTCTCGGTCAGCTACCGCCTGGGCCGCGCCGGCTGGTTCGCCCATCCGGCGCTCTGCAAGGAAGGCCCCTGCGGCAACTACGGCCTGATGGACCAGATCGCCGCGCTGAAGTGGGTGAAGGCCAACATCGCCAGCTTCGGCGGCGACCCGACCAACATCACCATCGGCGGCGAGAGCGCCGGCGGCATCTCGGTGCTGGAGCTGATGCTGGCGCCCGATGCGCGCGGCCTGTTCCAGAAGGCGATCGGCGAGTCGAGCTTCGGCCGCCTGGAGCCCACGCCGATGGCCGAGGCCCAGGCCGCGGGCCTGAAGGCCGCCCAGACCGCCGGCGTCAGCGGCGAGGATGCGGCCGCCGCTACGGCGCTGCGCAAGCTGCCGCTGAGCGCCATGCCCTATACCGGCCCGTTCACCAGCCGCGCCGGCCCGATCCTCGACGGGCGCTATGTGCAGGGCGGCATCGCCGAGGGCTTCGCGGCGGGCAAGTCAGCCAAGGTGCCGCTGCTGATCGGCGGCAACTCCTACGAGGCCAGCCTGTTCCGGCCCACGCCCGCGGCCTTGGACGCGATACCGGCCGGCCAGAAGGCCGCCGCCATGGCCGCCTTCGACCCCAAGGGCGCGGGCGACAAGCAGCAGATCGTCGATGACATGGCGACCCGCCAGTACATCACCGAACCCGACCGCGCGATCAGCCGCGCCCAGTCCAAGGCCGGCCAGAAGGTCTACACCTACTACTTCTCCTATGTGACCCCGGCGTCCCGGACGACGCCGCAAGGCAAGTGGGGCGCGGGCCACACGGCGGAGATCAAGTTCGCCTTCGCCGGGCCCAAGCAGCAGTTCGCCGATGCCGACCTGGCGTTGGCCAAGGCGATCAACGCCTATTGGGCGGCCTTCATCAAGACCGGCAACCCGGACAGCGCCGGCGGTCCGGCCTGGCCGAAGTTCGAGCCGGGCGAGACCTACATGGAATTCGGCGCCGCCGGCCCGCAGCCGCACGACCACTTCCTGAAGGCCGAGCTCGACTGGCAGGAAGCCCGTGTGAAGGCCGGCGAAGGGGCCTCTCCGACCTCGCCGAAGTAATTCCCACCATCGTCATCCTCTGGTCAGCCGCAGGCTGATCCAGGGGACCCAAGCTGAATTGCTGGGTAGGTCACGCCGAATGGGTTCCCCGGATCGCCTCTTCGGGCGACCGGAGGATGACGGACTATGGGGCCTGATAGCCCTCGACCACATAGACCCGCGACGTCGAGCTGGCGTCGCGGATCGGCAGGATGGCCTGGTAGTCCGGCGAGGACCGCCAGGCCAGCGCCGCGGCGCGGTCGGCGAATTCCAGGATCACGATGCGGCCGGGCGGCTCGCCATCCACCGCCTCGGTGGCGCCGCTGCGCACCACATAACGTCCGCCGTGCTTGGCGATGGTTGCGGGAACCTGCACCACATAGGTCTGGAACAGCTGCGGATCGTTGACCCAGATCTCGTTGACGACATAGGCGGCCATGGCGGGCTCCGGCGGATCGAGGCCGCCAGCCTAGCCGCCGCGGGGCCGGGCGTCAGGCGCGCTTCTTGGCCGGCGCCTTGCGGTGTGCGGAGGCCTTGTGGGTCGCGGGCTTGTTGGCGGCATGGTGGGATGCGGTTTTGCGCCGTTCGCCGCCCTGACCCAGGCTGCGTTTCAGGGCGTCCATCAGGTCGATGACCTCGGCCTCGCGGGGCTCCTCGGGCGCCTCGACGGTATGGCCCTTCTGCTTTTCCTTGATCAGCGCCCTGAGCGCGTCCTCGTAGCGGTCGTTGAACTGGCTGGGGTCGAAGGGGCCCTCGAGCTGGTCGATGATCTTGGCGGCGATCTCGATCATCTGGGCCGGCGGCTTGACGGCCTTGATGGCCCCGAACACGTCGTCGGCGTCGCGGACCTCGCTCTTGTTGCGCAGGGTGTAGGCGACGATGCCCTTGTCGAGCGGCTCCAGCGCCATCAGCCGCTCGCGCTGGTGCATGACCAGCCGGCCCAGGGCCACCTTGCCGGCCTTCTTCATCGCCTCGCGGATCACCGCGAAGGCCTCGGCCGCCATGTCGCCGTCGGGCGCCAGGAAATAGGGATCGTTCCAGTAGAGCCGGTCGATGTCCGCGTCGTCGACGAAGCGCTCGATGTCGAGCGTCCGGGTGGTCTCCAGGCGCACGTTCTCCAGCTCCTCGCCGGTGACCACCACATAGCGGCCCTTCTCGATCTCATAGCCCTTGACGATCTCCGAGCGCTCCACCGGGCCTTCCTCGGGGTCGGTGGGGATCATGCGGATGCGGTTGTGGGTTTTCTTCGAGAGCATGTTGAAATGCACCTCGCCGCCGCGCGAGGTGGCCGTGTAGAGCGCCACCGGGCAGCTCACCAGGGAAAGCCGCAGGTAGCCCTGCCAGGTCGGACGGGTGGCCATGATCTGAGTTCCGCAAGCCCTTGAGGAGACTCACGAAACGCTGGGGGTGTCATCCCGGTTTCGCGGCACGCGAAGACCGGGACCCATAGACTCCGCGCCGCAAGACGAGGTGCAGCATGGCCGCTGCAATCCATCCTGAACGGCGGTGTTCATGGGTCCCGGACAAGCGCTGCGCGCTTTCCGGGATGACACAGCTACTTGCTCAGTTTCAGCGCCGGCAGGGTCGAGGCCTCCTCCGCGTCGAGCTGGGTCTTGCGGAAGTGGGTGCGCACGCCGCTGTCCTTGCCGAACTCCATGAGCTGGTCGCGCGCCGGGCTGTAGGCCGGCCAGTCGGTCGCGCCGCATTTCGGGACGCTGGTCTTGGCGAAGGCCACCCAGCAGGCGTGCATCAGGTTCGCCACCTCCTGGTCCTTGGCGCTGACCATGCTCATCGGCGTGCGTCGGCCCCAGTAGTCCCAGACGTACTGGATCTCGTCGGCGTGGCTGGCGCGGGTCTTCGACGCCGGGAAGCGCGAGCCGACATAGGAGAAGTAGTACAGCCAGGTGGGTTTGCCGCCGGAGGTCTGGGCGGCGATCCAACGGGCCGGGCCGCCCATCACCCGGTCGGTGAACACCGCGCGGGCGAAGGTGTCCGGTCCGGCCGCCGCCTCGGCCGCGTAGGCCGGCTTCAACCCCGCCGGGATGCGCGCCAGCGCCGCTTCGCCCAGCGTCATCGGGCCCATCAGCGAGTCCTCGCCGGAGTTGGAGCCGATGATCAGCCGCACGTCTGGGACCTGGCCGCGGGCGATGGCCTGGGTGGCCGTCTCGGTCATCAGCTTGCCGTCGATGAAGGGCTCGTAGTTGTCGTTCACCGGCACGAGCGCGTCGGCCGGCAGCGCGCGCAGTTCGGCCGCCGTGGAGGCCTTGATCCCGGCGCGCTCAAGTGACCTGATCCCGTCGGCCTCCTTGTCGGCCAGGGTCTTGGGCGCGAACCAGCCCAGGCCGCTCTCGACGATGGCCTTCTGGTAGAGACCCCTGGCCGAGGGCGTCGCCAGCAGCGCCAGGGTGCTCTCCCCGCCGGCGCTCTCGCCGAAGACCGTGACGTTCTGGGGATTGCCGCCGAACGCCGCGATGTTCCGCTTCACCCACCGCAAAGCCGCGATCTGGTCCATCAGGCCATAGTTGCCGACCGGATCGCCGGGCTTGGCGGCCTTGTCGATAGCCGGGTGGGCGAAGTAGCCCAGCGCGCCCAGCCGGTAGTTGATGGCCACCACCACGACCCCGTCGCGGGCGAAGTTCTCGCCGCCATAGATCCAGCCCGCGCCGGTGCGGTGGCCGCCGCCATGGATCCAGACCATCACCGGCGCGCCTTTCGCATGCGGCGGCGCGAAGACGTTGAGCTGCAGGCAGTCTTCCGACGTCGGGCCGTTGGCGCCGCCGGAGTTGGGCGTGCCGTTGGCGTTCATCGGCTGCGGGCAGGACGGGCCCGGCTCTGCGGCCGGCCGGGGCGCGGTCCAGGGCTTCACCGGCTGCGGCGGCGCCCAGCGCAGCGCGCCCACCGGCGGCGCGGCATAGGGGATGTTGCGGAAGACATCGGCCTTGCCCTCCGCCACGCCGACCACCGGCCCGGACTCTATCTTCACCGTCACCGGCTTGCCTTCCGCTGGCGGCAGGGCCTGGGCGACAGCGGCCCCGGCGATCAGGATTGCGCCAAATCCAACGGCGACGGCGAAATGGATCATCGGCGCTCTCCCCGGTTTCGGCCACGACCTTCCGGCGGGCGGCCCGGGCGGTCAAGGCGCGTCGGTGGCCGTCAGCCCCAGCCGTGCGGGTGCAGGAGGCGCGGGAAAAGCTGCAGGTAGCGCGGCTGGAAGAGGGCCATGCAGGCCGCGAAATAGGCGGTGGAGGCGACCAGGGCGAAGAGGAAAACCCCCAGGTCGGCGAGCGCCTTGCGTGAGGTCTGGACGATGCGCGCCACGCCGGCGGCGATCATCACCAGGTGGAAGAAGACGGCGGCGACGGCCACGAGCTGGTCGGCGTGGACCAGCTGGCCTGTCGTGAGCAGATGCTCCAGCGCGCGCAGGCCGCTGACGAAGAAGTTGGTGACGAAGAGGTTCGTGTAGTTCCAGAAGCCGGCGATCGCCACCGCCAGGAAATAGCCCCAGCGGTTGCGCCGCGACACCAGGGCGATCACCGCCAGGTACATGAGCGCCTGGAAGATATGCAGGACGATGATCGTCCGGTCGAAGGCGGCCGAAACGGCCAGGACCAGGATGAAGCCCGCGGCCCCCGCGATCAGCGCCCCGTCGAGGAATTTGCGCACGTTCGAGCCCCCGCGCGTTGCCTTCCCCATGGTCAAGTCGTGGCTGGCGGGACGCCAGTTAAATCGCGGTAAGGCGCAAGGCTGCGCCCGGGAAGGAACTTGACTCCTGGTGTTCTGGTTCTAGAACAAAACTGGAACGAAAGGAGTCCGGAAGGTCATGTCCGATTTTCGCGCCTCCCTTCCGCGGGATGGGCGGCTTTCCGCCGTGCGGGCGAAGATCGCCGCCCTGGAGACGGCCGCGCGTCCGGACGCCGGCGCCCTGCCGTTCGGCGACGCGCGGATCGACGCCTGCCTGCCGGGCGGCGGCCTGCCGCTTGGCCGCTGGCACGAAGTCTGCGCCGAGGGCCTGGAGACCGAGGTCGCCGCCGCCCCGGCCGCCTTCACGGCGCTGATGGCTTCTCCGCTCGCCCGCAAAGGCCCATCCGGGGGCGAGGTGGTCTGGGTGCTGCGCCGCGACGACCTCTGGGCGCCGGGCCTGGCCGGGCTGGGGTTCCCCACGGCGCGGCTGATCCAGGTCTGCGCCCGCGACGAGGCCGAGGCGCTGTCGGTGATGGAGGACGCGCTCTCCACCGTGGGCGTGACGGCCGTGGTGGGCGAGATCGAAGCCTGCGACCTCACCGCCGGGCGCAGGCTGCAGCTGGCCTGCGAGAAGCATGGCGCGACCGGTTTCGTGATCCGCCGCCGGCCCTATGGCGGCTCCGCGACGCGCGAGGCCCCCGGCTCGGCCTCGGCCACCCGCTGGCGCGTGGCCTCGGCGCCGTCGGAGCCGCCGGTGGGCGAGTTCGGCCTGGGGCTCCCCCGCTTCCGCGCCGCCCTGGAGCGCTGCCGCGGCGGGCGGACCGGCGAGTGGCTGCTGGAAGCGGCCGGCGCCTACAATCTGGAGACGACGGATGTCGCGCATCCTCTGCGCCTGGTCGCCGAACTGGGCGATCGCCAACTGGCGCCGGCGCAATCCTTGCGACTGGCCGGCTGAGCCGTTTGCACTGATCGAGACCGTGCGCGCGGTGCGGCGGCTGTCGGCGGTGAGCGAAACGGCCAGCCGGCTCGGCTTGTCGGTCGGCCAGAAGGCCACCGACGCCATGGCCCTGGTCCCGGAGCTTGCGACCGCCGAGGCGGAGCCGCAGGCCGACGCCGCGGCGCTGATGGCGCTGGCCGACTGGTGCGTGCGCTTCTCGCCCGCCGTGGCCCTCGATGCGCCCGACGGCTTGTTCCTCGACGTGACCGGCGTCGATCACCTGTGGGGCGGCGAGGCGGCGATGTTGGCTGACCTGACCGAGCGGCTGGCGGCCAATGGGCTGCCGTTCCGCTCAGCCATCGCCGATACGCCCGGCGCGGCCTGGGCGCTGGCCCACTACGGCGAGGACGCCGCCATCGCCCCGCCCGGCGGCCAGGCTGTGCTGCTCAAGCCCCTGCGCCCCGCGGCCCTGCGCTTCGATCTGGAGACCTGGGCGCAGATCGAGCGGCTGGGCCTGCGCCAGGTGGGCCAGTTGATGGCGATCCCGCGCGGGCCCTTCGCCCGGCGTTTTGGGCGCGCCGCCCTCACCCGCCTCGACCAGGCGCTCGGCCGCGAGACCGAGGCGCTGCAGTTCCGCCGCCCGCCCAATCCCTGGTTCGCCCGCCTGGCCTTCGCCGAGCCGATCAGCGCCCCGGAGGACCTGGCCCGTGTGGCCTTCGACATTTCCGCCAGGCTGTGCGCGCGGCTGGAGACCGAGGGCCAGGGCGGTCGCCGCTTCGAGCTCTGCTACCACCGCCTGGACGGCAAGACCCTGCCGGTCCAGGTGGGCCTGGCGCTGCCCGGCCGCGATGCGCGCCGGCTCGGCAAGCTGTTCGCGCCCAAGCTGGAGACCCTCGACCCCGGCTTCGGGATCGAGGTGGTGACCCTGACGGCCGAGGGCGTCGAGCCGATCTCCGCGCGCCAGGGACGGCTGGACGCCGCTCGCGAGCCCACGCTCGAAGAAGGCCTGGCGCCCCTAGTCGACCGGCTCGTCAACCGCCTGGGCGAGGCGCGCGTCTGGCGGGCGTCGCCGGTCGAGAGCCACGTGCCGGAGCTTTCCGCAGACCGCGCCCGGCCGTTCGCCAGCAGGCCGAACGGCGCGCCCGAGGTCCGGCCTTGGGCGCGCGAAACGCCGCGCCCGACGCGCCTCTTCCGCCGCCCCGAACCGGTGGAGACGGTCATGGCCGCCCTGCCCGACGACCCGCCCAGCCAGTTCCGCTGGCGCGGCCAGCTGCATCGCGTGCGCCACGCCGAGGGGCCGGAGCGGATCGGCGAAGAATGGTGGAAGGGCGCGATCGAGGACGTCGATACCCGCCACGTGCGCGATTACTACCGCGTGGAGGACGCCGAGGGCCGCCGCTTCTGGTTGTTCCGCGCCGGCCTCTACGCCGACCCGCAGGACCCGCCGCAGTGGTGGATGCACGGGGTGTTCGGATGAGCTGCAACCAGGAAGACGCGATCCTTCTCCCCGTAAGGGGAGAAGGACAATGACCGCCCGCTATGCCGAGCTGCAGGCGGCCACCAACTTCTCCTTCCTGCGCGGCGCCTCGCATCCGTGGGAACTGGTGATCGGCGCCGAGGCCCTGGGGCTCGACGCCATCGGCGTCTGCGACCGCAACTCCCTGGCTGGCGTGGTGCGGGCCTGGTCGGCGCGCAAGGACCTGATCGAACAGAAAGGCCTGACGCAGGGGACCTTGCGGGTGTTCACCGGCTGCCGGCTCGATTTCGCCGACGGCTCGCCCAGCCTGATCGTCTATCCGTCGGACCGCGAAGCCTATGGGCGGCTGACCCGCCTGCTCACCGTCGGCCAGCGGCGCGCGAAGAAGGCGGAGTGCGAACTCACCTGGGCCGACTTCCTGGACCATGCCGAGGGTCAGCTCGCCCTGGTGGTCCCGCCGGAGCGGCTGGACGAGGCCTTCGCGGCCGATCTGCAGCGGATCGCGGGCGAACTGCGCGACGCCGTCTGGCTGGCGGCGGCGCGCCGCTATGGCCCGCGCGACCTGCAGCGGCTGTCGCAGCTCTCCGCCTTGGCTGAGGCGTCGGGCGCCCCGATGGTCGCCGTGGGCGACGTCCTCTACCACGGCCCCGAGCGGCGGCCGCTGCAGGACGTGCTGACCTGCATCCGCGAGAACTGCACGATCCAGGAGGCCGGCCTCAGGCTCCAGGCCAACGCCGAGCGGCACCTGAAGTCGCCCGCCGAGATGGCCCGCCTGTTCGCCAGGTTCCCGGGCGCGGTGGAGCGCAGCGTCGAGATCGCCGAGCGGATCGGCTTCGACCTCAGCCAGCTGCGCTACGAATACCCGGACGAGCCGGTGCCGCCGGGCGACACGGCGATCCATCACCTGCGCCGGCTCACCTGGCGTGGCGCCCAATATCGTTTCGAAAAAGGCCTGCGCCAGAAGGAACGCCGGACCATCAAGCGCGAACTCGACATCATCGAAAAGATGAATGTCCCCAACTACTTCCTGACTGTCCACGACATTGTCCGCTGGGCGCGCAGCAAAGGCATCCTATGCCAGGGCCGAGGCTCGGCGGCCAACTCCTGTGTCTGCTATTGCCTGGAGGTCACCGCCGTCGACCCCACCAAGGACGACCAGGATCTGCTGTTTTCGCGCTTCCTGTCCGAAGAGCGCGGCGAACCGCCAGACATCGACGTCGACTTCGAGCATGAGCGACGCGAGGAGGTGATGCAGTATGTCTATGATCGCTACACCCGCGCCCGGGCCGCCATCGTCGCCACCGTCATCCACTACCGGCCGCGTATGGCGATCCGACAGGTCGGCAAGGCGCTGGGCCTGACAGAGGACATCACCGCCGCCTTGGCCAATACGGTCTGGGGCAGCTGGGGCGGCGAGATCGCCGACGACCACATCCGCCAGGTGGGTCTGGATCCCCAGAATCCCGAAATCCTGCGCGCCACCAAGATCGCCGGACAGCTTCTCGGATTTCCGCGTCACCTGTCGCAGCATGTCGGTGGCTATGTCCTGACCCAACGGCGCCTCGACGAGACCGTGCCCATCGGCAACGCCGCCATGAAGGACCGCACCTTCATCGAATGGGACAAGGACGACATCGACGCCGTGGGTCTGATGAAAGTCGACGTCTTGGCTCTGGGGATGCTGACAGCCCTGAAGCGCAGCTTCGACATGCTGCCGCCCTTGCCCGACGGACGACGCATCACCGACATCTCGCATGTCCCTCAGGAGGATCCTGAGGTCTATGAGATGCTGTGCCAGGCCGATTCCGTGGGAGTCTTCCAGGTCGAGAGCCGGGCGCAGATGGCGATGCTGCCTCGGCTGAAACCCCGCAAATTCTACGACCTCGTCATCGAGGTGGCGATCGTCCGGCCCGGTCCCATTCAGGGGGACATGGTGCATCCCTATCTGCGGCGGCGCGAGGGTTCAGAGGAGCCGGAATATCCGGCGCCATCCCCGGAGCACGGCCCTCGGGACGAGCTCAAGCACGTGCTTCTGAAAACCTATGGCGTACCCCTGTTTCAGGAGCAGGCGATGCGGCTGGCTATCGATGCGGCCAAGTTCACCGACGACGAGGCCGATGGCCTGCGCCGTTCGATGGCCACGTTCCGGGCCGACGGCCGGCTTTGGACCTATCGGGACAAGTTCATCGAAGGGATGGTGCGCCGCGGCTACCAGCGCGACTTCGCCGAACGGTGCTTCAAGCAGATCGAGGGCTTCGGCTCCTACGGCTTCCCGGAGAGCCACGCGATCAGCTTCGCGATCCTGGTCTACGTCTCGGCCTGGGTGAAACACCATCACCCGGAGGTGTTCTGTGCATCCCTGCTGAACAGCCAGCCGATGGGGTTCTACCAGCCGGCGCAGTTGGTGCGGGACGCCAAGCAGCATGGCGTGGAGGTTCGGCCGCCCGATATCCAGGCCAGCGATTGGGATTGCACGCTCGAACCGGCCAGCGATCCCAACCAGCGGCTTCGCGCCTTGCGCCTGGGCCTGCGGCAAGTGAAAGGGCTCAAGAAGGACGAGATCGAAACCTTCATGACGCGGCGTAGCCAGGGCCTCTCTTCCCTGGACGACTACATCCTGCGCTCGGGTCTCTCCCGGCGCGGCCTGGAACTGCTCGCAGAGGCGGACGCCTTCAAGAGCCTGGGGCTCTCGCGCCGGGAAGCGCTTTGGATGGTGAAAGGCAAGGCCGACGAGGTCGGCGCGGAGCGGACGGCGCCGCTGGTCTCGCGCCAGAGCGTCAAGGAGGCCCAGGTCCAGCTGCCCTTCATGACCGCGCCGAAGGAGGTGGCGGAGGATTACCGCACCACCAGCCTGTCGCTGCGCCGCCATCCGGTGAGCTTCTATCGCCCCAGTCTCGACAAGCGCCGCGTGGTGACCTGCAAGACCCTGGGCGGCCTGCCGAACGGCGCGCGTGTCTCGGTGGGCGGCCTAGTGCTGGTGCGCCAGCGGCCCGGCACCGCCAAGGGTGTGGTGTTCCTGACGCTGGAGGACGAGACCGGCGTCGGCAACATCGTCTGCTGGCAGGATGTCTTCCAGGCCAACCGCAACACGGTGATGGGCGCCTCGTTCCTGATCGTCCACGGCCAGGTGCAGTCGGCCAACAATGTGGTCCACCTGGTGGCCCAGGGTTTCACCGACCTCTCCGGCCAGCTCGCCCGGATGCGCGACCATGAGGAGGGCCCTGGCGCGCCGGCGCCCTCGCCGCACGCCCGCGTGACTCAACGCCTCATCCGCAGCCGCGACTTCCATTGAGGCCGGACCCTGTCCCGTTTGGCGGCCAAACGGGATGAACAGAGTCCTCACTTTGACTTGAGAGCCCTTCCTATCCGCGCCCGATAATCATCAAGCGCGGGAAGGGCTCTTGGCGGCGGCGGCTTCCGTCGCCATGCTGAAGCTCATGACAACGGCGAAGAAGCCCCGGGTCCCACGGGGCCCGAATGCAGAGCGCAGGGCCGCGACACGGGCGAAGATCATGGAGGCGGCGGTGCGCTGCCTGGCGGAGTTCGGCTATGCGGCCACCTCCACGCCCCTGGTCGCAAAGCTGGCCAAGGTCAGCCGCGGCTCGCTGCTGCACCAGTTCCCGACCAAGACCGACCTGATGATCGCGGTGGCGCAATACGCCTCCGGCGCCCGCGGCGCGAAGGTACGCGAGACCCTGGCGCCCTTCCCCGACGGGCCCGACCGGTTCCTGCACGGCGTCGACGCGGTCTGGGCTTCGCTGCACACGCCGGCGGCCATCGCCCTCATGGAAGTGACCATCGCCGCGCGCAGCGACCCGGAACTCGCCGAGCGCTACCCGCAGTTCGCCGACGACCTGGAGGCGGGCCTGCACCGGGCCCGCACCCGCATGGCCGACTACCTGGGGGTGCCCGAACGGCTGGTGGAGATCGAGGCGGTCGCCCACCTGACGCGGGTGGCGCTGAACGGCCTGGCCATGGATTCGGTGTTCATCGGCCGCGCCTCGCCCGACGCGGACAAGGTGCTGGGCCTGCTGAAATCCCTGCGCCAGCAGGTCATCGACACCCTGCAATCCGGCGGCAAATCACCTGTAGGCAAGATTGACCGCAGATAGGGTCCGCGCCTAAGCTTCGGCCCAACAAAATCGGGGGCCGAGCCGCCAGATCGGCGCCTCCGGGGCAACGACAGGCTGGCGGGGAGGCAACATGTCCATCGACTCCAAATCCTCGGAGTCCGACCGCGCCGTCGTGTCGGATCGTCGTAGCGTGCTCCTCACCGGGGCGGCCCTGGTCGGCACGGGCCTGGCCGCCGCGGCCGCGGCGCCGAAGGCCATGGCCCAGGCGCCCACGCCACCGGCCGCCGCGCCCGCGGGCCTCGCCGCCGGTGGTGGATCGTCGAAGATCTTCCAGGTCACCGACACGGCCACCGGCAAGGTGCAGGGCATCGCCAACGGCCCGGTCTGGGAGTTCAAGGGCATCCCCTACGGCGCGCCCACCGGCGGCAAGAACCGCTTCATGCCGCCCCAGAAGCCGGCGCCCTGGAAGGGCGTGCGCGAATGCTTCGCCTTCATGCCGGTCTGCCCGCAGACCCAGGCCGACATCCGCGGCGAATATGGCCAGTTCATCATGTGGGACCGCCAGGTCGGCGGCATGGGCGAGGACTGCCTGTCGCTGAACGTCTGGACGACCAACATCGACCGCTCGGCCAAGAAGGCGGTGATGGTCTCCTTCCACGGCGGCGGCTTCGCCACCGGCTCGGGCAACGCCCCCGGCTTCGACGGCAAGAACCTCGCCTACTACGGCGATGTGGTGGTGGTGACGGTCAACCACCGGCTGGCGAGCTTCGGCTACACCAACCTGGTGGGCGCCGGCGCGCCGGAGGCCTTCAAATACGCCGGGGTCACCGGGGTCATGGACCTGGTCGCCTCGCTGCAGTGGGTGCGCGACAACATCGAGAACTTCGGCGGCGACCCCAGCCGGGTGATGATCTTCGGCCAGTCGGGCGGCGGCGCGAAGACCTCGACGGTGCTGGCCATGCCGCCGGCCAAGGGCCTGTTCCACCGCGCCGCGGTGCAGTCAGGCTCGGCGCTCAGACTGGTGACGCCGGAGGCCGGCGCGGCGACGGCCGAGAAGCTCCTGAAGCAGCTCGGCATCAGCAAGGCCAACATGGGCGAGCTGCAGAAGATCTCCTGGCAGCAGATCCTCGAGGCGCAGACCGTGGCCGGCGGCAACTTCTCGCCGGTGATCGGCACCGACGCCCTGCCGCACCATCCCTTCGACCCGGTCGCGCCGCCGGAGTCGGCCAATGTGCCGATCATCGTCTCCACCTGTCTGGAGGACGCGGCCCTCGGCCTGACCAACTTCACCCTGACCGAAGCCGGCCTCACGGAGCTGTTCGACCGGCGCTGGCCGGGCAAGGGCAAGGAGCTGGTCGCCCTCTATCGGCGCTACGACCCGATCGCCACGCCGTTCCTGATCCAGGCCCAGGCCTTCACCGACGCCGGCGCGCGGCGCGCGGCCTACACCCAGGCGGCCCGCAAGGCTGCGGCGGGCGGGGCGCCGGCCTATGTCTACCAGTGGAACTGGCGCACGCCCGGCTATGACGGCCAGTTCGGCGCGGTGCACGGGATCGATGTCTCGGCCTCGTTCCACTCGGTGCGCGACGGATTCTTCGACGGCTCGACGCCCGGCAAGAAGATGGCCGACCGGCTGGCCTCCAGCTTCTCGACCTTCGCCAAGACGGGCGACCCGAACAACCACCATATCCCGCCGTGGAAGCCCTACAGCGACGCCCAGCGCAATGTGATGCTGTTCGACAACGACACCCGCCAGGAGATGAATCCGCGCGCCGAGATCCGCGCCTGGTGGGACGCCAATCCGCCGGCCCCCGGGCCGCGCGGCTGAGCCTCGGAAAAGCGCCAAGACCAAGAACGGGGAGGACGAGATATGCCCAAGGACTCCAAGGCTGGGGACTCCAAGCTCAGCCGCCGCGACATGCTGCAGGTCGCCTCGCTCGCCGCCACGGCGGCGGGTGCGGTCGCCACGACGGCCAGGGCGCAGCCCGCGCTCGGCCAGCCGCCGGCCCCGGCCTCGTCCCGCATCCTCGGCAATTCGACGCCGGTCGGCGGCATCTTCTGGACGGTGGAGACCACCGCCGGGAAGGTGCAGGGCATCGCCAACGGGCGGGTCAAGGAATTCAAGGGCATCCCCTACGGCGCCTCGACCGGGGGCAAGAACCGCTACATGGCGCCGAAGAAGCCGACACCCTGGACCGGCGTGCGGAACTGCGTCGGCTACGGCCCGATCTCGCCGCAGACCCCCGCGGCGCTCGACAGCGACTATTCGATGATGATCGCCTGGGACCGGCACGTGGGCCCCGGCGGCATGGGCGAAGACTGCCTGAACCTCAACGTCTGGACGCCGAGCGTCAACGACAACGCCAAACGCCCGGTGCTGGTCAGCTTCCACGGCGGCGGCTGGGCCACCGGCTCGGGCAACGGGCCGATGTACGACGGCGCCCAGCAGGCGCGCCTGGGCGACGTGGTGGTGGTGACCGTGAACCATCGCTTGGCGGCCAACGGCTACCTCAACCTGACCGG
Organism: Phenylobacterium sp.; assembly: GCF_036501465.1. Taxonomy (GTDB): domain Bacteria; phylum Pseudomonadota; class Alphaproteobacteria; order Caulobacterales; family Caulobacteraceae; genus Phenylobacterium. The sequence continues at coordinate 99,111 of NZ_DASYAF010000138.1, forward strand.
CGTGGGCGCGCCGGCCGAGTTCGCCAACGCCGCCAACTGCGGCGTCATGGACATGGTGGCTTCCCTTCGGTGGGTTCGGGATAACATCGGCCGCTTCGGCGGCGACCCCGGCCGGGTGATGATCTTCGGCCAGTCGGGCGGCGGCTCGAAAACCTCGACCCTGCTGGCCACGCCCTCGGCCAAGGGCCTGTTCCACCGCGCCGCGGTGCAGTCGGGCTCGACGCTGCGCCAGGGCACGCAGGAGGAGACCACCCGCGAGGCCGAAAAGCTGCTCAAGACGCTCGGCATCGCCAAGGGCAATGCGGCGGCGATCCAGAAGGTCAGCTGGCAGCAGTTGCTGGAGGCCCAGGTGAAATCCGGCGGCAATTTCCGCCCGACGGTCGGCGACAAGACCCTGCCGCACCATCCGTTCGATCCGTCCGCGCCGGAGGAATCCGCCGACGTGCCGGTGATCATCTCCACCACCCTGCACGACGCGGCGCTGCGGCTCACCAACTTCGACCTGAACGAGGCCGGCTGCGCGGCCCTGTTCCGCCAGCGGTTCGGGGCCAAGGGCGAGGAGATCATGGCCGCCTACCGTCGCGAGAACGGCCGGCAATCCTGGTACCTGACCCAGGCCGAGGCCTTTACCGACGCCACCCGCGGCAACTCCCAGATCCAGGCGCTGCGCAAGGCCAGGCTCGGGCGCGCGCCGGTCTACATGTACGTCTGGGACTGGGAGACCCCGGCCTTCGACGGCAAGTTCGGCGCGGTGCACGGCCACGATGTGGAGGCGAGCTTCCACCTGTCGCGCAACCCGATCGGCGGCGCCGGCATGAAGCCCGGCCGGCAGATGAGCGACCGGCTGGCGGCCACCTGGGTGGCCTTCGCGACCTCGGGCGACCCGAACAACAACCTAATCCCACACTGGCCGGCTTATGAAGCCAGCAAGCGCGCGACCATGGTGTTCAACAACGAGATGCGGGTGGCGGACGACTACCGCGGCGACTTCGTGCGGATGATCTGCGACGCGGTCCCGACGATGCCGGACCCGCGCAAGGCGTAGCGAATACGCCCCTCCCGCCGGGGAGGTCTTGGGGTGCGGCGTCGATAGGGGCGCCGCCACGGTCCGGGGTTCCGGCTCCGGCGCTCAGCGCCGGGGCGACGCCTTCAGCTTTTTGATCGCATCGGCCAGCGGCTGTTCGGCGTCGCAATAGTCGGCCCAGGCCTTGGTGGTCTTCAGCAGGGCTGGCGCGGTGCGGATCGTATAGGCCTTGGGGTCGAGGCCCTTCTTCACCTGGCCCCAGGTCAGCGGGAAGCTCACCGTCGCGCCGGGCCGCGCGCGCGGCGACAGCGGGGCCACCGCCGTCGCCATGCGGTCGTTGCGCAGATAGTCGAGGAAGATGCGGCCCACGCGCTTGGCCTTGGCCATGTTGACCACATAGCGGTCGGGCTCATCGGCGGCGATCGCCAGGCAGACGTCCTGGGCGAAGGTCTTGGCGGTCTTCCAGTCCATCTTGCCGCCCTTCCCGGTCTTTGGGCCGCCCGTCAGCGGGGTCACCACGTGAAGCCCCTTGCCGCCGGTGGTCTTGCAGAAGGCTGCGAGGCCCAGGGCCTCCAGCCTTTCCTTCACGGTTTTCGCCGCCTCGATCACGCGATCGAAGGCGATGTCCTCGTCTGGGTCGAGGTCGAAGACCAGCCGGCCGGGAACCTCCGGCTGGCCGGGCTGGCAATTCCAGGGGTGGTATTCGACGGCGCCCTGCTGGGCCAGCGCCGCCAGGGCTTCGAGGCGGTCGACCTGCAGATAGGGCTTGTGGTCGCCGAACACCTTGACCTCGGTCAGCAGGGCCGAGGCGCCGCGGCCCAGGTGCCGCTGGAAGAACCGTTCGCCGCCGATGCCGTCCGGGGTGCGGATGACCGAGCAGGGCCGGCCCTTGATGTGGGTCATCATCCAGGGGCCGACGGTCTCGAGATACTGCGCGAGGTCGAGCTTGGTGACGGGCTCGCCGTCATGGCCGGCTTCCGGCCACAGCGCCTTGTCCGGATGGCTGAGGGTGACGCCCATGACGACCGCGGGTCCTGGCTTGGCCTTGGGAGGCGCAGCCTTGGCCCTCGGCGCGGGTTCGGCAAGCGCGGTCTTGGCGGCGGGCCCGGGCTTTTCGGCTTCCACCTGGTCGGCCGGCTTGTCCTCCCGCAGGGCCTTGAACGCTCCTTGGCGAACCATGCCGGAGCCGGTGAAGCCGGCGAACTCGATCTCGGCGACCAGGTCGGGCTTCGCCCAGTGCAGGTTCGCCGCCTTGCGGGGCGCGCCGGGGCCGGAGAACGGGCTCTCGCCCGTCTCGGCCTTCCGCAGCCGGGGCAGCACGCGCCGCACGGTCTCGGCGCCGAAGCCCGTGCCGACCTTGCCCACATAGACCAGCTTGCCTGCGCGATGGACGCCGACCAGCAGGGCGCGTAGCTGCCCGGCCTCGCCGGTCCAGCCGCCGATCACCACCTCGTGGCCACCACGGCACTTGGACTTCAGCCAGCTGCCCGTGCGGTCGGAGCGATAGGGCGCGCCGAGTTCCTTGGAAACCACGCCTTCCAGGTGCATGCGGCAGGCCGATTGCAGCACCGCGTCGCCGCCGGTCTCGAAGTGCTCGACGTAGCGCAGGCGCTTCTGGACCCGCTTGGGCGCGGCCTCGATCAGGGCCTTCAGCCGCGCCTTCCGATCGCTGAGCGGCAGGTTGCGCAGATCCTGGCCCTCGGCGAACAGCAGGTCGAAGGCGAAGAAGATCAGCTCGGCGGTCTTGCCGTCCGACAGCGCCGCCTGCAGGGCCGGGAAGTCGGGCGCGCCGTGGGCGTCGAGCGCACAGGCCTCGCCGTCGACCAGGCAGTCGGGCAGGGCCTCGCCGTCGCGGCCGATCTCGGGGAACCGGGTTGTCCAGTCCAGGCCCGCGCGGGTCTTGAGGCTCGCGCGGCCGCCTTCGACGCGCAACTGCAGCCGGTAGCCGTCGAACTTGATCTCGTGGCCCCAGCCGGCGCCCTGCGGCGGGCGATCCACCGACTTGGCGAGCTGCGGCGGCACGAAGCCGGGCAGGGCGGCGCCCTTCAGCTTCGGAGCGGACTTCGCCTTCAGCGCCGCCGGCTCACTCTCGTCGTCGGCCTCGGCGCGGTTGGATTTCCAGACGCGCTTGGCCTTGGCGCGCGCGTGGCCGGTCATGAACCGGGTCGGCCCCTTGCCCTTGCCTTCGGTGATCTGGTCCATCGAGCGGCCCGAGGCGACGGAGGTGGTCTCGTCCTCCGCCAGGGCCATGCCGTCGTGCTCCACCGAATAGCCGTCGTGGTGCTTGATCAGCAGCCAGTTGTCCTTCTTCTCCCGCTCGCGCCGCTTCATGCGCACCAGGACGAAACTGCCCTTCAGCCGCTCCCCGTCGAGTCGGAACTTGAAGTCGCCGCTCGCGAGACCCTTGTGCGGATCGCTCCCCGCTTCAGGCTCCCAATAGCCGCGGTCCCAAAGCATCACCGTGCCGCCGCCGTACTGGCCCTTGGGGATCGTGCCTTCGAAGTCGCCGTAGTCGAGAGGGTGGTCTTCCACTTGCACCGCCAGCCGGCGGTCCGCCGGGTCCATGGAGGGTCCCTTGGTCACCGCCCAGGACTTGAAGGTCCCATCCAGCTCCAGGCGGAAGTCGAAGTGCAGGCGCGTGGCGGCGTGCTTCTGGATCACAAAGCGCAAGCGGTTGGAGGCCCTGGCCGCGTCGGCGCCGCTGGGCTCCTCGGTGCGGGCGAAGTCGCGCATCGACCGGTAGCGGGCGAGATTGCGCTCCGCGGCGGCGCCAGAGGCCTTCTTCGGAGAGGCCTTCTTGGGCGCGGTTTTCCGGCGGGCCGCGGCCATGCTCAGCTCGCCAGCGCCCGAGGGCGCGCCTTGCCGCTTTCGGCGGCGCCTTCCAGGGCGCCCACGAAGGCGTCGCGCCAGGCGGTGACGTCCTCGCGCTGGACCCTTTCGAACAGCGCCTGCCAGCGGCGCACACGCTCGGGCTTCTCCATGGAGATTGCCCGCTTCAGCGCGTCGGCGATCTCCTCGGGGCTGTTGGGATTGATCAGCAGGGCCTCGCTCATCTGCCGCGCCGCGCCGGCGAAGCGCGACAGGATCAGGACTCCGGGATCGGCCGGGTCCTGGGCGGCGACGAACTCCTTGGCCACCAGGTTCATCCCGTCGCGCAGCGGGGTCACCAGCCCCACGCGGGCGGCGGCGTAGACCCCGGCCAGCTCGTCGCGCCGGTAGGTCCGGTTCACATAGCGGAACGGGTTCCAGTCCACGTCGGAGTACTCGCCGTTGATCCGCCCCGAGAGCGCGTCCAGCCGGGCGCGGATCTCCTGGTAGGCGTCGACGCTCTCGCGGCTGACCGGGGCGATCTGCAGCATCAGCACCTCGCGGCGCAGGCCCGGATTGTCCGCCAGGAACCGCTCGAAGCCCAGGAACCGCTCCTCCAGGCCCTTGGAGTAGTCGAGCCGGTCGACGCCCACGACCAGGTGGCGGAAGACGGTGGCCGCGGTCATCACGTCGCGCATTCGCCGCGCCTTGGCGCTCTTCAGCATGCGGGCGAAGTCGGTTGCGTCGATGCCGATGGGGAAGGCGCCGACCTTCAAGGTGCGGCCGAACGCCTTCAGGCGACCGGGCTCAGGCTGCGACCCGTGGGCTTCGATGAGCACATATTCCTCGAAGGCCTGCAGATATTCGGCGGTCTGGAAGCCGACCAGGTCGTAGTCGAACATCGCCTCCACCAGGCGGCTGTGGCCGGGCAGGGTGGTGAACACCTGGTGCGCCGGCCAGGGGATGTGCAGGAAGAAGCCGATCCGGTTCTTCACGCCCAGGGCCCGCAGCTCCCGAGCCAGCGGGATCAGGTGGTAGTCGTGCACCCAGACCAGGTCGCCCTCGCCGATCAGCGGCGCGAGCGTCTCGGCGAAACGGCGGTTCACCCGGCTGTAGCCCTCGCCATAGACCCGGTCATAGGCGGCCAGGTCGGTGCGGTAGTGGAACAGCGGCCAGAGCGTGCGATTGGCGTAGCCGTTGTAGTATTCGTCGAGGTCGCCGGGCTCGAGGTCGATCAGGCCGGTGGTGACGCCGCCCACGGTCTGCATGGAAACCTTGCCGTCGAACTCCGGCGTGGTCTTTCCGCTCCAGCCGAACCACAGGCCGGAGTACTGGCGCAGCGCCGCGGACAGCGCCATGGCCAGGCCGCCAACAGTCTCCTCGCCCTCGCCGGCCGGCGGGTTCACCCGATTGGAGACCACGATCAGCCGGCTCATCCTGCTTCGCTCCCTTTGGGAGCTTCGCAGCACGGGTCCTGGGGGAACCCTCCGAAGCCTTGGCGAAGGAGGGTCATCTGCTGGCCTCCAGCCAATCCAGGGCCGCGGCTACGTCGTCCAGCCGGAAGCGCGCGCCGGTGGGCCGGGGCGGCCCCACCAGGACGCCGAAGCCGCCCAGGGCTTCGGCGGCGGCGAAGCCGTCCTCGTCGGTGGCGTCGTCACCCATGAACACCGGTCGGGCGCCGGCGAAACAGGGCTCGCCCATGAAGGCGCGCAGGCTGTCGCCCTTCCGCGCGCCGGGGGTGCGCAGCTCGGCCACCATGTCGCCGCTCTGTAGGCCGAGCCCGGTTTCCTGGGCGAGCTCGCGGGCGAAGGCGCGCGCGGCCGGCGCGTGCTCCCGCGCCTGGCGGAAATGTAGGGCGACGGAGAGGCCGGCCTTGTCCTCGACCAGCAGGCCGGGATCGCGCACCGCGAAGGTGCGCAAGGCCGCCGCCGCGCGCGGCACGGCCGGATGCGGCCGGGTCTCGGTCACCAGCCCGTCGGCGTCGCGGCGGACCAGGCCGTGGACCGCCGCCACCGCCGGCACGCAGCCCTCCAGGATGTGATCCACGTCGCTGAGCGTGCGCCCGGTGATCACCGCCAGCCGCCCGTTCAGCCGCCGCGCGAGGCTTTCGAGCAGGTCCGTCCGGCGCGCGTCAGGGCCGACGTCCTGTGGCCGCGCGGCGATCGGCGCGAGCGTCCCGTCCAGGTCCAGGAACAGCGCCGTCTCGGCGAGCCGAAGGGGGCGTGGCGGTGGCGTCGACAGGTTTGAGATATTCTGGACGGTCATTCCCCACTCGCGATCCCTGGCCCCACTCGTGATCCCTGGCCCATGGACGGAACGCTTCAGCCGGATGTTCGCTCCACGAGGGATCGAAAGCTAAGCCGGCCATACCGTTCGGCCCGCAAAGGGGCGGCCGTTGATGATCCGGGCGGCAAACCGCGCTATGCGGTCGGACGAAGCGACCACCTTGGAGGACCCATCCGATGGCCAAGCCGCCACCGGCCGAGACGCAGGCCGACGCCCTTGTCCTGTTCGGCGCCACCGGCGACCTGTCGCGGCGGATGCTCCTGCCGTCGCTCTACTTCCTCGACGCCGACGGTCACCTGCCCGCGGACTTCAAGATCGTGGGGTCGGCCCGCACCGCCCTCAGCCGCGAGGCCTTCGTGGCCGAGGTGCGGAAGATCCTTGAGGCGCGGCCCGAGCCGATCGACGACGGTGTCTGGGAGCGGTTCTCCAAGCGGCTGGACTATGTGGCCGGGGACGCCACCACCAAGGCCGGCGCCACCGAACTCAAGCCGCACCTGAAGGGCTTCGCGCGGCCGATGTTCTTCCTGGCGATCTCGCCCAGCCTCTACGCCAAGGTCTGCACCGCGCTCGGCGAGGCGGGCCTCGCCCACGACGACAGCCGCGTGGTGCTCGAAAAGCCGATCGGCCGCGACCTGGAGAGCTCGCGCGCGCTCAACGAGGCGGTGGGCCAGGTTTTCTCGGAGGAGCGGATCTTCCGGATCGACCACTATCTGGGCAAGGAGACGGTGCAGAATCTGATCGCCCTGCGCTTCGCCAACACCCTGTTCGAGCCCCTGTGGAACAACCTGACCATCGACCACGTGCAGATCACCGTGGCCGAGACGGAAGGGGTCGGCGACCGCTGGCCCTACTACGACGAGTACGGCGCCCTGCGCGATATGCTGCAGAACCACATGCTGCAGCTGCTGTGCTTCGTGGCCATGGAGCCGCCGGCCGACATGGACCCGCGCTCGGTGCGCAACGAGAAGGTCAAGGTGCTGCGCTCCCTGCGCCGCTACACCCGCGCCGAGGCGCAGGCCTGCTCGATCCGCGGCCAGTACGGCAAGGGTGTGGTGGCCGGGAAGGAGGCGCCGTCCTACGAGAGCGAGCGCGGCAAGACCACCACCACCGAGACCTTCGTCGCCCTGCGCGTGGACATCGACAATTGGCGCTGGGCCGGCGTGCCCTTCTTCATGCGCACCGGCAAGCGGATGCCCGAGAAGCGCACCCAGATCGTCATCCAGTTCAAGCCTGTGCCGCACTCGATCTTCGGCGACGGGGCCAGGAACGACATGGTGGCCAACCGGCTGGTGATCGACCTGCAGCCGCAGGAGGATATCGCGCTCACCTTGATGAACAAACTTCCAGGGGTGTCGAAAGGTGGCATGCGCCTGCAGTCCATGCCGTTGTCGCTGTCGCTGCTCTCGACCTACGAGGGGCCGGGCGCGCGGCGGCGGATCGCCTATGAGCGGCTGTTGATCGACGTGCTGCACGGTGACAACACCCTGTTCGTCCGCCGCGACGAGGTGGAGGAGGCCTGGCGCTGGATCGACGGCGTGGCCGACGCCTGGGCCGAGGCCGGCATGACGCCCAAGCCCTACGCCGCCGGCTCCTGGGGGCCCGCCGGCGCCTTCGCGCTCATCGAACGCTCGGAGCGCGCGTGGCTCGACTAGCGGTCCGCAAGACCATCATTTGATGTTCTGCGGTCAACCGCCGCGGGAATCTGATCCCCGCCGCTGAATATTTCATGCTATCAAGGGTTTGACGACCTGGGGCGTGAGTATTCTGGGGGGTTGATGTTCAAGGTAGCGAGCAAAGAGCGCGCGCCGCGCCCCAAGCGGCTGCGCGAAGGCCTTCCGCTCAGCCCGAACGAGGAGCGCTACCTCCTGGCCGAAGAACTGACCGGCCAGGTCTACATCGCCCCCACCGCAACCCGGATCTTCGGGGTGATCGACATTCCCGGCACGGAAGCCGCGATCCGCAAGACCTGCGAGCGCCATGAGGCGCGGCGCACCGGGTTCGAACGGGGCGCCGACGGGCAGTTCACCAAGTACATCGAGGACCAGCCCCAGGTCCGGATGAAGAGGATCGCCATGCCCGGCGCCTCGGAGGCGGAGATCCGCGACGCCGTCCGGGCCTATCTCTACGCCAAGGCCGACTACACCCCGGAGAACCTGCACCGTTATCTGCTGATCCACCTGGGCCCTGACGACCACGTCCTGGCCTACGGCTTCCACCACGCGACCTCCGACGGCGTCACCGCCAACGCCTTCGCCATGGAAACCTTCATGCGCGTGATGGGCTTCGACAATGACGCGCCGCCCGTGCAGTACAGCGATTACTGGAACTACGACTGGCGCAACTCAGAGCCCTATCGCCAGGCCGAGGCGTTCTGGAAGGACCGCATGGCCGGGCTGGAGGCAGGCGGCCAGCTTCCCCCCGATCGCCGCTGCGCCCGCCAGCCCGGCGCGCGCGACGTGGTGCGCCCCGGCGTCATGCTTCCGATCTCGGCCGAGGTCGCCGCTGCGACCAAGGCGGCGGCCGACGAGATCGGGGTTAGCCACTTCAACTTCTTCTACGCGACCTATCTGGTGCTCCTGTCACGCCTTACCGGCGCGGCGCGGGTCTGCACCACCTTCCAGAGCGCCGGCCGCCGCGGCAAGGCCGGGGCGGAGGCCGCCCACGGCGTCTTTTCCAACAAGCTGATCCTGGGCGCGCCGGTCCGCGAGGACGAGTCGATCCGCGCCCTGGCCGGCCGGGTCCGCGGGGAGATCCGCGACGCCATCGCCCACGAGATCTTCCCCTATCACCATGTGATCCGCGCCACGGGCGTGCATCCGCGTTTTGCGATCAACTGGTATCCGTCCAGCCACATCAACACCGCCCTGGCGGACCTGCGCTTCGAGTCCATCGACCTGGTGGAGAACCAGGACGACGACGACCTGAACGTCCGCGTCTTCACCTTCGACCAGGGGATGTTCCTGACCCTGTTCCACAACCCCGAGGTCCTGAGCGAGGTGCGGGCGCGCTCGATCGGCGAGCAGCTCGCGGCGCTCGCGGGCGCGCTGGCGGCGGACGTGGATCGGCCGACGGGCGAGGTGCGGCTGGCCGACCTGGCGCCGCCCGGCCTCTTGCCCGACCCGGCCGCGACGCTTGCGCCCGCCGTGGGCGGGCCGGTTTTCGCCGCCTTCCTCGAACAGGCGCGGGCGACGCCCGACGCCGTGGCCATCGAACACGCCGGCTCGAGGATGACCTACGCCGAGCTGGAGAAGGCGTCGCGGGCGACCGCGCGCAGCCTGCAGGCCCTGGGGCTCGCCGCCGCCGACCGGGTCGCCATCCTGGCCGAGCGCGGCCCGGAGCTGGTCGTGGCCATGCTGGGCGCCTTGCGCGTGGGCGCGCTCTTTGCGGTGCTCGACGCCGGGCATCCCGAGCCCTACCTGGCGAGCCTCGCGGAGATCGCCGCGCCACAGGCGATCCTGCGCGCCGGCCGCCCCGATCTCGATCCGCTCGCCGAGCGCCTGGCCCAGCCGTTGCGGGCGGCCACGCTCGCTGTCTCATACGATTCGACCGATGCCGAAGTAATCCTGCAAGGCCTCGACGAGGCCCGCGCCGACGATCCGGCCTATATGCTGTTCACCTCCGGCAGCACGGGACGGCCCAAGGGCGTCGCTTGTTCGCATGCGCCGCTCACCGACTTCCTGGCCTGGCAGGCGAGGACCTTCGGCCTGACCGCCGCCGACCGCTTCAGCCTGGCCGCCGGCCTGTCGCACGACCCGGTGCTGCGCGACATCTTCGGGCCGCTGTCGATCGGCGCGACCCTGCTGATCCCCGACCAGCCGCTGCAGGCGCCCGGCCAGCTCGCCGCGTGGCTGGCCGCGTCGCGGGCCACGGTGGCCCATCTCACCCCGTCCATGGGCCAGATCCTGACCGCCGGGGCGCCGCCGGCTCTGCCGGCGCTGCGGCGGCTGTTCTGGGGTGGCGAGCCTCTGCGGCCCGCGCTCGCCGCCGCCGTCGCCGACCTCGCGCCGGCCGTCGAGCAGGTCAATTTCTACGGCGCGACCGAGACCCCTCAGGCCGCCGGCGCCTTCCGGCTGGACGGCGATCCGGATTGGGCGACAGTTCCGCTCGGCCAGGGCTCGGAAGGCTTCCAGCTGCTGGTCGTCGACGCCGACGGCCGCCCGCTGGGCGTGGGCGAGCCCGGCGAGATCGCCGTGCGCTCGGCGCGGCTCAGCCTGGGCTATGTCGAGTGCGGCCGCATCCGGTCCGCTGACGACCACATCCTCGATGCGACCGGGGCCGCCCTCTACCGCACCGGCGACCGGGGCTACCACCTGCCGGATGGGGCGGTGATGTTCACCGGCCGCGCCGACGATCAGGTCAAGGTGCGTGGCCATCGCGTCGAGCTCGCCGAGGTCACGGCCGCCCTGGCCGAGCGGGCCGGCGTTCGGGCGGCGGCGGCCGTGGCGGTCGGGGACGGCGACCATCCGCGCATCGTAGGCTTCGTGACGACGGCGCGCGGCCTCGATCCCGAGACGTTGAAATCAAGCCTTGCGGCGAGGCTGCCGGGTCACCTCGTTCCGCATGAGATCCGCCGCCTGGACGCCCTGCCCCTGCTGCCCAACGGCAAGGTCGATCGCCGCGCGCTTATGGCGCTCGCCGCCGCGGGGCCGGCGCTGCCGCCCAAGCCCGCCGCCAACGCGGTCGAACGGAGCTTGATGGAGGCCTGGAGCAGTCTGCTGGGGGTCAAGACCATCTCGAGCGAAGCGACCTTCGCCAGCCTCGGCGGCGACAGCCTCTCCTACGTCCAGGCGTTCCTGGCGCTGGAGGAGACGATCGGCGAGCCGCCGGAGGACTGGCCGCAGATGACCATCGCCGACCTCGCCGCGCGCAAGACCGAACGCGGGGCCGCCGGCGTCATCGACATGCCGATCCTGGTGCGCTGCGGATCGATCCTGCTGATCCTGGCGAAGCACTTCAACCTGATCGACTATGGCGGCGGGGCGACGAGCCTGCTGATGCTGGTGTCGGGCTACATGCTGGGCGCGCTCGCCCTGCCCGAGGCGTTCCGGCGCCGCAGCGCCTCGCCGCTGCTGCGCAACCTCGTGACCATCCTGATCCCGACCGCGATCCTCAGCGTCGCCCTCTACGCCTTCCGCTCCTTCGGCCATTCGCCGCAGCTCTACATCCTGACGCTTTCGGCGGACCTGCAGGACTGGCGCCGCGCGAACCCGCAGGACCTCTACCTCTGGTACGCCCACTGCCTGCTGCACCTGATCCTGTTCCTCTACCTCGCCGTCCTGGGCCTGCAGATGGTCAAGGGGTTCGACCTGGGCCTCAGGCGCTTCCTCATCGGCCTGTTCGTGGTCGGCTGCCTGGGCCGCTTCGGCCTTCCCTGGTTCCTCGATCACGGCTTCTTCGATCCGCGCCAGAGCCATCTGGTGATGCTCTACCTGCTGCCCACGACGCACCTGGCCACCGTGGCCCTGGGCGGGCTGGCGGCGAATGTCGCCGCCCGGTCGGAGCGGCTGTTCTGGAGCTGGGTCATCGTCCTCTATGCCGCGGCGAGCGCCTGGTGCTTCGGCCCCATGCAGGCCGTCTTCCTGTTGAGCGCCCTGCTGCTCGTCACCCTGCCGCGGGTGCGCCTGCCGAACTGGGCGCGCGGAGCCGTGCTCGACGTCGCCGGCGCCTCGCTCTGGCTCTACCTCACCCACATGATGGTCAGGGACGGCATGCTGCACCTGTTCGGCCGACCCTATCCCCTGGCGGGTTTCGTGATCGCGCTCGGCGTCGGCCTGGGCGCGTGGCGGCTGTGGCGCAAGGCGATCGCGACGTTCGGCCAGGCTGTCGGCCGTCCGGTCCCGGCGGCCGCCGAGCAGCCGGCGATCTAGCACTTCAGCGTCCGGGTGGCGCGCGGCGAGGCGCTTGGCCTAGCGCACGCTCGCCCACGGCCGCGACAGCAGGCTCGCGCAGTTGATCAGCCCGACCAGCGAATAGGTCTGCGGATAGTTCCCCCAGAGCTCCTTGCCGTCGAAGCTGATGTCTTCGCTGAGCAGGCCGGCGCGCGTGCGGCGGTCCAGCATGTCCTCGAACAGGTCCCGCGCCTCCTGGGTGCGGCCCGACAGGTGCAGCGCCTCGATCAGCCAGAAGGTGCAGAAGTTGAACGCCGTCTTCGGCTCGCCGAAGTCGTCCGGCAGGGCGTAGCGCAGCATGAACTTGCCGCGCCTGAGGCCCTTCTGCACCGCATCGATGGTCGCCAGCATGCGCGGGTCGTCGGCGGGGATATAGCGGACCTCCACCATCTGCAGCAGGCTCGCGTCGAGCTGGTCGCCGCCGAAGGTCGAGGCATAGCGGCCCAGCGCCGCGTTCCAGGCCCGCCGGTCGATGGTCTCGCGGATGTGCGCGGCGCGCGCGTTCCAGAACTCGGCGCGGTCGGACAGGCCCAGCCTCTGCGCCGCATTGCCCAGCCGGTCGCAGGCCGCCCAGCACATCACCGAGGAATAGGTATGCACCGCCTCGTGGCCGCGGAACTCCCAGAGGCTGGCGTCGGGCTGATCGTGCAGCTCGAAGGCCCGGTCGCCCACCCACTCCAGGGCCTTGAAATCCTCGACGCTGGCGGGCCGCAGCAACCGCTCGTCGAAGAAGGCCTGGACGGTGGAGAGCACGATCTGGCCGAACACGTCGTACTGCATGTGCTCGTGGGCCTGGTTGCCGATCCGCACCGGCCCCATGCCGCGGTAGCCCGACAGGTCGGGCGCGACCCGCTCGGTCAGCACCGGCTCGCGGCCGACGCCATAGACCGGCTGGATGCGGCCGTCCGGCCCGATCTGGTCCACCAGGTTGCGCAGGTAGGTGAGGTAGTTCTCCAGGATGTCCGCCGCGCCCAGCCGGTTCAGCGCCTGCACGACGTAGTAGGCGTCCCGGAGCCAGCAGTACCGGTAATCCCAGTTGCGGGCGATCTCGCCCGGTTCGACCGCGTGCTCCGGGATCGAGGTGGTCAGCGCCGCCACGATGGCGCCGGTGTCCTCGTGTGCGCAGAGCTTCAGGGTGATCGCCGCGCGGATCACCGCCGCCTGCCACTCCAGCGGCACATAGAGGGTTCGCACCCAGCGCCGCCAGTAGTCGGTGGTCTCGCGCAGCATGCGCAAGGTGGTGGTGGTGATGTCGTCGGCGAACGGCTCGTCGGGCCCCAGGAAGTAGGCGACCGGCTCCTCCAGGCGAAAAACCCGCTCGTCGGCGACGTGGCTGACCGGCCCGTCGGTGGTGAGCCGCAGGGTCGTCTCCCCGCCCACATAGCGGATGTGGTTGGACCCCACGGTGATGGCGGCCGGGGCCGCGCCATAGTCCACCGTGGGCCGCAGGCGGATCCGCACCCGGGGCGTGCCCGCCAACGGCCGGATGATGCGCACGAAGGCGAGCGGCCGGTAGAGCCGTCCGAACTGGCGGTAGCGCGGGCAGTAGTCGATGATCTCGACCTTGGCGCCCGACTGGTCGGTGATGATCGTCTCCAGGATCGGAGTGTTGCGCCGGTAGGCCTGGGCGATCGTCGCCTGGTTCTCCACGTCCACCGACCACAGGCCATAGCTGCCGTAATGCCTGTCCCCGTCCTCGCCGTCGCCGTCCCCGCCGCGCAACAGGGCCGAGAAGAACGGGTCGCCGTCCACGCGCGGCGCGCAGGCCCACACATAGCGGCCCTGCTCGTCGATCAGCGCGCTCGCCGCGCAGTTGCCGATCGGGAACAGCTCCAGGTTCTGGGTCAAGCGCGCATCCCCTTCTTTCGCCGCGCCCACGGCGCGGGGTGGAAAAACCCCTAGCTTGGCTGGTAACGCGCCTTGATCCGCTTGGCTCCGGGGCCGTAAGCCTCCGCCCCATGATCCGCACCCGCCGAGCCCGCATTGTCGCCACCCTGGGCCCCGCCAGCCGCAGCCGGGTAGCGGAGCTGGCGCTGGCCGGCGCCGACGTCTTCCGGGTCAATTTCAGCCACGGCGCCTATGCCGACCACGCCCAGACCATCGCCGCGGTTCGCGACGCCGAGGCCGCCATCGGCCGGCCGCTGGCCGTGCTGGCCGACCTGCAGGGACCGAAGCTGCGGCTGGGCGAGTTCGCCGACGGGGCCATCCTGCTGCAGCGCGGCCAGTCGCTGCGCCTGGATCTGAGTTCGAAACCCGGCGACGCCAGCCGTATCGGCGTGCCGCACCCGGAGGTGTTCGCCGCCCTGCGCGAGGGCGCGACGGTCCTGCTCGACGACGGCAAGGTGCGCCTGCGGGTGCGCGACCACGGCCCGGACTTCGCCGACACCGAGGTGGAGGCGGGCCAGGCGCTGTCCGACCACAAGGGCCTGAACCTGCCGGCGCTGTCGATCCCGATCCCGGCGCTCACCGACAAGGACAGGGCCGACCTCAGGTTCGCCCTGAAGGAGGGCGTCGACTGGGTGGCGCTGTCGTTCGTGCAGCGCGCCTCCGACATGGCCGAGCTGCGCAGCCTGGTGAAGGGCCGCGCCAATGTGCTGGCCAAGATCGAGAAGCCTTCGGCCCTGGAGGCGCTGGATGAGATCCTCGACCTCTGCCAGGCGGTGATGGTGGCCCGCGGCGACCTGGGCGTGGAGCTGGCGCCGGAAGAGGTGCCGGTGGTCCAGAAGCAATTGGTGCGCGCCGCGCGCCTGCGCGGCCTGCCGGTGATCGTGGCGACCCAGATGCTGGAGTCCATGACCCATTCGCCGACGCCCACCCGCGCCGAGGCCTCCGACGTGGCCGGGGCGGTCTACGAGGGAGCCGATGCGGTGATGCTGTCGGCCGAGAGCGCGGTGGGCGCCTATCCGCTGGAGGCGGTGTCGATCATGGACCGCATCATCGCGCGCGTGGAGCACGACCCGCGCTGGCCCGAGCTGATGCGTGCGGAATATCCGGTGGAGGACGCCGACGCCGACGCCCTGGTGGCCGCCGCGCGCAAGGCGGCCGACGCGGCCTCCACGGCCTGCCTTGCGGCCTTCACCACCACCGGCCAGACGGCGCTGCGGCTGGCGCGCGAACGGCCGCTGCAACCGACGCTCGCGCTGACGCCCAGTCTCGACACCGCCCGGCGGATGGCCCTGATCTGGGGCGTCGAGCCCCGGGTGGTGGCCGAGCCCCAGGACCCGGAGGAGCTGACCAAGGTCGCCCTGGACCAGGCGGTGGCGAGCGGCCTGGCCGCACCCGGCCAGCGGGTGCTGATCCTGGCCGGCCTGCCCATGGGCCGTCCGGGCAGCGCCAACATCCTGCGCATCGCCCATGCACCCACCCGCTGAGCGCGCGCCCTAGTCCTCGCCGTGCAGGCGGATGGGCGTGCGGGCGCGCCCGCGGGTGGTCACCGCCACGCGGCCGTCGACCCGCTGGAAGGCCAGGCCCACGCGCTCGTGGCCGACGCGCAGGCCGTCCACGTGCAGCTGGTCGATGCCGATCGGCAGGCGCGGATCGACGATGCTGATCTCGCCGCGCGCGCCATCCACCGTGACGCCCAGGCAGGCCTGCAGGGCCATGAAGGCGGCGCCGGCCGCCCAGGCCTGCGGCATGCAGGCCACCGGATAGCCCACCGGCGGCTCGCCCGGCATGCGCGGGAAGCCGCAGAACAGCTCCGGCAGGCGCAGCTCGGAACTGGCCGCGCATTCGAACAGCGCCGCAGTCAGGCGCACCACGCCGTCGCGCTCGCCGTAGCGCGACATGCCGAGCGCGCAGATCGCCGTGTCGTGCGGCCACACCGAGCCGTTGTGGTAGGACATCGGATTGAACCGGGGCATGCCGGTCGCCAGGGTGCGCACGCCCCAGCCCGAGAAGAACTCGCCGGAGAGCAGGCGCTTGGCCACCTGGCGTCCCCGCTCCGGCGCGGGCAGGCCCACCATCAGAAGGTGGCCCGGGTTGGACGTGCGGACGCGGCAGAGCTGGCCGTCGCCATCCATGGCCACGCCGTAGAACTGCTGGTCCTCCATCCAGAAGATGCGCTCGACGTCGGCGCGGATGCTCTCGGCGCGGGCGCGGTACCTTGAGGCCACATCCTGGTCGCCGCGCAGCTCCGCCAGCCGCGCCATGGCGTTGTAAGCGGCGAACGCGTAGCCCTGCACCTCCACCAAGGCGATCGGCCCGCGCGGGAAGTGGCCATCGGCATGGAAGATGGAGTCCTGGCTGTCCTTCCAGCCCTGGTTGGCGAGGCCCGAATCCGCGCCGCGCATGTAGTCGATCAGCCCGTCGCCGTTGGAGTCGCCGTAGAGTTCGATCCAGCCGATCGCCCGCTCCAGGGCCGGCCAAAGCTGCTCGATCAGCCGCAGGTCGCCGGTCCGCTCGGCATAGGCGCCGGCCAGGGCGACGAACAGCGGGGTGGTGTCGACGCCGCCGTAGTAGCGGCCGAACGGCACCTCGCCCAGCGCCGCCATCTCGCCGCGGCGCGTCTCGTGCATGATCTTGCCGGGCTGGCTGTCGCGGAAGGCCGAGACCTCCTCGGCCTGGTGTGCGGCCAGGTAGGTGAGCACGCCGCGCGCCAGCGACGGCTCGAACCACAGGATCTGCCAGGCGGTGATGATCGCGTCGCGGCCGAAGGCGGTGGAGAACCAGGGGATGCCCGCATAGGGGTAGGGCCCGGTCTCCATCAGGGTGGTGAGCAGCGCCAGGTCCGCCGCCGACTTGTCCAGCCACTCGTTGAACAGCCGACCCGAACTCTTCAGCCGCGCGCCGTGGCGGCGGCGCGCGCGCATGGCGCACAGGGCGACGGCGGCGGCGCTGCGGAACCGTTCGCGGGTCGGCGCCGGTCCCGGCCGGGCCGCCACCTCGACATAGAGTTCCAGCCGCTTCTCCGGCCCCAGCGGGTACATGAACTCCGCGCGCCTGTCGGTCAGCCGCCCGGGCGGGTCGGAAAAGCTGATGAAGCTGATCCGGTCCACCCGGTCGAGGCCGTGGTAGTCGAAGCGGACCGCGCGGCCGTCGGTCTGGGGCGGACCCATGGTCCCTCGGACGGGCCGCTTGAGCCCGCGCACCTCGAACATGTCGCGGAAGTCGGCGGCGAATTCGATCACCAGCGGGGTCAGCACGTCGTCGCGGCTGTAGTTGACCAGGGTGATCCGCTCGAACAGCCGCTCGTCCCACAGGAACCGCTTGCGCTCGATGTGGATCACGCCGGGCGGGGCGATCGGGCCGCCTGGCCGGGGCAGGGTCTGGTTGGCGCTGTTGGAGGTGAAGAAGACATTGTCCCGGCCGATGGCGGCCGACAGCAGGGACGGGGTCTCGGTCCCCAGCCGCAGGTTGAACTGCGACAGGATGCGGGTGTCGTCGTGGAACAGGCCGTCGCCGAGGCCCAGGATGTCGCCGAAGGCGTCGGCGACGATGAAGGTGTCGCGGTCCTTCAGCGAGAACAGCCGCGAGGGCGTGCGCGGCTCGCTGGTCGCGCCTAGCTCAACGGGCGCGACCGGCGCCGAGGAGAGGTCGTCCATACTTGGGCCTTACTCGGCGGCGAATTCCACGTTCGCGGCCGCGTCGCTGTTCGCCAGGCGACCATAGAGGGCGAGATAGCGTTCTGCCATGGCCCTTGCCGAGAAACGCTGCTCGAAGCGTCGGCGGATGGCGGCGCGGTCCAGGTTCGGGACCTGGCCGACCGCGGCCACGGCCTCGGCCAGGTCGCGGACGATGAAGCCGGTCAGGCCGTGTTCCACCACCTCCGGCGCCGAGCCGCAGTCGTAGGCGATCACCGGCGTGCCGCAGGCCATGGCCTCGATCATCACCAGGCCGAAGGGCTCGGGCCAGTCGATGGGGAACAGCAGGGCCTCGGCGCCGCCGAGGAAGTCGGATTTGCGCGCGTCGCCGATCTCGCCCACGAACTCGATCTGGTCCAGGTCCAGCAGCGGCTCGATCTTTTCCTCGAAATAGGTCTCGTCCACGGGGTCGACCTTGGCGGCGATCTTCAGCCGCATGCCGGCCGCCTTGGCGATGGCGATGGCGCGGTCCGGCCGCTTCTCCGGCGAGATGCGGCCCAGGAACGCCAGATAGCCGCGCGACTGCGGGTGGAATTCATAGATCTCGGCGCTCATGCCATGCGGCACCGTGGCCGCCCAGTTGGCGAAGGCCAGCGGCGCGCGCTGGCTGTCGCTGATCGAGACCAGCGGGAACTGCGGCCAGCGCCGGTAGACCGCCGGCAGGTCCTTAAGGTCCAGCCGCCCGTGCAGGGTGGTGAGTGTGCGCTCGGCCATGTGCTCGAAGAACGGGAAATGGATGATGTCGGTGTGGAAGTGGATGATGTCGAACTGGTCGGCGCGCCGGCGCACCTCGGCGATCATCGACATATGGGCGGCGAGGTCCGACTTGAGCGGCGCAGGGTCCAGCCGGATCGCCTGGTCGCGCACCGGCACCAGCCGCCCGCGGGTCTGGGCGTCGGCGCTGGCGAACAGGGTCACCTGATGGCCGAGGTCGGCCAGGGCGTTGGTAAGGTGCGCCACCACCCGCTCGGTGCCGCCGTAGAGGCGCGGCGGAACGGCCTCGTACAGCGGTGTGACCTGGGCGATCCGGAGTGGCGAGAAAGACATGGACGAGTGGGTTCCTCAACAAGTGTCGGGGCCGCCCACAGCGGCTGCCCCGAACCGCCTACAGACCTACTGCGCGAACCCCCCGATGGTTCCCAAGATAGCGTCAATATTTCCGTGATTTGCGTCATATGAGGGACGCCGGCGCGCGACTGCGCTATCAGCGGCCCGATGCGCTTGCCTGAACCCGAAACCTTCCCTGACGGCGCCAGCCTGGCTGCTGCCGCCGCAGACGCCGTGATCGAGCGGCTGGCCGCGGGGCTGGCGGCCCGCGGACGGGCCAGCCTGGTGGCCACCGGCGGCCGCTCGCCCGGGCCGGTCTACGACCGCCTGGCCCGCGCCGACCTCGACTGGGCGCATGTGGCCGTGACGCTTTCGGACGAACGGCAGGTGGATGCCGACTCGCCCAATTCCAACGCCCGCCAGCTGCGCGAGCGGCTGTTGGTGGGCCGCGCGGCCGCCGCCCAGTTCCTACCGCTCACCGACTATGCCGAGCCGGCGCTTCTTAAGCTCATGCCCTTCGACGCGGTGATGCTGGGCATGGGCGAGGACGGCCATGTGGCCTCGCTGATCCCCGGCAGCCCGGTGATGGCCCAGGCCGCGGGTCCGGCGCTTGTCGCCGAGTCGCCGCAGGGCTTCGGCAGCCCGCCGGTTCCCCGGATCAGCCTGACGTTCGCCGCGTTGTTGCAGAGCCGCGCCATCTTCCTCTTGATCGCCGGCGAGGCTAAGCGGCAGGTGATCGACCGCGCCGTGGGTCCGGCCGGCGCCGACCTGCCGGTCGCCACGATCCTTAACCAGGGTGAGGTTCCGGTCAGGATATTCTGGGCGCCGAACTTCGAAGGATAGCCACATGCATCCGGTCACGGCGGACGTCACCGAACGGATCATCGAACGCAGCAAGGACAGCCGCGCCGACTACCTCGATCGGATGGAGGCCGCACGGTCGGCCGGAACCGGCCGGGCCAAGCTCTCCTGCGCCAACTGGGCCCATGCCTTCGCCGCCGAGAGCGACGCGGCCAAGCGCACCATGCGCGACCCCACCGCGCCGAACCTGGCCATCGTCAGCGCCTACAACGACATGCTGTCGGCGCACCAGCCGCTGGAGCGCTTCCCGGCCATCATCAAGGCCGCGGCGCGCGAGGCGGGCGGGACCGCCCAGTACGCCGGCGGCGTGCCGGCCATGTGCGATGGCGTGACCCAGGGCCGGCCGGGCATGGAGCTGTCGCTGTTCAGCCGCGACACCATCGCCATGGCCGCCGCCGTGGCCCTGACCCACGACGCCTTCGACGCGGCCCTGATGCTGGGCGTCTGCGACAAGATCGTGCCGGGCCTGGTGATCGGCTCCCTGGCCTTCGGCCACCTGCCGGTGATCTTCGTGCCCGGCGGGCCGATGACCTCCGGCGTCTCCAACCACGAGAAGGCCCGGGTGCGGGCCCTCTACGCCCAGGGCAAGGCGACGCGCGAGGAGCTGCTGGATTCGGAGATGGCCTCCTACCACGGCCCCGGCACCTGCACCTTCTACGGCACCGCCAACTCCAACCAGATGATGATGGAGATGATGGGCCTGCACCTGCCGGGCGCGGCCTTCGTCCATCCGAACACCCCGTTGCGCGATGCGCTCACCGCCGCCGTGGCCCGGCGCGCCATCGAGATCCGCGACGGGACCAACGCCTATGCGCCCATGGCCCAGGTGGTGGACGCCAGAAGCCTGGTGAACGCCCTGGCCGGCCTCCTGGCCACCGGCGGGTCGACCAATCACACCCTGCACCTGATCGCCATGGCCCGCGCGGCGGGCCTGCGGCTCACCTGGGAGGATTTCGACGACCTTTCCCGCATCACGCCCCTGATCGCGCGGGTCTATCCGAACGGCGCCGAGGACGTGAACGCCTTCCAGGCGGCGGGCGGCATGGCCTTCGTGGTCCGCCAGCTGATCGACGCCGGCCTGGCGCACGAGGACGTGCTGACGGTGGCCGGCCAGGGCCTGCGCCGCTACCAGACCGAGCCGTTCCTGGACGACGGCAAGCTGGTCTGGCGCGAGGGGCCGGCCGCCTCGCTGAACGCCGACATCCTGCGGCCGGTGGACGATCCCTTCCAGGCTGAAGGCGGCATCCGCCTCATCACCGGCCCGCTCGGCCGTGCGGTGATGAAGACCTCGGCGGTGAAACCCGAGCACCTGGTGATCGAGGCGCCGGCCCGCGTGTTCCACGACCAGGAGGAATTGCAGGCCGCCTTCCATCGCGGCGAGCTGGAGCGCGACTTCGTGGCTGTCGTCCGCTTCCAGGGGCCACGCGCCAACGGCATGCCCGAACTGCACAACCTGACCCCGCCGCTGGGCGTCCTGCTGGACAAGGGCTTCAAGGTCGCCCTGGTCACCGATGGGCGGATGTCGGGCGCCTCCGGCAAGGTCCCGGCGGCGATCCACGTGACGCCCGAGGCGGCCGACGGCGGGCCGATCGGCCGCGTGCGCGACGGCGACATCCTGCGGCTGGACGCGACCAAAGGGACGTTGGAGATCAAGGTGGAACCGAACGTGCTGATGGGCCGGCCTGCGCCCCAGGCTCCGGCCGCCGGCCAGGGCTATGGCCGCGAGCTGTTCGGCCTGATGCGCCGGGCCGCCGGCCCCGCCGACGCCGGCGCCTGCGCCCTGTTTGCGGCCGACAGGGTCGAGGCCGCCTGATGAAGCCGCAATACACCGGCCTGGTGGGCGACATCGGCGGCACCAACGCGCGCCTGGCGCTGATCGACGGCGAAGGCCGGGTGCGCAACCTGCACATCTACCCCGCCGCCAACTACGCCTCGCTGGGTGACGTCATCGCCGACTATCTGGAACGCACCCTCGGGCGCAAACGCGTGCCGCGCGCGGTGATCGCCGTGGCCGGCCCGGTGCTGGACGGGGAGATGGAGTTCACCAACCTCGACTGGCAGGTCTCCGAAGGCGACATCCTGGCGCAGTTCGAGTTCGAGGCGGTGCGGCTGATCAACGACTTCGCCGCCCAGGCGCTGGCCTGCCCGCTGCTCAACGGCGAGGCGCTGCGGCCGCTGGGGCCGGCCCTGCGCAGCGCGCCCAACGAGCCCATGCTGGTGCTGGGCGCCGGCACCGGCTTCGGGGTTGCGGGCCTGGCGCGCAGTGAGCGCGGCGACGTGGAGGTCTCCACCGAGGGGGGCCACGCGGCGTTCGCGCCCTCCGACGACGTGGAGGTCGAGATCTGGAGCAAGTTCCGCGAACGCTATGGCCGGGTGTCGGTCGAACGCATCCTGTCCGGCCGCGGGCTCTTTGAGCTCTATGGGATCCTGGCCGGCTTGCGCCAGCAGGCGCCCAGCCTGCAGAACGAGAAGGAAGTCCACGAGGCCGCCGCCAAGGGCGACGCCCTGGCCGCAGACACCCTGGACCGGTTCTGCGCCATCCTGGGCTCGGTGTCCGGCGACCTGGCGCTGAGCTTCGGGGCGCGCGGCGGGGTCTTCGTCTCCGGCGGCATCGCGCCGCGCATGGCCGACCGGCTGGCGGCCGGCGGCTTCCGCGCCCGGTTCGAGGACAAGGGCCGGCTCAGCCCCTACGTTTCCCAGATCCCGACCTCGCTGGTCACCCACCCCTATCCGGCGCTGATCGGGGCGGCGCGCGAACTCGGCATGATGGAGCGGCTCTGAAGGATGACGCGGTCAATCGACGAGATCCTGGCCCTGGCGCCGGTCATTCCGGTGCTGATCATCGAGAGCCCGGCCGACGCCCTGCCGCTGGGCCGCGCCCTGGTGGCCGGCGGCCTGCCGGTGCTGGAGGTCACGCTTCGCACGCCGGACGCCATGGATTGCCTGGAGCGTATGGCCGGCGAGATCGAGGGCGCGGTGGTGGGCGCGGGCACGGTGCTGAACCCCGCCATGCGCCGGGCCGCGGCCGCGGCGGGCGCGCAGTTCTGCGTCAGCCCGGGCCTGATCGAGGGCGAGGCCGCCGGCGGGCCCGCGCCGCTGCTGCCCGGGATCGCCACGGCCACCGAGCTGATGGCCGGGCTCGCCGCCGGCTTCAAGGTCTTCAAGCTGTTCCCGGCAAATATCGTCGGTGGGGTGGGCGCCCTGAAGGCGTTCTCCAGCCCGTTCCAGCAGGCGCGCTTCTGCCCCACCGGCGGCGTGAACGCGAAGAATGCGGCCGACTACCTGGCCCTGCCCAACGTCGTTTGCGTGGGGGGCAGCTGGGTCGCGCCGATCGACGCCGTGCGGGCCGGGGACTGGGGACGGATCACCGCGCTCGCCGCCGAAGCCGCAGGCCTCGCCCGATGAGCGAGCCGTCCCCGGACCCGATCTCGGAGCCGACCCACGAACAGCTCCGCTGGGAGGTCGAGGCCAGCGCCCAGCCCGACGAGGCGGGCCTGGCGACGGTCAGCGTGCTGGCCAGCAATCCGATGACGCCCAGGCTCGCCTTCGACATGCAGGTCGACTGGCACGCCGGCGCCGAAGCGGCCGACGTGGAAGGCCGGGCGCTGATCATCCTCAGCCTGCTCTTCAAGGCCCTGGCCACCGAATGCGAGCGGGTCGCCGGCGCGCGGTTCGAGCGGGGCTAGCGGGCGCCTCAGCGCCCTACGAAGTTCCCGACCCGCCGCTCGGCCACCGAGCGGACGCCTTCCTTGTAGTCCTCGGTGTCGCGCAGCCAGCCCTGCTCCTTGGCCTCGATGTCGGTCTGGGCGCGCACGGCGGCGGCGAGGTCGCAGCGCATGGTCTTGCGGGTGGAGACGATGGCCAGGGGCGCGTTCTCGGCGATCTCCTGGGCCAGGCGCAGGGCCGCGCCCCGCAACGCCTCCAGCGGCACGACTTCGTCCACCAGGCCCCAGGGCAAGCCCTCCTCGGCCTTCACGCGACGGCCGGTCAGGCACATCAGCTCGGCCTTGGTCGGCCCGACCAGGCGCGGCAGGGTATGGGTCAGGCCGAAGCCCGGATGGAAGCCCAGCTTGACGAAGTTGGCGGCGAACTTGGCGTCCGGCGAGGCGATCCGGAAATCGGCCATCACCGCCAGGCCAAGGCCCGCGCCCACCGCCGCGCCCTGCACCGCCGCCACGATGGGCTTCTGGGCCGAGAACAGCCGCACGGCCTCGTCGTAGAGCGGGTTCACCGCACCCAGGCCGCCCTCGGTCTCGCGGCGCACCAGGTCGGCGCCGGCGCAGAAGTTCTTGCCCTGCGCCTGCAGCACCGAGCAGCGCAGCTCGACGTCGGCGTCGATCGCCTCGAAGGCGTTGGCCAGGTCGCGCATGAACTCCACGCTGACGTGGTTGTGCGGCGGCCGGTCCATGGTGATGACCGCCACATGCCCCTCGGCCGCGACCGAGATGTGTTCTCCGAACTTGCCCTGCATCACGTCCCCTCGATCACTTTCTTGTCCCCAGAAGGTTCCTGGCCACCACCCACTTATGGATTTCCGTGGGGCCGTCATAGATGCGCATGGTCCGCAGCTTGGCCTGCATCTGCGCCAGCGGCAGCTCCTTGGTCATGCCCATGGCGCCGAAGGCCTGCATGGCCCGGTCGACCGTCTCATAGGCCATCTCGGTGGCGAACCACTTGATCATGCTGATCTCGTTCCTGACGTCGCGGCCCTGATCGAGTTTCCAGGCGCAGTCGTAGGCCATCAGCCGGGTGGCGTGGATCTTGGTCGCCGCCTCCGCCACCCAGAACTGGATCGCCTGGCGCTCGGAAAGCGGAACCCCGAAGGTCTTCCGTTGCGGAGCGTATTCGATGACCATCTCCAGCGCCCGTTGCGCCATGCCCACCGACCAGGCGGCCATCTGGATGCGCCGGGTGCCGAGCCGGGTCTGCATGGGCGCGAAGCCCGCGCCCTCGGTCCCCAAGAGCTTCCAGCCCTCGACCCGGCAGTCCTCCAGCGCCACCTCATAGGTGTAGGCCCCGCCGATCATCGGGATGCGCCGCAGCACGTTGAAGCCGGGCGTGCCCTTGTCCACCAGGAACGCCGAGATGCCGCCGCGGGCGCGTTTTTCCTGGTCGGTCACCGCCATCAGGATCGTGAAGTCGGCGTCGGCCGCCCGCGAAATCCAGATCTTCCGGCCGTTGATCACCCAGTCGTCGCCGTCCCTGACCGCGCGGGTGGTCATGCCCGCCGGGTCGGAGCCAGCGCCGGGCTCGGAGATGCCGATCGCCGAGACGGTCTCGCCCGCCACATAGGGCGCGAGGTAGGCGGCGCGCTGGCGCTCATCCACCGTCTGCATCAGCATGCGCAGGTTCGGGCTGTCCGGCGGCAGGGTGTAGGGCGTGACGCAACGGCCCAGCTCCTCCTCCACCCCGACCATGGCCACCATCGGCAGGTCCGAGCCGCCGACGTCCTCCGGCGCGTCCAGGCCGAACAGCCCAAGCTCGTGGGCGACCTTGTCCAGGCGGGCATGTTCGGTCTCGCCGATCCCCAGCCCCTTGCCGTCGGCCTCGCGGGCCAGCACGCCGGCCTCCAGCGGCATCAGCTCGTCGCGGACGAAATTGGCCACCAGGTCCTTGAGCATCCGGTGCTCTTCGGCGAGTTCGAATTCCATCGGCCGCTCCCCTCGCGTATGCGATCTTGTAGACTGGGTTGATCATAACTACCGGAAGCGGCCTGGAAACGCGGAGTCTTGGGGGAGCGTGCAGTGACGAAGACGAAGAAGCTGGCGGAGAAGGCGACGGGGCCGCTGGCGGGCGTGCGGATCCTCGACCTGACCAGCGTGGTCAACGGGGCCTATGCGACCCAGATCCTCGCCGACCAGGGCGCCGACGTGATCAAGATCGAGGATCCGGGCGGCCGGCGGGGCGGCGGCGGCGACATCATGCGCTACCCCGGCCACGTGCCGCCCGGCGCGCCGCGCGACATGGGGCCGATCTTCCTGGGCATCAACCGCAACAAGCGCTCGGTGGTGCTGGACCTGAAGGATCCCAAGGCCCAGGCGGCCATGAAGCGGCTGATCGAGAGCTGCGACGTGTTCGCCGCCTCGGTCCGCTACGAGGGGCTGAAGCGGCTGGGCCTCGCCTACGAGGACGTCAAGGCGATCAAGCCGGACATCGTCTACGTCCACGCCGCCGGCTATGGCTCCGACGGGCCCTATGCCGGCGAGCCTGCCTACGACGACCTGATCCAGTCGGCCTCCGGCCTGGCCGACGTGCTGCCGCGCACCGACGGCAACGAGACGCCGCGCATCCTGCCGACCCTGGTGGCCGACAAGGTCTCGGGCCTGTTCATGGCCCAGGCGGTGACCGCCGGCCTGCTGCACAAGGCGCGCACCGGCCAAGGCCAGTTCATCGAGGTGCCGATGCTGGAGTGCGTCACCAGCTTCCTGCTGGTCGAGCACCTCTACGACCACGCCTTCGAGCCGGCGCTCGGCCAGTGGGGCTATCCGCGGGTGGTCAATCCGCACCGCAAGCCGTTCCGCACCGCGGACGGCTACATCGGCCTTCTTCCCTACACCGACAAGCAGTGGGACCAGTTCTTCGAGGTCGCCGGCTGGGGCGACACGCTGGCCAAGGACCCGCGCTTCTCCGACTACGCGGCGCGGGCCAAGCACACCCATGAACTCTACGCCCTGGTGGAGACGGTGACCGGGACCAAGACCACCCAGGAATGGCTCAACCTCTTGAAGCCGATGTCCATCCCGGTGGTGCGCACCAATCGCCTCGACGACCTGGAGGCCGACCCGCACCTGCAGGCCGTGGGCTTCTTCGAGCACTACGATCATCCCGACTGCGGGACCTACAAGCAGGTCAAGCCGCCGGTGAAGTTCACGGGCTCGCCTGCGAACGTGCGGCGCCATCCGCCACGCCTGGGCGAGCACACCGCAGAGGTGCTGGCCGAGATCGGCCTGGGGGAAGAGGCCTAGACGCCGCCATGCGCCTGCTGATGCTGGGCTCGACGGGGTCGGGGAAGTCGACCTTCGCCCGGGCCCTGGCCCGGCGGATCGGCGCGCCCTACGTCGAACTCGATGCGCTCAACTGGGACCCGAACTGGACCAACCTCAGCCGGGCCGATCCGGACCAGTTGCGCGCGCGGGTGCGCCAGGCCATCGCGCCGGACGCCTGGACCTGCGACGGCAACTATTCGGTGGTGCGGCCGCTGATCCTGGAGCGGGCGACCCATCTGGTCTGGCTGGACTATCCGCGCGCCGTGATCATGGCGCGCGTCATCCGCCGCTCCTTCGCCCGGGCGATCATGCACACGGAGCTCTGGCCCGGCACCGGCAACTACGAGGAGTTCCACCGCTGGTTCGGCAAGGAGCACCCGATCCGCTGGGCCTGGGACACCTATCATCATCGGCGCGCCGCCCTTGGCGCCCTGTTCGACGATCCCTCGACGGCCGGGCTGGTCAAGCAACGCCTGCGCCATCCGCGCGAGGCCGCGCCCCTGATGGACAGGCTGGCCGCCGAAGCCCTTTCCATCTGAGAGCGCGGGTTTATTCTCTAGGCAGCGCCGACCGCGAAGAGTCGGGTCCCGGATAGTCGGGTGGAGGATTTGATCATGCGTATTGAACATTTGGCGGCCGTTTCCGTAGCCGCGCTTTCCCTGGGGACCTTGGCCCTGGCGACCACCGCCACGGCGGCCGGCGCCTACAAGCCGCCGCTCGCCGCCGACGGCCACCCGGACCTGCAGGGCAACTGGACGACGGCGACCATCACGCCGCTCACCCGCAACCCGAAGCTTGGCGACCGCAACGTGCTGACCAAGCAGGAAGCCGACAACCTGGAACAGGCGACGCAGGCGCAGATCGCCCGGGCTGATGCGCCGACCCCGGCCAACGCCACGGTGAAGGACCTGAAGAACGCCGACTGCGGGCCGGACGGGATCTCCGGCTTCAACTGCGGCTACAACCAGGGCTGGAAGGATCCGGGCACCAAGCTGATCGACATCAACGGCGAGAAGCGCGCCTCGATCCTGACCTCGCCGGCCAACGGCCAGTTCCCGCCCCGCGCGCCCGGTGCGCCGGACCCGCGGGCGATGCGCGCGCGCATGGCCAGCCGCACGGACAATCCTGAGACCTTCGGCCTGGGCGAACGCTGCCTGCTGTCATTCGGCTCGTCCGCCGGGCCGCCGATGCTGCCGCTGATGTACAACAACACCTACCAGATCGTGCAGACCAAGGACGAGATCGCCATCGACGTGGAGATGGTCCACGACGTGCGCCACATCCATATGAACGCCCAGCACGGCCCCTCCAACGTCAAGCTTTGGATGGGCGACAGCGTCGGTCACTGGGAAGGCGACACCCTGGTGGTGGAGACCACCAACATGCGCCCCGAACAGGGCCTGCGCGGCGGCTCGCCGAACCAGAAGGTGGTCGAGCGCTTCCGCCGGATCGGCCCGACCTCGCTCTCCTACCAGTTCACCGTCGAGGACCCGGCCTATACCGCGCCCTACAGCGGCGAGGTGCAGATGCGCGCCACCAAGGGGCAGGTCTACGAATACGCCTGCCACGAGGGCAACTATGCGCTCACCGGCATGCTGGCCGGCGCGCGCAGCGAGGAGAAGCAGGCCGCCGCCGCCAAGGCCAAGAGCGGCGGCGAGTAGCCCAGGCCCAACAACCGCATTCCCCGCGAAAGCGGGGATCCAGGCTTTTTTTGTTTCTCTCAGCTGGTCCTCGGGCGAGGGCGGCGGACACTATGAAAACACCTGGGTCCCCGCTTTCGCGGGGAATGCGGGTTGAGGGTGCTCGCCGTGCGCCTCGGCGATGCGGGCCTGGAACCAGGCCACGCCGCGCTCGTGTTTCGGCGACAGCACCCCGCCGCGATAGACGCCGGCGCCGAGATTGCGCTGCACCTCCTCGCAGACCTGCTTGTCCTGGGCCGTCACCCGGTCGGAGGCGGTAAACATCTGCGCCAGCTCGGCGCCGCGGGCGGGATCGAAGAAGTAGAAGTAGTCCAGCCGGGTCTCCTGCGGGCCCACCGCGGTCATCCGCTCGATCATATAGCCATGGCGATAGGTGTTGATCGCCAGGTTGGGCCACAGCCAGGCCCAGGTCCCGGCGTAGACCGAGGCGTCGCGCGCCGGCGCCGACTGGAAGATCACCTGGCCCGCGATCTCCACCAGGTAGTCGGCGACCACCACGTCGGCGTCGAACTCCGGATGCACCATCGGCAGGTGGTAGCCCTCCAGATAGTTCTCCACATAGGTCTTCCAGTTGCAGGCCAGCCGATGGCTGCGCCGGTCGGTCAACGGGAAGTCCGGGAACGGCGGGACGCTCTCCAGCGGGCCGACCAGCGCCGAAAGCGGCGGGGCGTCGAGGTCGAGGTTGACGAACACCAGGCCGCGCCAGGTCTCCACCCGGGTCGGGAACAGGCCGAAGTCCCGCGGGTCGAACCCCGGGGCGGCGCCGAAATCCGTGGCGCTGCGCAGCCGCCCGTCCAGGCTGTAGCGCCAGCCGTGATAGCGGCAGACGAACGCCTCGCCGCAATGACCCTGGCCGTCGGCCACCAGCGCCCCGGCCCGATGGCGGCAGACGTTGTGGAAACCGGCCAGTTCGCCCCGCGCGTTGCGCACCACCACCACCGGCGCGCCGCCCACCTCCTCCGCCAGGTAGTCGCCGGGATTGGGCGTCATGGCCTCATGGCCGACGAACTGCCAGGACCGGCGCAGGACGCGCATCCGATCGGCCTGGAAGGCGTCCTCGCCGTTGTAGAGATCGACCCGCAGCATCGCGTCTCCTGGGACTTTCGCGCGTGACCGCAGACTAGCGGCGGCGCAGCCACAGATACAGCAGGCCGGCCGCGACGACGACGCCCGCGCAGACCGCGAGCTCGACCGGCTTGGCCGCGGCGATGAGGACCACGCTGGCTGAGATCGCCACCAGGGCGGTCAGCCGCGCGGGCCAGCGGCGGGCCGGCGCGAGCCGGCCCGACAGCCGGATCAGGGATCCCCCGGCCAGTGCATAGCTGTAGAGGCTGGTCAGCACGCTGATGTCCGCGAGCAGGCTGAACTGCTGGCCAAGGCTGGGCGAGGCGGTGCCCAGGGCGACGACGGTCATCAATCCGCCGGTGGCCATGAGGTTGACCGCCGAAGCCCGCTCGCCCGGACGGGTGCGGAAGATGGCGGGGAACACCCCGGCGTCGGCGCCGCTGCGGCTGGTTTCGCCGGTGACCAGGACCCAGCCGGTGAGGCAGCCCTGGGCGCGCAACAGGCCGCAGACCGCGATCACCCCGGCCACGCCCAGCCCCAGCACGGTCCGCCCGGCCTCGGCGAACGGGGCGCTGGATCTGGCGAGGGCCTCAGCCGGCAGGATGCCCATCAGGACGGTGCAGGCGCTGATGTAGAGCGCGGCGACCGCGGCGACGCCGATCAGGCTGGCGCGGGGTACGTTGCGGGCCGGATCGCGCACCACGCCCGCGGCGGCGGCCGCGCACTCGACGCCCAGGAAGGCGTAGAAGGCGGTAAGCGCCGAAGGGCCGACCGCCGCGGGCAGGCTGAGTCCCTTGGGGTTCCAGGACGCCAGGAACAGGCTCGGATGGAAGGCCAGCCAGCCCGCTGTGGCGGCGATCGCCACCGGGGCCAGGCCAAGAGCCAGGGTCGCGCCTTCGACCCGCGCCACGGTCCGGGGTCCGACCCAGGCGGCCGCGATGCTCAGCCAGATCGAAGCCAGGGTCAGCATCAGCCGCGGGCCGGGTCCGGCCAGGGCTGGAACGAGATATCCCACCGCCCCGGCCACGGCGATGGCGAGCGGCACCATCCCCGTCCAGCAGCCAAACCAATAGGCGAGCGAGGTCTGTACACCGAAGACCGGGCCCAGGCCCGCCTCCACATAGTCCGGCAAGCCCTTGGCCTGCGGGGCCACGCCGGCCAGCCAGGCGAACACCCCGGCGACGGTCAGGGCCGCGGCGGTGGCGGCGATCCAGCCCAGGATGGAGATCGAGCCGATCGCGCCCAGGCTGACCGGCAACAGGAAGATGCCCGAGCCCACCATGCTGCCGGCGACCAGGCCGATCGCCCCGAACAGGCCCACCGATCCGTGGTGCGACGAAACGGCGGGTGGCGGCGAGAGTTCGCCGGCGTTGGATACGGCCATGGAGCCCCCCGGCTCTGACGCCTGGCTCCGGCGTCGCCCGACCTTGGCCCGGATCGCGGACGGCGCCTAGGTCGGCGCGAACACCGGTACGGGCGGCCCGCCGTCCGTCTCCTGGAAGCGCACCTTCACCCGCTGGCCGATGGAGAGCGCGTCCGGCCCCACGCCCAGGAAGTTGGTCAGCACCGACGGGCCCTCGTCGAGCGTCACATAGCCGATGGCGTAGGGGCCGGTCTGCGAGCGGCGCATCACCGAGAAGGTGTAGATCACGCCCTCGCCGGGGCTGTCTTCCCACACCGTCTCGCCGGACGCGCAGTAGGGGCAGATGGCGCGCGGATACCAGTGGGCCTTGCCGCAGGCGACGCAGCGCTTGATCAGGAAGCGGCCCTGCTTGGCGGCGTCCCAGAAGGGCTGGGTCTCGAGGTTGACCACCGGCGCCGGGATCGGCCGGGTCATCGGGGCATTGGGATCGCGCTCTTCCGACATGCTCAAGCCTCCCGTTCCAGGATCACCGTCGCCGAGCCGTGGCGGGTGCCGAGCGAGCCGCCCGTGCCCTGGGCGATCGCCAGGTCGCAGTTCGCCACCTGCACCTTGGGATGCGCCTCGCCGCGCAGCTGGCGCACCGCCTCGATCACCTTGGTGATGCCGCCGCGGTTGGTGGGATGGTTGTTGCAAAGCCCGCCGCCGTCGGTGTTGAACGGCAGCCTGCCGACACCAGAGATGAGGTTGCCGTCGGCCACGAACTTGCCGCCGTGGCCCTTCTCGCAGAAGCCCAGGTCCTCGATCTGCATCAGCACGGTGATGGTGAAGCTGTCGTAGATCGAGGCGTACTTGATGTCGGCCGGCCTCACGCCCGCCTCCTCGAACGCCCGCGGTCCCGACCACACGGCGCCGGAATAGGTGAGGTCGAGGTCCAGGCCGCCGCGCGGGCCCTTGGGCGCCTCACCCGCGCCCAGCACCCGCACCTTCGGCCGCTTCAGGCTCTTCGCAACCTCAGGGCTGGTGACGATCAGGGCGCCGCCGCCATCGGTGACCACGCAGCAGTCCAGGAGGTGCAGCGGGTCGGCGATCATCCTGGAGTTCACCACCTCCTCGACGGTGACCACGTCCTTCAGGAAGGCGTGCTCGTTCCACTGGGCGTGGTGGCTGGCGGCGACCTTGATCCAGGCGAGCTGCTCGGACGTCGTGCCGTACTCATACATGTGGCGCATGGCGCACATGCCGTAGGTGTTGTGGGTCGAGCCGCCGTAGATGTTCTCGAAGCCGGCCTCCGGCGCGGGCTCGCCGAACCCGCCGCGACCGCCGCCGCCGCGCGCCTGCCTGGGCCGCCCGGCCAGGGTGATCAGGGCGACGGAGCACTTGCCCGCCGCGATCGCCTCGGCCGCATGGCCCACATGGACGATGTAGGACGAGCCGCCGGTCTCGGTGGAATCCAGGTGGCGGACGTTCGTCAGGCCCATGTAGTCGATCATGGAGAGGCCGCCGAACCCCGGCGCGTCCCCGGCGCAGAAGTAGCCGTCCACGTCGTCCTTGGAGAGCCCCGCGTCGGCCAGGGCGCCGGCGGCGCATTCGGCGTGCAGCTGCGGCGTCGTCTTGTCCGGCGCGTCGCGCAGCGGATGCTCGAACGCGCCCATGATGTAGGCCTTGCCCCGGATGCTCATGTCACGCGGGCTCCTTCTTCACCCGCGCATCGCGCAGCGCCGTGCGACGCACCTTGCCGGCGTCGTCGCGCAGCGGCTCGTCCACGAACTCATAGGAGCGCGGCTGCTTGTAGCTCACCAGCCGGTCGGCCAGGTGGGCCTTGAGGTCCTCGGGCGTCACCTTTCCCTTGGCTTGGACGATGGCGTGGACCGCGTTGCCGAAGTCGTCGTCCGGCAGGCCGATCACCGCCACCGACTGCACCTGCGGATGCTCCTCCAGCGCCGCCTCGATCTCGGCCGGATAGACGTTGGAGCCGCCCACCAGGATCATGTCGGTGCGCCGGTCGGCCAGGTACAGGTAGCCGTCCTCGTCGAACCAGCCGATGTCGCCCAGGCTCTCCCAGCCGCCCTCCAGCACCTTGGCGGTGGCGCCCAGGTACTTGTAGGTCGGCGGCGCGCCTTCCGGACGGCGCATGTAGATCTCGCCCACCTCGCCAGCGCCCAGGTCTGCGCCGTCGTCGCCCACGGCCTTCATCTCGCCGATGGTCACCCGGCCCACCGAGCCGCGGTGCTCCAGCCACTCCGCGCCGGTGATGATGGTCACGGCCTGGGCCTCGGTGCCGGCATAGAGCTCCAGCACCTTGTCGGGCCCGATCCAGCGGATGAAGGCCTCCTTCAGGAAGGCCGGGCAGGGCGCCGCCAGGTGCCAGAGCGCCTCCAGCGAGGAGACGTCATAGCGCTCGCGCACCGCGTCCGGCAGATGCCAGATGCGGTTCATCATGGTGGGCACGACATAGACCCAGGTGGCCTTGCGCGCCTCGATCTCGGCCAGGGTCGCCTCGGGATCGAACCTGGGCATCACCACCAGGTGGCAGCCCTGGGATACCGCCGCCATCATCATGCCGAAGCCGGCGTTGTGGTAGAGCGGCGCCGGCAGGACGGCGATGGAATTGGGCGTCAGCCGCCAGCCGCCGACCTCCGGCGTCTCCTTCGGCGTCACCCCCGGCTGGCCGGAGAGGATCAGCTTCGGCCGCCCGGTCGAGCCGCCGCTGGTGGGCGCCTTGGAGACCGGCGCTGTGGCGTCCGGCAGGTCGCCGTCGTCATCTGCCTTGGCCGCGATGTCTGCCACGGTGACCAGCGGCCGGTCGATCTCGTGCTTGAACTCGGCGATTACGATCGGCGTCTTCGCCAGTTCCATGATCGCCTCCAGCTCCGCCTTGGGCAGGCGGAAGGAGACCGGCTGCGGCGTCGCGCCCAGCTTCCAGATGGCGTAGCAGGCCTCCACGAAACCCACGCTGTTGGGCAGGCCGATGGTGACCATGTCGCCAGGCTTGACGCCCAGCGCCGTTAGGCCCCGGGCCAGCCGGTTGGTCCGCCGGTGCAGCTCGGCGTAGGTGAGCGTGGTCGCCCCGCAGCTCACCGCCGGCGCGTTCGGCTGGAAGGTCGCATGCTGCTTCAGCTTGGCGCCCAGCGAGATCATCTCGGTCGTCTCGTAGGTCCCGAAGGCGGTCTGCTGGGTGGTGGTCTGTTCGGCCATGGTCCGTCCCAATGTGCGGCGGGTCGCGCCCGCCGGTCTGAAATCCTGGGGTCCGCCGCAATGATCGGCGGGGCCGTCACTCTCCCCATCCGGCCCATCGCCCGCAAGGCCTTGGTTTCGGCAAGCGGGCTTCCTAGCTGGAGGCCAAGAGGGCGACACGGCGGGAGAAGCTTCGATGATGGACGGTAATGTGGCGGCCTATTTCGCCGAGCGGCAGGCGGGAACCCTGCCCGGCGAGCTGGGAATCCAGTGGGAAGAGGTCGCCAATGGCCGCGCGTCCGGCTGGTTCGCGGTCGAGCCGCGGCACATGGCGCCGAACGGGTTCCTGCACGCCGCCTCGGTGATCGCCCTGGTCGACAGCGCCTGCGGCTACGCCTGCGTCGCCAGCCTGCCGGAGGGCGCGAGCGGCTTCACCACCATCGAGCTCAAGACCAACTACCTGGGCACCGCCAAGGCGGGTGAGGTCGTGGAATGCCGCGCGCGGCTGGCCCACGGCGGACGCATGACCCAGGTCTGGGACGCCGAGGCGATCAACCGCACGACCGGCAAGACCATGGCGCTGTTCCGCTGCACCCAGATGGTGCTTTGGCCGAAATAGCCGCGCCGAAGAGATACTTGGCTTCCGCGCGGGATCGGCCGGCCCGATCCTGGGGCTCTTGCATGGCCCGGGTCGGATGAGTAGGTTCCGCGCCTCGCTCAGCGGACCTCTTCGACGGGTCCGATACCGGCTTCTGGAGAGGTGGCTGAGTGGTCGAAAGCACCGCACTCGAAATGCGGCGTACCTGGAAGGGTACCGTGGGTTCGAATCCCACCCTCTCCGCCAAACCATAAGCAGGATCGCCGCCGCTGGGCCTGCTAAGCTCGCGGCTGGGTTTGCAGAGGGGCGGGCGCATGGGCAAGGAGCGGTTGACGGCGTTCACCGATGGGGTGGTGGCGATCATCATCACCATCATGGTGCTGGAGCTGAAGGTGCCGCACGGGACGTCGCTCAGCGATCTCGCGCCCCTGCTGCCGGTGGTCCTGAGCTATGTGCTGAGCTTCGTCTATGTGGCGATCTACTGGAACAACCACCACCACATGCTGGCGCTCTGCGAGCGGGTGGATGGGCCCATCCTCTGGGCCAACATGCACCTGCTGTTCTGGCTGTCCCTGGTGCCGTTCGTCACGTCCTGGCTGAGCGAGAGCCACTTCAACGGGGTCCCGGTGGCGGCCTATGGCGGGGTGCTGATCATGGCGGGCCTGGCCTACACCATCCTGAGCCGGCTGCTGGTCCACCTGCATGGCCCCGACTCCGACATCGCCCGGGCCATGGGCCGCGATTTCAAGGGCTATGCCTCGCTGGTGGCCTATGCGCTGGCCATCGGCCTGGCGTTCGTCCGGCCGCAAGCCTCGCTGGCGCTCTACGTGGCCGTGGCGGCGATGTGGTTCATCCCCGATCGCCGCGTGGAGCGGACGATCCAGAGCGTTTGAGCAAGCGTCAGCATTGCAGGCGTCATTCGCATAGCGGCGAGATGACACATCAATATTCCTGCCCTATGGACCTACTTCTCGTCGCATGGGATGCCCATCTGATCTTACGGTCGCGCTTGAACGACTGCACGTGACTGTGGCACGGCTTCGGAAGAGCTCGACTATTCTCGCTTGCGGCCTGGCCGCGGCGGTGATCTCGCTTGGCCTGGCGGAAGCGGCGGTCCATGTGGGGTCCGGGCCGCAGGCGCAGAGCCGCCTGCTGGCCGGCCTGGCGGACTTCGCCAGGCGCGCGACGCCGCCGGCGACCGAGACCCGCACGGTCTGGATCGGCGCCGACCTCGACGGCGACGGCCAGCCGGACATCGCCAATCCCACCGGCCACGCCCCGCGCGGCGTCGACGCCTTCGGCGAGGGCTGCTTCCACGCCTCGCGCGACGGCGGCGCGCGCGAGCACGAGG
>NZ_DASYAF010000139.1:0-9207 GCF_036501465.1 Phenylobacterium sp.
GCGAATTCCGCGGAACCATCGCCCCGGACCTGGACCTCGCGGCCGCCGGCGCGTCGATGGCTGAATACAATCGGCTAAAGGGCATCCCGCCGGCGCCGTCGTCCTGAAACTGGAGCGGATCCAAGGGCCGCTTCTGGCGCACAGCCGCGCCACGCCGCTCCCCCAGCGACCTCCCGCCCCAGGCTCCCCGCGTTGACTTGAGCGCCTACCGTCCTTAAGTCACCCACGCCCCAAAAGAGCGATTTTCACGAGGCGGGCGAAGGGCCCTGTCGCCGCCTCACGGACCTATCCCTTTGAGCATGTTCCAACGGTTCTTCGGCTCCTCCAACGACCGCAAGGTCAAGTCGATGATGGCGCGCGTCGCCAGGATCAACGCGCTGGAGCCCGCGATGCAGGCCCTGAGCGCCGAGCAGCTGGCCGCCAAGACCGTCGAGTTCCGCGAGCGCATGGCCAAGGGCGCGACCCTGGACGAGCTGATGGAAGAGGCCTTCGCCGTGGTGCGCGAAGCCGCGCGCCGCACGCTGGGCCAGCGCCACTACGACGTGCAGCTGGTGGGCGGCATGGTGCTGCACCAGGGCGGCATCGCCGAGATGCGGACCGGCGAGGGCAAGACCCTGGTGGGCACCCTGCCGGTCTATCTGAACGCCCTGGCGTCCAAGGGCGTCCACGTCATCACCGTCAACGACTACCTGGCCCAGCGCGACGCCGAATGGATGGGCCAGGTCTACCGCTACCTGGGCATGGAGGTGGGGGTCATCGTCCACGGCCTTTCCCAGGGCCAGCGGCAGGCGGCCTACAACGCCGACATCACCTATGGGACGAACAACGAGTTCGGCTTCGACTACCTGCGCGACAACCTGGTCTATGACGCCGAGGAGATGGTCCAGCGCGGCCACAACTTCGCGATCGTCGACGAGGTCGACTCGATCCTGATCGACGAGGCGCGCACGCCGCTGATCATCTCGGGCCCGACCGAGGACCGCAGCGAGTTCTACAAGACCGTCGACCTGCTCATCAAAGAGATGATCAAGGACCCGACCACCTATGACTTCGACGAGAAGCAGCGGCAGGTGATCCTGACCGAGGAGGGCTCGGAGAAGATCGAGGAGATGCTGATGGAGGGCGGCCACCTGGCCCCCGACACCGCCGGCCTCTACGACGCCGCCAACGTCTCGGCCGTGCACCACGTGAACCAGGCGCTGCGCGCCAACGTCATCTACCAGCTGGACAAGGACTACATCGTCCGGGCCGGCGAGGTGATCCTGATCGACGAGTTCACCGGGCGCATGATGCATGGCCGCCGGCTGTCGGAAGGCCTGCACCAGGCGATCGAGGCCAAGGAAGGCGCCGTCATCCAGCCCGAGAACCAGACCCTGGCCTCGGTGACCATCCAGAACTACTTCCGCCTCTACTCCAAGCTCTCGGGCATGACCGGCACGGCCGCCACCGAGGCCCAGGAATTCCTCGACATCTACAAGATGGATGTCACCGAGATCCCGACCAACCGGCCGATCGCCCGCATCGACGACGACGACGAGGTCTATCGCACCGCCGCCGAGAAGCATGTGGCGATCATCGCGCTCATCGAGGACTGCTATAAGCGCGGCCAGCCGATCCTGGTGGGCACGGTCTCCATCGAGAAGTCCGAGCAGCTGTCGGACATGCTGAAGGCCCACAGCTTCACCGACGAGAAGGGCAAGACGATCAAGGGCGTGCCGCACAGCGTGCTGAACGCCCGCTACCACGAGCAGGAAGCCAAGATCGTCGCCGACGCCGGCGTGCCGGGCTCGGTGACCATCGCCACCAACATGGCCGGCCGCGGCACCGACATCCAGCTGGGCGGCAACGTCGACATGAAGCTGGCCGACTGGCGCGAGGAGCAGCGCGGCCTGGGCGTCGAGGTGACGCCGGAGATGGCGCTGGCGCACAAGGCCGAGATCGAGGCCGAGATTTCCGACAAGAAGGCCCACGCGCTGGCCGCCGGCGGCCTGTTCGTGCTGGGCACCGAGCGCCACGAGAGCCGGCGCATCGACAACCAGCTGCGCGGCCGCACCGGCCGCCAGGGCGACCCGGGGCATTCGAAGTTCTTCCTGTCCTGCGAGGACGACCTTTTGCGCATCTTCGCCGGCGAGCGGCTGGATTCGATCATGCGCACCTTCGGGGTCCAGGAAGGCGAGGCGATCACCCACAAGTGGCTGAACAGCGCCATCGCCACGGCCCAGAAGCGCGTCGAGCAGCGCAACTACGAGATCCGCAAGAACCTGCTGAAATACGACGACGTGGTGAACGACCAGCGCAAGGCGGTGTTCGAACAGCGCGCCGAGTTCATGGCCGCGCCCGACATCTCCGAGGTGGTGTCGGAGATGCGCCGCGACGCGGTCAACGACTTCGTCAACCGCCACCTGCCGCCCAAGGCCTATGCCGAGCAGTGGGACATCGAGGGCCTGGCCCACCACGTCCGCGAGTTCCTGGGCCTGGAGCTGCCGCTGAAGGAATGGGCGGCCGAGGACGGCATCGCCAACGAGGAGATCGAGGAGCGCATCAACCAGGCCGCCGACGCCCGCGCCGCCGAGCGCGACGCCCAGGTCGGCCCGCACATGCGCACCGTCGAGAAGAGCTTCGTGCTGCAGATGATCGACGTGCAGTGGCGCGAGCACCTGATGCACCTGGACCACCTGCGCAACGTCATTGGCCTGCGCGGCTATGGCCAGCGCGACCCGCTGAACGAGTACAAGACCGAGGCCTTCAGCCTGTTCGAAGGCCTGCTGGTCGACCTGCGCCAGAACGTGACCCGCTGGCTGATGACCGTGGAGTTCCAGTTCGAGGAGCCGCCGCAGCCGCCGCAGGGCTACTTCCAGGAGGTGCACCTGGACCCGCTGACCGGCGAGAACGCGGCCCAGATGGGCGCGCTCCCCGACGGCCTGTCGGCCGAACAGCGCCAGGCCCTGCCGGTCAGCTCGCTGCCCGACGACTGGGAGAACACCGGGCGCAACGCGCCCTGCCCCTGCGGCTCCGGCAAGAAGTTCAAGCACTGCCACGGGGCGCTGGTCTGAGGCGGGGCTAGGCCTTCTTCCGCTTCGGCGGCTTCTGCGCCGCCTTGGCGAGGGCCGCGGCGAGCGACTTGCGGGCCCAGGCGACGGCCTCGTCCGGGTCGTCCAGCGCCGTCTCGGGCAGGCGCCAGTATGAGGTTTCCATCTTCCAGCCGTCGCGGCGGCTGTAGACCCAGGGCGCGGAGCCCTCGGCTTCCAGCTCGCGCTTCAGGGCCTCGTCGGTCTTGAGGTAGATCACTTCCTGGTCGACCAGGGCGAACATCACCCCCTTGTCGTCAAAAGAGCCCGCCCAGACGCCCAGGCCGCCGAACATGCGCTTGACGCGCACCGGCCCCAGGCCCTCGAACAGCTCCTGCACATAGTCCGCGAACCCGCCCATGCGGGCGAGACTACATCGCGACCCAGTTGCCGTGGAAGCCGAACGGCACGCGCCTCGGGACCTTGGCCAGCGCTACGGGACCACGGGCGATGTCCTGCGCCTCGAACACCGCCAAGTCGCTGCGGTCCTCGCCGGCGCGGTAGATCACCGCGGTGATCCAGCCGTCGCCCTCCGGCGCGTCGGGCGAGCGGGGCACGAACACCGGCTCGGAGGTGGCGTCGCCGGCGTCCAGTTCGAAGACCTGGCGCTTGCCGGTGGCGAGGTCGAGGTGGGCGATGGAATTCAGCCGCACAGTCTTGGCGCCCGACGGATCGGCGGCATACCAGCCGTGGCGGTGCTTCAGGGTCTCGACGCGCGGGTCGACGCGCGGGAACTCGCCGTCCAGGTCGTCCAGCGGCTCTTCCTTGATGGCGTTGGAATTGGCGGCCAGGTCGAAGGTCCAGCGCACCAGGCGCGCGGCGGACTTGTCGCCGGGCGAGCCGTCGGCCTTGGGGAACAGCGGGGCCACGTCGTAGCGCATGACGTCGCAGAACAGCCTGTCGCCCTCCTCCCAGCTGTTCAGCGGATGGAAGACATAGCAGGCCGGGGCATTGAACCAGCGGATGGACGAGACGTCGCCGTCGCGGCGCATCACGCCCACGTGGGCGCCCTTGTCCGGCTCCCAGGCGAAGGGCGGCAGGCCCTTCATCGCCCGCTCCAGACTGCCGGTCAGCGGCAGGACCGGGAACATAACGTGGTTATTTGTGGCCATAAAGTCATGGACCATGGATGCGAACGGCGCCTGGAAGTCATCGCGGCGGACCACCGTGCCGTCCGCGGCGGTGACGCCGTAGCTCATTCCGGCCGACAAGGGGCCGCCCACGCCATAGGCGAACCAGGCCATTTCGCCGCTCACCGGATCGATCTTCGGGTGGGCGGTGACATTGCCCCTGTAGGCCCGCGCGTAGCCCTTCGACTCCAGGGTGTTCAGGTCCATCTCGAAGGGATGGTGGGCTTCCTCCAGGGCCAGCAGGCGGCCGGCGTGCCAGACGATGTTGGTGTTGGCCACGCCGCCCTCGTTGCCGGCGGTCAGCGGATCGCTGGTCATGGGATTGCCCATGGACCCGAACAGGGCGCGGCCGTGGGCGTGCTCCAGCGCCCACTTCGGCGTGCGGACATAGCGGTTGCGGTAGCGGACCCGGCCGTCCTCCACATAGAAGCCGTGGACCATGCCGTCGCCGCCGAACCAGTGGTGATGCTCCGGGTCGCGGGGCTCGAACTGCGGGTTGGGGCCGATGCGCAACAGCGCCCCGCGCAGGCCCGCCGGGACCTCGCCGACCACCGGAAGTTCGAAGTCATCCTCGCTGCGGACCGGGGCGAAATTCCCCGAAAGGTAGGGATTGATGCGCACATTGCCGTCCATGGTTCCGCTCCTTGGGCGTACCGTGAAAACTTACTGTGTAAATTTATTTCGTAAAAAGTAGCGTTCTGCAAGTCTTTCCGTGCAAATGAGTCGCAGATGCCTCGAGTCCTTTCAGAAACCGATGTCGCCGACTTCCGGGAACGGCTTTGCGAAGCCGCAGAACGGCTGTTCGCGGAGCGTGGGCCGGACGCGGTGACCATGCGCCAGCTCGCCGCCGAGCTAGGCGTCTCGCCGATGACGCCCTACCGCTATTTCGAGGACAAGGACGACATCCTGGCCGCGGTGCGGGCCAATGGCTTCAACCGCTTCGCCGATGCGCTGGAGACGGCGCGGACCGGCGCGGTGGGCGCGCCCGCCATCGGCGAGGCCGTGGGCGAGGCCTATATGACCTTCGCGCTGGAAAATCCGCACGCCTACAAGCTGATGTTCGATTTCAACCAGCCGAACACCGAACGGTATCCGGACCTGGTGACCGCGGGCCTGCGCGCCCAGAAGACCATGACCGGCTTCGTCCAGGACGCGCTGAAGGAAGGGCTGATGGCGGGCGATCCGCAGGAGCTCGGCCTGATGTTCTGGGCCGCGATCCATGGCACGGTGATCCTGGAGCTGGCCGGCATGACCCCGCCGGGCGCCAGCCGCTGGCTGTTCAAGGGCCTGAACACCGCCCTGATGCGCGGCGTGCGCCCGCAGGACTGAGGCCCCTTCTCCAGCTGTCATCCCGGAAAGCGCACAGCGCTTGTCCGGGACCCATGGACTCCATGATCCACCGTGAGACGCGGCGTCGCCGCCGCAAATCCTGCTGCGCCGCAGAGTCGATGGGTCCCGGTCTTTGCTTCGCAAAAACGGGATGACAGATGTAGGGGTGAAGCGGGAGGCGCGCATGGCCGACATCCAACCCTTCGAGGTCCGCTGGGGCGAGGCCGAGGTCGAGGCGGTGCTGGAGCGGGTGC
This sequence comes from Phenylobacterium sp., assembly GCF_036501465.1. Classification (GTDB taxonomy): domain Bacteria; phylum Pseudomonadota; class Alphaproteobacteria; order Caulobacterales; family Caulobacteraceae; genus Phenylobacterium. The sequence goes on from NZ_DASYAF010000139.1 coordinate 5,782, forward strand.
GAGCCTATCCCTGGCCGCCGATCCCGCAGGTTCCCGACGGCTGGGCCTATGGCTGCGACGGGGCCTGGCTGAAGGCGTTGTGCGCGCACTGGACGGGCGCCTACGACTGGCGCGCGGCGATGGCCGACCTCAACCGCTTTGCGCAATTCACCGCCCGGGTCGAGGACTACGACCTGCACTTCCTGCATGTGGTGGGCGAGGCCGGCGGAACGCGGCCGCTGATCGTCACCCACGGCTGGCCGGGCAGCCCCTATGAGTTCTGGGGCGCGATCGAGAAGCTGGCCTTCCCCAGCCGGTTCGGCGGCGAGGCGGCCGACGCCTTCGACCTGGTGATCCCCTCCCTGCCCGGCTTCGGCTTTTCGTCGAAGCCCACGCGGCCGATCGGCCAGCGGACCACCGCGCGGCTGTTCAACACCCTGATGACTGAGGTGCTGGGCTACAAATCCTACCTGGCCCAGGGCGGCGACTGGGGCGCGATGGTGACGTCCTGGCTGGGCCGCGACCATGGCGGCAGCGCCAAGGCCATCCACCTCAACATGCTGGGTTTCCGACCGCACGGCGGGCCGCAGGGCGAGGCCGAGGTGGGCTGGGCCCAGCGCCAGGCCGGGATGATGGACGTGATGGGCGCCTATTTCCGCCTTCAGGTCTCCAAGCCGCAGTCGATCGCCTGGATGGGGGCCGGCAATCCGGTGGGCCAGGCCGCCTGGATCTGCGAGCGGTTCCACGACTGGTCGGACCTGTCGCAGAAACAAACCCTGGACGAGGCCTACGGCAAGGACGCGCTGCTGACCAATGTGATGCTCTATGTGATGACCGACAGCTTCACGACCGGGGCCTGGTACTACCGCGGCCTGGTGGAGGAAGGCGGCCTGGCCTTCCAGCCTGGCGAACGCTGCGAGACGCCCACCGCCTTCGCCAACTTCCCCGGCGAGCCGCTCTATCAGGCCCCGCCCAGGAGCTTCGCCGAGCGCGCCTACAACATCGTGCGCTGGACCGACATGCCCAGAGGCGGCCACTTCGCCGCGATGGAGGAGCCGGACCTGTTCGTCGAAGACGTCCGCCAGTGGGCCAGGGACTTGGGGCGCGGGAGCTAGCCTGACGCCGATTTTGCGCTAACAAGCGGGCGGCAGTTCCCGAGGAGACCCCTATGCCCGCCACGCTCGCGCCCGTTCGCCCCATCGCGCTGGCCGAGATCGAGGCCGCGCGCGGCCGGATCGCGGGCACGGCGATCCGCACGCCGCTGGTCAAGCTGGAACTGGGCGCGGGCTTTCCCGACATCCGCCTGAAGCTGGAAAACCTGCAGCCGATCAACGCCTACAAGCTGCGCGGCGCGGCCAATGCGGTGGCGCTGCTGTCCGACGAGGACCGCGAGAAGGGCGTCTGGACGATCAGCGCCGGCAACGCGGGCCAGGGCGTGGCGTTCGCGGCCCGCAAGGCCGGCGTGCCCTGCACCGTGGTCGCCATCGAGACCGGGCCCAAGGCCAAGCTGGAGCGGATGCGGGCGCTGGGCGCCAAGCTGGTGCTGGTCTCCTACGAAGGCGCCTGGAACGCGCTGGACGACCGCGCCTATCCCGGCGTCGAAGGGACCTTCATCCACCCGTTCGACGACGACGCCTTCATCGCCGGCCACGCGACCATGGGCCTGGAGATCCTGGAGGACTGCCCGGACGCGGCTGCGGTGATCTGCGGCGTCGGCGGCGGCGGGCTGATCACCGGGGTCGGCAGCGCGGTGAAAGCCGTCAAGCCGGGCGTCAAGGTCTGGGCCGCCGAGCCCGACACCGCCGCGCCCTTCGCCCGCTCGCTGGCGGCGGGATCGGCCCAGAAGTACCCGGAATGGCAGGCCTCGTTCGTCGACGGGGCCGGCGGCCAGAGCGTGTTCCCGCGCATGTGGGAGCGCATGGCTCCGATCGTCGACGGCTCGATCGTCGTCACCCTGGACCAGACGCGGCGCGCCATGCGGCTGATGGCCGAGAAGGCGCGGATCATCGCCGAGGGCGCGGGCTGCCTTCCGCTGGCGGCGGCGCTGACCGGCAAGGCGGGCTCCGAAGGCCCGATCGTCTGCGTGGTCTCGGGCGGCAACATCGACATCTCGACCTTCAGCGAGATCATGGCCGAGACCGCGAACTGACCGTGGCCCGCTTCGACTTCGTCTCCGACAACACCGCCGGCGCCGCGCCCGAGGCGATGGCCGCCCTGGTCGCCGCCAACCGGGGCTTCGCGGTGAGCTATGGGAGCGACGACCTCACCGCCCGCGCCGCCGACCTGATCCGTGGCCTGGTGGACGCCGACGCCGAGGTTCGGTTCGTGGCCTCCGGCACGGCGGCCAACGCCATCGCGCTGGCGGCGCTCTGCCGGCCGTTCGAGGCGGTGCTGGCCCACGGCCACGCCCACGTCAGCATCGACGAGACCGGCGCGCCCAGCTTCTTCGGCGGCGGCCTCGCCATGCGCGCGCTGGGCGGCGACCACGGCAAGGTCGACCCGGCCTCGCTGGCCGAGGCCCTGGCCACGCCGGACCACGCCCATGCGCAGGGCCCGGCGGCCCTGTCGCTGACCAACGCCACGGAGTACGGCGCGGTCTACGCGAGCCAGGACCTGGCGGCGCTGGCCGGAGCGGCCAAGGCCGGCGGCCTCGCGCTGCATCTCGACGGCGCGCGGCTGTTCAACGCCGCGGCGGCCGGCTTCGACCTGAAGGCGATCGCGAAGCTGGGCGTCGATATGCTGGTGGTCGGCGGGACCAAGTCCGGCATGACGCCCACCGAGGCGCTGGTGGTGTTCGACCGCACGCTGGCCCGGCGGCTGGACGCGCGGCTGAAGCAGAGTGGCCAGCTGCCGTCCAAGGGCCGGTTCTACGCCGCGCCGTTCGTCGGCATGCTGGAGGATGGCGCGGTGCTGCGCCACGCCGCCCACGCCAACGCCATGGCCGCCCGCCTGGCCGCGGCCATGCCCTTCCCACTGACCCATCCGGTGGAATCCAACGGCCTCTTCGTGGAGATGGACGAGCCCACCCGCCTGCGCCTGACCGACGCCGGCTGGGAAAGCATGCGCTTCCTCGACGGCTCGGTGCGCTTCATGTGTTCCTGGGCGACGACGGCGGAGGCGGTGGATGCGCTGGCCGAGGCGCTGAAGGCGGTGCGGTAGCTCGAAACCTCACCCGTTTACGGGGGAGGTGTCACCGAAGGTGACGGAGGGGGCGTTGGGGCCGTGCGCTGACCTGGCCGCCGCGACGGTAGCAGCGCCCTCTCCACCACTTCGTGGTCCCCCTCTCCCATGAACGGGAGAGGTTTTGCGGCCTAGGTGTCGAAGCTATGAAGGTTGTTCACTCGGGGCTGGGCTGAGAGGCTGGGGTTGCGAAGCTCCAACCCTTGGTCCCGAGGCCCCGAATGAACGTGCATAAGAATGCTCGGCTGACGCCGTTTGGTCGAGCGG
>NZ_DASYAF010000140.1:0-112067 GCF_036501465.1 Phenylobacterium sp.
CGTGAGACAGTTTGGTCCCTATCTGCCGTGGGTGTACGAAGCTTGAGAGGATCTGTCCCTAGTACGAGAGGACCGGGATGGACACACCTCTGGTGGACCTGTCGTGGCGCCAGCCGCGCAGCAGGGTAGCTAAGTGTGGACAAGATAACCGCTGAAAGCATCTAAGCGGGAAACTTACCTCAAAACAAGGCTTCGCCGAGAGCCGTGGTAGACCACCACGTTGATAGGCCAGATGTGGAAGCGCCGCGAGGCGTGCAGCTTACTGGTACTAATCGCTCGATCGGCTTGATCGTTCTTAGCAAAATTCATGCTTCGCTTGGGTTTTACCTGAGCAGCAATGATGTCTTCTCTTCACATCCGCTTCGTTGACCTGGTGGTTTTGCCGGGGGGTCCCCACCCGATCCCATTCCGAACTCGGTCGTTAAGCCCCTCTGGGCCGATGGTACTTCGTCTTAAGGCGCGGGAGAGTAGGTCGCCGCCAGGTCTACCAAGCGGATGTGAGATCCAAGACCCTTCAATTCACGATGCCAGCTTTCGCTTTGCCGCGGGGTGGAGCAGCCCGGTAGCTCGTCAGGCTCATAACCTGAAGGTCACAGGTTCAAATCCTGTCCCCGCACCCAAGTTCGAAACGGCCCCTGCGCGAGCAGGGGCCGTTTTCGTTTCCGCCCCAGCCGCTATGATCCTCTCCACCAATCGGGAGGAGGGCGCGACTTTGAGTATTCGCACACATTTTTACTTGACCGGCTGCGTGCTGGCCTTGACGGCCGGCGCGGCTGTCGCTCAGCCAAGCAACACCGCCGTCTACGTCTCCGCCGCCCAGGTCGCGGCGCTCTCGGCCAGGACCAAGGACGGGATCGCCACCGCGCCAGTCCCGACGGGGCCGGGGGTGGTCCTGCTGTCGGCCCATCGCGACGCCGACGGCCAGGTGGAGGTGCACGACCGGCTGGCCGACGAGCTCATCGTCCAGGCGGGCCAAGCCACCGAGTTGATCGGCGGGAGCGTCGCTGGCAACAAGCAGACCGCGCCCGGCGAATGGCGCGGCGGCAAGATCGCCGGCGCCCGCAGCTATCCGCTCGGGCCCGGCGACGTGTTGTGGATCCCGCCCGGAACGCCGCACCAGACCCTGGTCCCGAAGGGCGGCGACATCCGCTACCTGGCGTTCAAGTTCGCAGCCCCGGCGCCGTCGAAATAGCGGCTACTTCGCGAAGATCGCCTTGGGCATCATCACGTGGACGGCCTTGTTGCGGTCCACCACCTCGGTGATGTCCACGTCGCCGGCGACGCTGGTCAGCATGTAGGCGTCGTCCTTCGACAGGCCCTTATGGGCGACCAGGAAGTCGACCATGTTGCGCACCGCCTTGACGGTGGCCACGGCCAGGTCGTCGTCGAAGCCCATGGCGATGTAGTGGGTCGGCGTCTCGGCGCGCGGGTAGGGCAGTTTCTCGCCCTTATGGACGATGAACTGGAAGGTCCCGACCAGGGAGGTTTCCATGGCGGTCACATCCACCTCGCCGTTGCCCTGGCCGGCGTGGCCGTCGCCGACGTTGAAATAGGCGCCCTTCACGAACACCGGCAGGAAAAGGGTGGTCCCGGCGACCAGTTCCTTGTTGTCCATGTTGCCGCCGATGATGGTCGGCGGCGTGGAGTCCCAGCGGCCCATGGCCGGCGGCGGGGCCACGCCCATGCTGCCGAAGAAGGGATGCAGCGGGATGGTGACGCCCGGGCCGAAGTTGGCGATCATCCTGTTGCGGTCCAGCGGGATGATCTTGGTGCGCCGGTACAGGAAGTCGTCGCGCAGCAGGCCGTTGGCGGGACCGAAGCCGTTGTAGGCGTAGGGGATCGCCAGATCGATCTTCAGGATGCGGATTTCCAGGGTGTCGCCGGGCTCCGCGCCATCCACGACGATCGGGCCGGTCAACACGTGGCCGCCAGGCCCACGGGCGGAAGCCGGCACATGCTCGTAGACGTCCTTCAGCGCCGGCTCGATCTGGTCGTCCGGCACGCCGTTGGCCTTCAGGCCGGCCGGGCTGTTGGTCAGCACGGTATGCACCGCGACGGTATCGCCCGACTTGATGGTCAGCGCCGGCTTGTCCTTCGAGTCATAGTGGCCCCAGGCCACCGTGGAAGGCGTGGGCTCGAGCGTGTAGGCGGCCCCGAGCGCCGGCGTGGCGGCAATCAACGCGGCGGCGGCCGCCCCGGCCGCAAGGGTCCCGGCGGCGGGCAGGAAGCGGTCGAACATGTGAAGTCCCCGTGCGCCGAATACGCCGGCGCGGGCCGACTATTGGGCGAGGCCCGCGGCGACGCAAGACAAGCTTACGCCTAGGGAAGCTGGCCGTGGAAACCGGAACGAATTTCGCCGCCGATGTCGGCGCGGCTGGCGTAACGCCGTCTTCCAGGTGAACATCTTCCCGGAGGACCCAAGCCATGGCCAACGACAGCTTCCGTTTCGAACGCTCGATCCACATCGACGCTCCGCCGTCGGCGGTCTATCCGCACATCGACGACTTCCACGCCTGGGCGGCCTGGTCGCCGTTCGAGAAGATGGATAGCGACCTGCAGAAGACCTATTCGGGCGCAGCCCGCGGGGTGGGCGCGCAATACGCCTGGGTGGGCAAGAAGGCGGGCTCGGGCAGCATGGAGATCACGCAGGCCATCGCGCCGTCCAAGGTAGTGATCGACCTGAAGTTCACCAAGCCGTTCAAGGCGAACAACGTGGCCGAGTTCACCGTCGCCGCGGATGGCGCGGGCAGCAAGGTCACCTGGGCGATGAGCGGCCCGCTGACCTTGGTGAGCAAGCTGATGCACGCGGTCTTCCCGATGGACAAGATGCTCGGGCCGCAGTTCGACGACGGCCTGCGCGCGCTGAAGGGCCTGGCGGAAAAGGCGCCGGTCGCCTGAGAAGGGCGGGCCTAGACCGCGATCCGCACGATCTCGGTGAGCAGTTGGGCGGGCGAGAAGGGCTTGGGCACGAAGCCGTTCATGCCGGCGGCGTGATAGGCCGCCTGGTGATGGGTCATGACATCGGCGGTGAGCGCCACGATCGGCGTCTCGCAGGACGGTGCGGGGAGGCCGCGGATGCGGCGCGTGGCCTCCAGCCCGTCCATGCCGGGCATGTTCACGTCCATCAGGATCAGGTCGTAGCCGCCCTCAGCGGCCAGGGCGATGGCGGCCTCGCCGCTGTCGGCGGTTTCGGCGGCGGCGCCCAGCGCCTCCAGCGATTTCAGGCCCACCAGGCGATTGGTGCGGTTGTCGTCGACGATCAGCACCTTCAGTCCGGCCAGCGGCGCCTCGCCGCCCTCGACCACGGGCGCGGCCGCGGCGGCCGGCGCCGGCGGCGCGGCGATCTCGAACCAGAAGGTCGAGCCCACGCCCTCGGCGGACTCGAAGCCCATTTCGCCGCCCATCATCTCGGCCAGGCTGCGGGAAATGGCGAGGCCAAGGCCGGTGCCGCCGAACTTGCGGTCGGGGCCGGTGTGGGCCTGCTGGAACCGGTCGAAGAGCGCGGCCTTGGCATGCTCGGGCACACCCACGCCGGTGTCCTGCACCTCGACGCGCAGCTTGCGGTCCGCGCCGTCGTGGTAGCTCATCCGCACCTCCACCCCGCCGGCCTGGGTGAACTTCACGGCGTTGCCGATGACGTTGAACAGGCACTGGCGCAGGCGGATCGGGTCGATCATCGCCCAGCGGCCGTCGTCGGCGGCCGGCCCCACGGCGCGCAGGTAGAGGTTCTTGTTGTCGGCCTGCGGCTGCAGCAGGGCCACGACGCTGCCCATCACCGCCGCCGGATCGGTGGGCGCGGGCGTCACGTCCAGCTTGCCGGCCTCCATCTTGGAGAAGTCCAGCACGTCGTCGATCAGCTGGGCCAGCATGTCGCTGCAGGCCAGGGCCTCGCCCAGCAGGTCGCGGCCTTCCGCCGTCAGCTGCTCGCGCTTCAAAAGGTTCAGCACGCCCACGATGCCGTTCATCGGGGTGCGGATTTCGTGCGAGACCGACGCCAGGAAACTCGACTTCGAGGCCGTGGCGGATTCGGCCAGCACGCGGGCCTCGTTCAGCGCCAGTTCCTGCTGCTTCTGCTCGTCGATGTCGATCACCAGGCCCACGCCGCGCAGCGGGGCGCCGGCCGCGTCATATTCCGTCTGCCAGTAGAGGCGCACCCAGAGCGGGCCTTCCGGCTTCATCAGCCGCGCATCGACGCCCGGAGAATGGGCGCCGGCCTCCACGATGGCGTTGTAGGCGCGCACCCGCTCCTGGTCGTCCGGATGATAGATGGCCACGGAATCGACGGCGGCGGCCACCAGGATCTCGTCGCCGACCAGGGCGCGCAGCTCCTGCGAGAACCAGTACCGGCCAGCCACGTAGTCATAGCCCAGCACCCCGGCCCTGGCGCTGGTGAGGGCGAGCTTGAGCTGCTGGGCGCCGGCGTTGGCCTCGTCGCGCGCCTGGGCCAGGTCGGTGACGTTCTGGCTTAGGCCATACATCTCGTAGAGGCCGGACTTCAGCTTGCGGCCGGAACGGTAGAGCACCCGCAGGTGGCGCCAGCCGCCGTCGCCGGTGCGGTAGCGCATGTCGGCCTCGGCCGAGCCCTCCTCGGTGGTCAGGCGCTCGCGGATGGCGTCGTCGATCGCCACGTCGTCGGGGTGCTGGATGAGGCGCAGGTTCGCGACCGGCACCGGTTCCTGGATCCGGGCGTGGCCCAGGGCGAGCTCGGTGGGGAAATGGTAGACCTGGGCTTCCGGGTCGAAGCGCCAGACGCCCACCTCGGCGTCATGCATCAGCCGGCCGCGTGCGGCGAAGTCGGCCTTCATCCGCTCCAGCACCGAGCGTTCGCCCGTGACGTCCACCAACACCGCCAGGATCCGGTCCCCGGCTTCCTGCAGGTCCAGGCGCAGCCAGCGCGGCCCGTCGGCGCACTGGAACAGGAAGGTCTGCACGCCTTCGCCCTCGGGCGCCTCCAGCGCCACGGCCCGGACCCGCTGGCCGAACGGTTCGTGGATCAGGCTGGCGGCGGGCACGCCGAGCAATTCGGCGAACGCGGCGTTGGCGTCCTGGATGGCGAGGTCGCGGTCGAGCACCGCCATGGGGATCGGCAGGGCGTCGAATCCCCAACCGGCAGCCCCACCCGAGGCGGGGTCCTTCGTGGCATGCACAGCGGCCATGCGGCACCATCGCCCGATCAGGTTAAGGTCTTCCTCCCAAAACCCCGGTTTTTACGCTGTAATGAATGGGCTCGCGGCGACCAAATTTCGAATATTGGGTATGCTTCTGCGCACGCGTGACGCCTTGATTGTCGTGGCGTCATCTCTAGCTTGATGCGTCAAACGCTTGTTCGAACCGGGCGAGGAGCCGACGCATGACCGAAACCCTGGATCCCGCCCCCGCGCCCGCCGAGGACCTGGGGTTCGATCCCGAGGCGCTGCGCGCCAGGTATCGGGCCGAGCGCGACAAGCGGCTGCGTCGGGAAGGCAACGCGCAGTACCGCGAGATCGCAGGCGACTTCGCCCACTACCTGGACGACCCCTATGTGACGCCGGGCTTCTCGCGCGCGACGCTGACCGACGAGGTCGAGGTGGTGGTGGTCGGCGGCGGGTTCGGCGGCCTGCTCACCGGCGCCAGGCTGCGCGAAGCGGGCATCGAGGACATCCGCCTGATCGAGAAGGGCGGCGACTTCGGCGGCACCTGGTACTGGAACCGCTATCCCGGCGCGGCCTGCGACGTGGAGAGCTACATCTACCTGCCGCTGCTCGAAGAGATCGGCTTCATGCCGAAGGAGAAGTACACCCCGGCGCCGGAGATCCTGGCGCACTGCCGGGCCATCGGCGAGCACTTCGACCTCTACAAGGGCGCCCTGTTCCAGACCGAGGTCACCAAGCTGACCTGGGACGAGGCGACCGCGCGCTGGATCGTCGAGACCAGCCGCGGCGACCGCCTACGGGCGCAGTTCGTGGTGATGGCCAACGGGCCGCTGCACCGGCCGAAGCTTCCCGGCATTCCCGGCGTGGAGACCTACAAGGGGCATTCCTTCCACACCAGCCGATGGGATTATGACTACACCGGCGGCTCGCCGCAGGGCGGCCTCACCGGCCTGGCGGGCAAGCGGGTGGGCGTGATCGGCACCGGGGCGACGGCGGTGCAATGCGTGCCGCACCTGGGCGCCGGCGCGGGCGAGCTTTACGTCTTCCAGCGCACGCCTTCGTCCATCGACGTGCGCAACAACCGGCCCACCGACCCGGACTGGGCGAAGGCGCTGAAGCCCGGCTGGCAGCAGGAGCGGATGGACAATTTCACCGTCCTGACCAGCGGCGGCTTCCAGGCCGAGGACCTGGTGAAGGACGGCTGGACCGACATCATCGGCAACATCCTGCTGCTCGCCCGCAAGCAGGCGGAGGCCGGCCAGGCCATCGGCAATCCCGCCGACCTGATGCAGCTCGCCGACTTCAAGAAGATGGAGCAGGTGCGCGCCCGGGTGGACGGCGTGGTCGCCGATCCGAAGACCGCCGAGGCGTTGAAGCCCTACTACAACCAGTTCTGCAAGCGGCCGTGCTTCCACGACGAATATCTGCAGACCTTCAACCGGCCGAACGTGCATCTGGTGGACACCCAGGGCCGCGGCGTCGAGCGGATCACCGAAAAGGGAATTGTGGCGGGCGGCGTCGAGTACGAACTGGACTGCATCATCTACGCCACCGGCTTCGAGGTCGGCACGTCCTATACGCGGCGCTCGGGCTACGAACTCTACGGCCGCGGCGGCCAGACGCTGACGCAGAAGTGGGCGGACGGCGTCTCGACCCTGCACGGCCTCTATTCGCGCGGCTTCCCGAATGTCTTCATCATCTCCAACACTCAGTCCGGCTTCTCGGTGAATTTCCCGCACATGATCAACGAGCAGGCCCGGCACATCGGCTATGTGCTGGGTCACGCCGCGGCGCGGCAGGTGCGGCTGATCGAGGCCAGCCAGGAGGCCGAGGACGCCTGGGTGCAGACCATCATCGACCTGTCGCTGATGCGCCAGAAGTTCCTCGAGGAGTGCACGCCCGGCTACTACAACAACGAGGGCAATGTGCAGGCCATCAGCGCCCGCAACGGCTCCTATGGCGCGGGCCCGGTGGCCTTCGCCAAGCTGCTGGCCGACTGGCGCGAAGCCGGCGATCTCAAGGGGCTGGAGTTGAACTAAGTCGGTTCTTCAGCGTCCGCTCACGTCCACGGCTTCGATCTTCTTGCCTTCCTTCTCCGCCTGGCGGGCGCCGGCGAGGATGCCCGGCAGGGCGTAGTTGCCCTCATGGCAGGCGTATTCGTAGACCGGCCCCTTGGTGGCGTTCATCGGCATCTCGGCCTTCCACACCTGGGTGTAGACGGCCGGGTCGTCGACCTCGAAGCGGTAGAGGATCTGAGTCGGCGAGACGCGGGTGAAGCGCTCGGTCACCTTGGCGGCCGGTGACAGCAGGATCGAATTGTCGAAATAGGGCCGCAGGCTCTCGCCCGGATTGAAGTTGGTGGTCTCGACCACCAGGGTGTCGCCCTCCCACCAGCCGATGCTGTCGCCCATCCAGGGGCGCATGAAGTTGGGCAGGTGCTGCCTGGTGTTCAGCCGCACGATGCGCACGTCGTGGTTCATCTCGACCAGGATGGCCACCGAGTCCTTCGACTGAACGATCTGATAGTTGTTGTTATACAAGACGTTGAGCATTGGCGGGCCGGCCGTGGAGCCAAAGCCCAGCATGCAGCGTTCGCCGAGCGGGCGGTTCTCCGGCCCGTCCCAGCTGTTGCGGGCCTTGCGGAGCGTGTCGACGTAGAGCTTGTGGCCGGCGTCGCTGTAGGGCAGGCGGCCGTCGGCGGGATCGATGATCCACGAGGTGCGCACCTGGCCGTTGATGCGGCCGAGCGAGACGCCTGGATCGGTCCAGGAGGCGTTGTAGCCGCCGGGGTCGTTGCCGGCCGGCGGCGCGCCGGACTTGGGATCGGTGGGCTTGTCGGCGCGAGCGCGGGCCTCGGCGCGGCGCTTCTCCACATCCGTGGCCTGGGCCTCGGTCAGGGTGAGCGTCTTGAACATCGCCGGCCGCTGCAGGCTGGTGAGCGAGGCGTTGGTCCAGGTGCCCTGCAAGTCGGGCTGGCCGAAGCCGTTCTTCGGCGCGTGGTAGTCGGCCGCCGCAGCGGACGGAACTATCAGGGCGGCGGCGAGCGCCAGCCCGAGTGCGTTGCGCATCTTCGCTCCCCATCGGTTTGCGGCGAGTGTTCGCCCGCCGGGCTCGGCTGGCAAGCGAAGTCCTGTATCGTTCCCGCCAGGTGGTCGAGGAGGCAAGCATGGACGCGCTGTTCGAAGGCGGCTGGACCCACATCGCGGTCAGCCGGCGCGAGGCGGTGGTCGAGGTCGCCCTCGCCCGGACCGAGGCGCGCAACGCCCTGAACGGTCCCTTGATGGAGGAGTTGACCGAGGCGGCGCGGTTGCTGCGCCTGCGCACCGACATCCAGGCGGTGATCCTTACCGGGACCGACAGCTACTTCTCCGCCGGGGCGGATATCTCGGCCAGCCAGGCGCGGGCGGGGACGGGCGCGCTGCTGGAGGCGCGCCGCGCGGTGATGGCCGGGCCGGACCTGTGCCGGGCCTGGGAGGAGATCGAGGCGGTGACCATCGTCGCCATTGAGGGCTACTGCATCGGCGGCGCCTCGGCGCTGGCGGTCTCCTGCGACTTCCGGGTGATGGGCAAGAGCGCCTACATGCGCCTGCCGGAGGTCCCGCTCGGCATGAACATGAGCTGGCGGACGCTTCCCAAGCTGGTCGCCCTGGCCGGGCCTTCGCGCGCCAAGCAATATGTGATGTTCGGCGAGGCGGCCGACGCGACCCGCTGCCTCGACTGGGGCTTTGCCGACGAGGTCGTGGACGATGGCCAGGCGCTCGCCGCCGCCAGGGTCTGGGCCGACAAGGTCACGGCCCTGCCGCCGCTGCCGGTGCGGATGACCAAGGAGGCGATCAACGGCATCGCCGCGACGGGCGCCCAGGCGTCCATCTACATGGACCGCGACCAGTATCTGCTGGCCAGCCGGACCAATGACTACCGCGAGGGGATCGCCGCGTTCCGGGAGAAACGGAAGGGAAAGTTCAAGGGCGACTGAGCGGCTTCGCCAGAAGCAGGGTGGTGAGCCCGCTGTCCCATTCGCGGTCGGGATAGCGGTCGGCCTCCACATAGCCGCGCTTGGCGTAGAAAGCCTGGCTAGGCCGGTTGAAGGTGTCGGTCTCCAGTCGCGCCTGTGGGTGTCCGGCCTTGGCGATCTCGGCCTCCGCGAGGTCCATCAGGCGTGCGCCCAGGCCCTGGCGCGCATGGCTGGCGCGGACGTGCAGCGCGTTCACGAAGTCGCCGTCCCAATCGACGAAACCCACGACCTCGCCGTCGACCTCGGCGACATGGAAGAGAGGACCCCGTTCGCCGACGTAAGCCGTAGGCCGATCCTCGCGCAGGAACGCCTGCGCCGCAGCCTCGGTGATCTGTGGCCGCCAGGCGCTGGCGAAGGTGTCGTGCAGGATCGCGCACAACGCGGCGGCGTCATCCGCTCCGGCGGAGCGAAGGGTGAGCGCCACTCCGCGCCTCAGGGATCGGGCGTGGTCAGCACCGTGCCCTTGGGGGCCACGAACACCACCAGGAACTCGGCGGGCTCGGTGGCGCTGCCGTTGCGGCTGACCACATGGTGGGCGCCGGGGTTCTCGATCCAGCTGTCGCCCACATGCCAGGTGTGCTCGGGCTCGCCCTCCACCTGGCTGACCACGGTCCCCTTCAGCACATAGGCGACCAGGAAGCCGCCGTGGTGGTGCGGGTGGCCGATCTGGCCGGGCGCCAGCGTGACCTTGACTTCGGTCATCTGCAGGCCACCGGCGTTTGGAATCTCGCGGGTCATGATGGCCTGGGCGGCGGCGGGCGCCGCAAAGCCGGCCAAGGCGGCTGCCAGGGCGGTGGCGAGGAGGGCGGTGCGAAGTCTCATGAGGCGCCTTTCACGGGTTGGGCTCGAACGTCAGGCGTTGCGCGCCATCAGGCCGCCGTCGACGGGGATGGTCGCGCCGGTGATGTAGGAGGCGGCGGGCAGGCAGAGGGAGAGCGTCATCTGCGCCACCTCCTCCGGGCGGCCGTAGCGGCGCAGAGCCGTGCGGCGGCGCGCGAAGGTTTCCTTGTCACCAGCCGGAATCGCTTCGGTCATGCCGGTGAGGATCGGGCCCGGGCAGATGCAATTGACCGTGATCCCCTCGGGGCCCAACTCCACGGCCAATGCGCGGGTGAGGCCGGTGACGCCCGCCTTGGCGGCGGCGTAGGGGCTGTCGCGGCTGGTGGCGCCCAGGGCTTCGGTCGAGGCGATGTTGACGATGCGCGGGCTCGCGGAGCGGCGCAGATGCGGCAGGGCGGCGCGGACGATCCGCTGTTGGGCGGTCAGCAGCACGCCAAGCGCGCGTGTCCACACATGCTCGTAATCATCGGAATCTATAGGTGAAAAAGCGCTGATCCCAGCGTTGTTGACCACCATGTCCAGCCCGCCGAACCGCGCCGCGGCGGCGGCGACCACGGTCTTGACGGCCGCGCTGTCGGAGACGTCCAGCATCCAGGCCTCGGCGCTCATGCCGCGATGAACCAGGTCGTCGGCGACCTCGCGCACCGCCTCGCCGGCGATATCGCTGAGCGCCACGTGGGCGCCCTCGGCGGCGAACACCTCGGCGGTGGCGCGGCCCATGCCGCTGGCCGCGCCGGTGATGAAGGCCACCAGCCCTTCGATGCTGCGACCCGGCGCGCTCACAGCGACAGCCCTCCATCCACGATCAGGGTCTGGCCCACCACATAGGCCGCCAGCGGCGAGGCCAGGAACAGGGCCGCGCCCGCCATGTCGGCCGGGGTGCCCATGCGGCCGAGCGGGATGGCCCGCAGGGACGCGGCCAATCGGTCGGGATGTTCGGTGGTGACCTTGGTGAGCTTGGTGTCCACCAGGCCGGGCGCCAGGCCCACGACCCGGATCCCGTCCCGCGCCCAGGCCTCGCCAAGCGTCTTGGTCAGGCTGACCGCGCCCGCCTTCGACGCCGCATAGGCCGGGTTGCCGCGGTTGGCGGTGAAGCCCGAGACCGAGCTTACGACGATGATCACCCCCTTCCGCTGGGCGAGCGTGTCGTGGAAGCGGTTGGCGCAGGCCATCAGGCTGTCGAGGTTGACGGCCATCACCTGATCCCAGCCCTCGGGTTCGAACTCCCCGCGCCGATAGACCACCGTGCCCTGGCAGAGCACCAACACGTCCAGCGCCGGCGGCCCGACCGCCGCGGCGATCTGGGCGCGGTCGCCGACGTCGACCTGGGCGTAGGCCAGGCCGTCCAGGTCGGAGCCCTCGACGCATTCGTAGTCCTCGGCCGTGGCCCGGGTGCCCCAGACGTGGACCGCCGCGCCGCGTTCGGCGAAGGCGTGGGCGACGCCGTTGCCGATGCCGCTGGAGCCGCCCACCACCAGCACCGCCTTCTTGCTGAAATCGAGCTCGTTCATGCGCTTAGCGGCCTTCAAAGAGGGGCGGGCGCTTCTCCAGGAAGCTGGCGACGCCCTCGCGGTGATCGTGGGTCTGCATCAGACGGCGGATCTCGCCGATCGCCCAGGCGCCGATCTCCTGCGGATCGCCGTAGGCGGTGCGCTGCAGGCCCGCCTTCAAGCTTTGGACGGCGAGCGGCGGGTTGGCGGCGATGAGGGCGGCCAGATCGTGGGCGCGGGGCAGGAGGTCGGCGTGGGCGACAACCTCGCTGACCAGGCCGATGCGCAGGGCCTCGGCCGCGTCGATGACGTCGCCGGTGAACAGCAGCTCGGCGGCCTTGGCGGGGCCGACGATGGCCGGCAGGCGATAGAAGCCGCCCACGTCGCAGGGCAGGCCCCGCTTGACGAACAGCTCGGCGAAACGGGCGGCTTCCGAGGCGATGCGGATGTCGGCGAACAGCGCCAGCTCCATGCCCCAGCCGACGGCGGCGCCATTGACAGCGGCGATCACCGGCTTCGCGCAGGCCAGGGCCGCCATGGCCGCGGGCGTGGGCCGCGACGCCTGGGCGGCCGGCGCCTTCGACGCCGCCTTCGGTCCGGCCATGATCTCGGCCACGTCGTCGCCGGAGCAGAAGGCGGGGTCGGCGCCGGTGACCACGACACAGCGCACCTCCGGATCGGCGGAGGCCAGGCGGAACGCCTGCTCCAACTCGTCATAGGCCTGGTAGTTGAGCGCGTTGCGCCGGTGCGGCCGGTTGAGCGTGATCCGCGCGACATGATCGGCCACCGCGCAGGCCACCGTCTCGAACCCGGCGGCCGTCTTCATCATGGGCGCCATCGCTCATCCTCCCGCACGGACGATGCCGACAGCGCGCTCGCCGGGTCAACGCTGACGCGAGGTGATGCTTGCCGTGCGCGTCAGGACGGGGAACATGGACGCCACAGGGAGCCGCAGCCATGCCCGAATTCAGCACCATCGACGCCGGCCAGGCGCAGATCCGCGTGGCCACCGAGGGCGAGGGGCCGCTGGTCCTGATGGTCCATGGCTTTCCGGAGAGCTGGTACAGCTGGCGTCACCAGATCGGGCCGATCGCCCGGGCCGGCTTCACAGCCGCGGCCATCGACGTGCGCGGCTACGGCGGCTCCGACAAGCCGGGCGACGTGGCGGCCTACAGCATGGAGGCGATCACCGCCGACGTGGCGGGCGTGGCCAAGGCGCTGCAGCCGGACGCCCCGGCGATCCTCATCGGCCACGACTGGGGCGCGCCGATCGTCTGGAACTCCGGCCTGTCGCGGCCGGACAGCTACAAGGCCATCGCCGGCCTGTCGGTGGCCTATTCCGGTGTGCCGAACCGGCCCTTCACCGAGATCTTCAAGGAGGCCTTCACCGACAAGGGGATCTTCTTCTATCAGGCCTGGTACCAGGACGTGGGGCCGGCGGAGGCGGAGGCCGAGGCCGACGTGCGCGGCTACCTGCGCAAGTTCTACTATGGCGCCAGCGGCGATGCGCCCCGGGGCCAGTCACCGCTCAAGAAACACGGCGCGACCATGCTGGAAGGCATGATCGACCCCGAGGTTTTCCCCGCCTGGCTGAGCCCCGCCGACCTCGACTACTACGTGGACCAGTTCGAGGGCTCCGGCTTCTTCGGGCCGCTCAGCCGCTATCGCAACCACGAGCGCGACTTCGCCTGGCTGCAGCAGTTCAAGGGCCGCACGCTCGACATGCCGACCCTGCTGATCGGCGGTGACAAGGACCCGGCCTTCAACGGCTTCGGCCGCATCGCCGACCCGGGCGCGATGATGAAGACCCATGTCACCGACCTGCGCGGCGTCCACGTCCTGCCCGGCTGCGGTCATTGGACCCAGCAGGAGCGGCCGCAGGAGGTCACCGATATCATGATCCCGTGGCTGAAGGCTGTCGCCTGATGGCCGACCTGGAGCTGCGGCAGGAGGGCGAGGTCGTCTGGGCGACGATGAACCGGCCGGGGCGGCTGAACGCGCTGTCGCGCGGCCTGGTGACCGAGCTGCGCGAATTCTTCGTGGGCCTCTATTGGCGGCGCGACGTCCGCGTTGTGGTGCTGAGCGGCGCCGGCGAGGCCTTCTGCGCCGGCCTGGACCTGAAGGAGCGTGGCGACCCGCAGGCCCGCGGCTCGGTGGGCGCAGGCCTGACGCGGCAGCGGGAGATCAGCGAGATCGTCATCGCCATGCGCCGCTGCCCGCAGCCGATCGTGGCCTGCGTGAACGGGGCGGCGGCCGGCGGCGGCTTTGCGCTGGCGCTGGCAAGCGACGTGCGGATCGCCGCGCCGGAAGCGCGGATGAACGCCGCCTTCATCCGCATCGGCCTGTCGGCCTGCGACATCGGGGTGAGCTATTTCCTGCCGCGGATGGTGGGCTCCTCGGTGGCCGCCGAATACATGCTGACCGGCCGCTTCATCGACGCCGAGCGCGCCTATCAACTGGGCCTGGTCAGCCGGGTCGTCCCGCGCGAGCAGATGGCGAGCGAGGCGCAGGGCTTCGTGGACGACATGCTGCACGCCACCCCGCTCGGCCTTCGGCTCACCAAGGAGGCGCTGAACCACGCCATCGACGCCCAGGGGCTGGAGGCGGCGATCGCCATGGAAGACCGCAACCAGATCCTGGCCAGCCAGGACGGCGACTTCCAGGAGGGCGTGCGCGCCTTCCTGGAGAAGCGGCCGCCGGTCTACGAGACGCGGGAGGGCTGATGGCGATCAAGCTCTACCACTGCGTCGACGCGCGCTCATTCCGCCCGCTCTGGGCGCTGGAGGAGCTGGGTCTTTCGTATGAGTTGGTGGTGATGCCGTTCCCGCCGCGCTATCGGGCCAAGGAATTCATGGCGGTGAACCCGCTGGGCACCATCCCGGCGATGCGGGACGGCGAAACCTTCATGACCGAGTCCGCCGCCATCGTGCAGTACCTGGCGACCCGCGACGGGCCCACGGCGCTCAGCGTCGAGCCGGGCGATCCCGCCTATGGCGCCTGGCTGAACTGGCTGCACCAGGGGGAGGCGACGCTGACCTTCCCGCAGACGCTCGTCCTGCGCTATCGGCAGTTCGAGCCCGGCAAGGCCGAGGTGGTGGCCGACGACTACGCCAAGTGGTTCCTGGCGCGCCTGCGGGCCGTGGACCGGGTGGTCGAGACCGACGAATTCCTCTGCGCGGGGCGGTTCACGGCGGCGGACATCTCGGTCGGCTACGCCCTGCTGCTGGCGGCCCAGCTTGGGCTCGACGCCGAATTCAAGCCACAGACACAGGCCTATTGGGACCGGCTGCAGGCGCGCCCGGCGTTTCAGGCCGCCAAGGCCGCCCAGGTCCGCCACGCGCCCGCCGGATCGGAGACCATGGCCACATGATTGGGGCGACATGAGCGAGATCATCCTGCACCACTACGACACCTCGCCCTTTTCGGAGAAGGTGCGGATCATGCTGGGCGTCAAGGCGCTGAACTGGCGCTCGGTGATCCAGCCGGTGATCATGCCGAAGCCGGATCTGGTCCCGCTGACCGGCGGCTACCGGCGCATCCCGGTGCTGCAGATCGGCGCGGACGTCTATTGCGACACCCAGGTGATCCTGGCCGAGCTGGATGCTCGCCATCCCAGGCCGCCGGTGGTGAAGGGCGCCGACTGGGCGGTGAACCTCTGGGCCGACCGTCTGTTCTTCCAGACCACGGTGGCGGTGGTGTTCGGCGAAATCGGCGACAATGTCCCGCAGGCGTTCCGCGACGACCGCGAGAAGCTGTCCGGCCGGCCGTTCGACATCGAGGCGATGAAGGCGGTGGCGGGTCCCATGCGCGGCCAGTGGCGGGCCCACGCCGCCTGGATCGAGCGCGGCCTGGGCAACCACGACTTCCTCGGCGGATCAACGCCTTCGCTCGCCGATATCGCCGCCTACATGAACATCTGGTGGCTGGGCCGCGCGGCGCCGGGCCCAGCGGCTAGTCTGCTGGAGGGCCTGACCAAGACCATCGGCTGGCGAGCGCGGATGGAGGCCCTGGGACATGGGCGGCGTGAGGAGATGGCGCCCGCCGAGGCGCTGGAGGCCGCGCGAGCGGCCACGCCGGCCAACCCGCCGCCCAGCGACCCCCACGACCCCTCCGGCCTGGCGCCTGGCGCCATGGTGGCGGTGCGCGCCGACGACTATGGCCGCGACCCGATCGAGGGGCGGCTGGTCGCCATCAACGCCGAGCGGATCGTGGTCGCCCGCGAGGCCGGCGAACTCGACCTGATCCATGTGCACTTCCCGCGCGCCGGCTATGGCGTGAGCGCGGCCTGACACGACTGGAGGCTTCGATGAACGACCGCGTGAGCGTGGAGATCAAGGACGGCGTCGCCGACGTGCGCCTGGTCCGCGCCGACAAGATGAACGCCCTCGACAACGCCATGTTCGCCGCCCTGGTGGAGACCGGCGAGCGGCTGAAGACCGAGCAAGGCGTCCGCTGCGTAGTGCTGTCCGGCGAGGGCCGCGCCTTCTGCGCCGGGCTCGACATGGGCAATTTCGCCCAGATGGCCTCGGGCGACGGACGCCGCTCGTCGGAGGCGCTGGTGACGACCAGGCGCACGCCCGGCGGCGCCAATCACGCCCAGCAGGCCTGCATGGTCTGGCGCGAGATCCCGGTTCCGGTGATCGGCGCGATCCACGGGGTGGCGTTCGGCGGCGGCTTCCAGCTGGCGCTGGGCTGCGACATCCGTCTGGTCACCGCCGACGTGAAACTGGCGGTGCTGGAGATCAAATGGGGCCTGGTGCCCGATATGGCTGGCATCGTGTTGATGCGCGGCCTGGTTCGCGACGACGTGGCGCGCGAACTCACCTTCACCGGCCGCATCTTCGGCGGCGAGGAGGCGGTGGCCATGGGCCTGGCGACCCGGGTCTGCGCCGATCCCAGGGCCGAGGCGCTGGCCATGGCCGCCGAGATCGCGGCAAAGAACCCCGACGCCATCCGCGCCGGCAAGCGGCTGCTGAACATGGCGGCCGAGTCCGACCAGCCCGCCATCCTGCTCGCCGAAAGCCGGGAACAGGGCGCGCTGATCGGCTCGCCCAACCAGATCGAGGCGGTGATGTCGAACCTGCAGAAGCGGGCGGCGAACTACGCCGACTAGGCCCGCCTAGCCGCGCCCGATGAACGGCATGTCGGTGGCCATCACCGTCATGAACTGCACGTTGGCGTCGAGCGGCAGGCCGGCCATGTAGCGCACCGCCTCGGCGACGGCGGCGACGTCCATGGTGGGCTCCGCAGCGATGGAGCCGTCGGCCTGCATGACGCCCCCGCTCATGCGTTGCGTCATCTCGGTGGCGGCGTTGCCGATGTCGATCTGGCCGCAGGCAATGCCGTAGGCGCGGCCGTCCAGGGAGGTGGAGCGGGTGAGGCCGGTGATGGCGTGCTTGGTGGCGGTGTAGGCGACCGAACGCGGCCTGGGGACATGGGCCGAGATCGAGCCGTTGTTGATGATCCGGCCGCCCTTCGGATCCTGGTCCTTCATCAGCCGGAACGCGGCCTGGGTGCAGAGGAAGGCGCCGGTGAGGTTGATGTCGACCACCCGCTTCCAGTGGTCGAAGGAAAGCTCTTCCAGCGGAACGGGCGGGGCGCCGGTCCCGGCGTTGTTGAACAGCAGGTCCAGGCGGCCGAAGCGAGCCTTGGCCGTGTCGAACAGTCCGGTCACCGCCTCGGGATCGGCGACGTCGGCGGCGTGGGCCAGGGCGCGGCCGGCGGCGTCGCCGGCCAGGGCCCGGGTTTCCTCCAGGCGCTCGATCCGTCGGCCCGCGAGCGCCACCGACCAGCCGTCGGCCAGTAGCGCCAGGGACACAGCGCGGCCGATACCGCTGCCCGCACCGGTGACGATGGCGACCTTGGCTGTTGCGCTGTCCATCGACGCTGGATAGCGCTAAGGCCGTCGAAAGCCCAGTATGGGGCTGATAGGGGAGGCATTGATGGTCGACGCTGCGCCGCCGCCGCCCACCACCGTCGAAGTCGTCGTGGTCTACCCGCCGCGCCTCAAGCCGCTGGGCGGCGAGGCGGTGTTCAGCACCGCGCAGATCACGCCCGAGGTGCTGAAGCAATCGCCCCGGCTCGACCAGGCGCTGGAGAGCGTGCCCGGCGCATCCCTGTTCCGCCGCACCACCTCGCTCTCGGCCAACCCGACGACCCAGGGCATCTCGCTGCGCAATATCGCCGGCTCCGCCGCCAGCCGCGCGCTGGTGACCCTGGACGGCGCGCCGGTGAACGACCCGTTCGGCGGCTGGGTGATCTGGACGGCCCTGCCGCCCGAGGGGATCGAGGGCGCCACCGTCGTCCGCGGCGCGGGCGCCGGACCCTACGGCGCGGGCGCGCTCGAGGGCGTCATCAACCTGCAGGAGCGGGCGGCGCGCGACGGCCTGGGTGCGTTCGACGTCTCGGTGGGCGAGCGGGAAGCCTATCGCGCGGCGGTCAGCGGCGGCACCAAGGACATGCTGATCACCGTCTCCGGCGAGAGCAACAATGGCTATGTGCCCGTGCGCGGGCCTGAACAGGGCGCGGCCGACACGCCGCTGGACCTGGAGGACGCCAACGCCTCGGTGCGTTTCCAGCACAGCTTCGGCTCGGTGCAGGCGGCGTTGCGGCTCGAGACCTTCGAAGAGCGCCGCGGCGCGGGCCTGGAGGGCGCGCGCTCCACCGCCAAGGGCGACGCTGAGACCCTGACCCTGGCGCAGCCCGCGGGCGACGGCGTTGGCGGATGGCGACTGCAGGCCTGGGCGCGCGGCAGCAACCTGGCCAACACCTCGGTCGCGGTGGCGGCGGACCGTTCATCCACCACGCCTTCCAACGACGAGTTCGACACGCCGGCGCAGGGCTATGGCCTGAACGCCGCCTGGCAGGGCCGGCAGGGCGGGATGTCCTGGGAACTGGGCGCCGACGGCCGTTGGGCCATGGGCACCGACCATGAGCTCTTCAAGGTCGTGAACAACCAGTACACCATGGGTCGTCAGGTCGGCGGCCAGACCTTCGTGGGCGGAATCTATCTCGACGCCGACTACACACAGGGGCCCTGGCTGGTCACCGGCGGGGCGCGGGTGGACGACTGGACGACCAAGGACGCCCAGCGCAAGGAGTTCGTGCTGGCGAGCGGTGCGGTCACCCTGAACAATCCGACGCCGGACGCCTCGGGCACGGTGCCCACCGGCCGCGTCGGCGTGCGCTATTCGGTGGACGACGACCTGTGGCTGCGCGCGGCCGCCTATGCCGGCTTCCGGGCCCCGACCCTGAACGAACTGAACCGGCCGTTCCGCGTCGGCAACGACATCACCGAGTCCAACCCGCTGCTGCGGCCCGAAAAGCTGGACGGCGTCGAGGTTGGGATCGGCGGCGACGCGTTCGCCGGCGCCAGGTTCAACTGGGCGGGCACGGTGTTCTACAACGTGCTGAAGGACCCGGTGACCAACGTCACCATCGGCAAGGGGCCGGGCATCATTCCGGCGTTGCCGGTCGCGGGCTTCATCGTGGCCGGCGGCACCCTGTTCCAGCGGCAGAACGCGGGCCAGATCAACGCCTGGGGCGTGGAAGGCGACGCCGACGGTGAGGTGTTCACCGCGCTCAGCTGGCGGGCGGCCTTCTCCTACACCCACGCCCGCGTCGACGGAGAGAACGCCGCGCCGCAGCTCACGGGCCTCAAGCCCGCCCAGACGCCGGCCGTGACGGCGACCCTGGGCCTCGACTGGCGCGCGATGGAGAAGCTGACGCTCTCTTCCTTCGTGCGCTACACATCCGACCAGTTCGACGATGACCAGAACACGCGACGCCTGCCGCCGGGCGCCGAATGGGACGGCCGCGCGGCCTGGAGCCTGGGGCCGGGCGAGGAGCTCTACCTGGCCATCGACAACATCGCCGACGCGCACATCTCCACGGGCAAGACGGCCGTCTTCGTCACCAGCTGGGGCGAGCCGCGCACCGTGAAGGTGGGCTTCTCCTACCGGCGCTAGTCCGCCTTGGGCGGCTCCGCGCCCATCGCTCCGGTGATCAGCTGGACGATCTCGGGCCGGATATTCTCCGTGCCCTTCTCCATCATGTGCTGGACGATGCGCGCGCCGACCGCGCCGCGCACCTCGGTGGTGAAGGCCTCCTTGTTTTCCTTCACCCAGGCCATGGAGGCGGTGCGGTTGTCGTTGAGGTTCTGGAATTTCGGGAAGACGTAGCGGGCCATCAGCTCATAGGACTTCCGCGTCGCGTCCCAGGGCGCCCAGTTGTGGGCCATCAGCAGGAAGGCGCCGAAGCCGCCGGACTGGTCGACCAGTTGCTGGAGGCGCTCGGCCGCGTCGTCCGGCGTGCCGATCACCGCCATGCCGGTCTCGACCATGGCCTTCACCGGGTCGTCGCCTTCCGGCACGATCGGCAGGTTGGCGATCTCGCGGAAGTAATAGATCCACTTGTCGAGGCCGAAGCGGATGTCGGCCATGGCCTGTTCACGGGTCTCGGCGATGTGCATCGGCCCGACCAGCCGCCAGGCGGCCCGGTCCATGGCCGTCCCGTGCTCGGCGGCCTGCTCCTCGGCGATCGCCCAGTTGGACGCCAGCGCATTGAAGCCGCCCACCGAGGTCGCGCCCAGCGACAGCAGGCCCAGGCCGTGGCGGCCGGCGGCGCGCGAGCCGGTGGGCGAGACCTGGCTGGCCACCGCCATCTCCACGCTGGGCCGCGAATAGGGCGTCATCTGCAGGCGGGCGCGATCGAGCTCGAACCAGTCGGACTTGTGGGTCACCTCCTCGCCGCGCAGCAGGCGCACCAGCACCGCCAGCGCCTCGTCCATCCGGTCGCGCTGCTTGCCGACCGGAATGCCCATCATGAAGGCGTCGGAGACCAGGGCGCCGGGGCCCACGCCGAACATCACCCGCCCGCGGGTCATGTGGTCAAGCTGGTTGATCCGGTCGGCCAGCATCAGCGGGTGGTGGTAGGGCAGGGACGAGACCCCAGTGCCCAGGCGGATGTGCTTGGTCCGCTCGGCGGCGGCGGCGATGAACACCTCGGGGCTGGCGATCAGCTCGTAGGCGGCGGAGTGGTGCTCGCCGATCCAGGCCTCGTCATAGCCCAGCTGGTCCATCCATTGGACGAGCTCCAGGTCGCGCTGGATGGCCAGGGTCGGGTTCTCGTCGAGGGGATGGAACGGCGCGATGAAGGCGCCGAAACGCAGACGCTGGGGCAGCATGGGCTAAGGATCTCCCGACCGTTTCGGCGAGCTTAGGCGGCGGACGCGGCGGAAAGCCAGGGGCGGGTGACGCTCCCGTAGAAGGAAAAGAATTCACCTCAGATGCGAAATATTCAAATCTGAGTTTTATTAGTCCATTCAATAGTTAATCGGCGAATTCACAGTCTAGTGAAGATCAACGGCAGCGGGTTGCATCATCGATTTCTGCCATACAGGGTCCCGCCCCCAACTCTGGAGGAGTGGCCATGTTCAGCAGCGTTCAACGGCGCGCCCATGCGGGTTTGCGTCAGGGTCTTCGGGTTTCCGTCACCGGCCTTGCGTTCGGCGCGGGTCTTCTTGCGGCCTCGTCCGCCCTTGCACAGGCGGCGCGCCTGCAGGCCGACGGCTTGGTCATGGCGGGCGGCGACGTGCACGCGGCCAACACCGGCTTCATCGGATCCAGCACGCCGCTCGCCGTGAACCTCAGCGCCACCAGTAGCGGCGACCCCTTGAGCTCGTCCAACGCCACCCTTTCGATCCTGGCCGACTACGGCTCGCTGGACGTGGCGGGGTCCGGCGCCGCCTCCGGCGTTCCGCAGCACGGCGCGCAGTCCCAGGCGATCGCCAACGGCGGGCCCATGGCGCAGTTCGAGGATGAGGTGGTGATCAATTCCGCCACCTTGGCGGCGGGCACGCAGGTGGCGATCACCTTCACCCTGGACTACACCGGCCAGGCGGTCTTCACCGGGAACGATCTGGGCCAGTTCCCGTCGTTCTCGACGATCACCAGCAAGTTCACGCTGGACGACCTGCACGACGACAGCAACGGCTTCAGCCTGCTGCACACCACCGGGACCTTCCACGACGTGCGCACGGTGATGCTGGGCGTGGGCGACACCCTGGATCTGCTCGGCACCCTGACCGGCGGCGGCGCGGCCATCCTGGACAACACGGTCGGCGGCAGCGCCAGCTTCGACTTCCACGACCCGATGAACATCTTCGTCGACGCCGGGCCGGGCGTGAGCCTGGTTTCGGCCAGCGGCCACGACTATTCGTCCGCGGCGCTCGCCCCGCCGGGCGTTCCGGAGCCCGCGGCCTGGACCCTGCTTTGCGCCGGCTTCCTGGGGCTGGGCGGCGTGTTGCGGGCGCGGCGCCGGGTCGCCGTGGCCTAGGCCCGGCGCGCGGCTTCCAGGAACTTCAACACCGAGAGTTCGAAGGCGCGGTCGTCGCTAGTCGCCTTGAGGTCGAGGTCGCCGGCCTCGTAGGCCGCCAGGATCGCCGGGTGGATGTAGGCGGCGCGGCAGACGGCCGGGGTGTTGCCCAGCACGCCCGCCACCGCCTTCACGCAGACGGTGACGTTGTGCTTCGCCGCGCCGGCCGGCAGGGCCAGCAGGGCGCGGGCGGCGGCGAGCGTCCCGGCCCAGGTCCGGAAGTCCTTGGCCGAGAAGTCCTCGCCGATCGCCGCGTGGATGTAGGCGTTGACGTCGGCGCTCTCGACGGCGTGGCGCTCGCCGTCCTCGTCGAGGTACTGGAACAGCCGTTGGCCGGGCAGGTCCTGGCAGGCCTTCAGGATGTGGGCGAGGCGACGGTCGCTGAAGCCCGTGCTGTGGACCTTGCCGCTCTTGCCGCGGAACTCGAACACCGCCCTGGTGGCGCCGATCTTCGCATGACGGCCGCGCAGGGTGGTGAGCCCGAAGCTCTTGTTGGCCTTGGCGTATTCCTCGTTGCCGACCCGGATCAGGGTGATCTCCATGACCCGGATCACCGCGGCCAGCACCTTGTCGCGGGGCAGGCCATGGCGGGCGAGGTCGTGGGTCACGCGGGCGCGCAGCCTGGGCAGGGCGCGGCCGAAGGCGATCAGCCGGTCGTACTTGTGGGCGTCGCGCACCTGCCGCCAGCGGGCGTGGTAGCGGTACTGTTTGCGGCCCCGCGCGTCGCGACCGGTGGCCTGGATGTGCCCGCGGGCGGAGGGCGCGATCCAGACATCGGTCCAGGCCGGCGGGATGGTGAGGGCGCGGATGCGGTCGAGCGTCGCCTGGTCGGTCACCGCTGTTCCCTCGGCGTCCACATAGTTGAAGCCACGGCCGGCCTTGCGGCGGCGGATGCCGGGGTCGAGGTCGCTGACATAGCTCAGATGGGCGGCGGCGAGGTCTTCGGCCGGCGCGTGGTCATCGCTCATGTCCCTGGCCACCGATCCGCCTCCACTGAAGCTCGGCCAACGTGCTATGCGCGGGGCCGGTTCCGGAGCCGGATCTTTTGAGCGACCGCCCCATGAACGACTGCCGATGAACGACCGCGGATGAACTACCGCCACGCCTTCCATGCCGGCAACTTCGCCGACCTGGTGAAGCACGCCGCCCTGCTGCGATGGCTGGGGCGGCTGACGGCCGGGCCGGGTTCGCTCTCGGTGATCGACACCCATGCCGGGCGCGGGCTGTACGACCTGGCGGGCGCCGAGGCGAAAAAGTCCGGCGAGGCCGAGGCGGGGATCGGCCGGCTGATGGCCGCCGCCGATGTGCCGGGAACCTTCGCGCCGCTGACCGAGGCCGTGCGGCGGCTGAACGGCGGCGGGTCGGTGCGGCGCTATCCGGGCTCGCCTTGGCTGATCGCCCAGGCGCTGCGCCCCGGCGACCGCTACCTGGCCTGCGAACTGCGCTCCGAGGAGCACGCCGTCCTGCGCGAGGCGCTGAAGGCCCGGCCCGGGGTGCGCACCGCCTGCGCCGACGGCTATGCGGCCGCGGTCGCCGAGACTCCGGCGTCTGGGCGCGTGCTGGTGCTGATCGACCCGCCATTCGAGCGGGCCGACGACTATGCGCGCATCGTCGAGACCCTGGCCGGCGTGCGCCGGCGCAACCGGGACACGGCGGCCCTGGTCTGGCTGCCGCTCAAGGACCTCGAGACCTTCGACGCCTTCCTGCGCGACCTGGAGGACGCGGTCGACGCGCCCCTGCTCGTGGCGGAGACCCGAATGCGGCCGCTCGCGGACCCGCTGAAGATGAACGGTTGCGCGCTGGTGCTGCTGAACCCGCCGGCCGGCCTCGCCGCCGAGCTGGAGGCGATCTGTGGATGGGCAGCTGGCTTGGGCGAGGGCGGCGCGGCGCGCGTCTATGCGCCCGGCGCCTAGTGGGGCGGCGCCCGATCACAAAGCGTAAATTCACAGAGGTTTCGCACGAGCCGGCGCGACGGGCGTGCTATGCTGCAGTGCACAAAGTCCAGCTTGGAGCCTGCCATGTCCGAAACCCCGCACGACGTTTCCCCCGACATCACCGAACGCGCGTTCGAGACCTTCTCGAAGTCGGATGTCCTGCTGCGGGTGCCGATGGGGCTCGCCTCGCCGCTGTGGGGCTTCTTCGCCGGCGCCGCCATGAGCGGTTCAGCCTGGTGGTGGATGACGCGCTTCGCCCGGATCGAGAACCTGGAAGCGATGTTCGGCGCGGCCGAGGTCCAAGCGGTCAAGGCCGCCACCCTGCCGCTGCCGGCCGTCGAGGCGGTGGTGAGCGCGGCCATCGAGACCCTGGATGCGGTCGAGGGGGCGGTCGAAGGTGCAGTGGCGACGGTGGTCGAGCCGGCCGCCGAAGCCGCGGTCGCGGCGCAGGTCGAAGCCACGGCGGAGGTTCTGGACGAACGCCCGGCCGAGCCGCCGCCGATCCTGGAAACCCTGGCGACCGCGCCGGAAATTGCGACGCCGGTCGGCGGCGAATCCGCCCCGATCTCGCCGGTGGTCGCGGCCGCGGCCCCCGAGCCGCAGGCCGCCATCCGGCCGAAGAAGAAGACGCCGCCGACCCAGGCCGACTGACGCCCGCTTGGCGGGTCCGCGCTTGAGCGCCTAAAACCGTCGCGCGGCGGCGACCGGGCCGCGCCGGGCGGGGATGGCGTTGAAGCGGGCCTTGGACATCGCAGGCGGCCTTGTGGGCCTGGTCGTGCTCGGCCTGCCGATGCTGGCGATCGCGCTGGCCGTGCGGCTGGAGAGCCGGGGGCCGTCGCTCCACTGGTCGCGGCGGGTGGGCCGGAACAATCGCATCTTCCGCATGCCCAAGTTCCGCACCATGCGCACCGGCGCGCCCGACGTGGCGACGCATCTGCTGGCCGACCCCGCCGCCTGGGTGACGCCATTGGGCCGGACCCTGCGCCGCGCCAGCCTGGATGAGCTGCCGCAGCTTTGGAGCGTGCTTGTGGGCGACATGAGCCTTGTGGGGCCCCGGCCGGCGCTGTTCAACCAGGACGACCTGGTTGCGCTACGCACCGAGGCCGGCGTCGACGCCCTTCGGCCGGGCCTGACCGGCTGGGCGCAGATCAACGGGCGCGACGAGCTGCCGATCCCCGAAAAGGTGCGGCTGGATCGCGAATATGCGGAGCGCATGTCGGTGGGCTTCGACCTCCGGATCATCGCGGCCACGGCCGTCGCCGCCCTGTCCGGCCGCGGCGTGCGGCACTAGGCCGGGAGACCGATCGGGGCCTTGTGCGTTGATGAAGCTCTGGAAGAACGGGGCGGCGCGGAGAGATCGATTGGCCGCTGAGATCGCACAGCCTGCCGCGGGCGCACGAACCCGCATCCGACGCCGCCGCTGGGCCTGGACCGCCGGCGCGTTCGCGGTGCTGGCCGCCGCGAGCGCAGGCCTGGCGGCGATCTGGGACTGGAACTGGTTCCGCGGGCCGGTGGCTGGAATCGCCTCGGATCGCATGCACCGCCAGGTCAGTATCGACGGCGACCTCAGCGCCCACCTGCTGTCCTGGCAGCCGAGCGCCACGGTCACCGGCGTGCGCGTCGCCAAGCCGGCGTGGGCCGGCCCCGGCGACTTCGCCGACATCGACCGCATCGCCATCCGGATCCGATTGATCCCGCTGCTGACCGGCCACCTGGACATGCGGCTGCTGGAGGTCGACC
Organism: Phenylobacterium sp.; assembly: GCF_036501465.1. GTDB lineage: Bacteria > Pseudomonadota > Alphaproteobacteria > Caulobacterales > Caulobacteraceae > Phenylobacterium. Next base: position 25,526 of record NZ_DASYAF010000140.1, read on the forward strand.
GGCCAAGGCTGGCGCTCTACCGCAACGCCGACGGCCTGGCCTCCTGGGACTTTTCCGACGGATCGAAGCCGGACGAGCCGCTGCGCATGCCGCCGGTCCGCCGCTTCATCGTCGACAACGGCCAGATCAACTATCGGGACGACCAGAAGAAGCTGACCTTCACGGGCGTGATCGACGCCAAGGAGCACCTGGGCCGCACCGACCGCGGCTTCCAGCTCACCGGCCAGGGCGCGCTGAACGCCCAGCCCTTCCATCTGGCGGTCACCGGCGGGCCGCTGCTGAACATCGACCGCGACAAACCCTATCCGTTCGACGCCGACATCACCGCCGGCGCGACCCACGTCACCGCCCAGGGCGCGGTGCCGAAGCCCTTCGACATGTCGAACTTCTGGATGAACGTCACCAGCCGCGGTCCGGACCTTTCGGACCTCTACGGACTGACCGGCGTGCCGCTGCCGAACACGCCGCCCTATGACCTGCGCGCGCGCCTGTCGCGCGATGTCCACCTGTGGAAGGTGGACGCCATCACCGGCCGCGTCGGCTCCAGCGACCTGACCGGTCGGCTGTCGGTGAAGACTGGCGGCAAGCGGCCGTTCCTGACCGCCGACCTGCACAGCCGCAGCCTCGACTTCCCCGACCTGGGGGCCCTGTTCGGCGGCGCGCGCAAGACCGGGCCGGTGGCCTCGCCCAAGCAGATCGCCGTAGCCAGGAGGTTGCAGGCCCAGAAGCGGATCTTCCCGGAATCGACCCTCGACTTCAGCCGCGTCCGCGCGATCGACGCCGACGTCAGCTTCAAGGCCGACGCGATCGCCAACGCGCCGATCAACCTGCGCTCGGGCTCGACGCGGGTGAAGCTGAACGCTGGCCTGTTGCGCGCCGACCCCCTGGTCCTCGACCTCCCGCAGGGCCGCATCACCGGCTTCGTGCAACTCGACGGCCGCAACACCGACGCGGTCACCGACCTCGACCTGCGGCTGGCCAACGCGCGCCTGGAGAGCCTGGTCCCGATCAAGTTCCGCGGCGTCCCGCCGTTCACCGGTTCGGTGGTGGCCCGCGCACGCCTGCATGGGACGGGCGACTCCCTGCACGACGCCATGGGCGACGCCAATGGCGAGGTGATGGTGGTGGTCCCCAACGGCCAGATCCAGAAGAGCCTCGCCGAACTCTCAGGCGTCGACCTGATCAAGGGTCTGGGCCTGCTGTGGTCCAAGGACCAGAGCACGACGCCGATCCGCTGCGGGGTGCTGCATTTCACCGGCCGCGGCGGGGTGCTCTCCGCCGACCGGCTGATCGTCGACACCGACCCGGTGCTGATCGACGGCGGCGGCTATATCAACCTCGACACCGAAGCGCTGGGTTTCACGGTGAAGGGGCATCCCAAGAAGTTCCAGCTGGTGCGGCTGCTGGCGCCGATCACGGTGAGCGGCCCGATGCTCAGCCCCAAGGTCGACGTCCACAAGGGCCAGGCGATCGCCCAGGGTGCAGGCGCGGTGGCGCTGGGCGCGGTGCTGTCGCCGCTGGCGGCGCTGCTGCCGTTCGTCGACGGGGGCCTGGCGAAGAACGCCGACTGCGCCGGCCTGCGCGCCGAGGGCCAGGCGCAGGGCGCGCCGGTGAGCTCCGCCAAGCCTGCGCCCGCCAAGTCCGCCGCCGCCAGGCCCGCGCCTGGATCGCCGCGCCGCTGAAGCCTTGAATTTCCCATGCGCCGGCGCGCAACTGTCGTCGCGCAGGAGAGGGAAGGCCGATGCGGAAATTGCGGACACTGTGCGCCGTGGGCGCGCTGGCGCTGGCGTCGGGCCTGCTGGCGGACCGGACGGCCCTGGCGGCCGTGCCGGGCCCGGCGCGGCCGATCACCGATCCGAAGAGCGTGGTTTCCGCATCGAAGCCCGCCCCGCCGCCGGCGCCGGTCGCCGCCCTGTTCGACAACCGCGCGGCCCTGGACGCCGCCTGGAGCCCGGACGGCAAATGGGTGGTGGTCTCCGCCAACCTCTCCGGCCGCTACAACCTCTGGAAATATCCGGCCGGCGGCGGCGAGCCGGTCCAGCTCACCAAGAACGACGACCGCCAGTCGGGGCTGACGATCTCGCCCGACGGCAAGTGGGTGGTCTATCAGCAGGACCACGGCGGCGACGAAATGTACGACCTCTACGCAGTGCCCCTGGCCGGCGGCGAGCCGGTGAACCTGACCCAGTCGGCGACCGTATCGGAGACGAATGCGGTCTTCTCGCCGGACGGCCGGCGGCTGGCCTTCGCCGCCAAGCCGAAGACCTCGCCAATCAGCGACGTGGCGGTGATGGACTTCGCCAGCCGCAAGGTGACGCAACTCACCCACGAACCCACGAAGGACAATCGCTGGGCGCCGGCAGTCTTCACGCCCGACGGCAAGGGCGTGATCGCCAATCGCGGCGACGTGGGCTCGACGACCGGCAGCATCTGGCGACTGGACCCGGCAGGGAAGGCCGCACCGAGGCAGGTCACCCACGGCGAGGGCAGGGTGCGCATCGGGGCGGCCGACATCTCGAAGGACGGCAAGCTGCTTTCCATCACCTCCAACGCCAAGGGGGGCCGCGACCAGGCCGGCCTCATGGAGGTTGCGACCGGGACTGTGAAATGGCTTTCGCCCAGCCCGTGGGAGCAGCGCGGCGGCGGCTTCTCCCCCGACGGCGACCGGGTGATCGTGACCACCGACGCCGATGGCCGCCAGGACCTTTCGGCCTACGACCTCAAGACCGGCAAGACCGCGAAGCTGGCGTTGCCGCCGGGCTTCAGCTTCCCGGCGGGCGGCGATGACAGCCCCTTCGCCCGGGACGGCCGCCTGCTGGTCGGCCATGACGCATCCAACACGCCCTTCGACTACTGGACGCTCGACCAGGCGGGTCGGGCGAAGCGCCTGACCCATTTCGCCGCCCCCGGCTTCGATCCGGCGCACGTGCCCAGCTCGCGGATCGTCCACTACAGAAGCGCCGACGGCACGGTGATCAGCGCGATCCTGATGGTCCCGTTCGGGCTGAAGCGCGACGGCTCGGCGCCTGCCGTGGTCACGCCGCATGGCGGCCCCGCCAACCAGACCACCGACCGCTTCAGCCGCCAGAACGTGGCCCTGGTCTCCAGGGGCTATGTGGTGATCGCGCCCAACCCGCGCGGGTCCACCGGCTATGGCCAGGCGTTCCAGGACGCCAACCACAAGGACCTGGGCGGCGGCGACCTGACCGACGAGGTCTATGCGGCGAAGTTCCTGGTCGCGACCGGCTATGTGAACCCCAAGAAGATCGGCATCACCGGAGGGTCTTACGGCGGCTTCATGACCCTGATGGCGGTGGGCAAGACGCCGGACGTCTGGGCCGCCGGCGTGTCGCTCTACGGCATCATCAACTGGTACGAGATGATGAAGCATGAGGCCGCCGGATTGCAGGCCTATCAGCGCACCCTGATCGGCGACCCGGTGGCGGACAAGGCGGTCTACGACGCCGACTCGCCGATGACCTACATCAAGCGGACCAAGGCGCCGCTGCTGATCCTGCAGGGCGAGAACGACATCCGCGTGCCGCGAGGGCAGGCGGCCGAGGTGGTGGAGACGCTGAAGTCGGTCGGCGCGACCGTGGACGTCCACTACTATCCCGGCGAAGGCCACGGCTTCGCCAAGCGCGAGAACCAGATCGACAGCCTGGAGCGCACGATCGCCTGGTTCGACAAGTACCTGAAGTAGGGGCGGCGAGGGCCAGACCGGCTTGACCGTGCATCTGCATTGTATATACATCGTTGTATATGCAACGAGGAACGCCCATGCGCCGCGCCGCGATCTCCGTCCTTTCGCTTTCGCTGATGCTGTCCCCGATCGTGGCATGGGCGGCAGAAGCGGTCCCGCCGAACATCGCCGCCGCCGTCGCCGATCCGGGCCGTCCTGCCGCGGACAAGGCGCGCGACGCGAACCGCAAGCCGGCCGAGATCCTGGCCTTCGCCGGGGTGAAGCCGGGCGAAAAGGTGGGCGACTATGCGGCCGGGCAGGGCTACTTCACCCGCCTGTTCGCCGCCGCGGTGGGGCCGGGCGGGCATGTCTACGCCACGGTCCCGGCCTCGCTTTTCCAGTACCAGAACATCGTCGAGGGCATCGCCGACATCGACGCCTACGCGAAGGACCACGCCAACGTTTCGGTGACGGCGGCTTCAGCCCTGGATTCAGCGCGTTATCCGGAAAAGCTCGACCTGTTCTGGATATCCCAGAACTACCACGACCTGAAGGATCCCTTCATGGGGCCGGTGGACATGGCGGCCTTCAACAGGACGGTGTTCGCCGCGCTCAAGCCGGGCGGGACCTACATCGTGCTCGACCACGTGGCCGCCCCCGGATCGCCGGCCGATGTCACCGACACCCTGCACCGGATCGAGCCTTCGGTGGTGCGCCGCGAAGTCGAGGCCGCAGGGTTCAAATTCGTCGGTCAGAGCAATCTTTTGGCAAATCCGGCGGACCCTCATGACAAGGGCGTGTTCGACGCCTCCATCCGGGGCCGGACCGACCAGTTCGTCCTGAAGTTCCGCAAGCCCTAGGAGCCCAAAGCGCCATGTCGAGTTGCGTCTGCCTGCATGTGCGCCGCGCGGCCCGGGTGCTGACCCGCCTCTACGACGAGGCGCTGGCCCCCTGCGGGCTCACCTCCATGCAGCTCGGCACGCTCGACAGCCTGGCCGACCACGGCCCGATGACGGTGACGCGCATGGCGACGATCAACAGCCATGAGCGCAGCGCCACCTGGCGCGGGCTGCAGCCGCTGATCCGCCGCGGCGTGGTGCGTCGCGCCGGGACCGGCGGGCGGGCCGACCGCTACGAGATCACGCCGGCGGGCCGGGCGCTGTTGAGCCAGGCGCTGGAGCTCTGGAAAGGCGTGCAGGGCCGGGTGGTCGACTACCTGGGCGAGGACGCCCAGCGCCTGACCCTGATCGCCGACCGGCTCGACGCCCTGGAATAGCTAGCGGTCCGCCGCGTCACGCAGGCATTTCAGCCAGGCGTCCTCGCGCTTCTTCTCGGCGTCGCGCAGGGCGGTCTCGGCGTCGCGGACCCCGGCGTCGTGCTTGCGCCACTCGGCGACGGCGCCTTCACGCGCGGAGCGGGCGGCCTCCAGGGTCGGGAAGCGGGCGAGGACCGCGCGCACCGAATAGCTCACCGGCGGGCCGACGGTCTCGCGGTCGGGATAGAAGCCGGTGATGGAGTCCTTGCTCTCGGTCTCGATGTGGAAGACGTCCGCCCAGCCGGCATGATGGCGCATCAGGGCCCAGGGCCGTTCCATCTCGCTCACCGATCTCTCCTCGCTGTCTGGTCTTCGAATCCACCGCGACGAATCCCGGTGGCCGCGCGGGCCGCAACCTAGCGCAGCGCCCGCCGCGGTCCAACGCCGCGTCCGCGGATTTGGGCTTTGCCAGACGCCGCATCCGTGGAAAAGCCTTGGCCATTGATTTGATCCATAGCGTCTCACGCGAGCGTTCGAACCTTGCCCAATATCGTGATCGGCCGGCAATTCTGCGGGCCCCCCAATTCCGGCAACGGCGGCTATGTCTGCGGCGTCATCGCCCGCGGCCTCGACGGTCCGGCGAAGGCGGTGCTGCGCGCGCCGGTGCCGTTGGACATCGAGCTCAGCCTCGACGACGCCGAGGGCGCCATCCAGCTCACCAGCGCCGAGGGCCTGCTGATCGGGATCTCCGCGCCCGGCGACGCCTCGGTCCTGCCGCAGCCGCCCCCGGCGCCCGGGCTGGAGGCCGCCCGCGCCGCGAGCGAACGCTATCCGGGCCACCGCCAGCCGATTCATCCGATCTGCTTCACCTGCGGAACCGACCGGATCGAGGGTGACGGCCTGCGGGTCTTCCCCGGCCAGCTCGAGGGCGCGCCGGAAGGCCACCTGGCCTGCGTCTGGACGCCGGACGCCGCCTTCGCCGATGCCGATGGCCTGACGCCGAGCGAGATCGTCTGGGCGGCGCTGGACTGCCCGGGCTTCTTCGCCTGGGTGGTGAAGGAGGGCCGCCACGGCGCGCTGCTCGGCACCATGACCGGCGAGGTGACCCGCCGCCCGCGCGCGGGCGAGACGACCATCGTCACGGCCTGGCCGCTGGTAAGAGAGGGCCGCAAGGAGACCGCCGGCGTGGCCCTGTTCTCCGAAGGCGGCGAGCTTCTGGCCCGGGCGCACCAGGTCTGGATCACCATGGCGCAGGCCTTCCCGGCGAAGGCCGCGGAAGCCGGTGCGGCCACCGCCTAGGCTTGCGCCCGACGACGCATCGGGCTCCAACTTCGGCGAACCAGGCGGGAGGACAACTGTGCGCGCGGCTTCGGTCTCGGACTATCGGGAGCTCGCGCGCCGCCGGCTCCCCAACATCTTCTTCGAATATATCGACGGCGGCTCCTATGCCGAGGTGACGCTGAAGCGGAACGTGGCCGACCTGGAGGCGCTGGCCCTGCGCCAGCGGGTCATGCAGGACATGTCCCAGCTCGACATGACGGTGACGACGCTGGGCCAGACGCTGGCCATGCCGGTGGGCCTGGCGCCGGTGGGCATGGCCGGCATGTACGCCCGGCGCGGCGAAACCCAGGCGGCGAAGGCTGCGCAGGCGGCCGGGCTGCCGTTCGTGCTCTCGGCCATGGGGATCTGCGGCGCCGAGGAGGTGACCAGGGCCGCGGGCGTCCCGCCCTGGTTCCAGCTCTATATGCTGAAGGACCGCGGCTTCATGCGCGAGCTGCTAGGCCGCATGAAAGCCCTCGGTTGCCCCGTGCTGGTGTTCACCGTCGACCTGCCGACGCCCGGCGCGCGCTACCGGGACCTGCGCTCCGGCTTCACCGGGGCCAGCGGCTTTTCGGGCTGGCTGAACACCACGCTCGACGGGCTGAACCATCCGGCCTGGCTGTGGGACGTGGGCCTGCATGGCCGCCCGCACACCCTGGGCTCGGTGGCGAGCGCCCTGCAGGGCGGTGGGCGCAGCGTCACCGACTTCCTGTCCTGGGTGGCCAAGAGCTTCGATCGCTCGGTGACCTGGAAGGACCTGGACTGGGTGCGCGAGACCTGGGACGGGCCGATCGTCATCAAGGGCGTGCTGGACGTGGCCGACGCCAAGGATGCGGTGAAGGCCGGCGCGCAGGGCTTGATCGTCTCCAACCACGGCGGGCGGCAACTGGACGGGGTGCGCTCGTCGATCTCCGCCCTGCCGCCGATCGCTGACGCGGTAGGCGGCGATCTCGAGGTCTATATGGATGGCGGCATCCGCTCGGGCCTCGATGTGCTGAAGGCCATGGCTCGCGGCGCCAAGGCCGTCTTCATCGGCCGCGCCTGGGCCTACGCCTTGGGGGCTGGCGGCGAATCCACGGTGGCGAGGATGCTGGCGACGCTGAAGTCGGAACTCGCCGTGGCGATGATTCTCACCGGTAAGGCGAAGCTGCGTGACGCCGGCCGCGATCTGCTGGATACCTAGGGCGACGGCGGAATCGCGTTATCCGGGATTGCGCCATCAAAGGCCCGTGACCCGGCGAAACCCTTTACGCTGTCGAGGGTTCTGTCGGCCACACGCTCTCGGAGGCCCAATGTCGCAGTCGCTTTGTCTCGCCTATTCGCTCAGCCAGGCCGAAGAGGGCTGGCGGTGGAGCGTCTATGACGAGGACGGCGTGACCGTGGCCGACGGATCCGACGCCGATCGTGACGCCGCCCAGGCGGCGGTGGAAAGCGCCCTGCGCTCGCCGCCGGCGCCCGGGGCCTTCCTGAAGGTCGTCTGAGGCCACACCGGCCCCCTTGCGCGCGCCGCAGTTCGCGGCAGGCTCGCGTGCGTGAAACTGCTCATCGTTGAAGACGACCGCGAAGCCGCCGGCTATTTGAAGCGCGCCCTGTCGGAGGCCGGCCACGCCGTGGACTTCGCCACCAACGGCCGCGACGGCCTGCTCTTGGCTGCCGGCGAGCCCTACGACGTGATCGTGCTGGACCGCATGCTGCCGCAGGTGGATGGCCTGGCGATCCTGCGGACCATCCGCGCCTCGGGGGTCAAGACGCCGGTGCTGCTGCTGACGGCGCTGGGTGGCATCGACGACCGGGTCGAGGGCCTGGAGGCCGGCGCCGACGACTATCTGGTCAAGCCCTTCGCCTTCGCCGAGCTGCTGGCCCGGGTGAACGCCCTGGCGCGCCGCCCGCCCACCCAGGAACTGCGCACCGAACTGGCCATCGCCGACCTGAAACTGGACCTCATGAAGCGCACCGTCACGCGTGGCGGGCGGCGGATCGAGCTCCAGCCGCGCGAATTCCAGATCCTGGAATACCTGCTGCGCCACGCCGGCCGGGTGGTCACCCGCACCATGCTGCTGGAGAGCGTCTGGGATTTCCACTTCGACCCCAAGACCAACATCGTCGAGACCCACATGAGCCGGCTGCGCGGCAAGGTGGACCGCGGCCACGGCCATGACCTGATCCACACGGTGCGCGGCGCCGGCTACGTGCTGCGCGAGCCGGACTAGCCGCGATGTTCCGCTCCACCAGCCTGCGCCTGGCCGGCCTCTACACGACGATCTTCGCGATCCTGGTGGTGGTGGTCGGCGTGGTGACCCTGGTCGCCACGCGCCAGGCGCTCTCGGCCCAGTTCGACGCCCGCATCCGCGCCGAGTCCGCCGCCCTGGTGCAGGAGTATCGCGCCGAGGGCCTGACCGGGGTGATCGATGCGGTCCATGAACGGGACCGGACGCCGGGCTCGCTGGCCTTCGGCCTGGAGGGGCCGGGCGGGCGGGCGCTGGCCGGCCAGCTCGCCGCCGAGCACGCCGCCCTGGGCTGGTCAAACCTGCGGCCGGCCGGGTCGGGCGAGACCTTGCGGCTGTTCGCCGTCGCCTTGCCGGACGGCCACCGGCTGCTGGTCGGCGACGACGAGGAGCGGGTCGAGGCCTTGGACGGCGCCGTGCTGCGGGTGTTCGCCATCGCGCTGGCGGTGGTGGTGATCCTGGGCGTCGCCGGCGGCTATGCGCTGAGCGGCGACGTACACCGCCGGCTGGCGGCGATCTCGGGCACGGCGGAGGCGATCATCGACGGCGACCTTGGCCGCCGGGTGCCGGTGCGCGGTTCCGACGACGACCTCGACCGCCTGGCCGCCACCTTCAACCGCATGCTGGACCGGATCGCGGTGCTCATGGACAGCCTGAAACAAGTGTCCGGCGACATCGCCCACGACCTGCGCACGCCTCTGACCCGCCTGCGCCAGAAGCTGGAGGCGGGGCAGGCGCGACCTGAAGACCGCGAGGCGGCGCTGGAGGGGGCGCTGGCCGATCTGGATTCGATCCTGGAGACCTTCGCGGCCTTGCTGCGCATCGCCCAGATCGAGGGCGGGGCGCGGCGCGCGGGCTTCCGGCCCTGCGATCTCGCCCAGCTGGCCCAGCACGTCACCGAAGCCTTCTCGCCCTCGGCGGAAGACCAGCGCCAGTCCCTGGGCTTCGAGCCGCCGGCGGACGGGGCGGTTCGGGTCGACGGCGACGCGGAATTGCTGACCCAGCTGCTGGTCAATCTGGTGGAGAACGCCCTGCGCCATGCGGGGCCGGACGCCCACATCGCCGTGCGGGTCGGTCGCGCCGGGCGGGGCGCGGTGCTGTCGGTCACCGATGACGGACCGGGCGTGCCGGAAGCCGAACGCGAGCGGCTGTTCGACCGTTTCTACCGGCTGGAGCGCAGTCGCTCGACACCCGGCAGCGGCCTGGGCCTGGCCCTGGTGGCGGCGGTGGCGCGGCTGCATGGGGCGGAGGTGGCGCTGTTTCCGGCGGAGCCCGGGTTGGAGGCGCGCGTCGCTTTTCCCGAGGCGACCTAGCACAGGTTGTGTGGTCCAACATTGGGGTTTGGCAATCTGGCCGTCATCGGGCGGTCAAGCTGGTGGGTCTAGGTGAGGGCGAAGGGAGGACTTCCAATGCATGCTTCGCGCTTCGCCGCCGCGTTCGCTTTCAGCTTTCTCTGCGCTGGAGCGGCCTGCGCCGCCGGCACGGGCTATCACGTCATCGACCGGATCTCGGGCCCGGACGGCGGCTGGGACTATGTGCGGGTCGACGAGGCCAACAATCGCGTGCTGTTGACCCACGGGTCCTCAGTGATGGCCGTGAACTTGGCCACCAAGGCGGTTTCGTCCTTCGGCCCCGGCCAGCGGCTGCACGACGCCATGCCGGTGAACGGCGGCGCCGAGGTGATGGTCACCAACGGTGGGACCAGTACGGTGGTCTTCGTCAATTCAAAGACCGGCCAGCCGGTCGCGACCGTTGCGGCCGGCAAGGGCCCGGACGCGGCGGGCTTCGACCCCAAGACGGGCTTGGCCATGACGATGGACCACCAGGGCCAGATCACCCTGATCGATCCCAAGGCCCACAAGGTGACAGGCGTGATCGAGGTGGGCGGCGACCTGGAGGCGGCCGCGGCCGACGGGGCCGGAAAGGTCTTCGTCAACGTCGAGAACAAGAACGAGGTGGTGGCTGTCGACATCATGAAGAAGTCGGTCTTGGCTCACTATCCGCTGACGGGTTGCGAGGGCCCCACGGGCCTGGCCTACGACGCCGCCGACAAGTTGCTGATCGCCGCCTGCAGCGCCTCCACCGACATCGTCGACGCCAGGACCGGCCAGGTGGTCCAGACCCTGGCCACCGGCAGGGGCGCCGACGGCGTGGCCTATGACCCGAAGCAGAAGCTGGCCTTCGTGCCCGCGGGGCGCGACGGGACGCTGTCGGTGATCAAGGTCGCGGGCGGCGGCAAGGCCGCCATCGTGGAGACGGTGCAGACCCAGGTCAGCGCGCGCACCATCGCCGTTGATGAACGGACCGGCCGCGTCTACCTGCCGGCGGCGAAATACCAGCCGGCGACGGGCGGCGGTCGCCCGGGTATCGTTCCTGGCAGCTTCGAAGTGCTCGTGGTCGGCAAGTAGGGAGGACGCGTGAAGGCAGCGGGGCTCAGCGCGGTTCTCCTGGCTCTGGCGCTGGGCGCATGCGTGCACTACGCCCCCGCGCCGCCGCATCCCGAGGCCTTCGCGCCAGGCTTCGACGCCCGCGCCCTGCCGGGCGATCCGGGCGGCAAGGCCTGGACCCGCGCCGGTCTGCTCGCGCTCGCGGTCCGGCAGAACCCGCAGATCCTCGAGGCGCGGGCCAAGTATGCGACGGCGCTGGCGGCGGCCCGGGCGGCCAAGGCCGGCGCGGGGCCAAGCCTGACGCTGACGGCGGAATACGCCGACCAGGCGCCGCACTGGGGGTGGGAGGCGGCCAGCGATATCCCGCTGGATTTCGGCGTGCGGCGCAGCGCCCGGATCACCACCGCTCAGCTTCAGGCCCTGCAGGCCTATTACGACTACGGCGAGGCGATCTGGAGCGTGCGCACGGCGATCGACAGGGCGCTGGGCGACCTCGATTTCGCGCGGCAGGAGCGGTTCTTGGCGCAGCAGTCGACGCAGGTGCGTGATGATCGCGTGCAGCGCATGCAGCGGCGCGTGGACCTGGGGCAGGACGCCCGGACGCTGCTCATCACCGCGATGACCGACGCCGCCGCCGCCCGGCGCCGGCTGATCACCGCCGATGGCGACCAGGAAGCCGCGCTCGCGGCCCTCGCCAAGGCCCTGGGCCTGAGCCCGGCGGCGGTGCGCAGCCGGGTCTTCCCCGCGCCGGGCCAAGAGGAGCCGTCGCTGGCCGGCCTTGCGACCTGGCGGCGCGATGCGGCCGCTTCGCGCCGTGACGTGCTGCGGGCCGTGGCCGACTACGATCTCGCCGAACAGGCGCTCCGGACCCAGATCGCCATCCAGTATCCCGCGCTCAGCGTCGGCCCCGGCTATTTCTACGACCACGGGGTCAACAAGCTGCCCTGGACCCTGTCCCTGGCCCTGCCGCCCTGGGACCTGAACCGCAAGGCCATCGCCCAGGCCGAGGCGGCGCGCCTCGACGCCGGCCGGTCGCTGGAGGCCGCCCAGGCCAACGCCCTGGGCGAGGTCGACGCCGCGACTGCGGCCTTCCGCCAGGCCTGGGCCGACCTCGAGCGGGCTCGCGACCACGACGCGCCCCTGGCGGCCCAGGCGGCGGCGGTCGCCGACCGGCTGGCCCTGGCCGGCGAGGGCGACAAGGTCGATGCGCTGGCCGCGCGGGGCGCGCTGATCGACGCGGACCTGGCGGCGAACGACGCCCGACGCGCCGCCCTGGCCGCCAAGGCCGACCTGGAGGACGCCCTGCGCCGGTCGTTCGATCCGGCGGAGACGGCGGCGATCCTCAATGCCTTGAACGATGCGAAGGCCGCCCCGGCGCCGGTGGCGAAGACCGGAGGAGCGCGATGAAGGCTCATAGACTGGCGGCGCTGGCCGGCGCTTTGGGGGTCTTGCTGGCGGGCCACGCCTGGGCGGCGCCGGCGGCGGAGGCCGCGGCGGGCCTGCTCGCCATGGACGCCAGGACCCAGGCGCGGTTGGGGGTGGCGGTGGTCGCCCTGCCGTCGGCCTATCGCTCCAGCACCCAGACGGCCTTCGCCCGCGGCCTGGACCCGGGGCCGCTCGCGCAGCTGGATTCCGACCTGTCCGCCGCCCGGGCGGCGGCGCAGGCCTCGGCGGCGGAGGCGGCGCGGACCAAGGCGCTGGTCGCCGACCAGACCGTCTCGAAACAGGTCGCCGAGACGGCGCAATCCCAGGCGCGGCAGGATGCGCTGAAGCTGAAGCTGCTGCGCCAGCGGGTCGGTCTGGAGTGGGGCCCAGGCCTCGGCAAGCTCAGCGACGCGGCGCGCGGCAAGCTGATCGCCGACATCGTCGCGGGCCGCGCCGCCCTGGTCAGGCTCGACTCCGGCCAGGGCCTGCCGTTGGGCGGCGGCTCGGTGCTCATCCAGACCGGCGCGGACCAGACGGCTGCGGCCACCATCCTCGGCCCGACCCGGGCGGCCGATCCGCGGCTGCAGTCCACCGGCCTGCTGGCCGTGGTCCGCGGTCCCGCCGCTCTGCGGATGGCCAGCGGGGCGGTGGCGCCGGCCAGCGTGGCGGTCGGCGCGGGGGCGTCGGGCGTGACCATCCCGCGCGCCGCCCTGATGCGCTCCGGCGGTCAGACCTTCGTCTATGTGCGCCGCGACGCCACCCATTTCGAGCGACGCGTGGTGAGCGGCGGCGTGGCCGAGCCTGATGGCGTCTTCGTCCGCGCCGGCTTTCGGCCCGGCGAGCCGGTGGTGACCGCCGGCGCGGCCCAGCTGTTCGCGGCCCAGAGCGGCGCCGGCAAGGACGTCGATTGAGCATGTTGTCGCGCATCGTCGGATGGACGCTGGAGCGGCCGCGGCTGATGGCGGTCGCGGCCCTGCTGTTGCTGGTCTACGGCGGCATCGTGCTGGAGCGCGCCAAGCTCGACGTCTTCCCCGACTTCGTGCCCGCCCAGGTGGAGGTGCAGACCAACGCCCCGGGCCTGACCGCCGAACAGGTGGAGCAGCTGGTCACCCGGCCGGTGGAACAGGCCATCAACGGATCGGCCGGCGTGGCCTCGATCCGCTCGGAATCCACCGCGGGCCTGTCGACCATCACCGTCAACTTCGCCCAGGGGTCCGATCCCTTTCACGACCGGCAGGTGGTCTCCGAGGCGCTGGGCGAGCTCGACCCCCTGCCGCAGGGGGTGACGCCGCCGCATGTCTCGCCGCTCACCTCGTCCACCATGGACCTGATGAAGATCGGCTTCACCAGCGACCGGCTGACGCCCATGCAGCTGCGCGACCTGGTCGACTGGACCGTGCGGCCCAACATCCTGCAGGCCGACGGCGTGGCGCGCGCCACGGTGTTCGGTGGCCAGTTCCGCCGCATCGAGGTGCGCGTGCGGCCCGACGCCCTGGCGGCCCGCGGCCTGGGCCTCAGCGATGTGCTGAGCGCGGTGCAATCGGCGACCGGCGTCTCCGGCGCCGGCTACATCGACACCCCGCAGCAGCGGATCCTGATCGAATCCCACGGCCAGGCGCAGAACGCCGCCGACGTGGCCGCGGCCCCGCTGCCCAGCGTGGACGGCGCCGCCCCGGCCAGGGTCGGCGACGTGGCCCAGGTGGTGGACGGCCCCGCGCCGCTGGACGGCGACGCCCTGATCATGGGCAAGCCGGGCGTGATGATGGCGATCTCCAGCCAGTACGGGGCCAACACGCTGGACGCCACCCACGCGGTCGAGAAGGCCATGGCCGACATGGCCCCGGCCCTGAAGGCCCAGGGCGTGGTGGTGAACCAGAACCTGCATCGGCCGGCCAACTTCATCGCCACGGCGCTTTCCGGGATCGGCTGGGACCTGGGCCTGGGCGCGGTGCTGATCGCGCTGGTGCTGTTCCTGTTCATGCGGGACCTGCGCACCGTGCTGATCGCCTTCGTCTCGATCCCGTTGGCGCTGCTCACCGCGGTGATCGTGCTGGACCGCATGGGCTCGACGCTGAACACCATGACGCTCGGCGGCCTAGCCGTGGCCCTGGGCGTGGTGGTCGATGACGCGGTGATCGGCACCGAGAACATCGTGCGCCGGGTGCGGACCGCGACTCCCGGCGCGAGGGTCCGCGATGTGATCCTGGCGGCTTCGGTCGAGGTCCGCGCGCCGGTGATCTACGCAACCCTGATGCTGGCGGCGGTGCTGCTGCCGGTGCTGCTGCTGCACGGCCTGCAGGGATCGTTCTTCTCGCCGCTCGCGGCGTCCTTCATCATCGCCACCCTGGCCTCGCTGGCCGTGGCGATCGTGATCACCCCGCCGCTGGCGCTGCTGCTGCTGCACCGCGCCGACCTGAAGATCGAGCCCGGCTGGTTGCGGCACGCCAAGCATGGCCACGAGCGCATCCTGAAGCGGGCCATCGCCGCGCCCGGCTGGTCGCTGGTGGCGGTGGGCGTGGCGCTGGCGATCACCGTGGCGGGCTTCGCCCTGTTCAATTCCGAACTGCTGCCGGACTTCCGCGAAAGCCACTTCGTGCTCAGCGTCTCCGGCCCGCCGGGCACCTCGATCGCGGTGATGCGCGACTATGGGGAGAAGATCAGCCGCGACATCCTGGCGATCGACGGCGTGCAGAGCATTGAGCAGCAGATCGGCCGCGCCCCCGGTGGCGAGGACCCGTTCGGCACCGAGCGCACCGAGTTTCATGTCGAGCTGAAGCCGCACCTCTCCGGCCACCGGCAGGACGAGGTCCAGGACGCCATCCACAAGGTGCTGGACAGCTACCCGGGCCTGCGGACCGAGGTCGTGACTTTCCTGGGCGACCGGATCAGCGAGTCGATCTCCGGCGAGACCGCCGCTCTGGTGGTGGGCGTCTACGGCGCCGACCTCGACACCCTGGACAAGGTCGCCGACCAGATCTCCGACGTGATGAAGACCGTGAAGGGCGCGGTGGACGTCACTGTCCAGACGCCGCCGAAGACGCCGGTGGTGCGGGTCGACCTCGACTTCCCGGCCATGGCCCGGTTCGGCGTCGCGCCCGCCGACGCCCTGGCCGCCATCGGCGCGGCCTATCAGGGCGCGGCGGCGGCCAAGATCTTCCAGGAGACGCGGACCATCGACATCGCGGTCACCACGCCGCCGGACCTGCGCCGCGATCCGGAAGCGGTCGGCGACCTCTTGGTCCGCTCGGCGACCGGGACGGCCGTGCCGCTGAAATCCATCGCCAAGGTCTATCTCACTGAGACCAGGACCCTGGTGCGCCATGAAGGCGGGCGGCCACGGCAAGCGGTCACCGCCAACCCGCCGCCGAAGGACGTCGCCAAGGTGACCAAGGCCGTGCAGCAGGCCATCGCCGCCAAGGTGAAGCTGCCGCCGGGCGTCTTCCTGCAATATTCCGGCGCCGCGCAGGGCGCGCTGGCGGCGCGCCAGGAGCTGCTGTTCAACACCGTCATCGCCGCGGGTGGGGTGATCGCGCTCCTGCTGATCGCCTTCCGCAGCGGGCGCACCACCACGCTGATCCTCGGCGCGACGCCCTTCGCCCTGGTGGGCGGGGTGATCGCCGTGGCGCTGACCGGTGGCAGCCTGTCTCTCGGCTCGCTGGTGGGCTTCGTGACCCTGTTCGGGGTGGCCGCCCGCAACGCCATCCTGCTGATCGCCCACATCGACCAGCTCACCGACGAGGACGGCCAGCCCTGGTCGGTGGAGACCGTCCTGCTGGGAACCCGCGAGCGGGTGACGCCGATCCTGATGACCGCGCTGGTGACCGGCCTGGGGGTGGCGCCGCTGGCCGTCTCCACCGGCCAGCCGGGGCGCGAGATCCAGGGGCCGATGGCCATCGTCATCCTGGGCGGGCTGATCACCTCGACGGTAGCGAGCCTGGTGCTGCTGCCGGCGCTGACCTGGCGGTTCGGGCGCCGGCCGGGCGAGGCCGCGCCGCCGGAGACGATCCCCGCCTAGACCCTGATGGGTTCAGGCCGAAGCGGCCTGAACGCTGAATCAGGATCTACACATTTGATTCTAGAGATGTCTGGCGAGTTCCTTCGCCACCACCGGCGCCAGTTTGCCGACGATGATCTGCACGCCCCGGGCGTTGGGGTGGATGGAGTCGCCCTGGTTCAGCGCGGGGTTGCGTTCCACCCCGGCCAGCAGGTCGGGGAACAGGGTCACGCCCTCGGCCTTGGCGACGCTTTCGAAACTGGTGTCGAAGTCGCGGGCGTAGTGGGCGCCCATCTCGGGCGGGGCCTTCAGGCCGCAGAGCACTACGCCCATGCGGCGCTGCTTCAGCCGGGCGACGATCTTCTGCAGGTTGGCGCGCGTGGTTTTCGGATCGATGCCCTGCAAGAGGTCGTTGCCACCCAGCGCCACCACCACCAGTGCGGTGTCGGGCTGGATGCTGAAATCGACGCGCGCGGCGCCGTCGGCGGCGGTGTCGCCGGAAACGCCGGCGCCGCGCACCACATTGGCGACGCCCAGCCGGGCGAGCGCGTCGTGAAGTTGGGCGGGGAGGGCGGCGGCGGCCGGCAGGCCCAGGCCGGCGGTGATCGAATCCCCCAGGATGGTCACCACCTTGGCCTTGGCCGCGACGGCTCTCAGCGGCACGATCGAGACCCCTGCGGCGATGAGCGTTCGCCGGGAGACGGAAATGGGGGAAACGGAAAGGGATCGTGTATCGGCCATGCGCGTGCCCTATCTAGGATGAACTGAACGCCGCTGAAACGCCTGAGGGCCCACCTTGACCGACACAGACGTCCCAAAGTCGCCGCGCGACGCGGGGGACCCGCTCGTCCTGGAGCAGGTCTCGCTCACCCTGCCGTCGGCCGCCGGGCCGGTGGAGATCCTCCGCGGGCTGGACGTCACCGTGAAAGGCGGGGAGCGGGTGGCGCTGATCGGGCCGTCGGGATCGGGCAAATCCTCGCTGATCGCCGTGGCCGCGGGGCTGGAGCGGCCGACCGGCGGAACGGTCAGGCTGTTCGGCCAGGACCTGGCGGGCCTGGACGAGGATGGCCGCGCGCGCCTGCGGCGGGGCCGCGTCTCCCTGGTGTTCCAGAGCTTCCATCTGCTGCCCAACATGACGGCCGAGGAGAACGTCGCCGCGCCCCTGGAGATCGCGCGCGTGGCCGACGCCACGGCGACGGCGCGGGTCTGGCTGGATCGGGTGGGCCTCTCCGCCCGCGGCCGGCACTATCCGCACCAGCTGTCCGGCGGTGAGCAGCAGCGGGTGGCGCTGGCCCGCGCGCTCGCCTCGCGGCCGGCCCTGCTGTTCGCCGATGAGCCCACCGGCAACCTCGACGCCGCCAACGCCCACAAGGTCGCCGACATGATGTTCGAGCTGGTGGCAGAGACCGGCGCGGCCCTGGTGCTGGTGACCCACGACGAGAGCCTGGCGCAACGAGCCGACCGCATCGTGCGCCTGCGCGACGGCCGCGTGGCCGTCTCCCCAGAAAAAGCGAAGACCCGGGCGTGACGCCGCTCTCCTTCCGGTTCGCGGCGCGCGAGCTGCGCGGCGGCGTGCGGGGTTTCCGCATCTTCCTGGCCTGCCTGGCGCTGGGCGTGGCGGCGATCGCCGCGGCCGGCTCGACCGCGGAAGCCTTCCGCCGGGGCCTGGCCAGCCAGGCCAGCGAGATCCTGGGCGGCGACCTGGCGCTCAACACCCGCGGCCGGGCCTTCGACGCCAAGGAGCAGCGGGTCCTGGCCCATGCCGGCCGGGTCTCCTACGCCGTGGGCTCGATGGCCATGGCGGAAGCCCCTTCGGGGGATCGCCGGCTGGTGGAGCTGCGCGGCGTCAACGGGACCTATCCGCTGGCCGGGCAGGTGACGTTCAAGGCCGCCGCGCCCGGGGTTTCGTCCGTCCAATCCGCCATCGCGCCGGCAAAGGCCGGTGGGATCGACGGGGCGCTGGTGGAACAGCCGCTGCTCGACCGGCTGCACCTCAAGGTCGGCGACCAGTTCCTGGCCGGGAACCTGCCACTGCGGGTGACCGGCGTCTTGCTGGACGAGCCCGACCGGCTGGCGCGTGGCTTCGCGCTGGGCCCGCGGGTGCTGACCAACATCTCGGCCATGCAGCGCGGCGGCTTCATGACCCGCGGCCTGCCGTTCGGCGAGACCGCCCGGGTGGCCCTGCCGCCGGGCGCGCGCCTGGCGCAGGCGAAGGCCGACCTGCACCGCCAGCTGGGCGGCCTGATCCGCATCCGCGACCGGGAGGACGCCGCGCCCGGCATCCATCGGCTCATAGACCAGCTGGAATACTTCCTGGGGTTCATCGGCCTGGCGTCGCTGGTGGCCGGCGGCCTGGGCGTCTTTGGGGCGGTGAGCGCCTATCTCGAGGCGCGGAAGCCGGTGATCGCGACGCTCAAGGCGCTCGGCGCCGAGGGCCAGTTGGTGCGTGACGTCTACCTGATCCAGATCGGCCTCCTGGCCGCGCTGGGCGTGGCCATCGGCCTGGCGGTGGGCGCGGCCGCCCCGCTGGTGATGGGCGAGATCGTCAAGGACAACCTTCCGGTGCCGGCCCTGTTCGCGGTCTATCCCTGGCCGTTGGCCAAGGCCGCCGCGTTCGGCCTGCTGTCCGCCGCCGCCTTCTCCCTGGCGCCGCTCGGCCGGGCGCGTTCGACGCCGCCCGCCAGCCTGTTCCGCAGCGACCTGGAAGGCGCCTTCCAGATCGGGCCGGAGATCGTGGGCGCGGTTCTGGCGACCGTGGGCCTGGCCGCCATGGCGGTGGTGACCGCGCCGACGCCGCTGGCCGCCGGGATCATGATCGCCGGCGTCGCCGTCTCGTTCGGCCTGCTCTGGGCGCTGGGCTGGGGTTCGGCGATCTTTGCCGGCAGGGCGCGAGCCGGGGCGCGCGGGCCGTTGCGGATCGGCCTCGCCAACTTGGCCGGGCCGCACTCGGCGGCGCGGACCGCCTCGCCGGCCATCGGCCTGGGCGTGGCCCTGCTGGCCTGCGTGGTGCTGATCCAGTCGGCCCTGCTGCGCCAGGTGGCCGAGGTCGCGCCGCGCACCGCACCGGCCCTGGTGTTCACCGATATCCCGACCGACCGCGCTGCCGCGTTCGACGCCGCTGTGGCCCGCGCCTTCGGCCAGCCGCTGACCGATAAAATCTATCTGCGCGAGCCCTTCGTGACCGGCCGCATCACCGCGGTGCGCGGCCAGCCGGTGGAGGTCGCCAAGATCGACCGCTCCGACCGCTGGGCCTACGACAGCGACATCACCATGTCGGCCATCGGTCCCGAGCCGGAAGGCGCCGGGATCGAGGACGGCAAGTGGTGGCCGGCGGGCTATTCCGGCCCGCCGCTGGTCGCGCTCGACACCGACGTGGCGCGCGGCGAGCGGATCAGGGTCGGCGACGCCATCACCCTTTCGATCCTCGGCCGCGACATCGCCGCCAGGGTCGCGGTGTTGCGCAAGGTGGAGGTGGGCGGGTTTGGCGCCAGCTTCCCGGTGGTTGTCACGCCCGACGCGCTGGCTGGCGCGCCGCTGCGCCAGGTGGCCATCGCCAAGGCGACCCGGCCGCAGGAGGCGGCGGTGACGCGCCAGCTCGGACAGAGCTTCCCGACCGTGAATGTCATTTCGGTGCGCGAGCAGCTGGAGGCCGCCACCGACCTTTTCGCCCGCCTGGCGCTGGCGATCCGCGGCGCCGCGGCGGTGGCGGCGCTCGCGGGCCTGCTGGTGCTGGCCGGCGCGATCGCCGCGCGCGCCCGGGCGCGGACCCGCGAGGCCGCGACCCTGAAGGTGCTGGGCGCGTCGCGGACGCAGATTCTCAGCGCCTATGTGCTGGAGTACGGCGCGGTCGGCGTGATCGCCGGGACGGCCGGCGTGGCGCTCGGCTATGCCGCCGCCTGGCCGGTGGTGGTGCGCGTCTTCCACGCCAAATGGAGCATGGACTGGGCGGGCGTCGCGGCCCTGCTGGCGGCCGCGGCGGTGGTGGCCGGGATCGGCGGCCTGCTGGCGGCCTTCCAGGCGCTGTCGAAGCGCCCGGCGCCGGCGCTGCGGGCCGAGTAGGGAGGATGGTCGAACCCGACGACGTCCGGCGGATGGCGGCGGCCATCGAAGGGGCGCTCGATGTTTCCGACGAACTGCGCCTGGGGTTCGAGGTCGCCGGCGCCGGCAAGGGCTTCGCCTGGAGCTTTAATGAGCGCGTCCATCCGAAAAAGCCGCGCGTTCCACGCCGCGACATCCTGGCGGTCCGCTGCCCGATCGAGCGCAAGGAATTCCTGATCGAGGCGGCGCCCGACCGGTTCTTCGACGACGACCATTATCGCGGCTATCCGGCCGTGCTGGTGCGCCTGGACGTGGTGGAGGCGGAGGAGTTGGCCGGCCTGCTGGCCGACGCCGCGCGGATCGTGGCCGCGATGAAGCCGCGGAAGTCCCGCAAGCGCGGCTAGGCGAAGCCGTCCAGATCGGGCAGCCGGCCGTTCCAGCCGCTGACCTTCTCGAAGGCCGCGCCCAGGGCGACCACGGCGGCCTCGTCGCGGGGATTGCCGAGGATCTGCAGGCCCGCCGGCATGCCTTCGCCGGTCAGGCCGCAGGGCGTGCTGATCCCCGGCAGGTCGAGGTAGTTGGCCGCCCGCGTCAGGCGGCTGAGCGGCGAGACGGCCTCATCCACCTGGTCCATCGGCGGGCCGGGGATCGGACAGGTGGGCGTCACCAGCCCGTCGTAGGCCGAGAGCCACGCGTGGAACTCGCGCTGGTCGGCGGCGCGGCGGTCCTGGGCTTCGGCCAGGCGTTCGTCGGAGATGTCGCGGCCGACCTCGAAACGCCGCACGATCCACGGGTCCATCACCTTGCGGTGGGTCTCGATCCGCTCGCCCCAGATGCGCCAGCCCTCAGCGGCCATGATCAGGCCGTTGGGCGCGAAACTCTCGTCGAGCGCCTTGGGCGGACGGACCATCTGGACGGTGACGCCGGTCCTGCGCAGCCGCTCCAAGGCGGCGAGGTAGAGGCGGCCGACCTCGGCGTCCACCTCGCCCAGGTGCTCCAGCGGAATGGCGGCCACCCGTTGGCCCTCGACCTCGGCCGACAACGCCGCCTCGGCGTCGAACGGCCCGCGCGCGGCGGCCGCGCCGTCCGGACCGGAGATCACCGCCAGCATGCGCGCCGCGGTCGTGACGTCCTTGGCCAGCGCGCCCACCGTATCCAGCGACGGGGCCAACGGATGAACGCCGCCCAGGCTGACCAGGCCACGCCCGGGCTTCAGCCCCACAACGCCGCAGGTCGAGGCCGGAATCCGCACCGAGCCGCCGGTGTCGCTGCCCAGGGCCGCGTCGCAGAAGCCTGCCGCCACCGCCACCGCCGAGCCGGAGGACGAGCCGCCCGGCGCGCGATGGGTCGTGTGGTCCCACGGATTGTGCGGCGCGCCCACGGCCCGGTTGGTGCCCCAACCGCCATAGGCCAGCTCGACGGTCTGGGTCTTGCCGATCGCCCGCCAGCCGGCGTTCAGCAGCTTGTCGACGACCACGGCGTTGGCCTGCGGCGACGCCGCCAGCGGCACGCGCGCGCCGCCGCCGGTGGGCGCGCCAGTCACGTCGAACAGGTCCTTGATCGCGAAGACCGGTCCGGGACCCACGCCCAGCGGCGGCTCGAACACGCGCACGAAGGCCTTCAGGCGCCCATCGTAGCGGCGGATGCGGTCGAGGGCGTCGTGGGGCGTCATGCGCGTTCCCTTCGCGGAAGCTATAGCGACTATCACGGCTCGGTTCGCAGGAAACCAGATGACGCACTCGCCGGCCTGTGGCTTTTCCTAGGGCCGCCATGAGCACGCCGATCCCCGAGCAGCTGCGCGCCACCGTCCGCTTCCTGGGCAAGGTGCTGGGCGACGTGATCCGCGCCGAGGACGGCGAGGCGGTGTTCAACCAGATCGAGGAGACGCGGCAGGCCTCGGTCGCCTTCCACCGCGAGGGCACGGCCGCCGCCGCCAAGGCCATGGCCGAGCGGCTGGGCGCGCTCAGCCTGCCGGACACGGTGCGCTTCGCCCACGCCTTCGCCTGCTTCCTGCAGATCACCAACATCGCCGAGGATCATATCCAGCGGCGGCAAGGCCGCGGCGGCGACGCCCGCCATGACACCCTGGCCGGGGCGATCCGCACCCTGGCGGGCGAGGGTGTCGGCCGCGAACAGGTGGTGGAGCTCTTGCAGCGCGCCCTGATCGCCCCGGTGATCACCGCCCATCCCAGCGAAGTGCGGCGCAAGAGCGTGCTGGACCGCGCCGGCGCCATCGCGAGCGGCCTCGACGCCCATGACTGCGCCGCCTCGGACGTCGAACGCGCGGCGATCGAGCGCGAACTGATGCGCCAGGTGTCGATCTTCTGGCGCACCCGGCTGCTGCGCTCGGTGAAGCCGGGCCTGAAGGACGAGATCGAGAACGCGGTCTCCTATTTCGAGCGCAGCTTCCTGCCGGAGCTGCCGAGGCTCTACGCCCACTGGGTGGAGGTGCTGGGCGGGCCCAAGCCGTTGAACAGCTTCCTGCGGTTGGGCTCCTGGGTCGGCGGCGACCGCGACGGCAATCCGTTCGTGACGGCGCAGGTGATGCGCCAGGCCACGGCGCGCCAGGCCGGGGCGGCGCTGCGAACCTATCTGGAGGCGATCAATGCGCTGGGCGCGGAGCTGTCGTTGTCCGTGCGCCTGGCGCAGGTGACGCCGAAGCTGCGGGCGCTGGCCGACGCCGCCCATGATCGCTCGGAGCAGCGGGCGGACGAGCCCTACCGCCAGGCGCTGACCGGCGTCTATGCGCGCACTGCGGCGACCTACACGCGGCTGACCGGCGAGCCGCCGGCCCGGCCCCCGGCCATGGACGCCGCACCCTACGACAGCCCTGACGACCTCAAGGCCGACCTCGAGACGGTGCTGGAGAGCCTGCTGGCCCAGCACGGCTCGCTGTTCGAGCGCGGGCCTTTGCCGGACCTGATCCGCGCGGTCGACACTTTCGGCTTCCACCTGGCGCGGCTGGACCTGCGGCAGAATTCCGCTGTCCATGGGCGCACTTGCGCCGAACTCCTGAAGGTCGCCGGGGTCTGCGACGACTACGAGGCGCTCGACGAGGCGCAACGGCGTACGCTGCTGATCGCCGAACTCAGCCACGGGCGGCCGCTGCGTTCGCCGTTTGCGACCTACAGCGAGGAGACCGAGCGCGAGATCGAAGTGCTGATGGCCGCCGCCGAGGCCAAGCGGCTCTGCGGCAAGGACGTGATCCGCTCCTACATCGTCTCCAACACCCAGACGGTGTCCGACCTCCTGGAAGTCTATCTGCTGCTGAAGGAGGTGGGCCTGTTCACGCCAGGCGACCCCCCGCGCACCCAGATCTTCGCCGAGCCGCTGTTCGAGACCATCGGCGACCTGCGCGCCGCGCCGCAGACGCTGTCCGAGTACCTGGCCCTGCCGCTGATCCGCCGCCTCGTCGAGCCGATCGGCCTGCAGGAGGTGATGATTGGCTACTCCGACAGCAACAAGGACGGCAGCTACCTCACCTCGACCTGGGAGCTCTACCAGACATCCCGCGCGCTCGGCCGCGTGGCGCGCGGCGAGGGCCTGCGGCTGCAGCTTTTCCACGGCCGGGGCGGGGCGGTGGGCCGCGGCGGCGGCTCCAGCTTCGACGCCATCCTGGCCCAGCCCGGGGGCACGGTGAACGGGCGCATCCGCATCACCGAACAGGGCGAGGTGGTGGCCAACAAATACGCCGACCCGGAACTGGCCGCCCAGAGCCTGGAGACCCTGACCGCGGCGACCGTTCTGGCCTCGTTCCGGAACGAGGCGGCGAGCCAGGTCACCGAACCCCATGCCAAAGCCATGGAGGCGCTCAGCCAGGCCTCCTTCGCCGCCTACCGCGCCCTGGTCCACGAAACCCCGGGCTTCGTGGACTACTTCTACGCCGCCACCCCGATCACCGAGATCGCCGACCTGAACATCGGCAGCCGGCCGACCTCGCGCCAGGCCAGCCGCTCCATCGGCGGCCTGCGGGCCATCCCCTGGGTGTTCTCCTGGTCCCAGAGCCGCGCCATGCTGCCGGGCTGGTACGGCTTCGGCTCGGCGGTGGAGAGCGCCGGGCTCGATATGAACGAGCTGACGGAACTGTACGAAGCCTGGCCGTTCTTCTCCTCGGCGATCGCTAACATGGAGATGGTGCTGGCCAAGTCCGACATGGCCATTGCCGGGCGCTATGCGGGCCTGGTGGAAGACCGCGCGCTCGCCGACGCCATCTTCGGCCAGATCCAGGCGGAGTGGGAGAAGACCTGCGCGGCGGTGCTGAAGATCACCCGGCAGTCGGCGCTGCTGGACAACAATCCCGACCTCGCCGCCGCGATCCGCGCGCGGCTGCCCTACATCGACCCGCTGAACCATCTGCAGATCGAGTTGATCCGCAGGCGTCGCCGCGGCGACCAGGACGAGGCGGTCAGGGAAGGCATCCACCTGACCATCAACGGGGTGGCGGCGGGGCTTAGAAATACCGGATAGGGGAACACCGGCTGAAGCCGGGACGAACGGGAAAGGGAGCGCATGACCACGCGCCGGGACTATCTCAGCCTATCGGCCGCGGCGGCGGCGGCGCTGGCCGCGCCGCGCGCCTCGGCGCAGGGCAGGGCGCGCAAGACGCTGCGGATCCTGATCCTCGGCGGCACCGGCTTCATCGGCCCGCATGAGGTCCGCTATGCGCTTGCCCGCGGCCACCAGGTGACGATCTTCAATCGCGGCCGGCAGAAGGAGGCTTGGCCCGGGCCGGTGGAGGAGCTGCTGGGCGACCGCAACACCGGCGACCTGAAGGCCCTGGACGGCCGCGAGTGGGACGTCTGCATCGACAACCCCACGACCCTGCCGTTCTGGGTGCGCGACGCGGCGAAGGTGCTGAAGGGCAAGGTGAAACAGTACGTCTTCGTCTCCACCATCTCGGTCTATGCGAAGAACGACACGCCCGGGGCCGACGAGACCGCCGCGGTCGATCCCTACAAGGGCGCCGACCCGATGGCCGAGACGCAGGCCTCGCTCGCCAAGAACCCGGCGCTCTACGGCCAGCTCAAGGCGGTGAGCGAGGCCGAGGCGCGCAAGGCGTTCGGGGCGAGCGCGACCACCATCGTTCGCCCCGGGTTGATCGTCGGGCCCGGCGACGAGACCGACCGCTTCAGCTACTGGCCGGTGCGGCTGGCGAACCTCGGCGACCGTTGGGGGCCGCAGGTGCTGGCGCCCGGCGACGGGAGCGATCCGGTACAGTTCGTCGACGCCCGCGACCTCGCCGAATGGATCGTCCGCCTAGCCGAGACGCGCACGACCGGCACTTTCAACGGAACCGGGCCGGCGAAACAGCTCCTGACGAAGGACTTCCTGGCGGGCGTCGCCAGCGGCGTCCAGGCCAGGCCGAAGCTGGAATGGGTCGCCACGACGTTCCTGCAGGACCACAAGGTCCACGCCTGGAGCGATCAGCCGGTGTGGATCCCGGGCCAGGGCGAGACCGCTGGCTTCCATCGCCGCAGCATCGCCCGCGCCCTCAAGGCGGGGCTGACGTTCCGGCCGCTGCCCACCACCGCCGGCGACACCCTGGCCTGGTTCAAGACCCTGCCGGCGGATCGCCAGGCGAAGCTGCGGTCGGGGCTGACGCCCGAGCGCGAGACGGCGCTGCTGGCGGAGTGGAAAGCGAACGGTGGGAAGGCCTGATGGCGAACCTCTACGACATCCTGGCCGCGGGTTTCCCGGCCGACCGCACCAAGCCGGCGTTCATCCTCGGCGACGGCGCCCAGGTTAGCTACGCCGAGCTGGAGGCGGGCGTGGCCCAGATCGCCGGCCATCTCGTCGCCTCCGGCGTCGCGCCGGGCGACCGCGTGGGCCTGCAGACCGAAAAGTCGGTCGAGGCGGTGATGATCTATCTCGGCGTGCTGAAGGCGGGCGCGGTCTTCTTGCCGCTGAACCCGGCCTACACCAAGGCCGAGGTGGACTACTTCATCGGCGATGCGGGCCCACGGGTCTTCGTCACCGATGCGCTGGCGTTCCGCGACGAGGCCAACGCCGCCGACCCCCTCACCGAGACTGTCGCGCGCAAGGACACCGATCTCGCCTCGCTGATCTACACCTCCGGCACCACCGGCCGGTCGAAGGGGGCGATGCTCAGCCACGGCAACCTGGCGGAGAACGCGCGGGCCTTGCACCAGGCCTGGGGTTTCACCCCGCACGACGTGCTGCTGCACGCCCTGCCGATCTTCCACGTCCATGGCCTGTTCGTGGCCATGCACTGCGCCTTCCTGTCCGGCGCGCCGATGGTCTGGCTTGCGAAGTTCGACGACGCCCAGGTGCTGGCGGCCCTGGCCAGGTCCACGGTGATGATGGGCGTGCCGACCTTCTACACGCGCCTGCTGGCCAACCCCGGCTTCACGCGCGAGCGGGCGGCCCACATGCGCCTGTTCATTTCCGGCTCCGCGCCGCTGCTGGAATCCACCTTCGCCGAGTTCGAACAGCGCAGCGGCATGCGCATCCTGGAACGCTACGGGATGAGCGAGGCGGTGATCATCACCTCCAACCCCCTGGACGGCGCCCGCATCCCCGGCAGCGTCGGCTATCCGCTGCCCGGCGTGGCCCTAAGGATCGGCGGCGGCGAGGAGACGGGTGTCATCGAGATCAAGGGCCCCAGCGTCTTCTCGGGCTATTGGGAGATGCCGGAGAAGACCGCCCAGGAGTTCACCGCCGACGGCTATTTCATCACCGGCGACGTGGCGCGGCGCGACCCGGACGGGCGGGTGTGGATCAGCGGCCGGGCCAAGGACCTGATCATTTCCGGCGGCTACAACGTCTATCCCAAGGAGATCGAGCTGATCCTGGACGAACTGCCGGGCGTCACCGAAAGCGCCGTGGTGGGCGTGCCGCACCCCGACTTCGGCGAGGGCGTCGTGGCCGTGGTGATCGCGCCCAAAGGGGCGGTGCCCGACGAGGCGGCGATGATCGCGGCGTGCCGCGAACAACTCGCGCCCTACAAATCGCCGAAACGCGTGGTCTTCGTCGACGCGCTGCCGCGCAACACCATGGGCAAGGTGCAGAAGAACCTGCTGCGCGAGCGCTACAACAACCTGTTCAGGGTTTGAGGAGGACGCCATGGCCGACGGAAACCCGGTGCATCTCCAGTCCACCCTGACCTGCCCGGCCTGCGGCGGGCGGACCACCGAGACCATGCC
Source organism: Phenylobacterium sp. (assembly GCF_036501465.1). Taxonomy (GTDB): domain Bacteria; phylum Pseudomonadota; class Alphaproteobacteria; order Caulobacterales; family Caulobacteraceae; genus Phenylobacterium. Next base: position 53,015 of record NZ_DASYAF010000140.1, read on the forward strand.
CACCGACGCTTGCCAGTATTTCTACGATTGCCCCGTCTGCCATGCGGTGTTGAAGCCAAAGCCGGGCGACTGTTGTGTCTTCTGTTCCTATGGCGACACGCCCTGTCCGCCGGTGCAGATCGACGGCAAGGATTGTTGTTCCGGCGGCGCCTAGCAAATCCACAACGGGAGGGAAGCGACTTGGACCTGCAACTGAAGGGCAAGACCGCCATCGTCACCGGCGGCACGCGTGGCATCGGCCGCGCCATCGCCGAAGGCTTCGCCGACGAGGGCGCCAACGTCGCCATCTGCGCGCGCAAGGCCGACCAGGTGGAAGAGGCGGTGGGGGCGCTGCAGGCCAGGGGCGTCAAGGCCTTCGGCCAGGTGGTGGACATCGCCGACCGGCCGGCGCTGCAGGGCTTCGTCCGCGCCGCGGCCGAGGCGCTGGGCGGGCTGGACGTGCTGGTCTCCAACGCCAGCGCCCTGGTGCAGGGTAACAGTGAGGCCGACTGGCGCGCGATGTTCGACGTCGACATGCTGGGCGCGGTGCGCACCTGGGAAGCCGCCCAGCCGCTGCTGACCAAGGCCGCCGCCGACAAGGGTGACGCCGCCTTCGTGATCATCTCCTCGGTCTCCTCGGTCAACGCCGACCGGCCCTCGTCCTATGGGGCGATGAAGGCCGCCTTGATCCACTTCGCCAAGGGCGTGGCGCGGGAGAACGCTCCCAACAAGGTCCGCTGCAACGTGGTCTCGCCCGGCACGGTCTATTTCGACGACGGCGTCTGGGGGAACGTGAAGGCGAACATGCCGGGCTTCTTCGACCAGATGATCAAGCGCAACCCGACCGGGCGCATGGCGAGCCCGCAGGAGATCGCCGCGGCTGCGGTGTTCCTGGCCAGCCCGCGCTCGGCCTTCACAACCGGCATCAACATGATCGTCGACGGCGCGATCACCCAGCGTGCGAACTACTAAGGATAAGTCCGTGGAATATAATTACTTCGAGGTGGTCCTGGGGCGCGGAGCGACCGCTCATCGCGCGCTGTACGACCATGTCCGCAAAGGGCTCGGCAACCATCTGGTCGCCGTCTTCGCCCCCTCACTGGGCTATGCGACCAACCAGGCGCTGGTGCTGACGGACGAGGCGGAGACGGCGGGCGCGGTGCTGGCGGGGCCCGGCGTGGTTTCGGTCCAGCATCAGAAGCTCACCGCCACCACGCGGCCGACGCCCGGCGCGCGGCCCAAGGCCCAGGGGATCTACGTCCACCGCTGGCTGACCATCGACGGCGGGGCGGTGGACGAGTTCGTGCGGCTGTCGAACGAGGCCTGGGTCGGCTTCGAGGGTGGCTTCGAGACCGACGTCTTCGGGCTTTTCGTGGCCGAGGCGTCAGCCGAGGACCAGCGGCAGGGCGAGCGGCGCATGCTGCTGATGACCCACTACCGCGACTTCGCCGAGTGGGAGGCCAGCCGCAGGCCCGACCCGAAGACCGCCGCGGCCTTCGCGCGCCGGCGGGAGCTGACGCGGGTCGCCTTGCCGCGCGCCTGCACGGTCATGGCGGGGGGCTGAGGGATGGCCGCGCTCGCCGGATTGAAGGTACTCGACTGCACCCACGTGCTCGCCGGGGCCTACTGTTCCATGGTGCTGGCCGATCTCGGCGCCGATGTGATCAAGATCGAGCCGCCGGGCGGCGAGAGCACCCGCGGCATGAGCGTCGATCGCGGCTCATTCCGTCCCTACGACTTCGTCAACCGCAACAAGCGCGCCATCGCGCTCGACCTTTCGACCGAGGCGGGCGCAGGCGTGGTGCGCCGGCTGGCGCAGACGGCGGACGTCTTCGTGGAGAACTATCGGCCCGGCTCCATGGAGCGGATGGGTCTCAGCTACGCGGTGCTGTCCAAGATCAATCCGCGGCTGGTCTACTGCTCGATCTCCGGGTTCGGCCTGGACGGGCCCTACCGCGACCGCGGCGGTTTCGACCTGATCGCCCAGGCGATGAGCGGGCTGATGAGCTATGTGGGCGAGACCGGGAGCCAGGCGCCGTGTTCCACCGCCGTGCCGATCTCCGATCTCAACGCCGGCCTGTTCGGCGCGATCGGCGTGCTGGCGGCGCTGCAGAGCCGCGCGGCGACGGGGAAAGGCCAGCAAGTTGAAAGCTCCCTGCTGGAGTCGGCGCTCGCCTACACCATCTGGGAAAGCGGCATGTTCCTGACCACCGGCGCGATCCCGAAGCGCAGTGGCACGCGCCACCGCCTGTCGGCGCCCTATGAGGCCTTGAAGACGGCCGACGGGCACCTGGTGGTCGGCGTCAACAGCCAGCGTCTGTGGAAACGGCTCTGCGCGGGGCTCGGCGACCCGACCCTCGAGCAGGAGGCGGGCTTCGAGACCCCGGGGAACCGGGTCAGGAACCGCGACGCCCTGCAGGCGAGGCTGGAGGCGATCCTGACGAAAGAGACGTCGGAAACCTGGGTCAAGCGGCTGGACGTCGTGGGCGTGCCGGCCGGGCCGCTCAACACCTTGGCCCAGGCCTGGGACGATCCGCAGATCAAGGCGCGCGGCCTGTTGGCTGAGGCCGGCGGGCGGCCGTTCCCCCGCACCCCGATCAAGCTGCACGCGACTCCGGTAGAACTGACCCGCGGCCCGGCCGAGGTGGGCGAGCACACCCGCGAGGTGCTGGCCGAAGCGGGCTTCGGCGCGGCCGAGATCGAGGCCCTGGTCGCCAGCGGCGCGGCGGCCGTGGAACGCAAGCGCGAGGGGGCCGCATGAGCGGGCAGGTGCATGTGGAGGCGATCAGCGAGGCGGTCGTCCTGCTGGAGATCGATAACCCGCCTATGAACCCGCTGGGCGTGGAGATGCGCCAGACCTTCATGGACGCCCTGGACCAGGTGGAGGCCAACGACGCCCTGCGCTGCCTGATCGTCACGGGCAAGGGTCGCGCCTTCTGCGCCGGCGACGACCTCAAGTCCACCGGCCCTGGCGGCGAGGACCTGGCCGGCTTTGGCCGTCTGCTCGACCGGCTGGAGGCGACGCGCGTCCCGGTGGTGGCGGCGGTCAACGGCTGGTGCGTGGGCGGCGGCTTCGAGCTGGCGCTCTGCTGCGACCTGCGCCTGGCCTCGACGGAGGCGAAGTTCGTCTGCGCCGGGGTGAACGTGGGCCTGATGGCCTCGACCTACCGGTTGCCCCGGCTGATCGGGACATCCCGGGCCAAGGCCATGCTGCTGACCGGCCTGCCGCACGACGCCGAGATCGCCGAGCGCTACGGTCTGGTCACCGGCCTGCACGCGCCGGACGACCTGCGCCCCGCCGCCGTCGCGCTCGCCGAACGCATCGCGAGCCGCGCCCCGCTGTCGGTGGAAGCCACCAAGCGCACCGCGGGCCGCGCCGTCGACTTGTCGCCGGACGAATTCAACGCCCTGGCCGCGCCGGAACTGCGCACCCTGCGCCGCTCCAACGATCACAAGGCCGCCGTCGCCGCCTTCCGCGAACGGCGCGATCCGGTCTTCACCCGCAGCTAGGAGGCCCCGGTGCGCTACGCCCGCATGCCGATCGAGGTGGAGAGCCCGGAGGAGTACGGCTACGCCCGCATCCGCTGGAACCTGTCGGAGAGTTCGGTCGCCGACCAGAAGCTGTCGGACCTGGGGCTCACCATTCCCGACCTGACCCTGCTCTATGGCGAGCATCGCGGCCGCATCCGCCTGCGCGAACTGATCGCCGCCGAAGGGCAGGGGCTCAGCGCCGACGACGTGCTGGTGACGACCGGGGCGGCCGGCGCGCTGTTCATCATCGCCACATCGCTGCTCAGCGCGGACGACCACCTGGTGGTGATCCGGCCGAACTACGCCACCAACCTGGAGACGCCCAAGGCGATCGGCTGCGCGGTGACCCATGTGGACCTGGCCTTCGAGGACGGCTTCCGCCTGGATCCGGAGCGGATCGTCGCCGCCATCACGCCGCGGACCCGGCTGGTCAGCGTCACCTGCCCGCACAATCCGACCGGGGTGATGCTGAGCCGCGCCGAACTGGACGCCCTGGTGGCGATCACCGCGCGCGCCGGCTGCCGCCTCCTGGTGGACGAGACCTATCGCGACCTGTCCTTCGACGCGCCGCTGCCCGTGGCGGCCGGCCTCAGCGAGCATGTGATCAGCGTGGCCTCGCTGTCGAAGGCCTATGGCGTGCCGGGCATCCGCATCGGTTGGCTGGTCAGCCGCGATCCGGCCCTGCGCGAGGTGTTCCTGGCCGCCAGTGAGCAGATCAGCATCTGCGGCAGCGTCATGGACGAATGGGTGGCCGAACAGGTGATGCAGCGCCGCGGCCAGATCCTGCCGCCGCGCCTGGCGCAGATGCACGCGCGGCTGGGACGGGTGAGCGCCTGGATCGAGGGCGAGCCGCTGCTGGAATGGGTCAAGCCGTCGGGCGGCGTGGTCTGTTTCCCGCGCATGACCTCCGAGCCGCCGGGCGGGACCGAGGGCTTCTATCGCCGCCTGCTGGAGGACCACGGCGCCTATGTGGGCCCGGGCCACTGGTTCGAGCGGCCGGACAGCTATTTCCGCCTGGGCTATGGCTGGCCGACCGATAGGGAGCTGGACGCCGGCCTGGCCGCCATTTCCGCGGCGTTGAGGGGCTAGGTCATGGGCCTGATCGAAAGCCGCCACGCCCAGATGTTCCCGGTGCTGGACGCCGGCCAGATCGAGACCGCGCGGCGGTTCGCCAGCGGCCCGCCCCGGACCTTCGCGCCCGGCGAGCGGATCTATGACGTGGGCGAGCAGAACGTGCCCGCCTGGCTGCTGCTGGACGGCGCCATCGTGGCCACCCGCCACGACGGCCTGGGCCATGAGGAGCCGATCACCGTCGACCATGTCGGCCAGTTCACCGGCGAGGTCAGCCAGCTGGCGGGGCGCGGCACGCTGGCCGCCAGCCGGGCGGGGCCGCAGGGCGCGACGGCCCTGCCGTTCGACGCCCCTCACCTGCGCGCCCTGCTGATCGGCACGGCCGAACTCGGCGAGATGATCATGCGCGCGCTGATCCTGCGCCGCGTGGGCCTCCTGGAAGCCGGGTCGGTGGGGTCGGTCCTGGTCGGGCCGCGCGACCATCCCGACCTGGTGCGCCTGCAGGGCTTCCTGTCGCGCAACGCCTATCCGCACACGGTGCTGGAAGCGCTGGGCGACGGCGAGGGCCACGCGCTCGTCGAGCGCATGGGCGTGCTGCCGGGCGAGCTGCCGCTGATGGTCTGCCCGAACGGGACCGTGCTGCGCAGGCCCACCAACGCCCAGGCGGCGGCCTGCCTGGGCCTGACCATCCCGCTCGATCCGGAAAAGGTCTGGGATGTGGTCGTGGTGGGCGCCGGGCCGGCGGGCCTGGCCACGGCGGTCTATGCCGCCTCGGAAGGGCTCTCGGTGCTGGTGCTGGACCAGCGGGCGATGGGCGGCCAGGCGGGCGCCTCGGCGCGGATCGAGAACTACCTGGGCTTCCCGACCGGCATCTCCGGCCAGGCGCTGGCCGGCCGCGCCTGGAGCCAGGCGCAGAAGTTCGGGGCCGAGATCGCGGTGACCCTGGAAGTGGCGCGGCTGGACTGCGATCGGCCGCCGGGCGAACCCATGCGGCTCGAATTGACCGACGGCGCCGAGGTGAAGGCGAGGACCGTGGTGATCGCCTCGGGCGCCCGCTACCGCCGCCCGGACATCGCGGGGGTCGAGGCGCTGGAAGGCGCGGGCGTCTCCTACTGGGCCTCGGCGATCGAGGCCAAGCTGTGCGAGGGCGAGGAGGTGGCCCTGGTGGGCGCCGGCAACTCGGCCGGCCAGGCGACCGTCTTCCTGGCCCCGAAGGTCAAGCGCCTGCACATGATCGTGCGCGGCCCGGGCCTCGCGGCCACCATGTCGCGCTACCTGATCGACCGCATCGAGGCCCTGCCGAACGTCGAGCTGCACTGCGATACCGAGATCGTCGCCATCGAAGGTGACCGGAACGGTGGGCTGACCGGCGCCACCTGCCGCCACCGCAGCACCGGCGAGACCCACCACAAGCCGTTCCGCCACCTGTTCCTGTTCATCGGCGCCGAACCCAACGCCGGCTGGCTGCGCGGCTGCGTCGAGACCGACGACAAGGGCTTCGTGGTCACCGGCGCCGATCCGGCCCGTCCGCTGCAGACCGCGCGGCCCGGGGTCTTCGCCATCGGCGACGTACGGGCCGGGTCCACCAAGCGGGTGGCCGCGGCGGTGGGCGAGGGCGCCGCGGTGGTGGCCCAGATCCACGGCTTCCTGGGCGGCCTCACCACGAGCGCATAGCTGGGGTAGCCTCGCGCCATGTTCGACGCCTTCGTCGCCTTCCGCGCCCGGCTGGAGCCTCGCGCGATCGCGCTCATCACTCCGGACCGGCGGACGAGCTTCGCCGCCCTGGACGCCGAGGTCGACAAGGTCGCCGTGGCGCTGGCGGCCGACGGGCTGTCCACAGACTCCGGCGTCGTGGCCGCCGATGCGCCGGACGCCCACAGTCGCGCGGTGCTGCTGCTGGCGCTGGCCCGGCTCAGGGTCGCTTCCTCGCCCGCGGCCGATCCTGAGGCCGACCTGCGTATCGTCCTCGACGCCGACTGGTTCGCCAGGGCCGCCGCCGCGCCGTCGCAGACCATTGCGCCGCGCCCCGTCGACCCTCAGGCCCCGGGCCGGGTGCTGCTGTCCCCGCAAGAGGGCGGGGACGTCCGGCGCGTCGGCCTGACCTGGGCGATGATCCAGGCCGACCTCCACGACGCGGCGACCCTCTGGCTGGCGGGCAAGGCGGGCCGCTGGGCGCCGGCGATCGGCCTCGACACCCGCGAGGGCTTCACGACCGCGCTCACCGCCTGGGCGAGCGGCGCGGCGGTGGTGACCGGCTGGGGCCCGGACTCGCTTTCCGCCCTGCTCGAGGACGCCGATCCAAGCGTGCTGGTGCTGACGCCGGACCAGCTTCGCGACCTGCTGGCGACGCTGCTGACCGGCGCGCGGCCGCGGCCCGACCTGCGGGTGCTGGCCTGCGGCCGGACGCTGCCGTGGACGACGGCGCGCGAGGCGCGGCTGCGCCTGGCGCCGGACCTGCGGACGCTCTACGGGACGGCCGAGTGCATCGCCGTGGCCCACTTCGACGCCGCGCGGCTGGAGGAGGCCGACGGCGCGGTCGGCTGGCCGGCGCCGGACGTGCGGCTGGAGATCGTCGAGATCGACGGCGCGGCGCTGCCCAGGGGCAGGGTCGGGGCGGTGCGGATCCATTGCCCGCGCGCGGTCCGCAGCCACTTGAGCGGGTCGGGCGCGGAAGCCACGGCGTTCCGGGACGGCGGTTTCCAGCCGGGCGACATGGGCCGCCTGACCGCCCAGGGCCTCCTGGTGCTGGAGGGTCGGGTCGAGGACCGTATCGATCTCGCCGGGCGCGGGATCATGCCCGGCCCGATCGAGGCGGCGGCCCTGGGGTGCGAGGGGGTCGCCGACGCCGCCGTCTTCGCCGCGCCCAAGGCGGACGGCGAGGAACAGCTCTGGCTGGCGGTGATGCAAGGGCCGGACTTCCGGCGCGAGCGGCTGGTGGCGGCCCTGCAGGCCGTGGCCGGCGACTGGCCCACCGTGCGCTTCGTCTGGGTCGAGGCGATTCCACGGGATGGCGCGGGCAGGGCCGACCGCGCCGCCTTGCGCGCCGAGGTCGTAGCGGCGATCGGGGCGGCGATCGGGCCCAAAGGCGCCTGAGGCTTGCCCAGCAGGGCCCTGCGGCTCCATGAACGCCGCATGGAGCGCTCCTTCTTCGACCTGCGCGCGACGCACAACCCGCACCGCTGGTACATGCCGCTGACGCCGGAGGTTTGCGTCGGGCGGCCGGACGAGCTGTTCATGTTCGGCGGCGTCGGCCTGGCCTCGGCCATCGCGGCCATGGAGCGCACGACCGGGCGGCCGCTGATCTGGGCCACGGCGCAGTACCTGTCCTACGCCCAGCCGCCCAGCGTGGTGGACCTCGACGTCTGGGTTCCGGTCACCGGCAAGTACAACACCCAAGCCCGCGTCATCAGCCACGTCGGCGACAAGGAGATCCTCACCGTCAACGCCGCCCTGGGCGCGCGGCCCAGCGAGCTGTCGCGCCAGTGGCTGGCGGCGCCGGACGTCCCGCGGCCGGAGGACTGCGCGCCGGGCGAGCATTGGCGCCAGGCGGGCTACGGCCTGCACAGCCGCATGGAGATCCGCGTCGCCAAGGGCCGTTACGGCTTCGACCGCGCCGGCGCGCCGGAGGCGGACGGCCGCCTGCTGCTTTGGGTGAGGCCGAGGGAGCGCTATCCGATCGACGCGGCCATGCTGGCGATCGTCGCCGACCATGTGCCGTCCGGCATCGGCAACGCGCTCGGCCAGAACGCCGGCGGCAACAGCCTGGACAACACCCTGCGCATCCGCCGCATCGTGCCCACCGAATGGGTGCTGGCCGACATCCGCATCCTGGGCGTCCACGGCGGCTTCGGCCACGGCGCCATGTACCTGTTCGCCCAGGACGGCGAGCTGATGGCGACGGCCAGCCAGTCGCTGATCGTGCGCGTGCGCGAAGGCCTGGAGGACCGCTAGGGGCGGTCAGGGATAATAGGGCCAGTCCGCGCCGACCGTGGTCAGGGTCTCGGTGTGACCGACCTTGGCGACCGCGGCGACGACGGCGGGGTCGTTGCGGACCTCGTCAAAGCGGCGACTCAGCACGGCGCGGTAGGCGCCGAGCGGCCGGTCGGCAACGGGCTTGCTGAGTTCGAGGAGGGCTCGACCCCGGTTCCGGGGCTCGTCCAGCCACGCGATCATCTCCTTCGCCGCGCCGGATTCATCGTCGGCGCACAGCAGGGTGTGGAGCCGTGCCGCGCGGTTCTCGGCGAGTTGGCCCGACGCGGAGGCCATGGCCTCACGCTGCTCCTTGATGCGACCCAGGCCATTCAGGGCGCAGACCCTGATCTGCGCGACGAAGGCGCGGCCCGTCGGGCTGCCGACGTTTGGACGCTCCATCGGCTTGAGGATCGCCAGCGCCTCGCGGAAACGCCCGACGTCGAGCAGCATCTGAGCCAGGTTGAGGACCTGACTGACGTTGGCATGGCCGCGCTCCTGGCGCGTGGCCGCCTTTCGCTCGCCGGCGATCGCCTCGTCGAACCGTCCCAGATCGAACAGGGCGTAGGCGCGCCGGTCCTCGATCCAGTTCCGGTAGTCCTTGCCATGCCCATCGACGATCCGGTCCTGCTTGAGGACCTCGTCGGCGACGGTGACCGCGGCGTCGTAGCGGCCCAGGGCCCTGAGCGCGTCGATGATCTCATAGGCCGGGTCGTCGTTGCCGGCCGTCTTGTAGAGTTCGATGAGCCGTTGGAGGTCCGCGACGGCGGCGCGTTGGATATCGAAAGCCGCCGGGTTGGTCGCCCGCAGTTCGTCGAAGCGTTTGTCCAGCCGCAGGCCGAAGAGGATGTTTGCGGCCGTCACCTTCTTCAATTGCCGCGCGGCGTTGGTCTTGTCGCCGATGTCCAACAGGAGGGCGCTGTAGTCGCCCCAGAATTCGCTGACGTCATCGGCGGTTTCGACCGGCGTCCAGCCTGCGTCGTCCAGGATCTTGAACAGCCGGCGCTGGTCGTCGTCGCGCCCGAGGCGGTCGTAGAAGACATAGACCCCTTCTATATTTGGCATGGAGAACGACTGGCCCCTTCGCTTGGTGGCGCGAGGTCGGCCTCCAGGTCGGCGAAGGCCCCGGCGGTGTCGTGCGCATCCACGGCCTCCAGGAACAGCAGGCCCCAGGCCAGCGGCGGGGTGTCCGGCTCCTTCGACGCAAGCACGCGCCACTCGTGAAGCCGTGCGCCGCCCACGCAGGCCGCCAGGTTGAGGTAGGTGATGGCGCGATCCCGGCTCGGGAGGCTGGAGAAGTCGTTGTCGGAGGCCACGGCGGTCCAATCCTCGCCGTGGCAACCGGTCTTCTGCAGGCGTTCCAGCGCCGCGGCCATCCGTCCGGGCAAGGTCCTAGGCGGTGGTCCCGCCGCCCGGGCGGCGCCCAGGGGCAGGGCGCAGGCCAGCGCCAGCAGGACAACCCGAACAAAGCTGGACATGCGGCTCCCCCAGAGTTGCGCCCGAGGCTAGCGCGGGGTTCCACAGGCCGCCAAGGCGGGCGGCATCATGGAGGATCGTTAACCCATCTGCGACGCAAAGACGCTTTTCGAACGGCGTTCGAGAGGGCAGAATCCAGGTTGAGAGGCTGCGACCCCGCGCGGCCGGCTGAGGGGATACTCGGATGACCACCACACGCATCGCCATGCTGCTCGGCAGCGCGGCCCTGCTCGCGAGCTGCGCGGTCAACGCGCCGAACGCGCTGACGTCGGCCGCGCCGACCGCCGCTGCGGCCCCGGCCCGCGTCGACAACTTCCTGTTGGTCGACCAGGACCTGCGGGCCCACGAGCTCTATCGTCTGGCCGATGCGCCGGCGGTGGTGCTGGTGACCCAGCAGAACGGCGACGCGGTCGTCCAGAAGCTCGCGCCCCAGATCAACAAGATCGCCGCCGACTATGGCGCCAAGCGCGTCGAGTTCATGATGCTGAACTCCAGCCTGAAGGACTCCATGGAGGCCATCCAGGGCGAAGTCGCCAAGGTCGGCTACAAGCTCCCGGTCCTGATGGACGACAAGCAGATCATCGGCGAAGGCCTGGGCGTCAGCCGCTCGGCCGAGGCGATCGTCATCAACCCGAAGACCTGGACGGTGGTCTATCACGGGACTGTGGCCGGCCTGCCGGCGGCGCTCGACGAGGTGCTGGCCGGTCAGCCGCTGAAGACCGCCTCCGCCGCCAGCGCCGGCGCGACCATCGCCTTCCCGGCGCGCAGCGACCACGCCCAGATCACCTACGTCAAGGACGTGGCCCCGATCCTCGAGAAGAATTGCGTCGGCTGCCACGAGGAAGGCGGCATCGGCCCGTTCGCCATGACCAACTACGCCATGGTCAAGGGCTTCGCCCCGATGATCCGCGAGGTGATCCGCACCGACCGGATGCCGCCCTATCACGCCGACCCGCGGGTCGGGCACTTCTCGGACGACAAGCGCCTGAGCCCCGACGAGATCAAGACCATCGTCCACTGGGTGGACGAGGGCGAGCCGCGCGGCGAGGGAACTGACCCGCTGGGCGCCGTCAAGCACGTGGCCGCAGCCTGGCCGCTGGGCAAGCCGGACCTGGTCCTGAACATCCCGGCCTACAACGTCCCGGCCAGCGGCGTGGTGGACTACCAGCGGCCGTTCACCGTCAATCCGGAGACCGAGGGCCACTGGATCCGCGCCACCTCGGTTAAGCCGGGCGACCGTCAGGCCGTGCACCACGTGCTGAGCGGCTGGATTCCGCAGGTGCCGACCGGCAAGACGTCGAACGAAGGCATGTGGCGCCAATCGGTGGGCCGCTATGCGGTGGGCTCGGAAGCCGACGTGTTCGACGGCGACGTCGGCACCTACCTGCCGCCCGGCGGGGCCGTGGGCTTCCAGATGCACTACACGCCCTATGGCAAGGCGACGACCGACAGTTCCGAGATCGGCGTCTACTTCCGCAAGGATCCGCCCAAGTACATCATGCGCCAGACGGTGGTCAGCGACGCGACCATCGATATCCCGGCGAACGACGGCCACCACATGGAGATGGCCTATACGGAGTTCCCGAAGGACGCTCTGCTCTACGACGCCTTCATCCACGCCCACTACCGGGCCACGGCCAGCGACCTGTGGATCCAGTATCCGGACGGCAAGAAGAAGCTGCTGGTCGCCCTGCCACGCTACGACTTCAACTGGCAGCGGGCCTACACCTTCGCCGAGCCGGTGAAGATCCCGGCCGGCTCGCGGCTGATCGCCCACTACTGGTACGACAATTCCAAGCGCAACCCGCACAACCCCAACCCGAACATCGAGGTGACGTGGGGCGAGCAATCCTTCCAGGAAATGCTGTTCACCCAGGTGGACTTCCGCTGGATGGACGAGACGGCGGCCAAGCAGATCGACAGCGACGCCCGCTTCGCCGACACCCGCCTCATCGGCATGCTGGACAAGAACCTCGACGGCAAGATCGAGAAGTCCGAGTTGCGCGGCCAGATCGGCAAGATGCTCGCCGACAAGTTCGACCAGATCGACACCGACCACGACGGCTCGCTCGACAAGGCCGAGCTGAAGGTGGCGATGTCGAAGATGCAGATGTTCGGACCGAAGCGCCCGCGCAACGCCGCCGACGACTTCAACGGCGGCCAGGCGGCCTCCACGCCGACGGCCGGGAAGTAAGAACAGCAGCGCCGTCTCCCCTTGCGGGAGACGGTGGCTTGCGGAGCAAGGCGGATGAGGGGTCGCGCGGCGTGTCCGGCGGCCCCTTTTCCTTGCCCGCGGCTAGTCCCCGCCGTCGAGCGGCTCGGGGACGCGACCCTCGGCCTCGGCCTTGCGCGCGCCGGCCAATATGCCTTGCAGGGCGTAGTTGCCTTCGTGACAGGCGTATTCCAGGAGGGAATTGGCCGGCGCGGCGGTCAGCTCCATCTCGCCTTTCCACGGCTGGGTGTAGTTGGCCGGATCGGCCACGGTGAATTCGTAGAGGATGGTCTTGGGCCCCGTGCGGGTGAACCGCTCTTCCACCTGGGCCTGATCGGAGAGGACCACGCCACCGCGCGGAAATTCGCGAGGGTTGAAGCCGGTTGTCTCGACAATCAGGCTCTCGCCCACCCAATGCCCGGTCGAGCGGCCCATCCACGCGGGGACGGCCGCCGCCGGAGGCGTCGCGCGCGCCATGTGGATGATCCGCACGTCATGGGTCATTTCGGCGAGGATGGCGATGTCGTCCCGCGTCTGGACGATCTGCAGATGGGCGTTGAAACCCGGATTGAGGATGGGCGGCCCCGAGGCCAGATTGGCCAGGCATCGCTCATTCAGCGGACGGGTCTCCGGGTCGTCGAAGTTGCGGTTTCCCGCCTGGGTCCGCGCCCGGATCCAGGCCCGCGCGGCGGGCGTATAGGGCAGTTTCCCGTCGCTGGGCTGGACGAGGAACGAGCTACGCGGCTCTCCCCGCACCCGGGCAAGCTTCTGGTCCGGATCGGGGTATTCCGACTGATCCTGACCGACATCGGGAAGCGGCGGCTTGCCGGCCTTTTTCCGCTCGGCCGCCGCCTTCGCCTCCAGCGCGTCCGGATCGTTCTGCAGCCGCTCGAACGCGGCCGCCTCCGCCGGGGTCGGAACGAGCGCCTTCAGGTCCTCGGGCCTTTGCAGCTCCGTGAGCGACAGGTCGGTCCACACGCCGTCCAGCTCCGGCGCCCCGAACGCGTTGCGGGGCGCCCGGTATTCACCGGCGACCGCGCCGCCTGCCGCCAGCAGGCTCAGCAACACCACTGCAGTCGGCGCGTCCAAGAGGCCTCCGCCATGGTCGGTGGCGTGAGTTAGAATATTAGTATTGGAGGGAAATAAGATTTATTCGAGCGGGGCGGAGCGATGGAACGCCGCCCCAGCCCGCGCGGCGCCCGCTACCGCTCGCCCTCTTCCTTCACCTGGCCGCGGTTGCCTTCCATCTCCTTGCCCTGCTTCTCGGCGTTGCGGGCCCCGGCGAGGATGCCGGGCAGGGCGTAGTTCCCCTCATGGCAGGCGTATTCGTAGATGTGGTCCTTGGTCAGGTTCCAGGCGACCTCGCCCTCCAGCGGCGCCTTGAAGGTCGCCGGGTCCTCGACCCGGAACTGATAGAGGATCTGGGTGGGAGAGATGCGCGTCAGCCGCTCGGTCACGTGCATGTTGATCGTGGCGCCGCGGAAGGTCTGGTCGGGCCGGAAGTTGGTGGTGTCGACCACCAGGGTCTCGCCCTCCCAGTGGGCGATCGAGTCGCCCATCCATTCACGCATGCTCGCCGGCGCGTGGACGCCGCCCACGCGGATCATGCGAACGTCGTGGACCATCTCCACCTGCAGGGCGACCTCGTCCTTCGATTGGGCGATGGCGTAGTGGTTGTTGTAGAGCACCGGCAGCATGGGTGGGCCGGAGGTCGAGCCGAAGCCCACCAGGCAGCGCTCGGCCAGGGGGCGGCGTTCCGGGCCGTCGAAGTTGCCGACCTGGGCGTTGCCGAAGGCCGCCCGCTGGCGCGCGGTCCCGCTGTCGGTCATCGGGACCCGGCCATCCTTCGGCGACACCAGGATCGAGGCGCGCGGCTCGCCGGCGATGCGCATCACCTTGGTGCCGGGATCGACCCAGAAGTTGTTGTAGCCGCAGGCGACGCCGGAGAAGCCCTTCACCCCACAGTCCACCTGGTCGACCGAAAGCTTCTGATCGGTGGGCAGGGCGGCCTTGGCGTTGCCGGCGGCGATGGAGCCTTCCAGGGCGGCCACCTCGGCGGCGGTGAGCACCAGCCGATCGCCCAGCTTCGGGTCGCGCTCCAGGCGGGTGATGGTGGCCGTGCCCCAGGTTCCGGAGAGGTCGGGGTGGCCGAAGCCGTCGCGCGGGGCGCGGTAGCCTTTGGCGACGGCGGTCGGATCGGTCAGCGCCAGCGCGGGCGTGGCGCAGAGCGCCGTGAGCGCGGTGCAGGCGAAGGCGATGGCGAAGGCTTTGGACGACATCTCGGACCTCCCTGGGCGGGCGCCGTCTTCGCGGGCGTCTCGCGTGATCCTGAAGCCCTGATGAGGCGCCTTCGAACGCCATTCGACAAGAGAGCGCTTCCTTTCCGCTAGGTGCGGCGCGCATGCTGCCTCGAAGAGCGAGGTCCGACTCGCCGGGGTGAAGGGGATGAACGTCAGGGCCAGGCCCGGATCGATCGAAACCGCCGGGGTGCGCTCGCGCGTGCTGGGGGCCGCGGCGCAGCTGCTCGCGACCCAGCCGGCGGAGGACCTGAGCCTGCGCGTCATCGCTGAGGCCGCCGGCGTGGGCCTGGCATCGATCTACCACTACTTCGCCAGCAAGGAGGAGCTGCTGCTCCACCTCGCCATGGAGGGGTTGGAGACCCTGCGACGCGACATCATGGCCCTGCAGGCCGACCCGGAGATCGGCTCGCCGATGCGCGGCGGGCACCGGGCGTTCTTCAGCTTCCTGCGGACCAAGCCGGCGCTGTTCTCGCTGATGTTCAACGAACGGATGCTGGCGCGCCACGCCGAGATGCGCGAGGCGGAGGACCGGGCGTTCCTGGCCTACCAGGCGGCGGTGCAGGCCGACAGCCGCATCCCGGCGCGCCAGCAGGAAAACGCCGCTCGCGCCATCTGGGCCCTGGGGCGCGGCATGGCGGCGATGAACGCGTCCCAGCCGGACGGCCAACTGCCGCCGGACATCGCCGAGAAGCTGTCGGCGGGCGCGCTCTACCTGATCGACCGCCCGCCGGAAGACGCCTGATCGCGGCGGCGATTAACCGGACTTTGGCGAAGATCGGTCATCCTGCCCGCAAAATAGGGGTGGGTGATGTCGGAAGACCGGACGGAGGCGCGGCCGCGTGAGGCTGGCGCCAAGGACAGGCGTGCGACGGGCTGGTTCTCGGGCGCGCGCCGCGGGCGCAGAACCACGGACCGCGAGGCCGAGGACGCCATGGCCGAGGCCGTTGGCGCGCTCACCCGCCTGGCCGGTATCAGCCAGACGATCCTCGAGACGGTGGAAGGCTCGGCGCTGCCGGCGCTGGACGGCCTGATCGCCCAGACCGGCGCCATGGCGTCCGATCGCCGCCTGGCCGCCTCGGTGCGCAGCCGCATGAGCGACCTCAAGGCTTCGGCGGAGCATCTGCGCGCGACCTTCGCCGCCCTGATCGATCCGGCGATGCTGGCCGACGCCGCGCCGTCGCCCAAGCCCGTGGCCGCGCCGCAGCCAGAGCCGCTCACCACCTTCGCCGAGCTGGCGGACCGGCCCGTCTCCACCGCCGCGACCTGCGGCCTGCGGGTGCTCGCCGTGGAGGTGAACGGCGCCCATCAGCTGCAGCTGCGCGCCGTGCTTTCGCAGATCGGCGCCGAGCCGCAGATCGTCGCCGACGGCGCCGCGGTGATCGACGTCTGGCGCAACGAGCCTTGCGACCTCTTCCTGATCGACCCGGAGATCGAGGGCGCCCTGGCCGCCGCCCAGATGATCCGCGCCGCCGAGGTCAAGATGGGCTGGTCGCCGACTCCGATCGTGGCCCTGGGCGGCCTGCCGGACATGACCGAGGACGAGGCCGCCATGCTTGACGGCCATGTGACCAAGCCGGTGTCGGGCCCCGGCCTGATCGCGGCGATCGAGGCGGCGCTGGCCGCCAAACCCGAGGTCGAGCCGCAGATGACGGTCTTCCGTCAGGTGGCCTAGGGACTAGGCCCGGGCTGGGATCACCACCGGCATGGTCTCGTAGCCCTTCACGAAGGTCGAGAAGACCCGCTTCGGCTCGCCGGTGACCTCGATCACCGGGAACCGGGCCAGGATCTCTTCCCAGATGATCTTGAGCTGCAGCTCGGCCAGGCG
The DNA here is from genome assembly GCF_036501465.1 of Phenylobacterium sp. Taxonomy (GTDB): domain Bacteria; phylum Pseudomonadota; class Alphaproteobacteria; order Caulobacterales; family Caulobacteraceae; genus Phenylobacterium. Next base: position 69,378 of record NZ_DASYAF010000140.1, read on the forward strand.
GTTGCCCACGCAGCGGTGGATGCCGAAGCCGAAGCTCATGTGGGTGCGCGGCCGCTCGCGGTCGATGATGTAGGCGTTCGGGTTCTCGATCACCTCGTCGTCGCGGTTGCCGCTGACGTACCACATGACCACCTTGTCGCCTTCCCTGATGGTCTTGCCCTGGAACTCCACGTCCTCAAGCGCAGTGCGGCGCATATGGGCGAGCGGCGTCTGCCAGCGGATGGTCTCCGACACCATCGAGGGGATCAGGCCGGGGTTCTCGCGCAGCTTCCGGTACTGATCCGGGTTCTGGTTCAGCGCCAGGATCGAGCCGGAGATGGTGTTGCGGGTGGTGTCGTTGCCGCCCACGGTCAGCAGCACCACGTTCCCGAAGTACTCGCGCGGCTCCATGTTCCGGGTGTCCGGATGGTGCGCCAGCATGGAGATCAGGTCGCCGGTCGGCGCGGCGTTGACCTTCTCGTTCCACAGCCCGGTGAAATAGGCGTGGTACTCGGTGAAGATGCCGAGCTTCTGCTCGATGGTCTCGACGAGGCCGCCGGGCCGGGGCGCGGCGGTCACCACGTCGGACCAATAGGTGATCCGGCGGCGGTCCTTCTGCGGCGCGTCGAACAGGGTGGCGAGCGTCATCGCCGTCAGTTCCTTCGACACCAGGTCGACCCAGTCGAACTCCTCGCCGATCGGCAGGGCGTCGAGGATTGCGCCGGCCCGCTCGCGGATCACCGGCTCCATGTCGATCAGGGCGGAGGGCGAGACGGCCGGGCTCACCGCCTTCCTCTGCACGTCGTGCTTAGGGGGATCCATGGCGATGAACATCGGCAGTGGATCCATGTTCGCCTGGCCGCCGGCGATGGTGATCCCGCCCTTCAGGAAGTCGGACGAGAACTGCTGGTGGTTGGTGTCCGCCGCCATGATGTCGTTGTATTTGCAGATGGACCAGTACGGCCCGAACTCGTGCTCGGCGGTGTAGTGCACCGGGTCCTCGGCGCGCAGGCGCTCGAAGATCGGCCACATGGCGTCGGCCTCAAACAGTTCGGGCTGGGCGGGGTTCAGGCTTTCCAGCGGGGCGGCGTAGGCGTCCTCGCGCGCCTTGGCGCGGACCTCCGACAGGTTGGCGAAATTGCCATCGGCCATGGTGCGTCCTCCCAAGTGAACGGCTTGAACTGAACATCGTATAGATTGGATCGTGACGCCAGAGTCAACTTTGCCGGCTCGCGCGGTCGTGACAGAAGGCGGCGTGCTGAATCCGATCCGCATCGACGATCCGGACGACCCGCGCCTGGCCGATTACCGCCAGGTGCGCGAGCGCGACCTGGTGGGCCGGGACGGCGGCTTCATCGCCGAGGGCGTGGTGGTGCTGGAGAAGCTGGTCGCCGCCGGGCGCCATCCGCTGCGCTCGGTGCTGGTGGCGGAGCAGCGCCTGGCGGCCCTCAGCGAGCGGCTGGGATGCCTGCCGGCGGAGGTTCCCGTCTACGCCGCCGGCCAGGCGGTGATGGACGCGGTGGCGGGGTTCCACATCCACCGCGGCGTGCTGGCGGCCGGGACCCGCGCCGAGCCGTCGCTGGATGACCTCCTCGCCGGCCTGCCTGCGCGGGCGCTGGTGGTGGGCCTGGCCGGGATCGCCAACCACGACAACATGGGCGGCCTGTTCCGCAACGCCGCCGCCTTCGGGGCCGATGCGGTGCTGCTGGACGACGGCTGCTGCGACCCGCTCTACCGCAAGGCCATCCGCGTCTCGGTGGGCGCGGCCCTGACCACGCCCTTTGCCCGCGCCGGGTCGGCCGAGGCCATGGCTGGGAGGCTGGCCAAGGCGGGCTTCGCACTGGCTGCCCTGTCGCCGCGCGGTGAGATCGAGCTGGAGGACTTCAGCCCCGGCCCGCGCACGGCGGTCCTGTTCGGCGCGGAGGGGCCCGGCCTGCCGGCCGCGCTGCTCGGCCGGGCCCGCACGGTGCGCATCGACATGGCGGGCGGCTTCGACTCCCTGAACGTGGCCACCGCCAGCGGGATCGTGCTGCGGCGATTAGTCGTGGCCCGGCGGGGACTTGGCCCGGATTAGAGCCCTTTCTTAACCGGCCGGGGCGCAGGCTTGGCCGTGCTATCTCGGGGAGCATCCATGACCGAACAGGGTCGGCCAACCGCGCCGCTCGGGTTGGAGGAGTCGACCCCGGTCTTCGACCGGGCGCGACGGCTGGCGCGCGCCCTGTTCCCGCACGCCGAGGCCTCGGTGGTGCTGTTGCACGAGGGCCTGGCGTGGCGCAGCCACGAACCCTATGGCGAGGCCCCGAAGAGCGCCCCGATCGCCAGCCTGGCCGCCGAGCGCGGCGAACTGATCTGGCTGGGCGACCTCAGCCAGGACCCCACCTATCGCGATCGCCCCGCGGTCACTCAAGCTCCGTATCTGCGTCTCTACGTCGCCGCGCCGATCCGCCTGGAGGACGGCTCGCGGCCCGGCGCCTTCGTGATCGCCGGGCCTCAGGCGACCCCCTATGACGCCGAGCTGGCTGCGCGCCTGCAGGACCTCGCCGACGTGGTCGCCGACGAGTGGAGCCGGGTTCAGGCCAGGCTCGCCCGCGAGGCCGCCCGGCGCGAAAGCGACATCGCCCAGCGCATGGTCGCCCAGATCATCGACACCGCGCCTCTGTCGCTGCTGATGACCGACGTCGAGATGCGGGTGGTCTCCGCCAGCCCGCGCTGGATCGAGAGCCGCCAGTTGGTCGGCCGCGAGGTGATCGGCCGCTCGCTCTACGATCTGTTCCCCAATTCCCACGTGAAGTGGAAGCCGGTCTACGACCGCTGCCTGGCCGGCGAGTCCGTGCGGGCCGAGCGTGTGCCGCTGGACCGCCCCGACGGCTCCACCATCTGGCTGCAGGTGGAGCTGACCCCCTGGCGCAACGCCACCGGCGAGGTCGCGGGCCTGATCATCAACTCCCACGACGTCACCAGCATGGTCGAGGCGCTGGAGCGCACGGAGCGTTCCGAGGAGCGGTTGCGCCTGGCGATCGAGATCGCCGACATGCACGTCTGGGAGCTGGACTTCCGCCGCCATGAACTGATCACCATCGGCGCGGAGATGAACTTCTACACCGAGCCCTTCGACTACAAGAAGCTGTCCGGCGACATCTGGTCGACCATCGACGAACGTGACCTGCCGCAGGTCAAGGAAGCGTGGCGCCGCCACGAGGAAGAGGGCGCGCCCTATCGCCCCGAATACCGGGTCCGCCGCACCGACGACAAGGAAGTCTGGGTGCAGGGCGCGGTGCGCTACCTGACCGACGACGCCGGCCAGCCGCTGCGGATGATCGGCGCGCTTCAGAACATCACCGAGCGCAAGGCGCAGGAACGCGCCCTGATCCACGCCAAGGAAGAAGCCGAGAGCGCCACGCGCGCCAAGTCCGCCTTCCTGGCCACCATGAGCCACGAGATCCGCACGCCGCTGAACGGGGTGCTCGGCATGGCCCAGGCCATGGCCACCGGCACGCTCGACGCCCAGCAGCGCGGGCGCCTGGACGTCATCCGCCAGTCCGGCGAGAGCCTGCTGGCGATCCTCAACGACGTGCTGGACCTGTCCAAGATCGAGGCCGGCAAGCTGGAGTTGGAACAGGCCGAGTTCGACCTGGAGGAGATCGCGCAGGGCGGAGTGAATGCGTTCACGGCCACCGCCCAGGCCAAGGGCCTGGCGCTGACGCTGAACGTCCAGCCGGCGGCGCGCGGCGTCTATGTCGGCGACAGCGTCCGCGTCCGCCAGATCCTCTACAACCTGATTTCCAACGGCCTGAAGTTCACCGGAAAGGGCGGGGTCACGGTGACCCTGTCGCGGCGCGGCCGGCGCCTCAGGCTACGGGTCGCCGACACCGGCATCGGCGTCGCGCCCGAGAAGCTGGCTGGCCTCTTCCAGAAGTTCGAACAGGCCGACGCCTCGACGACGCGGCGCTATGGCGGCACTGGGCTGGGCCTGGCGATCTGCCGCGACCTGGCCGAACTGATGGGCGGCGAGATCCACGCCGAGAGCACGCCGGGCGAGGGCGCGACCTTCACCGTCGAGCTGCCGCTGGAGCGGATAGCCAACGCGCCGGAGCGCACGTCGCGGCCGGCGGGCGAGGCGACGGCAGCGGTCGAGGACGGGGCCGAAATCCGCATCCTGGCCGCCGAGGACAACGGCATGAACCAGCTGGTCCTGCGCACCCTGCTGGCCCAGGTCGGCATCGAGCCCACCATCGTCGGCAACGGCCGCGAGGCCGTCGAGGCCTGGGCCAGCGAGCCCTGGGACCTGATCCTGATGGACGTGCAGATGCCCGAGGTGGACGGGCCCACCGCGACCGGCATGATCCGCGCCCGCGAGCGGGCCGCGAAGCTCGCGCGCACCCCGATCATCGCGCTCACCGCCAACGCCATGGCCCACCAGGTGGCGGAATACACGACCGCGGGCATGGACGACTTCGTCGCCAAGCCGATCGAGGCGGCGCGCCTGTTCGAGGCGATAGAGGCCGCGCTGGAAATGCGTCGCAAGGCCGTCGCGGAAGCCGAAGCGGCTTAGGCCGCCACGCCGAATTCGTAGCCGCTGAGCGCCACGTCCATGGCGACATCGCGGAACGCCACGCGTCCCGGCTCGCCCTGCGCCGCGCCGGCGGCGACGAACAGGGGCGCCAGGTGCTCCTCGCGCGGATGGGCGTCGCGGGCATAGGGAGCCCGATCCCAGTGGGCGAGGGCGGCGTCGCGGGTCGCCGGATCGGCGATGGCGGTCTCCAGCCAAGCGTCGAAGGCCTGGGACTTGGCGGTGAACGCCGGGCTGAAGCCGGCCATGTTGTGCCAGCTCATGCCGGAGCCGACGATCAGCACGCCCTCGTCGCGCAAGGGTGCGAGCGCCCGGCCGGCGGCCAGGTGCGCCTCAGGGTCCAGGTCATGGCGCAGGGAAAGCTGCACCACGGGAATATCGGCGTCGGGCGTCGCCAGCAGCAGGGGCACGAAGACCCCGTGGTCGTAGCCTCTCTCGACAGCCTCGGCGGTCGAGACGCCGGCCTTTTCGAGCAGTTCGCGCACGCGCTTCGCGAGCGCCGGCGAGCCGGGCGCATCGAAGCGTAGGCGATAGGTCTCTTCGGGGAAGCCGTAGTAGTCGAACAGCATCGGCGGCCTGGGCGAGGAGCCCACGGTGAACACCGGCGCCTCCCAGTGGCCGGAGACCACCAGGATCGCCTTCGGCCGCTCAGGCAGGTTCGCCACCAGGCCCTTCAGCCAGGCCGCGGTCCTGTCCCAGGTGTCGGCGGGGCCCCGCGTCCAGTCCATGAAGAAGCAGGGGCCCGCGCCGTGCGGGATGAAGAGGGTGGGCAGCGTCATCGTCTTACGCCACGTGCTTTTCGATGCCGTCGGCGAAGGTCTGGGCGAAGCCGGCGAGGAACTCGCGGCTGGCCTCGTTGATCAGTTCGCCGCTCTCATCGAACATCTGGGCCACCCCGCCGACATAGGTCTCGGGCTGGTTCACGGTCGGCATGTTCAGGAACACCAGCGACTGGCGCAGCTGGTGGTAGGCGCCGAAGCCGCCGATGGCGCCGGGGCTGTTGGAGACCACCGCCGCCGGCTTGCCGTTCCAGACGCTGTGGCCATAGGGGCGCGAGCCCACGTCGATGGCGTTCTTCAGCACGCCCGGCAGGCCGCGGTTGTATTCGGGGGTCACGAACAGCACCGCGTCGGCGCCGCGCACCTGGTCGCGGAACGCCGTCCACTCGGCGGTGGGCGTAGCCTCCAGGTCCTGGTTGAAGTGCTGCAACTGGCCGATGTCGACGAAGTCGAACTGCAGGTTCGCCGGCGCCACGGTGGCGATCGCCTTGGCGAGCTTGCGCGAATAGGACTCCTTGCGGAGGCTGCCGACGATCACGGCGATCTTGCGGGTCTTGGCCATCTGGATTGCTCCTCGACGCGGTGTTGCGCTGTCGGGCGGAGAGATGGACCCATCACGATGCGTTGATAATCGGGCAATTTCGAACAAGTCCGTTTCCAATTGGGAAATCTCTGCTTGGCTTACCGGAACGAAGATGTTCTATATTTGTTCTTGACCGGTATTCAGATTTAGCGTAGCATCCAGTCTTCGAACTGACGCTGTGCTCGCGCTTTCGCGAGGATCTCGGCTCCAGCAATCGGTCCATTCCACCCTCATGACCGACGCGCCGCTCGCGCGCCTTCGACCTTGCCTGGAGCCTTAGATGATCGACGACGACGCTGATCCCGAGACCCTGGACGCTTGGTACCGCCGAACGCCGGGCCAGATCGCCCAGGCGAAGAACAACGCATGGAACGCAGCCTGGTCCGCCCTGCGGACGCCCGAAGATCAGGCGTATGAGACCGACGACGAGACGGCGCCTTCCGGTTCCGCGCCCACGCCGCCCATCGAAACGGACTACGGCGCACCTCCCGAATCGGCGGTGACGGGCGATGCCGTCGATGCCGCAGCGAGGACGCCGCCGCCGCCGAAGACCGCCTGGGCGAACCAGGACCTTGGATTTCTGGATGTCCTGTCGAGCGGCGAGGCGCCGGGCTATGACATCCTGGCCACCGCGCCTCATCAGCCGCTAAGACACATACCCCTCGGGCCGGATGGCCAGACGGACTACAGTCGCCATCCCAACAGTCTGCTCAAATACACCGACAGTTCGGGTAAGGTTGTGAAGACCACGGCGGCGGGACGCTATCAGATCAACAATCCGACCTGGGATGGACTTGTCCAAAGCCACCCCGACCTCTCGGATTTTACGCCCCTGAATCAGGACAAGGGAGCGTGGTATCGCGCGGATGACGCCTACCGGGCGGCAACCGGCCGCGATCTTAGTGGCGATCTGGCCGACGAGAAATATTGGCCGCAGATCGCTGCGAACCTGAACAAAATTTGGATATCGCTACCGGGCGGAGGTCACGGCGCAATGAGCCAGGAACAATTCAATCAACGCTTGCGCGACGCTACCGCCCGCTATCGCGATCCCTATCCCGACGACTAGAGAGGGTAGGGGTAACGATCCTTGGCGGAGTAGTGATGTCCATCCCAGGGCCAGCCGCGCGGGGCGGTGTCGATGTTCGTATTGCGAACGAAGAAATCGCTCATCTGGAAGCCGCCCCGAGCGTCCGGCAGTAGGCAGTCGATGTAGGTCCGATGGATGGAACAGGAAACTTCGCTGACCTCAATCTCCGCGCCCGGCGCCAGGACCTTTCGCGCGGGAGACGTTTCATCCACCCCTCGGATCGCCATAGGGTCATTGTAGTCCAACCCCTCAAAATGGGGGGCGCATACGAACTGCGCGCAGAGGATGAGAACCTGGCGGTTGGAACAGCTCATCCTGTCGCCTAGGACCCTACAGGTCACCTTCCGGTCAGGCGTCGTATAAAGCCCGTCCTCCAGATGGACCGACCGGTGGGTGCGGAGGCGCCGCTTGCCGGCCGCATCGGTAGCGCTTGCAGACACTGCAACGGCCACGACAATCAGGACAGTTAGGCCACGGACCATTGGTCCCTCCCTGCACTCGACATTATCGGAACGAAGGGGGAACGCAAGGCCTGGCTGCTCAGCGCATACATCCCGCTGTCGATAATCTCTGGGACATCGTCCAGTTTATTGCCGATTGGGATATAATTCCCCATGGACCGCTTCGACGAGATCAACGCCTTCACCGCGGTGGCCGACGCGCGCAGCTTCACCCACGCCGCCCGGCGGCTCGGGGTGTCGTCGGCCCAGGTCTCCAAGCTGGTGGCCAGGCTCGAGAACCGGCTCGGCGCGCGGCTGCTCAACCGCACCACCCGCGACGTCTCGCTGACCGACACCGGCCGCGCCTATCTCGAACGCGCCCGCAACCTGGTGGAGGAGTTCGAGGCCCTGGAAGGTTCGGTGCGTGACCAGAGCGGGCCGCGCGGCCTGCTGCGCATCTCCGCGCCCGTGTCGTTCGGCGCGAACCAGCTGACGCCGGCCCTGCTCGATTTCGCCGCCGCCTACCCGGAGGTCTCCATCGATGTCTCGGTCACCGACCGGATGGTGAACCTCGTGGAGGAAGGCTTCGACGTGGCGGTGCGGATCGGGGACCTGCCGGATAGCTCGGTCATCGCCCGCAAGCTGGCGCCGGTGCGGCTGGTCACCTGCGCCTCGCCCGCCTACCTGCAGGCGGCCGGCGCGCCGGCGAGCCCGCAGGACCTCGCCCGGCACGAGGCGATCCTCGACAACAACATGCGCGATCCCACCATCTGGACCTATGGCGGCGGCGTCGACCGCCAGGAGGTTCGGGTGCACGGCCGGCTGAAGTTCGGCGGCGCCGACGCCTGCGTCGCGGCCGCCCGCCGGGGCCTGGGGATCACGGTCACCCCGGCCTTCGCGGCGGCCGACGACCTGCGCGCGGGCCGCCTCACGGCGCTGCTGTGCGCCTACGAGCCCCAGCTCATCCACGTCCACGCGGTCTATCCGCACGCGCGGCACCTGGCGGCCAAGGTGCGGGCGTTCGTGGATTTCCTGGCGGACCGCTTCGCGGGCGAGCCCGAGTGGCACCAGGGCTGGGGCGAGATTCACGCCCACGAACTTACTTCAACATGACCGTCATCGCCGGGCTTGTCCCGGCGACCCATGAACGCCGACGCCGGGGGAGTCTGTCGCCTTGGCGTCGAACCAGGTTCTCCGTCGCCTGAGATCATGGGTGGCGGGACAAGCCCGGCCATGACGATCAGGATTTTTTCGGCGCCGCGCGGTCGGTGAGATAGCGGGCCATGGCCCGGCGCGGCTCCTCGCCCCGCCAGGCGTCCTCGAAGGCGTCGACCCCGGCGGCGATGGCGTCGGTGGTGGATGCGTCCTCCCAGCGGCGGATCAGCGCCTTCTGCAGGCGCACCGCCTGCGGCTCGGCCTCCAGCAGCAGGTCCAGCAGATGGTCGACCGCGGCGGTGAGCCCGGCGGCCGGATGGACCGCCTCCACGAAACCCCAGGCCAGGGCGTCCGCGGCCGTGAAGGTCTCGCCGGTCATCAGGATGCGCCGCGTGCGGCCCCAGCCGATCAGTTGCGGCAGCAGCGCGGCCTCGACCACCGAGGGGATGCCCAGCTTCACCTCCGGCATGCCGAAGGCGGCGGTCTCGGCGGCTAGGCGCATGTCGCAGGCCGCGGCCACCTCCAGCCCCGCGCCCAGGCACCAGCCGTTCACCGCCGCGATCACCGGGACGGGCAGGTCGCGGATCGCGCGGCAGCAGGCATGGACCTTCAAGATGAAGGCGCGCGCCTCGGCGGGCGATGCGATGGCGGCCATCTCGTCGATGTTGGCGCCGCCGATGAAGGCCTTGTCGCCGGCGCCGCTCAGCACCACGCAGCGCAGGTCGGGCTCGCCGGCCAGAGCCTCGAAGATCACCACGAACGCGGCCATCACCTCGCTCGAGAGGCTGTTCAGCTTGCGCGGGTTGTCGATGGCGACGTGGGCGATCCGGCCGCGCGGGCGGGTTTCGTGGCGAAGGGTGACGAGATCGGTCATGGCGCCCTTGATTTCATGTCCGTGGAGGGCTGGAAAGGCGCATGAGCCGGGGCGCGCAGGTGATCGTGGCGGGGGCTGGCGCGCTGGGCCTGAGCTCGGCGCTGGCGCTGGCCGACGCCGGTTGCGCGGTCACGGTATTTGATCCCGAAGGCTTCGGTCGCGCCTCGTCGGTCGCGGCGGGAATGTTGGCCCCGGCTTTCGAGAGTGCGCTTGAACCCGAGATGTTGGTTCAGGCCGACCTGCTGTTCGCCGCGCGGAATCAGTGGGCCACTCTGGAAGCGCGCGTTGGCATTACGTTGGACAGGTCCGGCGCATTGGCGGTTGGCGACGACGCGTGGCTCGACGCACAGATCGCTGCGCTGGCACGGCTCGGCGTACGTCCGACGGAGGTTGGCCGGGCAACAATCGACGCCTTGGGACCAAATGTGTCGCCCCCGGACCCGTTCGAGACCATAGCGCCCAAAATTTCACCGGCCCTGCAAAGGGGTCTTCTGGTACGCGAAGACTGGCGATTGGAGCCAAGGCCGACGCTCGTCGCGCTGCGCAGGGCTTGTGAAGCCTCGAGCGTAGTTTTCCGGGCCGAGCGGGTGACGGAGTTGGCCACGGCTGACGTCTTGGTGTTTGCGGTGGGCTACGACCGAGGGCTGGCGAGCCTCGCGCCCGAGTTGGATGTTTTGGCGCCGATCAAGGGCCAAATCCTGCGCTACGGCGACGTGAAGGGGAGCGGTGTCTCCATCCGCTCACCCTGGGGCTATGCGGTTCCGTCTTCGGAGGGGCTGGTGTTCGGCGCAACGATGGAACCGGGTCGATCGGATCTTGAATTCGACGCTGAAGCGTTCGGGGATCTCGTCGCCGGATCTGGAAAGCTGTTCGCTCACGGGGACGCCCACGCCTACAAAGCGGAACGGGGCATTCGCGCAGCCACACCGGATGGCCTGCCGCTTGTGGGCTGGTCTACGTCGCCGAACGTGATCCTCGCTGTCGGCGCGCGGCGCAACGGCTGGCTGCTCGCGCCGCTGGTCGCTGAGGTCGTGACGGCTTGCGTGACGGGGCGTGATCCCGGCCCCTATGCGGCCCGCCTCGATCCTGCGAGGTTCAATCCCGGGAAGGGCGCATGACCACGGCCTACGGCTTCACCGACGACCAGCAGGCGATCCGAGAGGGGGTGCTGAAGCTCTGCGCCCGCTTCGACGCCGAATACTGGCGCCGGACCGACGAGACCGGCGACTTCCCGGAGGCCTTCGTGGCGGCGATGGCGCAGGCCGGGTGGCTGGGCGCGGCCATGCCGGTGGAGCTGGGCGGCTCGGGCCTGGGCCTCACCGAAGCCGCCATCGCCATGCAGGCGGTGGCCGAAAGCGGCGCGGGCTTCTCCGGCGCCAGCGCCCTTCATCTGAACATCTTCGGGCCCATGCCGCTCGCGAAGTTCGGCACCGAGGAGCAGAAGCGGAAGCTGATCCCGCGGCTGATCGCCGGCCAAGACAGGATGTGCTTCGGCGTCACCGAGCCCGACGCCGGCCTCGACACCACCAGCCTCTCGACCCGGGCCACCCGCACCAACGACGGCTATGTGATCCGTGGCCGCAAGATGTGGACGACCATGGCCCAGCGGGCGACCAAGATGCTGATCGTGGCCCGCACCACGCCGCGCGCCGAGGTCAAGAAGGCCACCGACGGCATCAGCCTGTTCTACGTCGACTTCGACCGCGAGAAGATCGCCGCGACCCCGATCCCCAAGATGGGCCGCAAGGCCGTGGAGTCGAACGCGGTGTTCATCGACGACCTGCACGTGCCGGCCGACGCCCTGGTGGGCGAGGAGGGGCGCGGCTTCTACTACCTGCTGGAGGGGCTGAACCCGGAGCGGGTGATGATCGGCGCCGAGGCCGTGGGCCTGGGGCGCGCGGCGCTGAAGAAGGCCGCCGCCTACGCCAAGGAACGCGTGGTGTTCGGTCGCCCGATCGGCCAGAATCAGGGCGTCGCCCATCCGCTGGCCCGGGTCTGGGCGGAGCTGGAGGCCGCCAACCTGATGGCCTTCAAGGCCGCCGCCCTCTACGACGCCGGGCAGGATTGCGCGGCCGAGGCCAATGCGGCGAAATACCTGGGCGGCGAGGCGGGGTTCCGGGCCTGCGAGGCCGCGGTGCTCGCCCACGGCGGCATGGGCTACGCCAAGGAATTCGACGTCGAGCGCTATTTCCGCGAGGCGATGATCCCGCGGATCGCCCCGGTCAGCCGCGAGATGATCTTCAACTTCATCGCCGAGCGGGTGCTGGGTCTGCCCAAAAGCTATTGAGGCGAAGAGTTATTGAGGGGGAACAAGGGTATGCGTGGATATCTTGTGGCCGTTTCTGCCGCGGCTTTGCTCATGGGGACCGCGGCGAGGGCTGCGGACGGCTTCAGCGTCGCCGACGCCCTGGCCTATCCCTTCACCCTGGGGCTGGTCAGCGCGTCGAAGGCCGATGTCGTCGCCTGGGTGCGCGTCGTGAAAGGCGTGCGCAACGTCTGGGCGGCGAGCGGGCCGGACTATGCGCCGCGCCAGGTGACCCAGTTCACCGCCGATGACGGCCAGGAACTGACCCAGCTCACCTTCTCGCCGGACGGCAGGACCCTGGTCTTCGTGCGCGGCGGCGACCACGACGCCAACTGGCCGGCCGCCGGCAACCTGGCGCCCGACCCGGCCGATGCGACCGAACAGCCGAAGGTCACCCTGTGGCTTGCTGATCCCACCGGAGCCAAGCCGGCCGCGAAGATCGCCGAGGGCGACGCGCCGGCGGTCTCGTCGAAGGGCGAACTCGCCTATGTGAAGGACGGCGCCGTCTGGACCGCGAAGCTGGACGGCACGGGCGCGAAGAAGCTGTTCTTCGATCGCGGCAAGGACAGCGAACTCGCCTGGTCTCCGGACGGCGGCAAGCTCGCCTTCGCCTCGGCGCGGGACGGCGACCACGCCTTCATCGGCGTCTTCTCCGGCGAAGCCCAGCCGCTGGAGTGGCTCGCGCCCTCGACCAGCGTCGACCGCGAGCCGGTCTGGGCGCCGGACGGCGCGCGCATCGCCTTCACCCGCCAGCCAGGCCGCGGCGGCGCGCCGCCGCCGATCCTGACCCGTCAGCCGCGCCCCTGGGCGATCTGGACGGCCGAGGTGGCGACCGGCGCGGGCAAACAGGTCTGGAAGAGCGGCGAGGACCTGCACGGCTCCTATCCGGACGTGGCCGGCCAGGCGAACCTCGACTGGGCGGGGAACGGGGCCCTGACCTTCCTGTCGGAGGCCGACAACTGGCCGCACCTCTACGCCGTGCCGGCGAGCGGCGGGGCGGCGAAGCTGCTGACCCCGGGCGCCTTCATGGTCGAGCACATGGCCCGCACCCGCGACGGCAAGGCGATCGTCTATTCGGCGAACACCGGCAAGGACCCCGACGACAATCAGCGGCGCCACCTTTTCCGGGTCTCCACGGACGGCGGCGCGCCGGTGGCGCTCACCGCCGGGACGACCCTGGAATGGAGTCCGGCGACGGTCTCCGGCGGCGTGGCCTTCATCGGGGCCGATGCGAAGAACCCGCCCGCCGTGGACGTGATCGCCATGAGTGGCTCGGGCCGCAAGCAGCTGGCCGGCCAGGCGCCGCCGGCCGAGTTCGCCGGCGCGAAGTTCGTGGTCCCCAAGAAGGTGACCTGGAAGGCGCCGGATGGCTGGACCATCGAGGGCCAGCTCTTCCAGGCCCCCGGCGCCAAGGCCACGCCCGGGGTGATCTTCGTCCACGGCGGCCCGCCGCGGCAGATGATGCTGGGCTGGTCCTACATGGACTACTATTCGAATTCCTACGCCGTGAACCAATACCTGGCGGCGCACGGCTTCACCGTGCTGTCGGTGAACTACCGCCTTGGCATCGCCTACGGCTGGGACTTCCAGCACGCGCCGCAGGGCGGGGCGGCCGGGTCGTCGGAATACCAGGACGTGGCCTCCGGCGGGCGGTTCCTGCAGCAGGTCCCGGGCGTCGACCCCAAGCGGATCGGCATCTGGGGCGGCTCCTACGGCGGCCTGCTGACGGCGCTGGGCCTGGCGCGCAACTCCGACCTGTTCAAGGCCGGCGTTGACTACCATGGCGTCCACGACTGGTCGCGCAGCATCGCCCGCCAGTATGGCGCGCGCCTCGACCGCTATGAGAAGGGCGACCTGGCGGCGGCCATGGAGACGGCCTTCAAGGCCTCGCCGGACGCCGACATCGCCACCTGGACCTCGCCGGTGCTGCTGATCCAGGGCGACGATGACCGGAACGTCCATTTCGCCGAGACCATCGACCTGGCCCGCCGGCTCCACGCCAAGGGCGTGGATTTCGAGGAGCTGGTGATCCCCGACGAGATCCACGGCTTCCTGCGCTATGCCTCTTGGCTCAAGGCCGACACGGCGACCGCCGAATACCTGACCCGCAAGCTGGGCGCCCAGCCGGCCAGGTAGGCCGATTGGGAGAAGCCGAAGGCCCGGCCGGGCGCCCAACAAGATCAGCTTCAGTCAGCGGACGCTGAAGCGGATCGGGATCTGGACGGTCGCGCCATCCACCGGCTGGCCGTCCTGGGTCTGCGGGCTCATGCGGAACAGCCGCGCGAGCTTCAGCGCCGCGGGTCCGAAACCGGCCTCGACCGGCGTCTCGGCGGCGACGCGGCAGTTCTGCACCGTGCCCGTGGCCGTCACCTGGCAGGCCAGGGTGGCCGAGCCGCTGATGCCCATGCGGATGGCCCGGTCGGGATAGGCGTCGGCCATCTCCGCGCCGGTCGGCTTCTTCAGCCAGTTGGGGCTGACGATCACCGGCGGCGGCTTGGGCTTGGGCGTCGCGTCGGCGAGCTTGATGGGGCCGGGATCCGGCGCCGGGTCGGGCCTCGGAACCTCGACATTGAGCGGCGGGATCGGCGGCAGGTCGTGCAGCTCGGTGTCGTGGAACTTGATGGGCGGCGGGTCGTGGGGCGTCCGGGGTTGCGGTGGCGCTTCGGGCGGCGGCGGAGGCTTGTAGATCGTGGCGATGATCGGGTTGTCCGAGGTCTCGACGATCGGCGCCGGGCCCACGAACTTGGCATAGGCCAGATAGGCCAGGATCACCGCGTGGGCGCCGATCGAAAACATGATCGCGGCGCGCATGTGCGGCGGCATGCGCCGGGCCGGGCGGGCGTCGGCGAACCAGAGGGGGAGGGCTTCGCGAATGACCATGGGCGGACTCCATTCGTATCACACGTGTAATAAATTACGCTTGTGAAAACGATCGTCAAGCGGAGTTTCCGAAACCCTGCGCCGGCCTGAAATCCGGGTTCGGGCGTTGTTCATGTTGGAGGACCGATGATTTCCCGGTTCGAGTTGGGAACGGTGAAGCTAACGAGGGGTTAGAGCGCCATGTCACACCGCTTGATCCTGCTGACCACCGTTGCGGCCGCGAGCCTGGCGCTCGCCGCCTGCAACAAGACCGATGGAACCCAGCCGGCCACCGGCGCGCCGATCGCCAGCCTGCCGCTGGCCACCGCCGCCCCGCCGCCGGAGAGCGCCGCGCCGCTGCCGCCGGCCCTGCCGCCCGCGCCGCCGATCGTGCGCCTCGCGAACCCGCCGCGGCCGGTCTACGGCTATGTGGACGCCGCCTATCAGCTGAACGACGCCTTCGCCGACAGCCCGCCGGACTACACCGTCGACTACCAGGGCGAGGCGCCGTGGGTCTGGCGTTCGGACGACGGCGAATACCGGGTGGTCGAGGACACGCCCGACGGCGAGCGGATCTACTATTACCGCAGCGACAGCGAATACCCGTTCTTCGTGCGCGACCCGCATTACTGCTACGCCTACGACGATGGCCAGCTCGTGGAGGTCTACGACAGCTACGGCCGGCCCTATCAAGACTATGGCCCGGCCCTGATCGAGATCGCTGCCCAGTACCTGTTCCGGGCGCGGAACCTTCACTACGCCGTACTCCACGACCAACGCCGCGCCGCCTATGCCGCCGACTGGCGGGCGCGCCGCGACGACATGCTGGTCTACCAGCAGCGCTGGCGCGAAGAGCGCGACCGCAATACTGAGTGGCGGCAGGTCCACGACCAGCTTGCCCAACAGCAGCAGCCGCGCTTCGCCGCCCTGCAGCAGGAGCGCGCCCACCGCCAGGCCTACGCCCAGCGCACCGCCGCGGTGGTCGCCGCCGCGCCGCAGGCGCCGCGTCCGCTGCCGCCCGGCGAGGCCCGGCCCGGCTTCGCGCGCAACGGCCCTGGCAATGGTCCCCAAGGCGGTCCTGCCAACGGTCCGGGCTTCGAGCGCAACGCCGCCGAACGCGCCCAGGCCGAGACCCAGGCCCGGCAACAGCGGATGCAAGCGCAGGCCGCTCAGCGCGGCCAGGCGGAGGACCAGCGCCGGCAGGCCGAGCTGGCCCGCCAGCAGCAGACTGGGCAACGCGCCGCCCAGGACCAGGCCGCCCGGCAGCTGGCCGCCCAGCAGGGCCGCGACCAGCAACAGCGCGCCCAGGCCGAGAACCAGAGGCGCCAGGCGGAGGCCAACCGCACCGCCCAGGCCCAGCAGCAGGCGCACGACCAGAAGGCGCAGGCGGAGGTCGCGCGTCAGCAGCAACAGCAGCAGCATGCGCACGACCAGCAGCAGGCGCAGGCGGCCAACCACGCCCGCGAAGACCAGGCGCGGCAGGCCCAGGCTCAGCAGGCCCAGCGCGCTCAGGCTGAGGCCGCCAACAACCGCGCGCACGAGGACCAGGCCCGCCAGGCCCAGCGTGCGCAGGCCGAGGCGGCCAACCACGCCCGCGACCAGGCGGCGCATCAGGCTCAGGCCCAGATGGCGCAACAGCGCCAGCAGGCCGAACAGCACCAGCAGCAGGCGCAGGCGGCCCAGCAACACGCCGCCGAAGCCGTGCAGCGCCAGGCCCAGGCGGCCCAGCAACATTCCGCGGAGGCCGCTCAGCAGCATGCGGCCGAGGCGTCCCAGCGCGCCGCCCAGCAACAGCAGCGCCAGCCACAGCCGCATCCGCCGCAACCACATCCCGGTGGCGGCGGCAAGCCGGACGACAAGCACAAGGACCAGCCGAAGTAGCGGCTTCCTTCGCCGCGGCCTGTAAGACTTCCCGCCTCCCGACGACTATCTGGTCGAACGGAGCAGGGGCAGGCTTTGGACCTGAGCCAAGGACAAGATGAGCGCTACGCCGTGGCCGCCGCCGAGTTCGGCGCGGCGGTCGAGCGACTGGCGCGCGGCTACGAGGCGAATCCCGAGGCCCGCCGCGACCTGGTGCAGGACATCCACCTGGCGCTCTGGCGGAGCCTCAGCGCCTTCGACGGCCGCTGTTCCCTGCGCACCTGGGTCTACCGCGTCGCCCACAACACCGCGGTCAGCCACGTGCAGCGCGGCCGCCGTTGGCGCAGGGAGGGGCGCGCGACGCTGGAGGAGCTGGAGCGCCTGCCGGACGCCGACGACCCGGAAACCGCCGTGGGCGAGCGCCAGGCGCTTTCGCGGCTGATGGCGCTCATCCAGGCGCTGGGGCCGCCCGACCGCCAGGTGGCGCTGCTCTACCTCGAAGACCTCGACGCCGCCGCGATCGGCGAGATCACCGGCCTTTCGGCCGGCGCCGTCGCGGTTCGCATCCACCGCCTGAAGGCGCTCCTCGCGCGCCGCTTTGCTGAGGGAGGCCGCGCATGAGCCAGCCGCCTGACGACCATCTGAAGGCCCTCTGGCAGGGCCAGGAACCGGAGATCCCGAACATGACCGTGCAAGCCGTCCGCATGCTGGTGAAGGACAACCAGGCCAGGGAGCGCCGCAATGTCGTCTGCTGTCTCATCGTAGCGGCGGTCGTCGTCTGTATCTTCGTGGTGCAGGCCTGGACCGCGATGAACACCCTCCTGCGGGTGGCGGACATCGTCATGCTGGCCTGGGCGCCGATGATGCTCTGGATGCAATACCGCCGCTGGCCGCGCCGGACGCCGGGCGTGGAGGCCTCCGCTCAGGGGCTGGTGGACTTCTATCGCGCCGAGGTCGTGCGCCAGGCGCCGGACCTGCGGCTGATCGGCCTGTCCCTGGCGCCCCTCGCCGTCGGCATGGGGTTGCTGATCGCTGCGGTCTGGGACAAGGCCCAGCGCCTCCATCCGTCCCCGCTGTGGTTCCTGGGCGCTCTGGTCGTGCTCTGGGTGGTGGTGGTGGTCACGCAGCTGCGCCGCAGTCGCCGCCGCCTGACCGAGCGCCTGCGCGACATCGACGCCCTGCGCGGCTAGGGAGGTAGGCAAATTCTGCAGGATGGTTAGCGGCGCATTAACCACGATCCTTCAGGACTTCGGGCCATGGCTTCAGTCGAGGGCATTCGCGGAGTCGTCGAGCAGGCGATCCAGCGCGCGTCGCAGGCGACGGGCGTGGACTTCGGCTTCCTGCTCAAGACCGCGGGGCGCGAGAGCGGCCTGAACCCGGCCGCCAAGGCGGGCTCGTCCTCGGCCGCCGGCCTCTTCCAGTTCGTGCAGCAGACCTGGCTGTCGACGCTCAAGCAGCACGGCGCCAAGCACGGCTACGCCCGTTACGCCGACCTGATCGGCAAGGGCGCCGACGGCCGCTACTACGTCAGCGGCTCCGAGGCCAAGCGCGCGGTGATGGACCTGCGGCTCGACCCGCACGCCGCCGCGCTGATGGCCGGCGAGCTCACCGCCGATTCCGCCGCCTACCTGAAGGGCCGCACGGGGCGGGCGCCCACGGCGGGCGAGCTCTACGCCGCCCACTTCCTGGGCCCACAGGGCTCAGCCAAGCTGATCGAGGCGGCGGAACGGCAGCCCGGCGCCAGCGCGGCCCACCTGTTCCCCGACGCCGCCCACGCCAACAAGGCGATCTTCTACCCCGGCGGCCAGGCGGCGACCGTGGGCCAGGTCTACGCCAACCTGACCAAGGTGGCGGGCTCCGCGGCCCCGATGGACCCGCCGCCCGTCCAGCCGTCGGAAGACGGCGGCTTCATCCAGTACGCCTCGGCCCGCAACGCCGACCACAAGGCCCAGGAGCAGGAGGTGATCGCCATGATCCTGCGCGGCTCCGAGGCCAGCGACGAGATGGGGGTCGGCGCGCGCCTCACCGGCTCGCTGTTCACCAGCGAGATGCTGAAGGTCCTCTCGGAGAGCAAGCGGAGCTGAGGCGGCGCCGGGCCGCACGGCTTTTCGCTTCTAAGCCCGCGCGCGGGCCTCTAACCTCGGCTCACGATAGATCAGCCGGGGACCTTCATGCGCTTTGCCTTTTCCGTCGCGGCCTCCGCGGCGCTCGCCTTCGGGCTGCTCGCCGTGGCCGCGCCCTGCGCCGCCCAGACCGCCGCCACCGACGCCGCCGACCCCTACATCTGGCTGGAGGACGCGAACGGGGCCAGGGCCATGGACTGGGTCAACGCCCACAACGCCAAGGCCACCGCCGTGCTGGAGGCCGACAAGCGCTATCCGACGCTCTACCGGGAAGCCCTGACCATCGCCGAGGCCAAGGACCGCATCCCGGCCGGCCGTTTCCTGCACGGCGAGATCTATAACTTCTGGCAGGACGCCGACCATGTGCGCGGCATCTGGCGCAAGGCCTCGCTGGCCAGCTACCGGACCGAGACGCCGCAGTGGACCACGGTGCTCGACGTCACCGCGCTCGGCAAGGCGGAGGGCAAGAGCTGGGTCTACAAAGGCGCGAGCTGCGCGCGGCCGGCGGAGACCCGCTGCCTGCTCAACCTCTCCGAGGGCGGCGAGGACGCGGTGACGATCCGCGAGTTCGACCTGACCACCGACAAGTTCGTGGACGGCGGCTTCATGATCCCGAAATCCAAGGCCCGCGTGGCCTGGGAAGACCAGGACACGCTGCTGATCTCCAACGCCTGGGCGCCGGGCGAGCTGACCGCCTCGGGCTATCCCTACATCGTCAAGCGGCTCAAGCGCGGCCAGCCGCTGAGCGCGGCCGTCGAGGTCTATCGTGGCGACAAGTCCGACGGCGGCTACGGCGTCTCGCCGGAAGTGCTGCGCGACGCCAAGGGGAACACCCTGTCGGTGATCACCCGGCCCTTGGACACCTTCCGTCAGGAAACCTATGTGCTGACGCCCAAGGGGACCGAGCGGCTGGCGATCCCCATGAAGGCCAGCGTCGACGAGCTGATCGACGGGCGCGTGCTGATCCGCACCGAGGAGGACTGGACGGCCGGCGGCAAGACCTTCCCGGCCGGCAGCCTGGCCTGGACCACGCTGGCGGCGCTGAAGGCCGATCCGGCGCATCTGAAGCCCACGTTGCTCTATGCGCTCGGCCCGCGGGAGTCGCTGGATGAGACCGCCTCCACCGAGGGCAAGCTGCTGGTCACCGTGCTGGATAACGTGAAGAGCCGCGCCTACGTCTACACCCCGACCGCCGCCGGCTTTTCCCGCAAGGCGCTTGCCCTACCCGACAACGCCACCATCCGGATCACGGCGGCCGACGACCACAGCAACCGGGCCTTCGTCGACGTCACCAGCTTCCTGACGCCCACCAGCCTGTGGCTGGCCGACGCCGCCAGCGGCTCGCTCGCCAGGATCAAGACCCTGCCGGCGAAGTTCGACGCCTCGGCCGACGTGGTCGAGCAGTTCGAGGCGACCTCCAAGGACGGGACCAAGGTGCCGTACTTCGTCGTCCACCGCCGCGACATCAAATACGACGGCTCAAACCCCACCCTGATGACCGCCTACGGCGGCTTCCAGATCAGCGAAACGCCCGCCTACAGCGCCAACAACGGCAAGCTGTGGCTCGAGCGCGGCGGGGTCTATGTGCTGGCCAATATCCGCGGCGGCGGCGAGTTCGGGCCCAAGTGGCACGAGGCCGGCCTCGTGGAGAAACGCCAGGTGATCTACGACGACTTCGCCGGCGTCGCCGAGGACCTGATCCGGCGCAAGATCACCTCGCCGCGGCGCCTGGGCATCCAGGGCGGCTCCAACGGCGGCCTGCTGATGGGCGTGGAGTTCACCGAGCGGCCGGACCTGTGGAACGCCGTCGTCATCGACGTGCCGCTGCTCGACATGATCCGCATCTCGAAGATCGCGGCCGGCGCGAGCTGGCAGGGCGAATACGGCGACGTCAACGCCAACCCCAAGGCCATGGCCTTCTGGCTCAAGACTTCGCCGTACCAGAACCTCAAGGCCGGGGTGAAATACCCCGAGCCCTTCATCTTCACGACCACCAAGGACGACCGGGTCGGGCCCCAGCACGCGCGCAAGTTCGCCGCGCGGATGGAGGAGATGCATCTGCCCTTCCTGTTCTACGAGAACACCGAGGGCGGCCATGGCTCCGGCGCGGACCTGAAGCAGCAGGCCCACACCCAGGCGCTGACCATGACCTATCTGCAGAGGAAACTGATGGACTAGGCTGCCGCGTCAGCCGCGAAGATCGCCTCGATCTCGCCCTCGGAATAGCCGATCTCGGCCAGCACCTCGCGGGTGTGTTCGCCCAGGCGCGGCGCGCGGGGGCGAGGCGCCTGCGGCTCGCCCGGGAAGACGGCGGGGCTGGCGGGGGAGCGGTAGGTCCCGCCCTGGCCGTCGTCGACCTCCACGAAGGCGCCGGCCGCGGCGACCTGCGGATCGGCGTCCACGTCGGCCGGGGTCTGGAACGGCGCCCAGACCAGGTCGGCCTCGTCGAGGCGGCGCGCGATCTCGTCGAACGTCAGCGCGGCGAAGGCGGCCTCCAGCTCGACGGCGAGTTCGCGCGCGTGGGCCCGGCGCTCCTTGCCGGTGGCGAAGCGCGGATCGGTGACCAGGTCCGGCCGGCCGGCGACGCCCAGGAACTTCTCCCAACCGCCCGAGCCGCCGCGCGGGTTGTGGACGAACCAGCGGCCGTCGGCGCTGCGGAAATGGTTGGCGACCGCGTTGATCGGGTTCTCGCGCGGGCGGATCGAGGCCACCCGGCCGAGCTTCAGCTGCACCGCCAGGTCCGAACCCCAGAGATAGACCCCGGTGGCCAGCAGCGAGGTCTGCACCATGCGCCCGACGCCGGTCCGCTCGCGCTCGTATAGCGCGGCCAGGATCGCCGAGACGGTGGCCAGCGACGTTGAGTGGTCGCCCATGCCGGAGGTGCGCATGAACGGCTCCACGCCCTTGGGCGCGGTCATGTAGCCGATGCCGGAGCGGGCCCAGAAGGCGGTGACGTCGAAGCCGGGCAGGTGGGCGTCGGGGCCTTCCAGGCCGTAGCCGGTGATCACCGCGTAGACCAGCCGTGGGTTCGCCTTGCGCAGGGTCGCCTCGTCCAGGCCGTACTTCTTCAGCGACACCGGCCGGGTGTTGGTCAGGAACACGTCGGCGGTCTCGGCCAGCCTCGCCAGCGCGTCGCGGCCGGCCGGCTTGGTGATGTCCAGCACGATCCCACGCTTGCCGCGGTTGTCGAGCTCGAAGGTCGGGTTCGCGCCGATGTCGGTCTTCAGGTCGGCGAAGACATGGCGCATGGTGTCGCCCTCGCGCCGCTCGACCTTGATCACGTCCGCGCCCCAGTCGCCCATGATGGCCGCCGCGCCGGGCCCGGCGATGTAGGCGGTGAAATCGACGACCTTCAGACCCTTGAGCAGCACGTGCGGCGGTCTCCCCTTGCGAAGCGGGCGCACCGTAGAGCAGGCGCGGTGATCAGGCGACTCGGGGCGGGAATTCTTCATCCACAGATTCGAGTCCTAACCAGGTGTTAAGCATGATCGGCGAGGCTCGGACTCGTGAGAGGCGTGGACGCGACCGCGCCTTGGACGGTTGAGGCGGGACGGATCAGGCGGACGATGGCGACGACGCACTCAGCGCTGACGCAGGAAGACATCCGCACGCTGGTGAGGGGGCCGACGCCCGACCTGCGCGCCGCCGCCGCCTACAAGCTCTGCCGCGCCATCGATGGCGCGCCGCTGTCGGCGCAGGACCGCGAGACCGCCGCCGAGATCCTGCGGGTCATGGCCACCGACGCCGCCGAACTGGTCCGTCGCGCCCTGGCGGTGACGCTCAAGGCGAGCCCGCTGGTGCCGCGCGACGTGGCGCTGCGCCTGGCGCGCGACGTGGAGACCGTCTCGCTGCCGATGCTGAACTGGTCGCCGGTGTTCACCGACGCGGACCTTGTGGACATCATCCGCCTGGGCGGGCCGGTGCGCCAACTGGCCATCGCGCGCAGGCCGCGCCTGTCGACCATCGTCACCGACGCCATGACCGAGCATGGCGGCGAGCGGGCCGTGGCCGCCGCCTGCGCCAACGACAACGCCGATTTCTCCGAAAGCGCCCTGCAAGAAGTCATGGCGCGGTTCGAACAGCACGAGAAGGTGCTGGCCGCCGTCGCCTACCGCAATACGCTGCCGCTCGCGGTCGGCGAGAAGCTGGTGACCCTGGTCAGCGACCAGTTGCGCGACCATCTGATCGCCCATCACAACATCTCGCCGCAGCTCGCCCTCACCGTCGCCGCGGGCGCCGCAGAGCGGGCGACCATGGACCTGGTGGACGAGGCCGGCCGCACTGCCGACGTGAAGGCCTTCTGCGCTCATCTGGCCGACGAAGGGCGGCTTTCCGCCTCCCTGCTGCTGCGCGCGCTGGCCCAGGGGCACATGACCGTCTTCGAGTGGGGCGTGGCGGAGCTGGCCCAGGTGCCGCACCACCGCACCTGGCTGATGATCCATGACGCGGGCCCGCTGGGCCTGCGCGCCATCTATGAGCGGGCCGGGCTGCCGGCGCGGCTGTTCCCGGCGTTCCGCGCGGCCGTGGACACCCACCACGCCATGGAATTCGACGGCGGCGCCCGCGACCTGGAGCGCTTCCAGGAGCGGATGCTGCAGCGGTTCCTGACCCAGCCGCAGACCGCCGCGCGCGAGGACGTGGACTACCTGCTGGACAAGATGGACCAGGTTTCCCAGACCGCCCGCGCCGAGGCGGACGCCGTCCAGCAGGCCGAAGCCTGAGCCGCAAGCCTTAGCCGCTTGCTTTCGGAGGCCTGGCCGCCTCAAGCTCTTCCCATGAGCGACACCCCCGCGAGCGCCGAGATCAAGCCGGCCGCCACCATCCTGATCCTGCGCGACGACCCCGCCTTCGAGGTGCTGATGGTCAAGCGGCATCACCAGATCGACTTCGCCTCCGGGGCCCTGGTCTTCCCTGGTGGCAAGAGCCATGCCGGCGACCACGACCGGAACTGGGAAACCCACACCGTGGGCTGGGAGGCCTATGACGCCGCCCAGCGGGCCCTGCGCATCGCCGCCATCCGCGAGGTGTTCGAAGAGGCCGGCATCCTGCTCGCGCGGCGCCGCGACGGGCGGCCGATGAGCGGCGAGGCCTGTCCGATGGCCGTGCGCCAGGCGGTGGACGCCGGCACGAAGCGGTTCATCGACGTGGTCAGCGGCCTCGACGCCTATCTCGACCTCGACGCGCACACGGTCTTCGCCCGCTGGATCACCCCGCCCTTGACGCCCAAGCGCTTCGACACCTGGTTCTATGCGGTCAATGTGCCGATCGAACAGCTGGCCGCCTGCGACGGGCGCGAGACGGTGGACGCCGAGTGGATCGCGCCGGCCGAGGCGCTGCGCCTGGCCGCGGCGGGCGAGCGCAAGGTGATCTTCCCGACCCGGATGAACCTGCAGCTGCTGGCCGAGGCCAAGGGCGCGGCCGACGCCCTGGCGCGCGCGGCGGCGCGCAGGCTGGTGACCGTGCAGCCCAGGATCGAGCAGCGCGACAGCGGCCGGGTGCTGGTCCTGCCGCCCGACGCCGGCTACGGCGCGGTCGCCGAGCCGCTGGAAAACGTCATGTGAGAGGCCCGCGCCGCGGCCATCGTGGCGCATGACGAAAGCTTAAGTTGTGCCGGCGCGGCGTGGCTGGTGTCCTGAGAGCGAACCGAAGGACTTCTCCCATGCGCCTCCTGAGCCTCTTCGCCGCCGCCGCCCTGGTCGCTGCGCCCATCGCCGCCGCGCCGGTCGCCGCCGCCGCCCAGACGGTTGTGCCGGTCGACAAGTTCACCGCCGTCGAGCTGCATGGCGGCGGCAACATCACCATCCGCCAGGGGCCGGTCCAGCGCGTGACCCTGGTTCGCGGCGACCCGAACCGGGCGCGCTTCCATGTCAGCGGCGGCAAGCTGGTGATGAGCCCCTGCGACGGCTGGTGCTTCGGGCCGAACCACTTCGACGTTGAGATCGAGACGCCTGAGCTGAACGGCGCGGGCATCATGGGCGGCGGGCGCATCATCGCGGAAGGCAACTTCCCCGCCCAGGGCGCCGTGTCGGCCGTGATCCACGGGGGCGGCGATATCGACCTGCGCACCGTGCCGTCCCAGTCGGCCCAGGCCGCCATCCACGGCGGCGGCAAGATCTACGTCGCGGCGCAGAGCAGCCTGGACGCCTCGATCTTCGGCGGCGGCCTGATCCGCTATGCCGGCCATCCGTCGGTCAATTCCTCGATCCACGGCGGCGGATCGGTGGCGCAGCTCAACTGACGCCCGCAACGGAAAAGGGGCCAGGCGCGAGCGCCTGACCCCTTTGATCTCGTTCTGAATGGGTCTGGCGGCTTAGGCGGCCATCGCCTTCACGCGGCGCTCCAGCTCTTCCACCAGGACGCTGCCCACCGGGTGGTCGTCGGACTTGATGTCGTCGCGCACGGCGGCCTTGATGGCGTCGATGTGGGCGTCGACCAGTTCCAACGGCACGGTGGCGCGCTTTTCCTTGTCGTCGATCAGGCGGCAGAGCGAGCCCGCGATGCGGGTGATCAGCTGGTAGCCGTAGGTGGTGCCGAGGCCCTTCAGGTCATGGGCGCGGAGATAGAGGTTCTCCATGGTCTCGGTGGTCACTCCGTCGCTGCGCACCGTCTGGCGAGCGTTTTCGAGCTTGGTGATCTCGTCGTTCAGCCATTGGGTGAAGTTGGAGGCGAGGCTCTTCAGAGCGGCTTCGGCCTTGGCGATCGCGGCCGGGTCGATCGCGCCCAGACGGCCGCCGCCCACCTTCAGGCGCAGCGCGTTGTTCGGCTGGATCATTTGGCCAGAGTTCTGTTGGCTCACGAGACGCCCTCCAGGTGACTACCAAATGAGGGTACGCCGAACCTGTTAATAACCGGTTTGGGCAAGTCGCGGTTTTGACTGGCTTTCCAGGCGGCGATTCGCGTGGACGGGGTGGGCGTTCGCCTAGACGGAGAACTGCTCGGCCATCACCCGTTCTTCCAGGCTGCGGCCCTCGTCGAACAGCATGTGCAGCGCCACGTCGCGATCCTCGGCGATCTGCACGTCCATGACGTCGCGCACCTCGATGTTGTCGGCCACCGCGCTCACCGGCCGCTTGGCCGCCTCCAGCACCTCGAAGGTGACCTTGGCGGTGTGGGCGAGCAGGGCGCCGCGCCAGCGCCTGGGGCGGAAGGCGCTGATCGGGGTCAGCGCCAGCACCTTGGCGTCCAGGGGGATGATCGGGCCGTGGGCCGAGAGGTTGTAGGCGGTGGATCCGGCCGGCGTGGAGACCAGCGCCCCGTCGCAGGCCAGCTCGCTCAGGCGCAGCCGCCCGTCGATGGAGATCCGCAGCTTCGCCGCCTGGCGGGTCTGGCGCAGCAGCGAGACCTCGTTGATCGCCAGCGCCACGTGGCTGTTGCCCTCCACGTCGGTGGCGGTCATCCGCAGGGGGTGGATCACCGCCTTCTCGGCGGCCTCGATCCGCTCGACCAGGCCGACTTCGCTGTAATCGTTCATCAGGAAGCCCACCGAGCCGCGGTTCATGCCGTAGACCGGCAGGCCCGAGGCCATGTGGTCGTGGAAGCACTCCAGCATGAAGCCGTCGCCGCCGAGGGCGACGATCACCTCGGCCTCACTGACCGGGACCTCGCCATAGCGCTTGGCCAGCCGGGCGCGGCCTTCCTGCGCCTCCGGCCGTTCGCTGGCGGTGAAAGCGATGCGCATGGTGAAGGGCCCCCGACTGCTCTCCCGTCTGGGAAAAGCCGTTATGCGGGGCGGGTTGTCAAACGGACAGGGCGGCCTGGCGGAAGGCGGTGGCGGCGATCTGCGGGCTGACCGGGCCAAAGGCGCCGATGGCCTTCTTCGCGCCATCGAGGCCGCCGCCGGGGAAGCCGCCGTTCAGCCCACGGATCATTTCCAGGATGCTGGGGAAGACGCTGCGGTCGATGCCGACGGCGGCGCAGGCCAGGCCCAGCAGCTCGGGCCGGTCGCTGTCGATCACCCGCTGCACATGGCTCATCTCGAAGCGGCCCAGGGTGGCGAGCGCCACGGTGAACAGCGACAGCCGCCCCTCCTGCAGGGCGCGGACCAGATAGCCGGGGCGCAGCTGGCCGGCGGAGTACAGCTTCTCGATCAGCTTCTTCTCCATGGCTTCCCGCTCGCCGTCGCGGGCCATGACCACGGACCCCTGGCTGGCGGGCGCGCCGGAGAAGGATTCGCTGACCGCCTGCGCCAGCGCCGTCTCGATGCGCTTGGGATCGAGGCGGAACCGGTCGGCGAGGGATTCGCGCAGCGCCTGGCCCACCCAGACATAGAGCTGCAGGGCCAGGTCGTCGGTGAGCCCGGGATGCCGCGACAGCGGCGGGCGGAGCGCCGCGATCTCGCGGGCGTGGGCCACCAGCCGCTTCAGCTCCGGCGGGCCGAGATCGGCGGAGACATTGCCGGCCAGCGCGGTCATCACCGCTGGCTCGGCGGCGTCGAGGATGGCGCAAACCACGCTCGGGCCGAGGTTCGGCCGCCGGGCCACTTCGATCTGGTGCTCCACCGTCGCCTCGACCAGCAGGCGCACGAGGTCGGCGTCCTTGAGCAGGGGGCTGGCGGCGATCACCGGTCGGGCGATCTCGATCTCGTCCAACGCCAGCACATTGATCAGGGCGGCGGGCGCCCAATCGACGTTGGACAGCTTCTCGGCCAGCCGCTTGCGGATTTCGCGCTCGGCGCCGGCCACCAGGCCCAGGAAGATGGAATTCAGCAGCGCCTGGATCTCAGGCGAGATCATCGCCGGCGCGCCGTCGCCGGCGTCGCACAGTTCGACGATGCCCAGCAGCAGGCGCTCGCGATCCGCGGGCGCGCGGCTCTTGGCGAGTTCCAGCAGCTTCTCGCTGCTCATCGCGACGCTCAAGCCCGTCCCTCCGTTCTGTCGGTGAGGCTTTCAAAGCGCCACAATGGGCGAGGCCGGTGAAAACATGTTTAAACCTCACGCAACGATGAACGAGAACGATACCGGGAGGACGCCATGGCCGATCCGTTGATCCTGGCGCTGGACCAGGGGACCACCTCCACCCGAGCCATATTGTTCGACGCCAAGGGCCGCGCGCTGGCCGAATCCGGCCGGCCGCTGGAGCAGTTCTATCCGGCCGACGGCTGGGTGGAGCATGACGCCGAAGCGATCTTCGCCGCCTCGGCAGAGGTGCTGAGGGAGGCGGTCCAGAAGGCCGGGCGGGCCATGGCCGAGGTGGCCGCCATCGGGGTCACCAACCAGCGCGAGACGGTGGTGATCTGGGACCGCGCGACCGGCCGGCCGATCCACAGGGCGATCGTCTGGCAGGACCGCCGCACGGCCGGCGCCTGCGACGAATTGCGCGCCGCCGGCCACGAGCCGAAGGTCACCGAAATCTCCGGCCTGCTGCTCGATCCCTACTTCTCGGGCACCAAGATCGCCTGGCTGCTGGACCATGTGGAGGGCGCCCGCGCCCGCGCCGAGGCCGGCGACCTACTGGCCGGCACCATCGACGCCTGGGTGATCTGGAAGCTGACCGGCGGGAAGTCGCACGCCACCGACGCCACCAACGCCTCGCGCACCCTGCTGTTCGACATCCGCAAGCAGGCGTGGTCGGACGAGATGGGCGAAATGCTGGGCGTGCCGCTCGGCCTGATGCCTCAGGTGCTGGACTGCGCCGGCGACTACGGCGAGACGGAGGCCTCGCTGCTGGGCCGGGCGATCCCGATCCGTGGCGTGGCCGGCGACCAGCAGGCGGCGCTGATGGGGCAGGGCTGCATCCGCCCGGGCGAGATGAAGGCCACCTACGGCACCGGCTGCTTCATGCTGCTGAACACCGGCGAGACCGCGCCGGTCTCCAAGGCGCGCCTGCTGACCACCGTGGCGGCGCGGATCGGCGGCAAGGCCACCTTCGCCCTGGAGGGGGCGATCTTCATCGCCGGCGCGGCGATCCAGTGGGCCAACGAGGGCCTGAAGATCGGCGGCGGCCCGCAAGGCGTCGAGGCCCTGGCGAAACAGGCCAATGATGAGCTGGGCGTGGTGCTGGTCCCGGCCTTCACGGGCCTCGGCGCGCCGTGGTGGGACGCGGGCGCCCGCGGCGCGATCGTCGGCCTCACCCGCGACGCCGGCCTGCCGGAGATCGCCCGGGCGGCCTTCGACGCCAGCGCGCTGCAGACCCGCGACCTGATCGAGGCCATGCGGGCGGACGCGCCCCAGGCCCTGCACGACCAGGCGGAGCTGCGCATCGACGGCGGCATGTCGCGCAGCGCCTGGTTCAGCCAGCGGCTGGCCGACCTAACCGGCGTGGCCGTGGGCCGGGCGACCTATGGCGAGACCACCGCGCTCGGCGCGGCCCTGTTCGCCGGCGTGGGCGCGGGCGTCTACCGCGACGTGGCCGAAGCCGCCGCCGCGCGCCCGAAGACCGAGGCCTTCGCGCCGGCGATGGATGCGCCGCGCCGCGAGGCGGCCTACGCCCGCTGGCTGGACGCGGTGGGCCGGGTGCGGAGCTAGATCGCCGTCACCGATCCGAAACCGGCTGCGGGCGGCGAAGCAGCCACCGATCGATCGAGAGCGGCCCTGATCCGCCAAGGACCAGGGCGACCAAGGCCGCCGCATAGAGCAGATCGGTCTCGTACCCCGGCTGGCCGAAGTGCGCCCCCGCGGCGGTCACGGACTGGAGCTTGATGGAGCTGAAGCCGTTCGGCAGGTGAACGGTGAAGATCGCCACCAGCAGCACGAACATCATCGGAATGGTGGCCACGGGGACGACGAAGCCGAGCAGCACGGCCAGGCCTCCGCCCAGTTCCACCGCGATCGTCGTCCAGGACAACAGTTCCGGCGCTGGCATCCCCAGCGCCTGCAGGATGCCCGCGAAGGACTCCGGACCCCGCGCCAGCTTGGCCCAGCCGTGCTCCATGAAGCCGTAGCCGACGATCATTCGCAGCGGCAGGGCCCACCCGCCGCCGGTAAGCCCCGAACTCAGCCGGGAGTACTGTTGCAGCAGCCATTCCATGGACGGCCATTCGTCTGCCGCACAGCACGGGTTACACGGCCGGCGAGCTTGACGCCTCTGGTCGGGGAGCGGATTCTAAGGCGGCAGACAAAGGGAGCGACCCATGGCGGACGGATCGGTGGCGGGCGTGGCCTCGCTGAAGGGCAAGGTCAGCGCCGCGGAATGGCGCGCCCGCGTGGAGCTGGCGGCCCTCTACCGGCTGGTGGCGCTCTACGGCTGGGACGA
Source organism: Phenylobacterium sp. (assembly GCF_036501465.1). Lineage (GTDB taxonomy): Bacteria > Pseudomonadota > Alphaproteobacteria > Caulobacterales > Caulobacteraceae > Phenylobacterium. Next base: position 99,185 of record NZ_DASYAF010000140.1, read on the forward strand.
CCTGGTCTACACCCACATCTCCGCCCGCATCCCCGGGCCGGAGCACCATTTCCTGATCAACCCCTACGGCCTGCTGTTCGAGGAGATCACCGCCTCGTCGCTGGTGAAGATCGACCTGGACGGCAACATCCTCCAGGAGACGCCCTACTTCATCAATCCGGCGGGCTTCACCATCCACTCGGCGATCCACGCCAACCGCGAGGACGCCCACTACGTCATGCACCTGCACTCCGACGACGGGGTGGCGGTGGCCGCGCAGTCGTCGGGCCTGCTGCCGATCTCGCAGCATGCGCTGATCGTCACGCCCAGGCTGGCCTACCACGACTACGAGGGCATCGCGCTCAACCACGACGAACGCGAGCGCCTGGTGGCCGACATCGGCGACAAGACCCTGATGCTGCTGCGTAACCACGGCACGCTTTCGGTGGGCGCCTCGGCGGCCGATTGCTGGGTCGGCATGTACTATCTGGAGCGCGCCTGCACCATGCAGGTGAAGGCGCTCAGCGGCGGCCGTGACGGCGTGCTGATCGCGCCGGACGCCTCCCAGGCCGAGGTGAAGAGCCAGGTTTCCCGCGGTATGAACGGCGCGCTGGCCTGGCCCGGTTGCCTGCGCAAGCTGGACCGCGAGCTGCCCGGCTACGACGCCTAGGGCCGCAAGCCGATCCCCATCGGAAAAAGGCCTTCCCCGGGGGCGGGGAAGGCCTTGCAGTCCGTACGCCCGGGCGCGGCGTGGGGGGTACGTCGCCCCGTCTTGGCGCACAAACCGACGCATGGGGGCGTCGGCAGGATGCCGCCTCCGACCCGCCCGCCGAAAGCGGACGCGTGCGGAAAGCGGGACCGAGGATGCGCGCCGCCGGGGTACGCGTCAAGGTTGAAAGCCTGGCTTTAACTCTACCGAGCGTCGGCCGATGGCGGGCGCCGCCCTTAGGGCTTGTAGCCGGTCTGGACCATCAGCCAGGCGATGACGTCGGTGCGGTCCTTGGGGTCCTTCAGGCCGGCGAAGGTCATCTTGGTGCCGGGCAGGGCGACCTTGGGGTCGGTGATCCAGGTGTCGAGGCGGGCGGCGTCCCAGGTCCAGCCGGTGGCCTTCAGCGCGTCGGAGTATTTGAACTCGGCCTTGCTGGCCGCCTTGCGCCCGAACACGCCGTGCAGGTTCGGCCCGGTCATGTTGGGCCCGTTCTCCACCACCGTGTGGCAGGTTGAGCAGAGCGCGAACTTCGATTCCCCGTTCGACAGGTCGGCGGTGTTGTAGGGCGCGGGCAGGGCCGCCAGGGCCTTCTTGGCGTCGTCGTCGCTGAGCAGGCTCCCGACCGGTCCGGAGGGCGCGTTCCCGCCGCCTGCGGACGGGTTCGCGGACTTGTTGCAGGCGGCAAGCGCGGCAGCGCCGATCGCGACGGCGGCGATCGTCAGACCCGGGTGGCGCATCGGCAGGACTCTCCTCGGCGGTACGGATGGTGCCGGATGCAGGACTCGAACCCGCGACCTTCGGTTTACAAAACCGCTGCTCTACCAGCTGAGCTAATCCGGCGATCAGCCATGGGCTTTAGCCAGGATCGATGAAGATGTCAGCCGCCCGGCCTGCATCCAGGCCCGCTCGGTTCGCGAACATTGTTCAGCCAGGCTTTGGAGTTCGCGCCCAGCGAGAGGTCGATGGACGACCTCGCCGGGCCACTTCTACGGTCAAGCTTGGGGTCGAACGAGGGGACTTTGGAATGGTTATGCTGGATCGTCGGGCGCTGATCGCGGGCGCGGTTTCCATCGTGGGCGCCCAGGCCCTGCCGCGCTTCGCCCTGGCGGCGATGCCGGCCAACGGCGCCTACCGCTACCAGGTGCTGCGCAACGGCAAGCCGTTCGGCGCCTATGCCCTGACCTTCGCCACCGCCGGCGACGCCACGACGGTGACCACCGACGTGGCCATGCAGGCCAAGGTCGCGGGGCTCACGGTCTTCAACTACCGCCACCACTGCGAGGAGATCTGGAAGGCCGGCCGCTTCCAGGAGATGCACTCGACCTCGCAGCGCGACGGCGACAAGGACTTCTGCGCCGCGGTGCGCAGCACGAACGGCGGCATCAACATCACCAACAAGAACGGCCCCCTGCTCGCGCCGCCCTCGGCCAATCCCTACACCCACTGGAACGGCGGCGTGCTGCAGGGGCCGCTGTTCAATCCCGAGACCGGCTTCATGCTGCGGCTCACCGCCCAGTCCATGGGCCATGAGCCCTTCGTCATGGGCAATGGCGCGCGGGCGAGCGGCCTGCACTGGGCGGTGCGCGGCGAGAACGACATCGATGAGTGGTACGACGACGCGGGGATGTGGATGGGCCTGCGCGCGGTGTTCCCGGACAAGTCGATCGTCGAGTATCGTCGCCTCTAGCGAACCCGCCGGAACCGGGCGGGGTTGGCCCGCCGCCGGCCCTGTGCTTGCGTGATCCTCCGCATCAGTGAGGACCGCCATGGATTTCGAGGACTATCGCCGGCATGACGCCGTGGGCCTGGCCGAGCTGGTCGCCCGGCGCGAGGTGAGCGGCGCCGAGCTGCTCGATACGGCGGCCGCGCGGATGGGCGAGGTCAATCCGAAGATCAACGCCGTCACCCTGGACCTCACCGAGCGCGCGCGGCGCGAGGCGCCCGAGCACGGCGCCTTCGCGGGCGTGCCGTTCCTGCTGAAGGACCTGGGTGCGACCCTGGCCGGCACGGTGACCTCCGGCGGCTCGCGCCTGATGGCCAAGGAGGTGGCGGCGGCCGACAGCGCCATCACCGCCGCCTACAAGGCCGTGGGGCTGAACATCTTCGGCAAGACCAACACCCCGGAGTTCGGCCTGTGGCCCTTCACCGAGTCCGAGCTGCTGGGCGTCTGCCGCAATCCCTGGGACCTGGGGCGGACCCCGGGCGGCTCGTCCGGCGGCGCGGCGGCGGCGGTGGCGGCGGGGATCGTGCCGGCGGCCCACGCCAGCGACGGCGGCGGCTCGATCCGCACGCCGGCCTCCTGTTGCGGCCTGTTCGGGATGAAGCCGTCGCGCGGCCGGGTCTCCTCGGCGCCGCTGGGCGAAGGCTGGGCCGGGGCGTCGGTGCAGCACGCGGTCACCCGCTCGGTGCGCGATTCCGCCGCCCTGCTGGACGCGGTCTGCCGCCCGCAGCCGGGCGACCCCTATTTCCTCGCCCCGCCCGAGCGGCCGTTCGTGGAGGAGGCGGCGCGCGAGCCGGGCAAGCTGCGCATCGCCTTCATGGCCGGCGCCATGCAGGCCCCGGCGATCGATCCCGAATGTGCCGAAGCCGTGCGCGAGGCCGCGCGCCTCTGCGCCGAGCTGGGCCATGAGGTGGTCGAGGCGACGATCCCCGGCGACGTGCAGGCGATGGCCCAGGGGGCGGGCGTGGCGATCTCGGCCAGCGTCGCCGCCAACCTCGATTCCTTCGCCCAGAAGCGCGGGAAACCCATCGAGGCCGGTGAAATCGAGAGCTTGACCATGGCGACATACCGTCGCGGGCAGGCGGTGATGGGCGCGGCCTACGTCCAGGGCCTGGCCGCGATCCATGCCTACGGCCGCGCGGTGGCCCAGCTTTTCGAAACCTATGACGTCCTGCTGCTCTCGACGCTCGGCCAGCCGGCCATCCCCATCGGCTGGATCCTGGAGGACCGCCAGCAGATCGCCGAGCGGCTCTTCGCCTTCATGCCCAACACTCAAGCTTTTAATAATACAGGACAACCGGCGATGACCGCGCCCCTGGCCTGGAGCCGATCCGGCCTGCCGATCGGCCTGCAGTTCGTGGCCCGCATGGGCGGCGAGGCGACCCTGTTCCGCCTGGCCGGTCAGCTCGAACAGGCGCGCCCATGGTTCGACCGGACCGCGCCCCTGTGACCGCAGGGCTCCCCTGTGAGGGGAATTTCGCGCGGTATAATTCACCCCATACGGGAAATAATCGCGCTATAAGTAAGGTTAACGCGTGGCTATTTAAGCACAGATAGTCGACGTTTCAGGTCGCTATCAGAATCGCGTAATTGAAATTTTCACCGACAGCGCACATTAATTGCAACGTGCGCACCATGGTTCCAGCCCGTTCCAGATCGAGACTCGCCAAGCGGCTGTTTCTGACAGCCTGTGCGACCTTTATTGCGGCCGGCGCGATGGCCTACTCGAACGGCGGCGGCATCCAGCACCACCAGGATGAAGCGCCCGATCCGCAATTCGCGAACAACGGCCATCACAACGGCGGCGGCTTCAGCGCCATCGACACCCAGACCAGCGGCGACCAGGGCGGCGGCTCCGACACGGGCGCGGGCGGCGATGTCGGCGCGGGCGGCGGCGCGGGCGTCGGCAACCAGCAGTTCGCCGGCAACGGCCCCGGCCACGTCTACGGCCCGGGCGACGGCCACGACAACGGCGGCCCGAGCGGCTTCATGCCGAACGGCGAGGACGGGCTGATGACGCTCGCCTCCTACGTCCAGACCCACGGCGGGAACGGCGGCCAGCACGAAAACAGCAACAACAACTCCGACCACATGCCCGGCGGCTCGCAAGGCGGCTCCGGCGGCGACGTCGGTTCCGGCGGGAACGGCGGCGACGGCTCGTCCAAGGTCGCCTCGAACGGCGGGACGACCGCGCAGGGCGGCGGCGGCAACGGCGGCAACGGTGGCGGCGACGGCGGCGGCTTCGGCCTCGGCGGCAACGGGGGTTCGGGCGGCAATGGCGGCTTCGGCGCCCCGGGCGGCTCCGGCGGCGACGGCGGGTTCTCCCCGGGCCTCGGCTCGACCGGCGGCAATGGCGGCAATGGCGGCTCGGGCGGCAACGGCGGCGACGGCGGCTTCCCCCCGCCTCACGGCGGTGACGGCAGCGAAGGCGGCAATGGCGGTTCGGGTGGCGACGGCGGCGGCGGCAAGGTCTGCGTGGTGAGCGCGATCACCAGCTGCGGCGCGTCGGAGAACGGCGGCGGCCCCACCAACAACTTCACGCCGTTCTTCGCCACGGTCCCCAACGACGGGCCGACCGCGCCCGCACCGGAACCGGCGGCCTGGACGCTGATGATCCTGGGCCTCGGCGCGGCCGGCGCGGCCCTGCGCGCGCGTCGCCGCAAGACGCTCGCCGCCTAGGCTTCCTTCCGCCGGCCGATCGCCAGGCTGGTCAGCGACACCCCCAAAGCCACCGCCCCGATCAGCAGGGTCGAGACCGCATTGATCTCCGGGTTCACGCCCAGGCGCACGGCGCTGTAGAGCCGCATGGGCAGCGTCGTCGCGCCCGGCCCCGAGGTGAAGCTGGCGATCACCAGGTCGTCCAGCGACAGCGTGAAGGCCAGCATCCAGGCCGCCGCCACGGCCGGCGCGATCACCGGCAGGGTGGCCTTGGCGAACGCCGTGGCCGGCGGGCAGCCGAGGTCGCGCGCCGCCTCCTCCAGGCTGGGATCGACCGAGGCCAGCCGGGCGCGGATCACCACCGTGGCGTAGCCGACGGTGACGGTGGCGTGGCTGAGGGTCACCGTCCAGAAGCCACGCGGCAGGCCCAGGGCCACGAACAGCAGTAGCAGCGACAGGCCCAGGATCACATCCGGCAGGCTGAGCGGGGCGTAGACCATGCTCGAGAACAGCGCCCGGCCCCTAAAGCGGCCGCCGCGCGCCAGGCTGACCGCCGCCAGCAGGCCCATGGCCGTCGCGAGGCTGGCCGAGATCAGTCCCACCCGCAGGCTCACCGAGACCGCGTCCAGCATGGCCTGGTCCTGGGCCAGGGCCGCATACCACCGCATCGACCAGCCGCCCCAGACGGTGACCAGCCGGCTGGCGTTGAAGGAGTAGACCACCAGCAGGACGATGGGCGCGTAGAGGAAGACCAGGCCCGCGCCCACGCTCAGCCGGTTGAACAGGCCAGGCCCGCGCCTCACGCTTCGCGCTCCCCGGCGAGCTTGGCCTGCTGGCGCTGGACCACCGCCATGGGCAGCGCGAGCGTCGCCAGCAGCGCCAGCGCCACCGCCGAGGCGGCCGGCCAGTCGCGATCGGCGAAGAACTCGGTCCACAGCGTCTTGCCGAGCATCAGGGTCCGCGAGCCGCCCAGCAGGTCCGGGATCACGAACTCCCCGACCATGGGGATGAAGCACAGCAGCCCGCCGGCCAGCAGGCCGGGCAGCGACAGGGGAAAAGTCACCCGCCAGAAGGCCTGGGCGGGCGTGCAGCCGAGGTCCAGCGCCGCCTCGACCAGGCTCTCGTCGCGCCGTTCCAGCACCGCATAGAGCGGCAGCACCATGAATGGCAGGTAGGCGTAGGTGAGGCCGATCAGCACGCCGGCGTCGCTGTCCAGCAGGGCCAACGGCGGCAGGTGGATGAGGCTCAGGCCCTGGTTCAACAGGCCCGCCGGCTTGAGGATGGCGATCCAGGCGTAGATGCGGATCAGGAAGCTGGTCCAGAACGGCAGGATCACCGCCGCCAGCAGGATGCGCCGCCCCCTTGGGCCGAACCGGCTCATCCCATAGGCCATCGGATAGCCGATCAGCAGCAGCAGGACCGTCGCCCTGGCGGCGAACCACAGGCTCGAAAGATAGGCGGAAAGGTACAGCCGGTCGGCGACCAGGCGGGCATAGGTCTCGAAGCTCAGGGCGCGGGCGAAGGCGGCGAGGCCGGCCAGGCCCTGGGACAGGTCGAGCTGCGGCGCATAGGGCGGAATGGCCAGCGCCGTGTGCGACAACGACAGCTTGGCGACCAGCAGGAACGGCAGGCCGAAGAAGACCGCCAGCCACAGGTAGGGCAGGGCGATCAGCCGCCAGATCCGCCTCATGCCGGCACCCTGACTTCGGCGTCCTTCGGCCAGCTGACGAAGGCCTCGTCGCCGAGTTTGAGCGGCAAAGCCGCCGCGCCCGCCGCGCGGCTTACCAGCAGCGGCTTGCCGGCCCCGGTCTTCACCACATAGCGGGTGCGGTCGCCGAAATAGGCGATCTCGGCCACCCGGCCCGCGACAGCGCCCGGCGAGGCCTTGGCGGCCAGGACCATCCGCTCCGGCCGCACCAGGGTGAAGGCCGCCCCGTCCGCGAACAGGTTCGCCTCGCCGATGAACTCGGCGACGAAGCGGCTGGCCGGGCGTTCGTAGACCTCGCGGGGCGGCCCGACCTGGGCGATCGCCCCGTCCTTCATCACCGCCATGCGGTCGGCGACCACCATGGCCTCGTCCTGGTCGTGGGTGACGATCATGAAGGTGACGCCCAGGGCCCGCTGGATCGCCTTGAGCTCGAGCTGGGTGTCCTCGCGCAGTTTGCGGTCGAGCGCCGCCAGGGGCTCGTCGAGCAGCAGGATCTTCGGCTCGACCGCCAGCGCGCGAGCCAGGGCCACGCGCTGCTTCTGGCCCCCGGAGAGCTGGTGCGGCTTGCGCCGCTCCAGGCCCGACAGCCGCACCAGGGCCAGCATCTCGGCCACCCGGGCCGCCGTGCGCGCCTTGTCCCAGGCCTGCTGCCGGCACCCGAAGCCGACGTTCTGCGCCACGCTCAGGTGCGGGAACAGCGCATAGGTCTGGAACATCATGCTGGACGGGCGCTTGTGCGGCGGCAGGCCCGCGATGTCGGCGCCGCCCAGCAGGATGCGTCCGGCGTCCGGCGCCTCGAACCCGGCCAGCATGCGCATGAGCGTGGTCTTGCCGCAGCCGGACGGGCCGAGCAGGGCGAAGAACTCGCCCTCGGCCAGGTCCAGGTCGACGGCGTCGGCCGCCACCGCCTCGCCGAAGCGCTTGCAGACGCCCTCGAAGCGGACGAGGGGCGGCCCGCTCATTGGCCGGTCAGCACCCGCGTCCACTGGCGGTTCACGTCGCGCAGCAGGGCCTGGTCCTTGGTCGTGGTGACGAACAGCCGCTTCGCCAGGGCCGGCGGCGGATAGGCGGCAGGGTCGTCGCGCACCGACGGGTCGACCAGCGGCGTCGCCGCGGCATTGGCGTTGGCGTACTTGGTGAAGTTCGACGCCCTGGCGATCACCGCCGGGCGCAGCATGAAGTTCAGGAAGGCGTAGGCCGCTTGTCGGTCAGGCGCATCGGCCGGGATGGTGAACAGGTCGAACCAGACCTGGCTGCCTTCCTTGGGCAGCGCGTAGGCCAGCTTCACCCCGTTCTTCGCCTCGGCGGCCCGGGCCTTGGCCTGCAGCACGTCGCCGGAATAGCCGATGGCCAGGCAGATATCGCCGTTGGCGAGCGCGTCGATGTATTCGGACGAGTGGGACTTGCGCACATAGGGCCGGACCTTCAGCAGCAGGTCGGTGGCCGCGGCGTAGTCCTTCGGATCCTTCGAGTTTGGGTCCTTGCCCAGGTAGTTCAGGGCGAGCGCGTACATGTCCTCCGAGGCGTCGAGGAAATAGACCCCGCAGTCCTTCAGCCTGGCGAGCTTGGCGGGGTCGAACACCACCGACCAGCTGTCCACCGGCCCGCCCAGCCGCTTGGCGACCGCGTCGGTGTTGTAGCCGATGCCGATCGTGCCCCGCATGTAGGGGACCGAATAGGCGCCGCCGGGATCGAAGGCCGCCATCTGGGCCATCACGCCCGGGTCGAGGTTCTCCAGGCCCTTGAGCTTCGCCTTGTCCAGCGGCTGGATCGCCTTGGCGGCGATGTAGCGCGGCAGGTTGTGGTTCGAGGGGACCACGATGTCGTAGCCGGTGTTCCCTTGCAGGACCTTGGTCTCCAGCACCTCGTTGGAATCGAAGGTGTCGTAGCGGACCTTGATCCCGGTCTCGGCGGTGAACTGTTTCAGGAGCGCCGGGTCGATGTAGTCCGACCAGTTGTAGATGTTCAGCGTCTGCGCCTTGCCGCCGCCCTGGCCGCAGGCGGCGAGCGTCGCCGCGCCCAGCAGGACGGCCAGGGCGATCAGGATCGATTGGGCGCGGCGCTGACGCATGACGGCCGACTTATAGGGCGCGCCGGGGGCGCCTCAACGCCAAAGCTTTCGAACCGGCCGGGCTTCGGCCTATAAGCGCGCTCCGCGTCCAAAGCCCATATCCGAGCCAATGTCCCGCATCCTGATCACGTCCGCGCTGCCCTACATCAACGGGATCAAGCACCTGGGGACGCTGGCGGGCTCCATGCTGCCGGCCGACGTCTACGCGCGCTTCCAGCGCTCGCGCGGCCGCGAGACCCTCTACATCTGCGCCACCGACGAGCACGGCACGCCCACCGAGCTCGCCGCCGCCGAGAAGGGCCAGGACCCGGCCAGCTTCTGCGCCGAGCAGCACCAGATCCAGCACGACCTCGGCCGCGCCTTCGGCCTCTCCTGGGACCACTTCGGCCGCTCGTCCTCGCCGCAGAACCACCGGCTCACCCAGCGCTTCGCCCAGCAGCTCTGGGAGGCCGGCTTCATGGAGGAGCGGGTCACCCAGCAGGTCTATTCCAACGCCGACAAGCGCTTCCTGCCGGACCGCTACGTGATCGGCACCTGCCCGCACTGCGGCTATGAGGCGGCGCGCGGCGACCAGTGCGAGAACTGCACCCGGGTGCTGGACCCGGCCGACCTCATCAAGCCCCGCTCGGCGGTCTCCGGCTCGACCGACATCGAGATCAGGGGCTCCAAGCACCTGTTCCTGCGCCAGAGCCTGTTCGCCGGGAAGCTGCGCCACTGGATCGAGGCCAAGCGCGACCGCTGGCCGCTGCTTGTCACCTCCATCGCGCTGAAGTGGCTGGACGAGGGCCTGCAGGACCGTGGCGTCACCCGCGACCTGGAATGGGGCGTGCCGGTCAACGCCTGGGAATGGGGCCCCAACCCGGACGGCCAGACGCCGGACGTCGAGGGCCTGGCCGGCAAGGTGTTCTACGTCTGGTTCGACGCGCCCATCGAATATATCGGCGCCACCTGGGAATGGGCCGACGCGCGGGCCGCCGAGGCCGGCAAGGGTCCGGCTGACGACGCCGACTGGGAGCGCTGGTGGCGCGAGCCGGCCGCCGCCGACGTGACCTATGTGGAGTTCATGGGCAAGGACAACGTGCCCTTCCACACCGTGGGCTTCCCCTGCACCCTGTTCGGCATCAACGAGACGCTGGGCGCCGACGGCCAGTTCTCGCCGTCCGGGAATGCGCCCTGGAAGCTGGTCGATCAGCTGAAGGGCTTCAACTGGCTGGACTACTACGGCGGCAAGTTCTCCACCTCCCAGAAGCGCGGCGTGTTCATGGACCACGCCCTGGAGCTGCTGCCGGCCGACTACTGGCGTTGGTGGATCACCGCCAACACGCCGGAGACCTCCGACGCCACCTTCACCTGGGAGCAGTTCCGCGACCAGGTGAACGCCGACCTGGCCGACGTACTGGGCAACTTCGTCAACCGCATCCTGAAGTTCACCGAGACGCGCTTCGACGGCGTCGTCCCGGCGGGCGGCCAGAGCGGGCCGCTGGAGGCGAAGCTCGAGGCCGACGTGCTGGCCAAGCTGCGCGAGCTCACCGACCATCTGGAGACCCGCGAGTTCCGCAAGGCGTCCACGGCGCTTCGCCAGCTCTGGGTGCTGGGCAACGGCTACCTGACCGAGGCCGCGCCGTGGACAGCGTTCAAGACCGATCCCGAACGGGCCGCCGTGGCGGTGCGCACGGGCCTGAACCTGGTGGCCCTGTTCGCCAAGGTCTGCGAGCCCTTCATCCCCTTCGCCGCCGAGACCATCGCGCTCTCGGTCGGCGAGCCCTTCCCCGGCGCCTGGCCGGCGCTGGACGGGAAGGGGACGCTGGACATCCTGCCGCCCGGCCGGCCGGTGAAGGCGCCGGAGGTGCTGTTCCGCAAGATCGAGGACGCCCAGGTCGCCGAATGGCGCGAGCGGTTCGGCGGCCCGGAGAGCTGATCGGCACAGGACGGGAAGGGAGCCTACCGCGTCTTGCGCTTGGTGACCTCGGACGGGTGGATGTCCAGGGCGTCGGGCATGGCGCGGTTGTAGAGGTGGGTCTGGCCGGTATCGATGGCCACCGCGCGCGTGCCGTCCCAGATCATGTGCCCGGCCACCCAGATCACGATCACCAGGCCGATGTAGGCGATCCAGGGCAGGCGGTGCAGCAGCTTGGCGATCCAGGTCGCCGCCAGGCCGGTCAGGGTGATCGACAGCAACAGGCCTGCGATCAGCACGATCGGGTGCTGGCGCGCCGCGCCGGCCACGGCCAGCACATTGTCGAGCGACATGGCCAGGTCGGCCAGCAGGATCTGGCGCAGCGCCTGGGCGAGCGTCCTGGCCGGCGGCCCGTGCTGGGCGATCGCCTCGCCCTCCAGGGCGGCCTCGCCATCGCGGATCCGCTTGCGGCCTTGCTCGCGCAGGTCGCGGAACATCTTCCAGCAGACCCACAGCAGGATGAGGCCGCCGGCCAGCGACAGGCCCACGACCTTCAGCAGCTGGGTGGTGATCAGGGCGAAGCCGATCAGCATCACCACCGCGCCGCCCAGGCCCAGGATGATGGCCTTGCGCCGGTCGGCCTGCGGCAGGCCCGCGGCCACGATGCCCACGGCCATGGCGTTGTCGCCGGCCAGGGCCAGGTCGATGAACACCACCTGCAGGAAGGCCGTGGCCGCGCCGGTGGTGAGGAAGTCCGGAAGGGTCATCAGCGCGGTCGCGAGGCCTCGTAGAGCGCCACGGCCGCGGCGGCGGAGACGTTCAGGCTCTCGAAGCCGCCCGGCATCGGGATGCGGGCCAGCTCGTCGCAATGCTCGGCCACCAGGCGGCGCAGGCCTTCGCCCTCCGAGCCCATGACCAGCACGGTCGGCGCCCCGTCGAGCACCTCGGCCACGCCGCGCTCGGCCTCGCCCGCCAGGCCCACGGCCCGCCAGCCGGCGGTGGTCAGCTCGTCCAGCGCGCGGGAAAGGTTGACCACCCGAGCCACCGGCACCGCGTCGACGGCGCCGGCCGCGGCCTTGGCCAGCGCGCCGCTGAGCTTCGGCGTGTGGCGGTCCTGCAGGATCATGCCGGCCGCCCCGAACGCCGCCGCTGAGCGCAGGATCGCGCCCACGTTCTGCGGATCGGTCACCTGGTCCAGCATCAAGAGCACTGCGCCTCGCGTGGCCGCGAAATCGGCCAGGGCCCAGTCCTGCGGCGGCGGGCTCTTCAGCGCAACACCCTGGTGGACCGCGCCCTGCGGCAGGGCCTGGGCGATTCTCTGGCTTTCGGCGACCTCCAGCGCCGCCTGGCGGCCGAACCGGGCCTCGATCTGGCGGGCGCGCTCAGCCGTGGCCAGGATCAGCTGCGGCGGCTCGCGGCGCGGATTGCCGAGCGCGGCTTCCACCGCGTGCCAGCCCCAGAGCCAGTCGTCCGAGACCCCGTGGGCGGGCCTGCGAAACCCTGCGTGGCCGTGACGATTCCGGCCTCGGCGGGCGTCGTTGCGTTCGCTGGACGAGGCCACTATAAGACGCGCTCCAAATTGGGGCCCCGGACGGGCTTCCGCCGCAAGGAACCCTGCGTGGGCGCTCTTAAGCCCCTCGCATCCGGCAGCGGAAGCCTTTTGTTCGAAGGCCCTGACCCGGCTCCGCGCGCGAGGGGGAATGTCCCGAGTGGCAAAGGGGGGGGACTGTAAATCCCCTGGCGTACGCCTTCGTAGGTTCGAGTCCTACTTCCCCCACCACGCAACCGGAGCGGCGACAGACGAGGAATTTCGATCGGCGGGTATAGCACAATGGTAGTGCAGCAGCCTTCCAAGCTGAATATGCGGGTTCGATTCCCGCTACCCGCTCCAGAGTTCAACATCCACTTGAAGCAACGCCCGTAGGACCCCGATGGCCAAAGAGAAATTCGAACGGAACAAGCCGCACTGCAACATTGGCACGATCGGCCACGTTGACCATGGGAAGACGACGCTGACGGCGGCGATCACCATGACGCTTGCGAAGACGGGCGGCGCGACGGCGAAGAAGTACGAGGAGATCGACGCGGCGCCGGAGGAGAAGGCGCGCGGGATCACCATCAACACGGCGCACGTGGAGTAT
>NZ_DASYAF010000141.1:0-12309 GCF_036501465.1 Phenylobacterium sp.
CAGATCACCCGCTGGCTTGGACCCGATCATCCTTAAAGCGCCAACGGGTCCAAGGATGCGGCGGCTCAAAACGCCGGCGCCGCCCTCTCCCGGCCTCTCCCACGATGCTGCCGCATCTGGGAGAGGAGCAAACGTCCGCAACGGGTCGTTTCCAGACCTTCGCTCCCCTGGCCCTCATCCTTGGCGCAGGCGGGTCACAACCCCTTGGGCGGCGCCTGGCGCAGGTCGCTGACCGGGGTCAGCACGGTGCGCTCGATGATCTCGGCCATGGCCTCGGCGTCGATGGCGCCCTCGTGGCGCAGCCACCAGGCGAGCTGGTTCAGGATCGTGGAGACGATGTGGAAGAAGATGAAGTCGTCCAGCGGGCCCTCCGGCTGGCGCTGGCGGGTGGCGGCCATGGTCACCAGGGTCTGGCGCAGCATCTCGGCGCGCACCGTCTCGCCGGAGCCGCCGGCGATCAGCGCCTTGTAGATCGGCAGGTGGCCGACCACGAAGTTCACGATGGTCCGCGCCGCGCCGCGCCGGTCGCGCTGCATCAGCAGCGGCCGCACCTGGACCATGAACTGGCGGATCAGGATGTCGGCCACCTCGGCCAGCAGGGCGTCCTTGTCGGTGTAGTGGCGGAAGAAGGTGGCGTAGCCGATGCCGGCGCGTGCGGCGATAGCGCGCACGGTGATGGCCTCCAGCGGGCTTTCCGCAGCGAGTTCGGTCATCGCCTGGCGCAACGCTTCGCGCGTCCGCACAACACGGGCGTCCGAAACGGTTGTCATCGGCGGTAGGAGTCCATTATGATCCACTGTGTATCGTAAGTGCTTCGTCGGCGCCCCAATGGTGGACTGCGTGATCGGTTCCCCAAGGTCAAGGGCGCCGCGTCCGACGGACCCGTTCGCCGGACCAGTTGAGTGAACAGGAATCGGCCGGACATTCCTTTGAAATGTTGCGGCCCTAACAGGCGATGGACGGCGACGCGGGCGACCTGGCCCCCAGCCGGACCATGAGGGAGCAGGCGGCGATGAAGGTTTTCTCCGGTAAGGCGATGCTCGCGCTGGGCGTGAGTGCGGCGGCGCTGGGCGCCCTGGCCATGGCGGCGTCCCCGCATGGCGTCACCCAGGCCAAGGCCGAGGCGCCGAAGGTCGCCGGCCCGGCGCGGGTCGACAACTTCCTGCTGGCCGACCAGGACCTGCTGGGCCGCGAGCTCTATCGGATGTCCGACGACAAGGCCGTGGTCCTGGTGACCTACGCCTCGGCCGACAAGCAGGTGCATGCCGACGCCTCGGCGCTGATGGCGCTGAAGGCCGCCTACAAGGGCCAGAAGGTCGACATGCTGGCGGTCGACAGCCGCATCGGCGACAAGCGCGAGCCGGTGATCGCCGACGCCAAGGCGGCCGGCCTCGAGATGCCGATCCTGTTCGACTACGAGCAGCTGGTGGGCGAGGAGCTCGGGATCACCCGCGCCGACGAGGTGATCGTCATCGACCCGCGCGGCTGGACCATCGCCTACCGTGGCCCGGTGGACGGCGCCAAGGCCGCCATCGACGCCCTGGTCGCCGGCCAGAAGGTGGCGCTGACCACCCGCGAGGCCAAGGGCGAGTTGATCGCCTTCCCCGACCGGGCCAAGGCCAACACCTACGCCCAGATCTCCTACGCCCACACCATCGCCCCGATCATCCAGGCCAAGTGCGCCACCTGCCACCAGCCGGGCGGGATCGGGCCGATGCCGCTGAACACCTATGAGCAGATCAAGGGCTTCTCGCCGATGATCCGCGAGGTGATCCGCACCCACCGCATGCCGCCCTACCTGGCCGACGAGACCGTGGGCCAGTTCCAGGACGACGACCGCCTGTCGCCGGACCAGATGAAGACCCTGGTTCACTGGATCGACGCGGGTTCGCCGCGCGGCCAGGGCGACGACCCTCTGAAGAAGATCGTCTTCCAGGCCCCCGAATGGCCGCTCGGCAAGCCCGATTTGGTCCTCAAGGTGCCCGCGGTGAACATTCCCGCCACCGGCGTCCTGGACTACCAGCATCCGGTGGTCGCCAACCCGATGCCGGAAGGCCGCTGGCTGAAGGCCACCACCTTCCGCATCTCCGATCGCCAGGTGGTGCACCACATCCTGACCGGCGTGGTCGCCGCCGACTTCAAGGGCGACAACTTCTCGGAAAGCCAGTGGGGCGCCTCGCTGGGCGGCTACGGCCCGGGCCGCGGCTCCAACATCCAGCCCGTCGACACCGGCGTCTGGGTGCCGGCCTCCGGCGGCGTGGGCTTCCAGAACCACTACACGCCCTACGGCAAGGCCACGACCGAGAACACCGAGATGGGCATCTACTTCTACCCGAAAGGGCAGGAGCCGAAGTACGTCCTGCGCACCTTCCTCATCTTCGATTTCTCGATCGAGATTCCGCCGGGCGAGGAGTGGCACAAGGAAACCAGCTACGTCGAAGTCCCGAAGGACATGATCCTCTACGGGATCACCCCGCACGCCCACGTGCGCGGCGGCTCGACCCAGGTGTCGGTCATCTATCCGAACGGCAAGCAGGAGATGCTGCTGGCCCTGCCGCGCTACAACTTCAACTGGCAGTACGAGTACTTCCTGAAGACGCCGCTGAAGGTGCCGGCCGGCTCCAAGATCCTCGCGAAGTGGACCTACGACAACTCGGCCCGCAATCCCGGCAACCCCGACCCGACCAAGACCGTCTACGAAGGCGAGCAAACCTCTTCGGAAATGATGGCCACCTACCTGCACTACCGCTGGGTGGACGAGACGGTCGCGCACCAGAAGCCGGAATACGAGAAGCTGTTCCAGGCCAATCTGTTGATGGGCATCCTCGATGACAACATGGACGGCAAGATCGAGAAGGCCGAACTGAAGGGCGGACCCACGGGCCCGGTGCCCATGTTGAAGAAGTACTTCGACCTGATCGACACCGACCATGACGGGTCGATCGACGCCAAGGAACTGGCGGGCGCCCAGAAGCTCATGTCCCGCGGTCGTGGCGGCCAGCAGCAGAAGGCGGCGGCTCCGGCCGGCGCGCCGGCGGCGGCTCCGCTCGCGCCTTCGACGCCGACGGCCGGCGGTCGCTGAGCCTCGCCCGCCATGGCGGGAGGCCAATGAGAGTCACAGGCGCCGCTCCGGTCTCCGGGGCGGCGTTTGTCGATGGGCCGTGGCGCGACAAGCGAGCGCTGGCGCAGCGCCGTCGCCTGCGGCATACCTGAGTCACGAAAAGAACGCGTATCGGGGGAAATAGAGTTGGCATCGATCCGGACTTGGCTCTTCGGAGCCGCGCTCGCCGCCGCTTCCGCGGCTTCGCTCTCCGCCCATGCGCAGGGCGCGCCCGACGGCAAGGCGCTCTACGAGGCGCGCTGCGCCGGCTGCCACGAGGGCGGCAATCCCCGCGCGCCCAGCCGGGCCGACCTCGGCCAGCGCGCGCCCGCCGACATCGTCACCGCGCTCACCAGCGGCATCATGCAGCCGATGGCCGCCGGCCTGTCGGACGCCGACAAGCAGGCGGTCGCGGCCTACCTGACCGCCACCGGCGCCCAGGCTTCGGCCGGCGGCGGCGGCGGCGGTCGCCAGGCCCGCCCGACCGGGACCGAGATGCCCTCGGTCGAGATCAAGAACGGCGTGGTCGGCACGGACCCGATGTGCACCACCAATTCGCCGATCAAGGCCGGGCCGTCCGACTGGTCCAACATGGGCGTCGACCCGAACAACGACCGCTTCCAGCGCCATCCCGGCCTGACGGCGGCCGACGTGCCGAAGCTGAAGGTGAAGTGGTCCTTCTCGATGACCGGCGGCGGCCAGCCGGTGGTGGTCGGCGACTGGCTGTGGGTCACCAACCGCTCCGGCAAGTTCTACGCGCTCGACGCCAAGACCGGCTGCGTCCACTGGGCGGTGAACGACCTCGTCTCGCGCACCACCCCGATGATCGTGAAGTCGACGCTGGCCCCCTCCGGCTGGGCGACCTTCATCAGCCAGAGCAACAAGATCGTGCGCGCCTTCGACGCCCAGACCGGCAAGGAGCTGTGGCGTTCGGAGATGCTCGAGGCCCATCCGTCCTCGGTGCTGACCGGCACCCCGATGATCGCCGGCGAGCGGCTGATCGTGCCGATTTCCTCGATCGAGGAGGCCTCGGCCATGAGCAAGGCCTACTCCTGCTGCACCTTCCGCGGCTCGGTGGCGGCGCTGGACCTGAAGACCGGCAAGCTTCTGTGGAAGACGTCGATGATCGACGGGCCGATGAAGACCATCAAGGACAAGGACGGCGGCGGCAAGACGCAGGGCCCGGCGGGCGCCGCGGTCTGGGCCGCGCCCACCGTCGATATGAAGCGCGGCCTGGTCTATGCCGTCACCGGCGACAGCTACACCGACGTCGACACCGACGGCGACGACGCCATCGTCGCGCTGGACCTGAAGACCGGCAAGATCAAGTGGCGCCGGCAGGTCAGCGAGCACGACAACTTCGTCATGGGCTGCGGCCCGACCTCGAAGACCGGCAACTGCCCGACGCCGCTCGGCCCCGACTACGACTTCGGCGCGGCCCCGGTGCTGGTGACCATCGCCGGCGGCAAGCAGGTGCTCATCGCCGGTCAGAAGTCCGGCATCGTCTACGGGGTGAACCCCGACACCGGCGCGCTGATCTGGAAGACCCAGGTGGGCGCCGGCTCGGCGCTCGGCGGCGTGGAATGGGGCATCGGCGCCGACGGCAAGAACGTCTATGTGCCGATTTCCGACCTGGTCTACCTGTTCAACCCGGCGACCAAGGACAAGGGCAAGGCGGGCATCTATGCGCTGGATCCGGCGACCGGCAAGTTCGTCTGGTCGGCGCCGGCGCCCGACGCGCCGTGCGTCTACGCCAGCGACAAGGGCCGGCCCAGCCGCTGCGCCAAGGCCCAGCCCGCCGCCCCGGCGGTAATCCCGGGCTTCGTGTTCGAGGGCGGCGAAGACGGCTGGATCCGCGCCTACGATTCCAAGACCGGCAAGATCGTCTGGGCCGACTCCACCACCTCGCGGACCTACGACACCGTCAACGGGATCAAGGGCCAGCCGGGCGGCGGCATCGATGGCATGGGCCCGACCATCGCCGATGGGATGATGTTCATCACCAGCGGCAACAACGGCGCGGCGCGCGTGGGCTCCAATGGGGTCAATGTTCTGCTAGCCTACTCCGTGGACGGCAAATAGCGGGGCGCGGGGGGACACATGCGGCTGACAGGGGTTCTCGCATTCGCGGCCGGGCTCCTGCTCGCCGCCTCCGCCGTCCTCGCCCAGCCGCCGGCCGGCGGCGCGCCGCCGCGGCCGACGCCCAAGCCGGGCTACATCGTGCCGCCGGAGAACTCCGCCGGCCTCTATCCGGTGGCCGGCGAGCCGATCTTCAAGGCCAGGTGCGCCCAGTGCCACGAACCCGCCGTCGGCCGCGCGCCGTCCAGGGACCTGCTCGCCGCCCGCGCCCCGGAAGAGGTCTATGACGCGCTGACCATCGGGGCGATGAAGCCCATGGCGGCGGGCCTGACGGACGCCCAGCTCTACGGCGTCACCCGCTTCATCACCGGCAAGTCGCCGGTGCCCAACGCGCCTGCGGCGGCCGACCTCAACCCCTGCAAGACCAACGGCCCGCTGCAGCCTGCCGGCCCGCAATGGAACGGCTGGGGCCGCGACCTGGCCAACAGCCGCTACCAGCCCAAGCCCGGCTTCGCCGCCGCCGATATCCCCAGGCTGAAGGTGAAGTGGGCCTTCGCCTATCCCGGCACCAAGAACTCCGAGCCCCTGGTGTTCGGCGACCGGGTGTTCGTGGCCTCGATGAGCGGCAAGGTCTATTCGCTGGACGCCAAGACCGGCTGCGTCCACTGGCGCTACGATTGGCGCGGCGGCGCGCGCGCCTCGATGAGCATCGGCCCGCTCAAGGCCGCGCCCAGCGGCTGGGCGCTCTACCTGGGCGACGACCGCATGTTCGTCCACGCCTTCGACGCGGCCTCGGGCAAGGAACTCTGGAAGGTGGTGGTCGGCGACCACAAGGTGGGCCGCATCACCGGCTCGCCGGCCCTCTACAACGGCGTGCTCTATGTGCCGCTCTCGGCCTCGGAAGAGAGCCAGGGCAATGTGGCGGCCTACAGCTGCTGCACCTTCATCGGCACGGTGGTGGCGGTCAGCGCCAACGACGGCAAGATCCTCTGGCGGCGCGCGATCCTCGACGCCGAGCCGCGTCCCACGCGCAAGAATTCGGCCGGGACCCAGATGTACGGGCCGGCCGGCGGGTCGATCTGGTCGGCGCCCACGGTCGACGCCAAGGCGGGCCAACTCTACGTCGCCACCGGCGACAGCTACACCGAGGTCGACCATCCGACCTCCGACGCCGTCCTGGCCATGGACCTGAACACCGGCAAGATCCGCTGGGTCAACCAGGTGCTGGCGAAGGACAATTTCATGTCCGGCACGGTCAACGGGCCGCTGGGCGAGCGGGGCCCGGACTTCGACTTCGGGTCCTCGCCCGCCCTGGTGACGCTCGGCGGCCGGACCCTGGTGATCACCGGCAACAAGTCCTCGATCGTCTACGCCATGGATCCGGCCAGCGGGAAGACGGTCTGGCAGACGCCCAAGCTGGGTTCCGGCGGCGCCCTGGGCGGCGTCGAATGGGGCCCGGCCACAGACGGCAAGACGGTCTATGTGGCCCTGGCGGATTTTCCTGGGCGCGGGCGGCCGGGCCTGGTGGCCTTGAGCGCCGCCGACGGCCGCGAACTCTGGCGGGACGACGCGCCGAAGGGCCTGGCCTGCAACGTGCCGTCCGGCCGCTGCTCGCCCAGCTTCTCCCAGGCGGTGACGGCGGTGCCCGGCGCGGTGTTCGCCGGCGCGCTCGACGGGCGCCTGCGCGCCTTTTCCGCCGCCGACGGCAAGGTGCTCTGGGAGTACGACACCACCACCCCGGTCGACACCGTGAACGGGGTCAAGGCCGCGCCCGGCGGATCGCTCGACATGGGCGGCGCGACCGTCGCCGGCGGCATGGTCTTCATCCACTCCGGCTACGGCGGCAGCGCCGGTCCCTCGAACCTGCTGCTGGCGTTCTCTGTCGACGGCAAGTAGCCGGCGGCAGCTTCGCCGGTTGACCGGTAGCGCCTTGGCCCTCAAAGCCCGGGTGTGACCGCGCCCACCCACGCCGCCCACCACCGCAACGGCCTCGGCATCGCCTATCGCATGGCGGCCATGGTCTGCGTCGCCCTGCTGTCGGCGGCGGTGAAGTGGGCCGGCCACCGCGGCGCGCCGGTGTTCGAGATGGTGTTCTTCCGCAGCGCCTTCGCCTTCGTCCCGATCCTCGCCTACATCGCCCGCACCACCGGCTTCTCCGTCCTGAAGACCCAGCGTCCGCTCGGCCACCTGCACCGCTCGGTGGTCGGGCTGATCGGCATGACCTGCAGCTTCTCGGCCCTGCAGCACCTGGCCCTGACCGAGGCCACCGCCTTCACCTTCGCGGCGCCCCTGTTCATGACCGCGCTCTCGGCCCTGATGCTGCGCGAGCCGGTGGGCTGGCATCGCTGGGGGGCGGTGCTGGCGGGCTTCGCGGGCGTCCTGATCATGGTGCGGCCGGAGCCCGGCCAC
Organism: Phenylobacterium sp.; assembly: GCF_036501465.1. Classification (GTDB taxonomy): domain Bacteria; phylum Pseudomonadota; class Alphaproteobacteria; order Caulobacterales; family Caulobacteraceae; genus Phenylobacterium. Next base: position 7,589 of record NZ_DASYAF010000141.1, read on the forward strand.
ATGAACGTTCCCGGCGTCGCCTTCGGGCTGACCGCCGCGCTCGGCAGTGCGTTGGCCATGGTGCAGATCCGCCAGATCGCGGTGACCGAGAAGGGGGCGACCATCGTCTTCTACTTCACCCTGGCCGGCGCGGTCCTGGGCGGCGGCGTCTCGATCTTCCACTGGGTCACGCCGGACCCGCTGACGCTCTGGGTGCTGATTGGCGGCGGCCTGGTGGGCGGGGTCGGCCAGCTCTTCCTCACCGAGGCGATCCGCGTGGCGCCGGTGGGCGTGGTGGCGCCCTTCGACTACAGCCAGCTGATCTGGGCGACGATCCTGGGCTTCCTGGTCTGGGGCGAGCTGCCCCGGCCGCTCACCCTGCTGGGCGCCGGGGTGGTGGCGATGAGCGGCCTCTACATCCTGCACCGCGAACTCCTCCGCTTCCGGCGGGCCACGGCGGCGGCCTGAAGCGGCAGGCTGCCGCTGCGTCAAGCAACGCGTTGACAGCTTCCGGTCGCGGGAGGACCCTGCCGAAAACGCCGGTATGCGCCGCCGGGCGGCAGACGCCCGAACGCGCCGGCGACGGACCGCGCAGGGCGCGATCCAGGGTACAGGGAGCCATCGGATGAAGGCATGGATCATGGGCGTCGCGGCGATCGCCGCGCTGGCGATCGGGGCCGAAGCCCGCGCCTCGGTGACGGTGATCGGCGGCGGCCAGGCCGAGGCCTGCTCGAAGGACGCGATTTCGGGCAAGACCAGCCCGCAGTTCGAACGCGTCTGCACCGAGGCGCTGGAAACCGAGATGCTGGACGCTCGCGACCGGGCCGGCACCTACGTCAACCGCGGTGTGCTCAAGATGCGCCGCCAGGACTGGGCCGGGGCGACCAAGGACTTCAACGAGGCGGTGCGCCTCAGCCCGACCATGGGCGAGGCCTATGTGAACCGCGGCGCGGTCTCGATCGGCGAGCACCACTACGCCGACAGCCTGCCGGACCTCAACAAGGGCCTGGAGCTGGGGGTCGAGGAGCCGGCCAAGGTCTACTACAACCGCGGCTTGGCCTATGAGGGGATGGACGACATGAAGTCGGCCTACTTCGACTACCAGAAGGCCGTCGAGCTCAGCCCCGACTGGGACGCGCCCCAGAAGGAGCTGACCCGCTTCCACGTGGAGCGGAAGGAGTAGCCGCGCGTTTGCAAGGACGCCCTCAGGGGCGTTTCTGAAGGAGCCTGCGCCATGCGGGCCTTGATCGTCATCCTCGCGCTCGCCGCCGCCGCGCCCGCGGCCGCCCAGCCCCGCAGGGCCCTGGAACTGGACCGCGACGCGCGCCTGGCCGCCGCCGCCCAGACCGCCCGGGAACGCGGCACGACCCTGGACAACGAACTCTCCACCCTTGAGGCGCGCGAACAGTCCGACCGGACCCTGGCCGCGATCGCCGCCCTGGGCGAGCGACCGAGCGTCCCGACCGTGCCGTTCAACCCCAAGGCGCCGCCGCCGAAGATCGACGCCAGCCAGCTCGCCGAGATCCCCGACGCGGTGCTGGCCGCCTCCAACGCCCGCGCCGTCGCCGCCTCGAAGAACCGGCGCTAGCCGGCCTTCGGGAACGGCTTGGAGACGAACCGCGAACCTCTTTCCCCAAAGCGCCAGGGAACATCGACCGCCTTGCTGATGCCGATGCGGGGGCCCACCACGACCCCGGCCGCCGGCCCGGGGACCAGCGCGAACGGCGGCGCATCGACCCGCAGGCCGTTCTGCGCGTGGGAGACGCCCAGCGCCTGGCACAGCCGCCCGGGGCCGGAGCACAGCAGGCGTGGATCCTCCAGCCCCCGGCGCGCGGCCATCAGGTCCAGGCCCTGCGTGGGCTCGACGGCGCGCAACAGCACCGCGCTTCCCCGCTCGTCGCCGCAGACCAGGTTCATGCACCAATGGATGCCGTAGGAGCGGTAGACGTAGATCGCCCCCGGCGGGCCGAACATCACGGCATTGCGCGGCGTCGGGCCCGAGAAGCTGTGCGAGGCGGGGTCTGAGTAGTGATAGGCCTCGGTCTCGACGATCCGCCCGCCGACCCCGTCCATGGTCAGGGTCCAGCCGATCATCATCGACGCGGCGACGTGGCTGGGCGCGGTGAACAGCTCGGCTTGACGCGCGGCAAGCTCGGGGGGCGAAATATCGGCAACCATCAGGGAGGACTTCGCATGCCGTACGTCGAGGGCCAAACCATCCACGACGCCGACTCCCACATCATGGAGCTGCCGGGCACGATCAACCGCTACCTGGACCCCAAGGCCCGCGACGCCTTCGTGGAGAAGACCGGGCGCAAGGACGTGCTGCCTGAGTGGTTCGCCAAGGCCAAGGACAAGGCCGACGACCCTGAGTTCCTGGCCGGCGCCGAGGCCAACATCCTGCTGCGCAAGAACTATGAGGCCCTGGGCGCCTTCAAGGCGGCCGACCGGCCGAAGACGCTGGACTACCTGGGCTTCACCAGCCAGCTGGTCTTCACCACCGCCTGCCTCTCCAACTTCGGCCTGGAGCAGATGGGCGAGGTCGACCTGGCGCTCGAGGCCGCCCGCGCCCACAACCGGATGATGACCGAGTTCTGCGGCGTCGACCGCCGCCTCTTGGCCACCGGCTATGTGCCGCTGATCGACCGCAAACGCGCGCCGCAGATCGCCCGCGAGGCGCTGGAACTCGGCTGCAAGGCCCTGGTGATCCCGTCGCGCCATCCGCCGGGCTTCTCGCCCAGCCATGTGGAGCTCGACCCGCTCTGGGCCCTGGCCCAGGAGGCGCGCATCCCCATCCTCTTCCACGTCGGCGGCGAGGAGAAGATGGCCCACGACTACATCGACAACGGCCTGCCGTTCGTGAAGGACTTCCACGGCGGCGACGAGAACTTCACCTCCCTGACCTTCATGGCGATCCCGCTGTCCATCTGGCAGACGCTGTCGGCCCTGGTGATCGACGGGGTCTTCGACCGCTTCCCGAACCTGAAGTGGGGCGCGATCGAACTCGGCGCCTCATGGCTGCCCAGCCTGATGCAGTTCCTGGATTCCGGGACCGCGGCCTTCGGCAAGGAGGAGCGGCTTCAGAAGCTGTCGGCCCGGCCCAGCGAGATCCTGCGCCGCCAGTTCCGCGCCACGCCCTATCCGCACGAGAACACCCGCTGGATCATCGAGAATTCGGGGCAGGACATGCTGATGTTCTCGTCGGACTTCCCGCACATCGAGGGCGGCCGCAATCCGCTGAAGCGGTTCAACGAGAGCCTTGAAGGCGTGTCGGAGCCGGTGCGCAAGAAGTTCTACCGCGACAACTTCATCGACCTGATGGGCGCGGGCCTGGACCCGTCGCTGCACGACCTGCCGAGCTTGCAGGCGGCGTAGACGGGTTGACGCCTGGGGGGTGCTGCGCGGCGCGCCTACTTGCCCACCACCAGGATCGAGAATGAGTCCGGCGCCATGGGACCGCGCCGCGGCCGTCCTGGCGGCCCCGCGGGCGCGCCGGCCGCGGGTTCGGGCGCGGGCCCGAAATCGGCGGTGATCAGGAGGATGTGGCCGGTCTTGGCGTCGAGGGTCAGGGTCTTGGCGCCCACCTTGGTCTGCAGGGTCTGCTCCACCATGAACTTGGTCGGGCTCTCTTCCTTGATCACCGTCAGGGTGCCGTCGCCCTGCGAACTGAAAGCCTCCTTGGTCGCCGGATTGAAGGTCGCGCCGTCGACGCCCATGCCGATCGGCAGGACCGCCAGGATCTGGCCGGTGTCGGAATTGAGCATGGCTATGACCGCCGGGTTGCGGCAGGCGGCGAACAGGACGTGGGACTTGACGTCGAAGGCCAATCCCGCCGGCGCGCCGCACTTGCCCGCCAGACTGTAGCGGTTGACCACGCTCAAGGTCTTGGTGTCGACGACGGCGATCTCGTCCTTGTTCTCGACGTCGATGTAGAGGCGGCCCTTGCCGTCGCTGACCGCCTGTTCCGGCGCGCCGCCGATATCGACCGTGCCGGCTACGGAGCCGTCCCTGGCGTCGATCGCGGTGACGTTCGGCGCGATGTGGCTGAGGATGTAGATGCGTTGGCCGGCCGGGTCGCCGAGGATGCCGTCCGGAAAGCCCTGCACCTCGATCGTCTTGATCGGGGCGAGCGTCCTGGCGTCCCACATGGCGACGGGCCTGCTGCTGGCGAACCCGTGACCGGATTTCGGATCGACGGCGGCCCCGTGCCCGGCCTTGGCGGGGATCGCGCCCACGGGCGCCAAGCTATCGAGGTCGAAGGCGTCGACCCGCGGGTTCGCGCCACCGCGTGGCACATAGAGCCGGCGGTTGACCGGGTCGGCGTAGACGTAGTCGAACCCGCCTTCGCCGCCGGTCTTGACGGTCTTCAGCACGTGGTAGGGACCGGTTGACTGTGCGCCGGCATGGCCCGCCGCCAAGGCGGCGAGGAGCGCAAGGGGGGCTAGAAGGCGGTGCATGCTCAACTCCGAAAGCGGCGCCAGCCGGCACGATCCCACACCGCCGATGCGGCCTCAATGGAGCCAATGTTAAGCTTTCCCAATGGGCCCCGGGGCGTCTCCAGGGCGATCCCTGAGCGACGAGGACCTTCGCCGGTCCAGCCGCCGCCCCGCCCAACATCGGCTAACCCGCTTCCGCTCATTCCCGCGAAGCGGGCTTTCAAACCCCGGAACACACGGACCACACGGAAACCAGCCAGGGGCCCGCGTTGGTGTGGTTCGTGTGTTGTGTGGTTCAAAAAGCCG
>NZ_DASYAF010000142.1:0-13495 GCF_036501465.1 Phenylobacterium sp.
ACGACAATCTGGTCGACTACCTGCTTCCCCTGATCGCAGAACAACAGAAGGCCGCTGCTTGATGAGGTATGGGTTCTGGACCCCGGTGTTCGGCGGCTGGCTGCGCAACATCCCCGACGAGCACATGGCGCCGACGTGGGAGTACACCAAGCGCCTCTGCCAGCGGGCGGAGAAGATCGGCTACGACCTGACGCTGGTGGCCGAACTGAACCTCAACGACATCAAGGGCACGGACCAGCCGGCGCTGGACGCCTGGTCGACGGCCGCGGCCCTGGCGGCGGTGACCGACACCCTGGAGCTGATGGTGGCCGTGCGGCCCAACTTCCACCAGCCGGCCCTGTTCGCGAAGGCCGCCGCCAACATCGACAACATTGCGGGCGGCCGGTTGGCGCTGAACGTGGTCTCCTCCTGGTGGGAGAAGGAAGCCACCAGCTACGGCCTGCAGTTCGACCAGCACGACGACCGCTATGGCCGCACCAGCGAGTGGCTGGACGTGGTCGACGGCCTGTGGCGCGAGAAGACCTTCAACCACGACGGTCCCCGCTACAAACTGCAGGACGCGATCTGCGAACCGAAGCCGGTCCGCAAGCCCGTGATCTACGCCGGCGGCGAGAGCGAAGCGGCCAAGACCATGATCGCCACCCAGTGTGACGCCTATGTCATGCACGGCGACACCGCAGACGTGATCGCCGAGAAGATCGCCGACATGCGCGCCCGCCGAGAGGCGGCCGGCAAGCCGCCGATGATCTTCGGCATGGCCGCCTACGCCATCGTCCGCGACACGGAGGAAGAGGCCAGGGCCGAGGTGGCGCGCATCACCACCTTGCACCCCAACGCGCCCGGCTTCGGCAACTTCGACCAGTGGATCAGCGGCACCCAACTCGAGCGCGAGATGAAGATCGCGGAGTACTCGGTCTCCAACCGGGGCCTGCGCCCCAACCTCATCGGCACGGCCGCCCAGATCAAGGAACGCATCGCCGCCTACGAAGCCGCGGGCCTCGACTTGCTGCTGCTGCAGATGAGCCCGCAGTACGAGGAGATGGAGCGCTTCGCCGCCGCGGTGATCAACTAGCCGCGCCGGGCGGCTGCAGGCGGATCGGGATATCGACCCAGACGGGAATCCCCTTGGGCGCCTGCGCCATCAGGGTCGGATCGAGACGGAACTTCGCCGCCAGGCCGAGCGCGGCCTTGCCGAAGTCGCGGCCCTCCGGGGCCTCCATGACCAGCTGGCAGGCGTCCAGCACGCCGTTGGCGCGGACGTGGCAGTGGGTCATCGCCTGGCCGGCGACGCCGCCGCCCTTGGCCGGATAGGCCTTCGCCAGGTCGTCCGCGGAAGCCGAAACGGCCCAGACCGGCCCCTGCAGCTGGGTCATCTCGTCGATCGACAGCCCATCGCCGCCCTCGGCCCTGGCGGAGCTGGTCCCGAAGGCGCCGATCGGGTTGTTGTTGGCCTGGCGGTACTCGCGCAGGAAGGCTTCCTCGTCGAACTGGGAGCCCGTGGACGAGCGGAAGGCGACGGAGATCGACACCGGCACGGGGTCCGGCCCCTTGGCGGGCGTGAACTCGAAATTCGGCTGCAGCTTCAGCGCCGCGCGGCCCAATCCCTTGCCTTGCGGCCACTCACTGGTGACCTGGCAGTGTTCGGCGAAACCACGCCTCGCGACCTGGCAGGCAAGCGTCACGTAGCCACGCGTGCCGCTGCGGACCACGACGCCCAGGCCGGGCGTGAAGTCGGTCTGGACCTGACTCTCGTCCGCCGCTGTGGCGACCGGCGGCGAGGTGACGGCCGCGGCGGCCGCGAGCAGGGTCAGCACCGGAACGAGCGCCTTCATCGATGGTCTCCTCAGTCGGCCGGGTTCGGGGCGGCCGCGCCCTTGAGGTTGAGCCGGATCGGGATGTGGACCACGCCACCCGCCACCGGCTCGGCGTCGGCGGCCCAGAGGTTCATCTTCATGGTCGAGGCGAGCCTGGCTGCGGCCTCGGAGAAGCCCAGGCCATCCGGCTGGCCGGCCTCCGGCGTGCAGTCGGTCATGGTCCCGTCAGCGGCCACCGTGCAGCGCGCCACGCCGCGGCCGGTGGTCAGGCCCTCGGCGACGGCTTCCGGCGGAAAGACCTTCAGCGCCTTGTGGGTGTCGAACATCTGAATCCAAGACGGCGCCATGACCGTGTGCTCGGCCGCTTCGCGCGGCGGTAGGCGGATGGGGATGTCGACCCAGATCGGCGCGGAGTGCGGCGCGCGGGCGAGCGCCGCGGGATCGATCCGGAACTTCGCGGCCAGGGTCAGCGCAGCCTTGCCGAAGCCTTGGCCTTCCGGGCTCTCCTTGATGGTCTGGCAGGTGTCCAGGGTCCCGTCGCGACGCACGTGACAGTGATCCGCCGCGTAGCCCTCGACACCGCCGCCCTTGGCCGGATAGGCGCGCGCCACGTCGTCGAAGCTGGCCGCGGCGATCCAGACCGGCGCGTCCAGCATGGTCACGTTCCGCATGGGGATCGGATTGCCCGTGGCCCGGGTAGAGGAGCTTCCGAACGGGCCCATCCCCGGGGTCGAGTTCTGCCTGGCCGTGGCCGCTTCACGCAGGAACGCGGTCAGGTCGAACTGGAGGATCGGGGCCTTGAATGAGACCCCGATGGTCATGGTCGCGCTGACCGCCGCTCCGTCTGCGCCCCTGTTGGGTTCGAGCTTGAAGGTCGGCCGTAGTTCGAGCGCTGCGCGGCCCAGGCCCTTCCCCGCCGGAAACTCCGACACCACCTTGCACCGCTCCGCCAGGCCATGTGTGTCGACCAGGCAGGAGAGCGTCACGTGGCCGTTGACGCCGGTGTGGTAGGCGTCGGCCGGCCAGATGGCCACGACGTCGGGGCCGATGAGGTCCTCGTCGCCGCCCACCTCGACCTTGGCGTCAACCGGCGGCGGCTTGGCGGCGGGCGCGACGGTCACCGGCGAGACCGTGGTTGTGGGCGGCGCGGCGACCGCCGGCGCAGCTGCCGCCATCAGGGCGAGGACGAGGCTCAGCACAGGCGTTCCCCCCAAGGAAACTGGACCCGGCGAAAGCTCGCGCTCAACCGTCGATCCCGTCAAGGGTCCGAAGGCGTCGGGGGGGCTGGTCAGCCGACCGGGCCGTCCGGATCGTCGGTCTCCGGCGGCAGGATCGGCAGGGCCGGCCGTTCGAACTCCTTGCGCGTCAACGACATGTTGGCGCTGGTCTTGTGCAGCATGGCGTCAATGGTCCTGACCGACTGGAGTTGGGCCTCGACCCGTTGGCGCTCGGCGCCGGTCAGGCCGGGAAGCCGGCTTTCCAGGTCCTTGATCCGGGTCTCCTGGACCTCGATCTGCGTGGCCACCCTCACCTTTTCGGTGGTTTGCTGAGCGGTCATGTCCTTCATCATCACGCTCTCGGCGTCGAAGAGCGGCTCCTGGGCCTGCTTCAGCGCCTCGCGCGCCACATCGAGGTCGGCGGCGGGCCGGCGGCCGGCGCGCACCTCGGCGCGGACCTGGGCATAGGCGATCGATTCCAGGCTGGCGCGCCGCGCCAGGTCGGTCACCTTGTCCAAGGTCTCGAGCCGCGCCTGCAGCTGCGTCGTCGCCGGCGACCCCTCGTCCGCCTGAGTCGTGAACCTCATCGAGGCCCGGGCGGCGGCGGCCTCGGCGGAGCTGATCGCGCGGTTCACGACCTGGTAGTCGCGGGCCGCTTCCGTCGCCCGACGACGGGCTGCGGCGGCCTCCTGCGGCGTACCGCGGCCTTCCGCGGCGTCCTTGCGCGCCGTTTCGGCGATCGCATTGGCGTCACGCGCAGCGACCAGGAACTGGATCTTCAGGCGATCGAGCACCTGTTTGTGCAGGGCGTTGTCGAGGTTGTTGAGCGTCCGCAGGCGGCGCGGATCGTCCGGATCGGTCCACCGGATCGTCAGATAGGACTGGCGGCCGATGGAGAGCGGCCCGCCGCCGGGACCGGCCGTCCGCGCCTGCTCCAGCAACAGGTCATAGTGGCGGGCGCGCCATGCGGCCTGGGCGGCCGGTTGGTCGTCGCCCGGCATCTTACCCTCCGATCCGAGGTCCCGCAGGATGTCGAAGACGTCTCGCCCACCCGGCGCGGCCTCGATCGTGGGTTCGAACACCGGCGGCGGCGGCAGGCTGGGCGGAGAGGTCCGCGGATGGCGCGTGATCCAGGCTTCCTCAAAGGCGGCCTGGGCCGCGGCGAGGACCTGCCGCTCGGTCTCCAGATCGGCGGGCGGGCGCTTGCCCGCGTCGACCGCGTCGCGGACCACGGCGAAGGCGATGCTCTCCCATCGCGCGCGCTGCTCCAGGGACTCCAACGGATCCTGCGGCGCGTTCGCGGCGACGCCATGCGCATAGCCGGGCGTCGTCTTGGCGATCAGCGCGTCCAGGCGTTCGGTGTCGCTGGCGGCGCTGCGCTGCGCGCTGGTCTCGGCCTCGTCGATCGCCTCCACCGCCCGCTCGGAATCATGGGCCATGGCCTGGGCCGCGGTCACGTCGGCCGGGGCGGCGGTTTCCCCGACCGCGCGGCGCACCCGCTCGGCCCGCAGCACCGCATCCTTCGCCGACTGCACCACCGTCGTGTGGACACGGGTGAGGTCACGCTGCCGGCGCGCCAGGTCGATGACGTTCAGGGTCTTGAGTCGCGCGGGCGCGTTCGGGTCGCTGGTCTTCAGGGCGTCGAAGGCGGCCCGCGCCCGGCCCAGGGCGTCGGTGTCGCTCGCCAGGCGGGCGCGGTCGGCGTCGAGGTCGAGGTCGTAGCGGCTGGCCCGCCAGGCGGCCTGAGCCGCCGGGTCGCTGTCCGGCGGCATCGGGCCCAGGGCGGCGATCCGCGCGGCCAATTGCGCATCGCTCGAAGCCGCGGGCGGCGTGGCGTCGGCGAGCGCCTTGGGCGCCCGGACCAGCACCACCCGCGGCGCGCGCGGCGGCGACGCGGGGACAGCGCCCGGAACCTGCCCGGCCGCCACCGCGGGCGCGGAGGCCGCAAGGCCCGTCGGCTCGGCGCGAACCGCCGCGCCCTCCGCCATGGCGGCGCCGGCCGCGGCCAGGATCAGCACGGCGGCGGTCCGCGACAGGGCCGGCCGTTCCGGCGCGCCGTCCAGGCCGAGCACGCGCGCCGCGCGGCTCTTGAGGTCGCCACCGCCGGCCGCGAGCACCCCGAACGGCGGCGCACGCAGGGAATCCATCGCCTGCAGGGCGCGGACGTAGAGGCCGGGGTCGCGGATCTCCGCCACGGCGAGGTCGTCGCAGCAGCGCTCACGCTCGATCCGGATGCGGCGGCTCACCCACCAGACCGCCGGATGGTAGAACAGCGCCGTCTCGACCACCGTCTGGAGCAGGTTGGCGAAGGCGTCGAGCCGGCGCACGTGGGCCAGCTCATGCAGGATCAGCGCCTCCAGCTGGTCGACGGGCAGCCGCATCAGGGCCGCGGCCGGGATCAGCACCATCGGCTTCAGCCATCCCGCCACCACCGGCGTCGCGATCGCGCCGGACTGGGCGAAAACCGCCCGCAGCGAGCCGGACATGCGCCGGCGCAGCGCCTGGCAGCGGGCCTCCCAGTCCGCCGGCAGGGGCTGGGCGGTGCGGCGCAGGCGCTCGACGAGCACCAGGCCGCCGATGGACCGTGCGACCAGCACCGTTACGCCGACACCCCAGGCCGCCACGGCCGCCATCTCCCAGCTGACTCCGGCGTCAGCCCCGAGACCAGGCGCGCCGGGCGGCGCCAGGACGATGCGGATGTTCGCCTGCAACCACAGGAAGGTCGCGACCGGGGCCACGGCCATCAGGCCGAGCGCCGCCAGGGCCCAGTCGTGGCGGGCCCGCGCGGTGCGGCTGGCGCGCAACGCCACCTGCAGCACGAACGCAATCAGCGCGCCCTGCCAGAGGAAATTGGCCAGGGTCCAGCCGATCAGCGGAACCAGGCGCGCGAGGTCCGCGGCCAAGGTGGCGTTCATGGTCCCCTCTCCCGTGTCTTCCTGGTCTTGGCCTCGTAGGCGTCGAGCATGGCGCGGATCTCGGCGATGTCGTCGGCGCTGGCCGGCTGGTCCTGCAAGGCGTGCAGCACCAGCTGGCTGGCCGAGCCCGCGAACACCTTGCGCATGAGGTCGCCGGCCACCTTGCGCTTGGTGGTCTCCGGCGGCTCGGCGGCGGCATAGACGTGGGCGCGCTCGGTCTCGTCGCGGACCACAGAGCCCTTGCCGGCCATGATCTGCAGGAATTTCAGCACGCCGGTGTAGCCGATCGGCCGATTGGCGGAGAGCGCCTCATGCACGTCGCGAACGGTCGACGGCCCGCGTTCCCAGAGAATCCGCAGGATGTCGAGTTCGGTGGCTGTGGGCCGCGCGGCGGAGTCGTCTTCCGACATACGAAGAAAGGTGTACGAACTTCTTCGTAGAGTCAACCGGCGTTCGTGGAACGCGTCAGATCCCGAGTCCGGCCTTCACCCGGTCGGGGCTGAGCGGCAGGTCGCGGAAGCGGACGCCGGTGGCGTCGGCGACCGCGTTGGCCAGGGCGGCGCCCGCCGGACCCTGCCCCGCCTCGCCGGCGCCCAGGAACGGCTGGCCCGGGCGGTTCAGCACATGCACCTCGACCGAGCCGGGCACGTCCTTGAAGCGGGCTATGGGATAGGCGCTCCAGTCGAAGCCGGTGCGATGCTGGGCGTCGAAGGTCATGGCCTCGATCCCGGTCCAGCTCAGCGCCTGGACGACGGCGCCCTCGATCTGGTTGCGGATGCCATCGGGGTTCACCGCCTCGCCGCTGTCCACGGCGGCGACGACACGCCCCACCGAGATTGCGCCGGTCTCGTGCTCCACGCTCACCTGCATGGCCACGGCGCAGTAGGAGGCGAGGTTCTTGTAGCGGGCGAAGGCGAAGCCGCAGCCGGTCCGCCCGTCGCTGCGCGCGCGCCCGGCCCAGCCGAACCGCTCGGCGCAGAGCTTCACCACGTCGACCGCGCGCGGATCGGTCAGGTGCGCCAAGCGGAAGGCCACCGGATCGGCGCCGCCGGCCCTGGCCAGCTCGTCCATCAGGCTCTCGATCGAGAAGACGTTCATGAACCCACCCAGCGAGCGCAGGGCCGAGACCCGCACGTCGGAGTGCTGGATGAAGTGCGAGACCACCCGGCCCGACGGAATCTGGTAGATCGGCACGCCGTTGCGGTCGCCGCCGCCCTCCGGCATCGGGATCGGCCGCGGGACCTGCGGCGGGAACGGCGGGTCGACCTCGAGTCCGGCCAGCAGGCCGCCGGCGCCGGCCGGGCGGCCGTTGTGCGACGGGCTCCAGACCTCATAGCGCCAGTCGGCGATCCTGTTGTCAGCGCCCAGGCTCGCCTGCGCCTCCACCACCATGCCCGTGCCCAGGGGCTCCCAGCCATGCTCCTGCTCGCGCATCCACTGCAGGCGGACCGGCCGGCCCGGCAGGGCCAGCGCGCAGAGCGCCGCATCGGCCGCCACGTCATCGGCGCCGTTGTGGCCGTAGCAGCCGGAGCCCTCGGTATGGATGCAGCGCACCTCGTCGGCCGGCAGCCGGGTCAGCTCGACGATCGCCTTCTTCAGCGGATAGACGCCCTGGGTGTGGGTCCAGACGGTCAGGCCGCCGTCCTGGAAGTGGGCGACAGCGCAGGACGGGCCGATGGAGCCGTGCAGCAGCCAGGGCTTGGTGTAGCGCGCGCGGACCGTTTTCGCCGCCGGAGCCGGCGCGGCCTTGCCCTCGAAGATCACCTCGTCCTGGGTCTGGGCCGCGCGGACGGCGGCGATCATGTCGGGCGGGATCGGCGGGTCGGCGCGCGACCACTTCGCCTGCTGCAGGCGCCGCAGCGCCTGGATCGCCGTCCATTCCCGCTCGGCGACCACGGCGGCGAAGCGCCCGGTCCGCACCACCTCGACCACGCCCGGCATGGCCTTGGCCGCGGCCACGTCGAGATCGGCGAGCCGCGTGCCGTCGCTGGGGCCGCGCACCACCCGCGCATGCAGCATCCCGGGCAGGCGCAGATCCTGCACATAGGCCGCCCCGCCGGTCACCTTGGTGGGGATGTCGACGCGCGGCAGGTCAAGCCCCAGCGACTTGTGCGGCCCCGGCCGCAGGGGCGCATCCGGCCGCGCCGCCACGTGCAGCGACAGGTCCGCCGCCAGTTCGCCATAGCCCGCCGCCCGGCCGTCCGGGGCCTTGATCCGGCCGTCGCCGGTGGTGGCGAGCCCATCCGGCGACAGCCGCCAGCGCTCGGCGGCCGCCTCGGTCAGGAGCTGGCGCACATTGGCGGCGGCGTTTCGGATCGCCGTGCCGCTGTCCTGCATGGAATGACTGCCGGCGGTGACGCCCTCGTTGGGCGAGCGCCCGGTGTCGGCGGTGACCAGGACGAGCGCGCCCGGCGTCACGTCCAGCTCCTCGGCGGCCACCTGGATCAGCGCGGTCTTGATCCCCTGTCCGAGCTCGGCCTTGCCGGTGAAGACGGTGATCCGGCCGGCCGGATCGACCCGGATCCAGGCGTCGAGCAGGGGCGTGGTGCGAAGGCTGCCCGGCAGGCCCGGCGCGGCGGGTTTCTTGGCCGCGGCGGCCTCCTGCGCCATGGCCCGCGGCGCCAGGGCGAAGGCGACCAGCAGGCCGCCGGCCCGCACCAGGCCACGGCGCGACAGGCCGGAATTGGCCAGGCTCATGCCCTGACCCTCATGCACGGACCGGCGCCGGTTCGGACGGCAGGCCAGCCGCACGGCGCACGGCGCGCAGGATGCGCATGTGGGTCCCACAGCGGCAGAGGTTGGGCTGCAGGCCGGCGCGGATCTGGGCTTCCGTCGGCTTCGGATTGGCGTCCAGCAGCGCCTTGGCCCGCATGATCATGCCGGCGATGCAATAGCCGCATTGCGCCGCCTGTTCGGTCTCGAAGGCCTTCTGGATCGCACCCGGGGCGGCGGCCGTTCCCAGCCCCTCGACGGTCACGATCCTGCGCCCCCGGGCGGCGAGCGCCGGCAGCAGGCAGGAGAACACCGCCTTGCCGTCCACGGTGACGGTGCAGGCGCCGCATTGGCCCAGGCCGCAGCCGAACTTGGCGCCATTGAGCCCCAGGTCGTCGCGCAGCACATAGAGCAAGGGCGTCGTGGGATCGACGTCCAGGCTGTGGTCGACGCCATTGACGTTCAGGGTCAGGCTCACGCGCAGCTCTCCCTCATGTCGCGGTCTCCTTCCGCGCGGTCCGCGCGGCGGCCGGCAGATTGGCCCAGGCCGGCTGGTCGGTGAAGCGGGCGCGCAGATAGGCGGCCAGATCCGCAAGCTGGGCGTCGGTGAAGGCCGCGCCGAACGCCGGCATGAACGGTCCGCTCGCGCCGGTCGGCGGCTCCAGGCCCTTCAGCACGATGGCCAGGGTGTCGCGCGGATCGGCCTCGTGCAGCGGCGTGCCCAGGGTGAGCGGCGGTCGGCCCTCGCGCATCATCGCGGAGCCGGCCTCATGGCAGTCGGCGCAGGCGCCTGCGTAGAGCCGCGCGCCCTGGGGATGCGCCCGGGCGGCCTGCGACTCCCGGTCGACGGTGGCGGTGGGCGCCGCGGCGGCCATCCGCTCGGCGAGGTAGACGGCCATGGCGCGCACCTCGCCCTCAGGCGCCCGGGCCAGTTCACGCGTCACCTCGCCCATCGGCCCGGCGGCGGCGGCGTGGGTCGGGCCGAGACCGGTGCGTAGATAGGCGTAGAGCGCGTCGGCGGTCCACGGCATGGAGGCCGGGGTCTTGCCGTTCAGCGGCGGGGCGTACCAGCCCTCGACGAAGGCGCCGTCCAGCGCCTTGGCCTTCTGCTCCGCGCCCAGCGCGCCGTGCGGCGTGTGGCAGGCGCCGCAGTGGCCGAAGGTCTCGACGAGGTAGGCGCCGCGGTTCCATTCGTCGCTCTTGCCCGGCGTGGGCCGGAACGGCTGCGGGTGGAAGTAGAGCGCCTTCCAGACCCCCATCAGCGGGCGGAAGCCGAGCGGCGGGACAAGCTGCGGCGCGGGCGTATCCTGGCGGACCGGCCGGCGGCCCATCAGGAAGGCGTAGAGGGCGGCGATATCGGCGTCGCTCGCACCGGTGAAATGGTCATAGGGGAAGGCCGGGTAGAGCTCCGCGCCGTCCCTGCGGACGCCCTTGTGCATGGCGCGGGCGAACTCGGCTTCGCTGTAACGCCCGATGCCGGTCTGGGCGTCCGGGGTGATGTTGCTGGCGAACACCTTGCCGAACGGCGTCGGGATGGCGCGGCCGCCGGCGAAGGGCGCGCCGGCCTCGGCGGTGTGGCACAGCGCGCAGTCGCCCAGTTTGGACAGCGCCGCCCCGCGCGCGACCTGCGGCGAGACCGCCGGCGTCTGGGCCACGGCCACGGCGGCGGCCAGAGCGGTGAGGCCGCCGAGGGCGATGCTCCGGACGGTCCGCTCCATGGACGCTTGAGAACCTCCGCTTGACGCGAAGGGAACGCCGCCGCGCGGGTGCGGTTCAGCCCGCCTTCGACCGCCGCGTTCCAGCGCGGAACAACAGCGCCATCAGCCCCAGGAACGGCAGGCAGGACAAAAGGTCCGACCACGGTCCGTTGAACACCGGGTTCACGCCTTCCATCAGCTTGGTGATGTCGCGGTCGAAGGCGCCCAGCACCCCGGCCGAAAACGCGATGCCGATGCCGGCGATGGCCCCGCCGGCGATATAGCCCGAGGCCATCAGCACGCCCGGGCTGCGGTCCGACTGGGCGGCGAGCTCGGCCTCGCTGAGCGTCTCGGCCCCCTCGCTAGCTTTTTCGGCCATGTTGCGGCTCCTGCGATCCACCAGCCAGCGCACCGCCCCGCCGATGAAGATCGGCAGGGACGAGGAGACCGGCAGATAGACGCCCACCGCGAAGGCCAGCGCCGGGATCGCGCACATCTCGAGCACGATGGAGATCATCACTCCCAGCAGCACCAGGGCCCAGGGCAGCTGGCGCGAAAGGATGCCCTTGATGATGTAGCTCATCAGCGTGGCCTTGGGCGCGTCGTACTTGGTGACCGAGGTGCCGTCGGGCCGGGTCTTCACATGGCCGTTGATGCCCGGGTCGACCAGATAGGCGAGCGTGCCGTCGTTGCGCACCAGATAGCGCGTCGCAGCCCCGCCCGCCGGATCGGGCTTCTGCCAGACGTGGTAGACGCTCGCGTCCTGCCCATGCTGCGGGCCGCTGAGCGCCTCACTCGGCAGGGTGGCGACGACCGCCGCCGGGACCGCCGGCGGGCCGGCCGGCTGCGCCACATAGACGGTGGCCGCCTGGTTCAGCGCCAGCAGGATCGGCCCCAGCGCCAGCGCCGAGGCCAGCGCCCCGATCAGGATCGCGATCTGCTGGGCCCGCGGCGTGGAGCCCAGCAGGAAGCCGGTCTTCAGGTCCTGGGAGGTGGTGCCGCCATTCGAGGCCGCGATGCAGACGATGCCGCCGACCGAGAGCGCGGTGACGTAATAGGTCGGCCCCGTCCAGCCCAGCACCAGGAAGATCAGGCAGGTCAGCAGCAGCGTCGCCACCGTCATCCCGCTGATCGGGTTGGACGAGGAGCCCAGCTCGCCGGTCAGGCGCGAGGACACCGTCACGAACAGGAAGCCGAACAGCACGATCAGCACCGCGCCCACGATGTTCATGCGCAGCGAATGCGCCATCAGGATCGCAGCGATCAGCACCACCACGCCCAGCGCCACCCAGCGCATGGAGATGTCCCGGTCGGTGCGGGCCGGCGCGGCGGCCGCTGCGGTCTTCGGCCGGAAGTCGGCGAAGCTGGCGGAGAGGCTGCGCCAGATGGTCGGCATGGCGCGAGCCAGGCTGATCAGCCCGCCCGCCGTCACCGCGCCTGCGCCGATGTAGAGGATGTAGGCGCTGCGGATATCGCCCGGCGACATCTGGGCGATCGGCGTCGTCCCCGGCGGGATGACCCCCGTGGCGGCCGAGCCGAAGAACTGGATCATCGGGATCAGCACCAGGTAGGCCAGCACCCCGCCGCCGGCCATGGCCGAGGCGATCCTGGGGCCGATGATGTAGCCGACGCCCAGCAGCTCGGGCGAAATCTCCGCGGCGATGGAAGCCTTGGCGAGCGGCGCCGAGAACACCTTCTCCGGCGTATCCTTCCACAGCCGGAAGATGCCTTCGCCCAGCTTGTAGAGCAGCCCGATGAAGAAGCCGCCCACGATGGTGCGCGCGCCGGCGGCGATCTCGGCCTCGGTCTGGGCGTGGCCGGCCTCATGGCCGATCTCATGCTCCTCGCGCGTGGCGCCGGCCTTCAGCACCTCGGCGCAGGCGGTGCCCTCGGGATACTTCAGGACCCCGTGCTGCTCGACGATCAGGGCGCGGCGCAGCGGGATCATCATCAATATGCCCAGCAAGCCGCCCAGCACGGCCACCAGCATCACCCGGGCGATCTCCATGTCGAAGCCCAGGATCATGATCGCCGGCATGGTGACGCCGAGGCCGAAGGCGATGCTCTCGCCGGCCGACCCGGCGGTCTGGACGATGTTGTTCTGCAGGATCGAGGCCTTGGCGATGCCGAGGCGACCCAGCAGGCGGAACAGGGTGATCGAGATCACCGCCACCGGAATCGAGGCCGAAACCGTCAGGCCCACCTTCAGCACCAGGTAGAGCGACGAGGCGCCGAAGATCACCCCCAGGATCGCGCCCATCACCAGGTGCAGGATGGTCAGCTCGGGCAGGACGACGCTCGCCGGGATGAACGGGATGAAGCCCGGCTTGGCGGCCTTGGCGCGCGCGGTCTTGACGGCGGGCTTGATCGTGGTGTCGGTCACGCGGTTCTCCCCAAACGCCGGCGACTAGACCATCAGTTGGCGGAGGCCGCCAGAGTGGCCATCTTGACGCCGCCGCGGCAGGCCCGGCGACGGAAGCTTAACCCACCCGGCCGCATGGTCGGCGCATGATCAGCGCCGCGACCGCTTCCACGCTCCTGCCCGGCGCCACGGCCGCGACGACCGCCACGGGCGGCCAGGCCAGCGCGACGAGCCCCGGCGCCGGCGCCGCCAGCTCGACCTCGGCGGTCGACGCCCAGATCGCCGCCGAGAAGGACGCGCTGTCGCGGCTGAAGTCGGCCGCCACCTCCGCTTCAGCCTCGCCGTCCGACCTGGCGAAGGCCAAGCTCAAGGCGTTGCAGCAGCGGCTGAAGATGCTGATGCTGATGGGCGGCGATCCCAAGGAAGTCGCCCGCGAGGCGGCCCAGATCGCCAAGGAGATCGGCCAGGCGGCCAAGGCCTACGCCGACGCGTCCGGTGGCTCGGACAATGGCGCGGCCGCCGAAGCCTCCGGCGACGCCGCCGCCGCGCAGCAGGCCGCCAACACCGCCGCCGGCGCGGCGGGCCAAGGCGACGGCGCCTCCGGCACGGCGAGCCAGGCGGCGGACAGCCAGACGGCCGCCTCCAACGCCGGGACGGCCGCGACCGACACTGCCGGGACCGATGCGCGGGACGCCGACGGCGCCGATCCATCGAAGACCGGCGCGCCGTCAGCCGACCAGACGCAAAGCCCGGCCCAGACGCCCGCCCCGGTTCAGGC
>NZ_DASYAF010000143.1:0-1582 GCF_036501465.1 Phenylobacterium sp.
GACAGCACCAGGACGGACTGCGCGGTCTTCGAGCGCAGTTCGCAGGTGTATTGCGCGGTGACCACCGAATAGACCCCAAGCGGCTCGATCCTGGACCGGCCATGACAGCCCTGGTTCGCGCCGCCGGGACCGAGCGCCGCCAGGTTGCGGAAGTCGGCGCGGAAGGCGTCGGACGCCGAATCGATGAAGTCCGGCGAGGCGCGTGCGAAGAGCTCGCCGGTGCTCAGCGTCGGCGCGATGGCCGCGACCGAGGCGTCGGCGAAGGCGCGGCTCTGCAGGTCCAGGTCGGGCCGGGCCTGGTAGAGGCCGGCGAACAGGCCGCCCATCAGCATGGCGCAGGCGGCGGCGGTCACCGCGGCCCATTCGAGCAGCACCAGCGCCGGGCCGGGATAGCGGTGACGCGGGGCCAGGATCCAGCGGCCGGTCTTCCGCTCGAAGCGGATGACCCAGGGCTTGTCCTCGGCCAGCCTGATGCGGTTCATCGCGCCGCTCCCCGACCGCCGGGTCTGGCCGACGAAGCCGCCGTCAGGGCGATGAAAACCGGGACGCGCTCGGGGTCGCGACGCTGAACCCGAGGGTTAACAGAACCATAATGAGACACCACGCCACTCCAACTCGGCTCCGACGCCCAAAACGGCGGGGAGACGAGCCCCTGGTGGCAAGAGGCAGGCCATTTCCCCGCCTACGGCAGCGGGGCGATCAGGGAACCTGAGCCCCGTCGGCCAGCCGAATCGCGCTTGACGAAATGACGTTTTTCGGGGTATAAACCCTCAACGGCGGAAATTGCGTCGGAACGGCCCCGGACCTCGGTTTCGGGGCTTTTTGATTCCGCCACCCGTTCGCCCCCGACAAGCTGACCATACAAATCACCTCACCTGACAGCTCAGGTCGTTGGGGCGATCCCCTGCGCGCCAGGCCGCTGCTCCCGGAGACCCGAACATGACCAAGACCAGGCCCGCCAAGGCCGCCGCCGTGAAGCCGTCGCCGAAGCCGGACATCACCTCGACCGGCCGCGATCGCGCCACCCAGCACATCGACGCCAGGCGGCTGGGCAAGTACTGATGGCCGGCCTCAAGCCCAGGGCCATCGGCGTCGTCCTCCTGCCCAAGCCGCGGTTTCCGCAGGCGCAGAACCGCTGGCTGGTGAAGACTCCGAAGCCCGCCGATCCCCGCGCCGACCAGGTGCTCGGCAAGTACGCATGAGCGTCAGCTTCACGGCCGCCGGCGACTGGTTCATCTTCGACGAGCAGGGCCGGACGCTGAAACGCGGCTTCCGCTGCAAGGCCGATGCGACGAGCTGGATCGCCCGCAGCCGCCGGCCCGACAAGCGGACGCTCTAGTGGCGCGCGCACGCCAGCCGCCGCCGCCCAGCGACGCCAAAGACCCTGGCGAGCAGCTCGGCGAGGCTTTTATCGCCGACTTCCTGGTGGTCTGGCGCGAGCACGGGCCAGCCGCGATCAAGACGGTGGCGGCCGAGCGGCCGCAGGACTTCGTGCGCGCCGCCCTGGCCATCCTGCCGCGAGAGGCGAGTGCGAAAGTCCAGGCCCTCGATGAGCTTGACGACGCCCAGCTCGCCGCCCGCG
>NZ_DASYAF010000144.1:0-9979 GCF_036501465.1 Phenylobacterium sp.
GGGGTGTTCGGCGGCAAGTTCGCCCTAGGCCCCGCGCTGGCCAGGTTCGGCGTCGACGTGCGCCAGCTGGGCGTGGGCTCATCCTACGCCGGCGCCTTCGGCATGGGCCGCGAGTTCAGCCCCGCCGAGCGCGCCGCCTTCGCCCGCTGGATGGACCGCATCTACGACAACTTCGTCCAGCGGGTGGCGGAGGGCCGCAAGCTGCCGGTGGACCGGGTGCGCGAGATCGCCAAGGGCCACGTCTGGACCGGCGTCCAGGCCAAGGACCTGGGGCTGGTGGACGAGCTGGGCGGCTTCTACGACGCGGTGGCCAAGGCCAAGGCCCTGGCCGGGATCAGCGGCGAGGCGCGGCTGAAGCGGATGTCGCCCTCCGGCTCGCCTTTGGAGGCGATCCAGAAGATGCTGGGCGTCTCGGCGGTCTCGGCCCGCACCCTGGCGGCGGCGGCCTGGGTGTTCGGCGACCCGCGCGCCCAGGGGATCCTGGACGGCCTGGCCCAGGAGCGCCTGCGCAGCCAGGGCGCGATGGTGCTGGCGCCGACCCGCGTCCACTAGGGCGGACGACGGACCTAGGGCTGCTGGCGCGCCTCGCGGCGCACGCGCGCGTCGCCCGGCGGCGAGGGCGTGAAGAGCACCACCCGGCGGCCAAAATCCAGGGTCACGTCCTGGAAGTGGCGCAGCACGTCGATGCCGATCAGGATCGCCGGCCGGTCGGCGAGCTTCCACAGGTCGAAGATGTGCAGCTCGGCGAACACCCCCAGCACCGAATCGATCTCCATGCCGCCCAGCCGCAGGCTCGGCAGGGGCGCGAACTCACCCCGCGCGGTCTGGCCGGTGGCGCTGATCAGCGGCACGGGCGCGAGCCTGGGGCCGAAGTCCGGATGGGTGCGCACCACCGCGTCGCGCAGGGCGATATTGCCCACCGTCACCTGGGCGCCGGAATCGATGAAGGCCGCCACCCGCACCTGGGCGACCTGGGCGTCGAGGATCACCAGCTGGCCGTCGCGATAGGCGGCGCTCACCTGGATCGGCTGGTCGTAGGGCTGGATGCGCGAGTTGCTTGCGTGGCCGATCTCGGCCCCGTGGCCGGAGTCGGAGATCTCGAAGCGGTTCTGGTCGAACTGCAGCGACATGGTCCGGTCGCGCAGGATGTCGACGCCCAGCAGGCCGTCGGCGCCGAGCTGGCCACGCGGCAGCACCGGCAAGGTCAGGCCGCGGGAGGTGACCGACCCCACCGCTAGGCGATGGACCAGGGCCAGGTCCGCGGGCTCGACGCCGGCGATGCCATGCACGTCGGCGCGGCCGGCGGGCGGCAGGGCGCAGGCGGCGGCGGCCTCGGTGGAAACCACGGTGCGGTTGGCGCCGGTGTCGACCACGAAGCCGAAGGGCCCCTTGCCGTCCAGCATCACCGGCACGACCATCCGGCGCGCCTGGTCGAAGGCGGTCTCCAGTTGGGTGCTCACCGGCGGCTGGCCGTTCTGGGGCGCGATCGCCGGCGGCTCCTGCGGACCCATGTCGGTGAGGTTGATGGAGATCAGCCGCCGGGGCGGCGTCATGCAGGCGCTCAGCACCGCGGGCGCCAGCGCCGCCGCCAGGCTGCGCCTGGACCAACCCATAGCCGACATCAGGTCTCCCTTCGCGCACAGTCTGCGCCGCCGGGCGGCGAAGCGGAAGATCGCTGCGACGAACGTCCGCGGGCGGACGGCAAGCGGGACCTTGGCCTAGCCCGCGTCGCCCCACTGGCGATGCAGGGAGTTGGTGATGTGGCTGAGTCGGGTGCGGGCGTCCCAGCTCAGCTTGTCGCCTTCGGCGGCGATCACGCCATTCAGCTCGTAGAGCAGTTCGCGATAGACCCGGTCGACGATCTCGCTCTCGATGAAGGTGATGCCGCACAGCCGCTCGCCGCGGGTCACCGGCCGGACCTGATGGATGGTGGTCGACGGATAGACCACCGCCCCGCCGGGCGCGGGCTTGAAGTCCGCCTCGTGCGTGCCCAGCCGCACCGACAGCTCGCCGCCGTCATAGTCCGCCGGATCGTTGAGGAAGACCGTCAGGCTGAGGTCGGAACGCAGCGGCCGCGGCCCGAGCGGCATGAAGGCGGTGTCGGCGTGGGCGCCGTAGTTCATCCCCGGCTCGTAGCGGGTCAGCATCGGCGGCGCCATGCGCTTGGGAAAGGCGAAGCCGATGAACCGCTCGTCGCGGGCCAGCGCCCGGCCGATGATCTCCGAGGAGCGGGCCTCGGCGGGGTCGGAGCGGTCGGCCTGCAGGTTGTTCTTCACCGTGGAGTTGGGGTTGGAGCCCCGCCCGTCGATGAACTTGATGCGCCTGGCGAGGTCGCGCAGCTCGGCGACCTCGGCGGCGGTGAGCAGGTCGGGGATTTCCTGGAACATGCCGCCGTGCGTCCCTAGGCGTCGAACTTGCGGGTCCGCGCCGCTGTGATGTCGGCGATGAGCTCGCGGGCGACATCGCGCTGCGGGTCGCTGGCCCGCGGATCGGCGATCAGCGCCTCCAGCCGCGCGACGCCGTCGTCGTAATACCCCTCGGCCAGGTCGGCGCGGGCCAGCGCCATCACCGCCTCGGGATAACCCGGCTCGGCGGCCAGCACCTGTTCGGCGCAGCGGCGCGCCTCGTCATGGCGCCCGGCGCGCGCGGCGGTCCCCGCCAGGCCCGCCAGCGCCAGCAGGTTGTCGCCCTGCAGGTCGAGCGCGCGGCGATAGGCGGCCTCCGCCTCGGGGTCGCGGCCGAGGGCGTCCAGCACCGCGCCGCGGGCGGCGTGCGCCTGGGCGAAGCCCGGCTGGGCGGCGGTCATGGCGTCGAAGTGCGGCAGGGCCTCGGCGAAGCGCTGCAGGCGGAACAGCCCCAGCCCCAGCGCCTGGGTCAGGCCCGGGTCCTGCGGGAAGGCGCGGTGGCCGCGCTGCAGCACGGAGACCGACTCCGCGAAACGATCGTCGGCCTCCAGCATGCCGGCGGTGAGGTTGAAGGTCAGCGGGTGCTCCAGGCCGCCGGCCAGGGCGGTCCGGGCGAGCTCGGCCGCGCCTTCCAGGTCGCCGGCGGTGAGCCGGGCCTGGATCGCCTGGAGCTGGGCGCGGTCAGCCTCGGCGTCGCGCGGCGTCGGCGCCGCCGCCCCCACCTGGATCTTGATCGGCCCCGACTTGAACTCCATCGCCCGTCCCTTCGGCCCGCCTGTCGCGGCGGCGCCTCACCCATAGAGCCTGTGCGCCCACAGAAAAAGGGCGGCGGATCGCTCCGCCGCCCGATCTCTTTTGCAGTGACCTTCCGGCTTAGAAGTCGGCGGTCAGACCCACGTACACGTAACGACCCAGGGAGTCGTAGACCTGCGGGTAGGTGTTGCCGTTACAGAAGGTCGCGGCGCAGTTGGTGCCCACCAGCGGCGGGTCCTTGTCGAACACGTTGTTCACGCCGACCCGGAAGTTCACGTTGTTGTGCACCGTGAAGTTCGCCGTCAGGTCGATGTAGCTCTGCGACGACAGCGTCTTTTCAGCCGCGAACTGGTTCGCCGGGTTGTTCAGCTGCGGGTTCGAGTCGAACGCGTCCAGGTCAACCTTGCCGTAGTAGCGCCATTGGGCCGACAGGCTCAGGCTCTTGAACCAGTCGCCGTAGGACCACGGGGTGTTCCAGGTGATCCGGGCCTTGTGGCGCCACTGGGGAGCCGGCGTGCCGCAGGTCAGGCCGTAGAGGCCCGCGCAGTCGAAGCTCGGACCGCCCGGGAGCGGCTGGGTGATCAGGCTGTCCAGCCAGGTGCCGACGATGTTGGCCGAGATCGAGCCGTTGTCGCCCAGGCCCAGGTTGGACAGGTCGGTCCGGTAGGACGCGGCGATGTCCACACCGGTGGTCTTCAGCGAACCGGTGTTGAGCTGGGTGTCGGTCACGAAGCCCTGCGGCGACAGGAACAGCGAGCCGGTGGGGTCGCGGTGGACCAGGCTGCAGAACGTCGGGTTCCCGCCGTTGATGCACTGGTTCAGGATCAGGTTTTCGCCGAACCGGCCGATGAACGAGTTCACCCGGATGTCGAAGTAGTCGATCGAGGCGTTGAAGCCCGGCAGGAACTTCGGCTGCATCACCAGGCCGGCGGTGTAGGTGTCGGAGGTTTCCGGCTTCAGGTTCGGGTTGCCGCCGAGCAGGCCGTTGTACTGGTTGGCCGGGTTGGCTTCGATGGCCAGGACCTGCGCCGTGGTCAGGTGGAAGATGGCGGCGCAGTTGGCGATCTTGGCCGCGTTGGCCGCGGCGTTGGCGGACAGGCCGGCGCAGGGGTCCTGGTTGCCGTCCAGGCCCACAGTCTGGGTCTGGAACAGTTCCGCCACGTTCGGCGCGCGGACCGCGCGGTTGTAGCCGGCGCGGAAGCGGAAGCCGTCGACCACTTCCCACTCGCCCGACACCTTGTAGGTGTTGGTGTCGCCCACCGACGAGTAGTCGGAGAAGCGATAGCCGAGTTCAAGGCTGAGGTCCTTGGCGAAGGGCATGTCGCTGATCAGCGGCACGCGGGCTTCACCGAACAGTTCGTAGACGTCGAAGCTGCCGTTGGTCGGCGCCGCGGCGCCGCCGTTGCCGTTCACCAGGCCGTTCACCGACAGGAAGTCGGCGCCGTTGTCCAGGTGCTCGCGGCGGTATTCGGCGCCGATCGCGACACCCACGCCTTCCGAAGCGTAGGGGCTCTTGACCCCGTAGTCGCCGAGCTTGCCGGTGAAGGCCAGCGAGGCCACCCGCTCCTGGGTGTTGGTGAAGTTGAAGGACTGGATCGACAGGAAGTTGATCGCCGCCTTCGAGATCAGCTGCGAGGAGAAGATGTTGATCGGCACGCAGCCCGGGTCGGCGCCGGCCGCGCAGACAGGGCCGTTCGGGCCGGCCACCGCGTTCAGCGACTGGTTGATGCGGGTGGTGTCGAAGTTGCCCGACTGGCGGTTGTTCACCTGAACCGAGCCGAACTGCAGGTAGCCGTCGTAGTTCCAGCTCTTGCCCAGGTCGCCCTTCAGGCCGACCACGATGCGGTAGTCGTCGTGGCGGAACTGGGTCAGACGGCCGGTCTGCTCGGCGTCGAGCAGACGACGCGCGATCGTGCCGGTGAAGATGCCGCTCGGGTTGGTGGCGCAGGTGCCGCCGCCCAGGGCGCCGGCGCCGTTCGGGACCAGAACGCCCTTTTCCTGGGCGGTCAGGAAGGGGTTGGCGCAGTCGACGCTGAAGGTGCCGGCGAAGATGCCGCCCGCGGCGATCTGGGCCGTCGAGTTGTCGTCCATGAACATGGCTTGCATGTACGCGTCGGCCCACGGCGCGATCTCATAGTGGGCGAAGGTGCCGAGCGAATAGCGCTCGTCAGGCCGGACGAAGAAGTTGGCCGGACCGAAGTTGAACACGTCCGTCGCCACGCGGGGGCGGAAGGTGTTGAAGGTGGTTGGGTCGACCAGGAAGTTGCCGACGCGGGCCGGGAAGGCCGTACCCGAACCCGAGCAGGCGAAGCTCGTGGCGGTCGAGGCGAACGTACAAGCCGAGAAGTCGCGGTCGGCTTCCAGGATGGCGTTGTTCTGGCGATAGGTGGCGTAGGCGGTGATGTTGCCCTTGCCGTCCGGCGCGTTGACGCCGATCACCATGGTGACTTCCGAGCCTTCGCCTTCCCAGAGGTTGCCCGGGATCGCGAACTGCGAGGGGATGATGGCGTTGGTCACCGCCGCCCGCAGGGCCGACTGGCCGGTCGAGTTGTTGTTGTCGTGCTGGTAGCCCGAGTACTGCGCGTCGAGGCGCACGCCCTCGAAGTTCTTCAGCATGATGAAGTTCACCACGCCCGAGATGGCGTCGGCGCCGTAGGTGGCCGAGGCGCCGCCCGTCAGCACGTCCACGCGCTCAACCAGCGGGGCCGGGATGAAGTTCAGGTCGGAAGGGGTCGGCTGGGCGCGGCGGCCGTCGATCAGCACCAGGGTGCGGCTCGGGCCGAGGTCGCGCAGGTCGATGGTGGCGGTGCCGTTGGCGCCGTTGGTGATCGAGGAGCCCTGGTTCGCGAACACCTGCGGCAGGGAGTTGGTGATGTCTTCGATCCGGGTCACGCCCTGGGCCTTGATGTCGGCGGCGCCGACGGTGGTCACCGGCGCGATCGAGGTCAGGTTCGGCGACGGGATACGCGTGCCGGTCACCACGATTTCGGAGACTTCGCCGTTGCCGGCGTCCGCCGCCGCGGCGGCCGCGTAGGCCGAGGTGGCGGACAGACCCAGGAAGGCCGCGCCGCAGATCATCGAGGAGGCCAACAGGCGCTCCCGGGTGTTTTGGATTTTCAAGGTCTACATCCTCCAGCGGCCGCCCAGATGGACGAGCCTGCCCCCAAACAAAATCGGTCCCGGAATCTCAGTCGAACCCGGTTACGCTGGAGTTACGGGTGTATCCGACCCACGGTCAACGATCATTAGCTCCCGGTAATGTTGAGCGCGCCGACCTGTCGCATTCTGGTCACAGATTGGGCGCTGGGGCGGCGATGCGCGCACATTTCGTTCGTCCAGGGCGCATTTCGGCCATGGCTCCTGCCCTGGAACGGCGTTCGGGGGCGCAACCGTGGCGGCCGGCGGCTTGACGCTAAGGGAAGGCTGCGCGCCCCGCGACAGCCGCGACGCCAGGCCCTATGCAGGGGCCGATGCTGCTGCGCCTCTCCCGCTTCGTGCACATGATCCCGGTGACCGCGGACCGGGTCCTGGTGGTCAACGCGGTGAGCCACCTGCGCCTGGCGGTCGATGCGCAGCTGGCCGCGATCATCCGCCAGTTCGAGGCCCCGCAGACCGTGCCGGACCAGATCCCGCCCGGCCACGTGGTGGAGGCGCTGCTGGAGCGCGGCGTGCTGACCGCCTTGGATCCCCAGGCGGAGATGACGGAGCTGACGCGGGCGCTCGCGCCCTACGACGGGCGCGACCCGGGCGCCCTGCTGGACCGGATGCGCCGCCAGGCGAAGGAAGGCGGTGAGCCCTACTGGGCGGCGAACCAGGCGCTCTCCGCGGCCGACCTGGAGGGCCAGCGCCCGCGGCTGGACCTGATCCTGCTGGGCGACTGCGACATCCACATGGAATCGGACTTCCTGCGCCGGGAGGGCGCGGCGCGCGGCCTGGACCTGCGGGTGGCCGCCACCTTCCCCGACGACCTGCGCTTCGCCGGCGAGCACGCCCACGACGCCATCCTGATCGGGGCGCTCCGGGCCCGGCAAAGCCTGATGGACCCCCACGACCCGGCGTCGCCGCATCCGCCGCACGCGCGCCTGATCGCCCAGGCGCGCGGGATCATCGAGGGGCTGCGGCGCGAGACCCAGGCGCCGATCCTGATCGACGGCCTGCCGGAGCCCACCGTCCAGCCCATGGGCTTCGCCGAGCGCGGCCCCCTCGCCCACCGCGCCCGCTTCCGCGCCGCCAACGCCGCGCTCGCCGCGCTGGCCGAGGAGTTCGCCGACGTGCATTTCATCGACGTGGCCGCCGCCCTGGGCGCGGTCGGCGCCGAGCGGCTGGTGGACGACGGGCTGGTGAGCTTCATCCACCTGGGCTCCCCCGGCTGGATGCTGCAGCGGGCCGAACAAGAGCTCGCGCCGGTCCACGGCGTCTTCCCCGACCTCGCGCCCCTGGCCGCCCAGCTGGACGGCGACCCCTATGGCCGCGAGGCGGTGACCGCGCGCGCCCACCTCGACGCGCTCGCCGTCGTGCTGGGGATCGACGCCAAGAAATGCGTCATCGTCGACCTGGACGGCACGCTGTGGCCCGGCGTGCTGGCCGAGACCGGCGCGCCCTTCGCCTGGACCCCGCAGGACAACCCGCACTCCTACGTCGGCCTCTACTTCGGCCTGCACGAGGCGCTGCTCACACTCAAGAAGCGCGGCGTGCTGCTGGCCTGCGTCAGCAAGAACGACGAAGCCGCGGTGCGCGCGCTCTGGAAATACCCGCCCGACTACCCGAAGGGCCTGCTGCTCACCCCAGACGACTTCGTGACCCTGCGGATCAACTGGGACGACAAGGTCGACAACATCGCCGCCATCGCCGCCGACCTGGGCCTGGCGCTGGAGGCCTTCCTGTTCATCGACGACCATCCGGTGGAGCGCGAGCGGGTGCGCCAGCGGCTGCCGCAGGTCGAGGTCTGGGGCGACGACCCCTTCGCCCTGCGGCGCAGGCTGCTCGCCGACCCGCGCCTGCAGCAGTCGCGGGTGACCGGCGAGGCGGCCGGCCGCACGGGGCTGGCCAAGGCCCAGCTCGGCCGCCAGGCGGCCCGCGCCGAGGCGGTGAGCGAGGCGGATTTCGTGGCCTCGTTGCAGGTCGAGACCCGGGTGACCCGCCTGGCGCCTGACGCGCCGGAGATGGGGCGCGTGGCCGAGCTCTTCCAGCGCACCACCCAGTTCAACGCCACCGGGCTGAAGCCCTCGGCGGGCGAACTCGCCGCCCTGGCCGGATCGTCCGACGCCGCGGTCTATGTGGCCCACGCCCGCGACCGCTTCGCCGACAACGGTCTGGTGGGCGCCGCCGTGGTCCGGGGCGGCGAGATCGCGGGCCTGGCGCTGAGCTGCCGGGTGCTGGGCATGGGCGTCGAGCACGCCTTCCTGCAACAGGTCATCGCCGACCAGGCCCGGCCGCTCCACGCCCGCATCGTCCCCACCGACCGCAACACGCCGGTGCGCCACATCTACCGTGACAACGGCTTTACGCCCGGCGACGACGGGACCTGGCGATTGGACCCTCCGCCGCGTCCGTAACGGCTTCGCCTTGGGCTGGCCGCAATCGCCCGCCACCCAGGCGATTGCGCACGCCGCGCGCGCCTCGTAGGAAAAAGGGGCGACTCAAGGGTCTAAGGGGATGATGCGATGAGCGGGTTCGGCCTGACGTCTTCGGTGGCGCGGATGGCGCTTGGCGCCGCCCTGGTCGGCCTCATCGCCTCGCCGGCCCTGGCCGCCCCGGCTCCGGCGACCACCGCCCAGCGCGCGGCCCAGCTCCAGGCCCTGACCGACTGCCGCAAGGTCGCCGAGCCCACCCAGCGCCTGGCCTGCTACGACAAGGCCGCCGCCGCCCTCGACGAGGCCGAGGCCAAGGGCGATGTGGTGGTGGTGAACCGCGAGCAGGCCCGCAAGGTCCGCAAGCAGGCCTTCGGCTTCTCCCTGCCCTCGATCAGCCTCTTCGAACGCGGCGAGAAGACGGAGGACGTGGCCGCCACCGAAGGCTCCATCGCCGAGGCCCGCAAGCTGCCGACCGGCCACTGGCAGATCAAGCTGGCGGAGGGCGGCGGCACCTGGGTGCAGATCGACTCCACCGAGATCCCGATCGACCCCAAGGTCGGCGACCATGTGAAGATCCGCAAAGCCTCGCTCGGCAGCTACCAGATGGCCGTCGGCAACCAGCGCGAGGTCAAGGTCCACCGGGTGGAGTAATCTTCCTTTCCCATGCGCGGGCCAGGAGGCTACCGATGGCGGCGAAGGGCCCTGCCGTCTACGAAAGACCCCGATGAGCGATTTCCGACATGTCACCGACCACCTTTCGGTCGCCCCGCAGATCAGCGTCGCCGAGGTGGCCGAGGCCAAGGCCCAGGGCTTTGCGACCCTGATCAACAACCGCCCCGACGGCGAGGCGCCCGACCAGCCGCCCGGCGCGGCGATCGAAGCCGCCGCCAGGGCCCAGGGCCTGGCCTATGTCCACATTCCCGTGCGCGGCATGCCGGGACCGGCCGAGGTGGAGGCGCAGCGCGCAGCGGTGGACGGCTCCGACGGCCCGGTGCTGGCCTTCTGCCGCTCCGGCACGCGTTCGATCACCACCTGGTCGATCGGCCAGGCCCTGTCGGGCGCCATGAGCCGCGGCGAGCTCATCGCGCTGGGCCGCCAGGCCGGCTACGATCTGTCGGGCGCCCTGGGCGGGTGAGCTGAACGG
Organism: Phenylobacterium sp.; assembly: GCF_036501465.1. Taxonomy (GTDB): domain Bacteria; phylum Pseudomonadota; class Alphaproteobacteria; order Caulobacterales; family Caulobacteraceae; genus Phenylobacterium. The sequence goes on from NZ_DASYAF010000144.1 coordinate 9,876, forward strand.
AGGATCCCGCATGATCCCCTACGTCCGCGAGATCGCCTTCGAATACGGTGTCGTCCAGCAGGTCTCGCCGCTGATCCGCCGGGTGATCGCCAACAATCCGGGGC
>NZ_DASYAF010000145.1:0-8353 GCF_036501465.1 Phenylobacterium sp.
CCCGTCCTTGCCGCCGTGCACGGGAATCACGGTCTGGATCGCGCCGAGGCCGAAGGTGGGCATGCCCACGACCCTGGCCCGTCCGCGGTCCTGAAGCGCGCCGGCGATGATCTCGCAGCCGGAGGCGGTGGTTCCGTTGACCAGCACGGCCATCGGCGCGCCGCGGAGTTCGTCGCCCATATGGGCCATGTAGCGTTCCACATCCTTGGGATCGCGACCTCTCTGGCTGACGATCACGCCGCCCTCCAGAAAGATGTCGGAGATGCCGACGGCTTCGCCAAACAGGCCGCCGGGGCAGTCGCGCAGGTCGAGCACCAGGCCTGTCATCGCCGGCTGGGCCGCCTTGAACGTCCTGATCGCCTTGGCGACCTCGTCCGCGGTCTTGTCGTCGAGCCGCACGACGGAGACATAGCCTTGCGTCCCGATCATCCGCGAGGTCACCGCCGGCGCCGCGGCGACGTGGTCACGGATCAGGGTCACGGTCACCTGGCGGTCGCCACGGCCCAGGGTCAGGGTGATCGGGCTTCCGACTGGCCCGCGGAGCCGGTGGACGACCCTGTCGAGGGTATCAGCGGCGCTGGTTCCGTCGATTGCCAAGATGTGGTCGCCACGCTGCACATCGCCTCGGCTGGCCGGCGAGTTGGGCAGGACGCTGACGATCACCGCGCCCTGGCGGTCGTTCGACAGATTGAGGCCGACGCTGGCCGATGCTGGGCCCTTGCCGATCAGCGCGGCGAATTCTTCGGGCGTGATATAGCTGGAATGCGGGTCCAGCGACTGCATCAGGCCTTCCAGGGCGGCCTGGATCGCCTTGGGGCTGTCGACCGGCTCGATGTGCTCCCGCTCGGCGGTGTCGAGCACGTCCCCGAACACGCCCAGCCAGTGGAGGACCTCCGGATTCGGCGGCGGCGGTGCGGCATGGGCGCCCTGGCCGAGCGAGACCGTTGCGCCGGCGCCGACAAGGAAGGCGGCCGCAAGGCTTGCGGCATGCTTGGGGGTCATCGGCTGGGTTCCGGACTGGCAGCGGCCGAGCTTGGCCTCGGCCCGGCGCCGACCGCAAGGCCTAGCTGCAGACCACCGATCTGATCGCGCGTGTCAGGGTCTCCAGCTCCGCATCGGAAGTGCAGAAGGCCGGGGTCAGGTAGACGACCTTGCCCATGGGCCGGATCCAGGCGCCCGCCTCGGCGAAGCGCTGGCGCCAAGCCTGGACCGGGACCGGCGCCTCGAACTCCACGACTCCGATGGCGCCCATGGCGCGGACGTCGACCACGCCCCGCGCGCCGCGGCACGGCTCCAGCCCCTCGGCCAGGCCGGCCGCGATACGGGCGACGTCGGCCTTCCAGGCGCCGGTCTCGAACAGGTCGAGGCTGGCGTTGGCGGCGGCGCAGGCCAGGGGATTGCCCATGTAGGTCGGCCCATGCATCAGGGCCGCGCCGGGATCGTCCGACCAGAAGGCGTCGAACACCTTGCGGCTGGCGATGGCGGCCGACAGCGGCAGGGTCCCGCCGGTCAGCGCCTTCGACAGGGTGACGATGTCGGGGACCACCCCGGCGCCCTGGCAGGCGAACAGGTCGCCGGTGCGGCCCAGGCCCACGAAGATCTCGTCGAAGATCAGCAAAAGGTCGTGCCGATCGGCCAGGCGTCGCAGGCGGCGCAGGGTCTCATCGTCGTGGAACAGCATGCCGCCGGCGCCCTGAACCCGGGGCTCGACCAGGATGGCGGCGATCGCAGCGTCCCGCTCGCCCAGCAGCCGGCCCAGCGCCGCCTCCGAGGCTTCGTCCCTCGGCAGGTCGCCGATCACCTGGGACGGCATGACCCCGGCGAACAGGCTGTGCATGCCTTCTTCCGGGTCGCAGACGGTCATGGTGGCCAGGGTGTCGCCGTGATAGCCGCCACGGAACGCCAGGAACTTCGTCCGCCCGGCCACGCCGCGGTTGATCCAGTATTGAACCGCCATCTTCATGGCGATCTCCACCGACACCGACCCGCTCTCGGCAAAGAACACGTGGTCCAGGTCGCCCGGCAACAGGCCCGCCAGCCGCGCCGCCAGCCGATAGGCCGGCTCATGCGCCAAGCCGCCGAACATCAGGTGCGGGGCGGCCTCAAGCTGAGCCTGGACCGCGGCGCGGATATGCGGGTGGTTGTAGCCGTGGCAGGCGGTCCACCAGCTGGCGATCCCGTCCACCAGTTCGCGCCCGTCACTGAGGATCAGCCGCGCGCCTTCGGTGCGCGCCACCGGCAGGGGCGGGGCGGCGGTCTTCATCTGGCAATAGGGCCGCCAGACGTGAGGCGCGCCGGCCGTGAGCCAGGCGGGGGACGTGGACATGGGACGCTCCGGAACCGGGAGGTTCCGCTAAGGCGCCTTTCCGCCGGCGCCAAGGTCGGGCATAGGCCGCCGGTGCCCGACGCCCTACCCGACGCCTGTGCCCCGTCCCTGTCCGCGTTCGCCGAGGCCAAGCTCGCCGCGCTGGAGAGCCGGTCCCTGCGTCGCCGGCTCGCGCCGACCCATCGCCTGGACGGCGTCCATGTGGAACGGGGCGGCCGCAGGCTCGTCTCCTTCTCCTGCAACGACTACCTGGGGCTCAGCCACCATCCGGCCGTGAAGGCCGCCGCCGTGGCCGCGATCGAGACCTACGGGACCGGCGCGGGGGCCTCGCGGCTGGTCACCGGCGACTGTCCGCTGTTCGCCGCGCTCGAGGTGCGGCTGGCGAAGCTGAAGGGCGCGGAGGCCGCCTGCCTGTTCGGGTCCGGCTACCTGGCCAACGCCGGGATCATCCCGACCTTCGTGGGCGAAGGCGACCTGGTGGTCGCCGACGCGCTGTCGCATTCCTGCATCTGGGCCGGCGCGAAGCTGTCCGGCGCCGAGACCCTGGCCTTCCGCCACAACGACCCGGCCGACCTTGCAACCAAGCTCGCGGCGCGGCGCGGGGCGGCGGGGCGCGTCCTCGTCGCCACCGAGAGCGTCTTTTCCATGGACGGCGACCTCGCCCCCTTGGACGAGCTCAGCCGCATCGCCCGCGCCCACGACGCCTGGCTGCTGGTCGACGACGCCCATGGCCTGGGGGTGATCGGCGGTGGAGCCGGCGCATCGGCCGCGTTCCCCGACGCCCACATCGACCTCGCCATGGGGACCCTGTCCAAGGCGCTCGGCGGCTACGGCGCCTATGTCTGCGCCGCGGCGCCGGTCGTGGACCTGATCAAGACCCGGGCCCGGACCCTGGTCTACTCCACCGGCCTGCCGCCGGCGAACGCCGCCGCCGCCCTGGCGGCGCTGGACGTCATCGCCACCGAGCCGCACCGCGTCGCCGCGCCGCTCGCCCACGCGCAACACCTCATCCGCGCCCTGAACCTGCCGCGGGCCGAGAGCGCCATCGTGCCGATCGTCCTGGGCGAGGCCGACCGCGCGCTCGCCGCCGCCGCCGACCTCGAGGCTGAGGGCCTGTTGGCCGTCGCCATCCGACCGCCCACCGTGCCGGCCGGGACCGCGCGCCTGCGGCTGGCCTTCTCCGCCGCCCATGCGCAGACCGACGTCGATCGCCTGGCGCAGGCCTTGGCGCCGTGGGTCGGCGCATGACGCTTTCCCTGTTCATCGCCGGAAGCCACACCGACATCGGCAAGACCCACGTCGCCTGCGCCCTGATCCGGGCGGCGCGCGCCCAAGGGCTCGTCGTCGAGGCGCTGAAGCCGATCGCCAGCGGCTTCGATCCCACCGACTGGGCCGACAGCGATCCCGGCCGCCTGCTGGCCGCCCTGGGCGAGGCGCCGAGCGCGGTGGCGCTCGACCGGATCACGCCCTGGCGGTACGCCGCCCCGCTCGCCCCGCCCAGCGCCGCGCGCCTGGAAGGCAGGACCCTGCCGCTGGAGCCGCTCATCGACCTCTGCGCCGGCCGGCTGGCGGCGTCGGCGGCCGATCTCTTCCTCCTGGAGAGCGCCGGCGGGCTGATGTCGCCCCTGGCGGATGACGGAATCTGCCTCGACCTGCTGGACGCCCTCTGCCTGCCGGTCCTGCTGGTCGGCGGCGGCTATCTCGGGGCCATGAGCCACACCCTGACGGCGGCCGAGGTGGCCCGCGGGCGAGGCCATCCGCTGCGCGCCATCGTCGTCAGCCAGGACGCCGACCCCACCGCGCCGGACTTCACCGAAACCCGCAGCCTGATCGCCGCCCATGCCGGCGGCGTCCCGGTGTTTCCGGCGCCGCGCGGCGGCGACCAGGCCTGGGCGCAATCGCTGCTGGCCGCCCTGATCGACCTTCCCGTGTCGGCCCCGGCCTAGCCGAAACGTCCTTTGGGCCCTATCTGCGAGGTCCAGGGGGACGAATGGCGCAATCGATCATCTCCGTCGAAGGTCTGTCGAAGACCTATGCCGGCGGCTTCCAGGCGCTGAAGGACGTCAGCCTCGTCATCGAGAAGGGCGAGATCTTCGCCCTGCTAGGCCCGAACGGCGCGGGCAAGACCACCCTGATCGGCATCGCCTGCGGCCTGGTGAACCCGACGGCGGGCCGGGTGCTGGCGGACGGTTCGGATGTCGTGAAGGACTTCCGCGCCGCGCGGAACAAGATCGGCCTGGTGCCCCAGGAAATCTCCACCGACATGTTCGAGACCGTCTGGGCGACGGTCAACTTCAGCCGCGGCCTGTTCGGCAAGCCCGCGAACCCGGCCTACATCGAGAAGGTGCTGAAGGACCTTTCCCTCTGGGACAAGAAGGACGCCAAGATCATGGCGCTCTCCGGCGGCATGAAGCGCCGGGTGATGATCGCCAAGGCGCTCAGCCACGAGCCGCAGATCCTGTTCCTCGACGAGCCCACCGCCGGCGTCGACGTCGAGCTGCGCCGCGACATGTGGGAGATGGTCCGGGGTCTGCGCGAAAGCGGCGTGACCATCATCCTGACCACCCACTACATCGAGGAGGCCGAGGAGATGGCCGACCGGATCGGGGTGATCTCCAAAGGCCAGCTGATCCTCGTGGAGGAGAAGGCCGAGCTGATGCGGAAGCTCGGCAAGAAGCAGCTCACCCTGCACCTGCAGGAGCCGCTGAAGGCGGTGCCCGAGAACCTCTCAGGCTACGACCTGGCGCTCGCCAACGACGGCGCCGACCTCGTCTACACCTTCGACACCCAGGCCGAGCACACCGGCATCGCCGAGCTGCTGCGCGAGCTTTCCAAGCGCGGCGTCGACTTCAAGGACCTGCAGACCGAGCAGAGTTCGCTGGAGGAGATCTTCGTCAGCCTGGTGAGGGGCCAGTCAGAAAGGGCTGGGGCATGAACGTCCACGCCATCGCCGCCATCTACCGTTTCGAGATGGCCCGGGCCTTCCGCACCATCGTCCAGTCGATCGCCGCCCCGGTGATCACCACCTCGCTCTATTTCATCGTCTTCGGCGCGGCGATCGGGCGGCGGATGCCGGCGCTGGACGGGGTCAGCTACGGCGCCTTCATCGTGCCTGGCCTGATCATGCTGTCGATCCTGACCGAGAGCATCTCCAACGGCTCGTTCTCGATCTACATGCCGAAGTTCTCCGGCACGATCTACGAGGTGCTCTCGGCGCCCATCTCGGCGGTGGAGATCCTCCTGGGCTATGTGGGCGCTGCCGCCTCGAAGTCGGTGATGCTGGGGATCATCATCGCCATCACCGCGCGGCTGTTCGTGCCCTACGACATCGCCCATCCGTTCGTGGCGCTGGCCTTCCTGGCGCTGACCAGCGTCACCTTCAGCCTGTTCGGCTTCCTGACCGGCATCTGGGCCGACGGCTGGGAGAAGCTGTCGATCATCCCGATGATGGTGATCACCCCGCTGACCTTCCTGGGCGGCAGCTTCTACTCGATCTCCATGCTGCCGGACCCCTGGAGCCGGATCGCGCTCGGCAATCCGGTCGTCTACCTGATCTCCGGCTTCCGCTGGGCCTTCTACGGGGTCTCGGACGTGGGGGTGGGCATGAGCCTGCTGGCCACCTTCGGCTTCCTGCTCGCCTGCCTGATCGCGGTCACCTGGATCTTCAGGACGGGCTGGCGGCTGAAGACCTAGGCGCTACTCGTCCTCGTCGAACTTGCCGACGACCAGCTGCTCCAGGGCGTCCAGGGCGGCGGCGGCGTCGACGCCCTCAGCCTCGATCTCGATGCAGCAGCCGGGACCGGCGGCCAGCATCATCAGGCCCATGATCGAGCGGGCGTCGACGGTCTGGCCGTCCTTGGAGACGCGCACCTCGGCGTCGAAGACCGAGGCGGTCTTGACGAACTTGGCGGAGGCGCGGGCGTGCAGGCCGCGCTTGTTGGTGATCTCGACGGTGCGGCTCGCGCCCCCGCTCACCGGGCTATTTCTCGCCGGCCAGCACGTAGGAGGCGACGGAAATGTACTTGCGCCCGGCTTCCTGGGCGCAGGCCACCGCGTCCTCCAGGCTCTGGCGCGAACGGACGCTGGCGAGCTTGATGAGCATCGGCAGGTTGAGGCCCGCGATCACCTCGGCCTTGGTCTGCTCCATCACCGAGATGGCCAGGTTGGACGGCGTGCCGCCGAACATGTCGGTGAGCAGGATGACGCCGTGGCCGGTGTCCACCCGCCCGCAGGCGGCCAGGATGTCCTTGCGGCGACGTTCCATGTCGTCGTCGGGGCCGATGCAGATGGCCTCCACCGCGGCCTGCGGGCCGACCACATGCTCCATGGCGAAGACGAACTCTTCGGCCAGCCGCCCGTGGGTGACAATCACGAGCCCGATCATCAGACGCTCGGCCCGGACATACGAATTTGCGCCAAGGGTATCCCCACCCGCGCGGCCCGGAACCCGTTCCGCGAAGCCGTGCTAAATACGCCTGTTGTGCGCTGCGTCAAAGAGGGCGAGCGCGCGACTGAGTTTCGCAGGCGCCGAGGCCTCTCGCGGATCGAGTTCGATCAGGGGAATCGCGAGGCCGCAGATTTCTGTGGATTGCGGCGCGGGCATGCGATCGGGCGCGCCGCAGCGGGCGACCAGCGTCACCTCGGCGAAGGGCAGGGCCGACAGGCGCACCACATCCAGGCCGCGCACCTCCAACAGATCCGCCAGCATCTCCGGGGCGCGGCCCCATAGGCGGCCGTCGCAGGTCCAGAGCAGCACCCGGTCGTCGGCGACCAGGCGGAAGCCCGCGCCCAGGGCGCGCAGCGCCAGGTCGCTCTTGCCCACGCCCGCCGGCCCCTCGATCAGCACGCCCCGCCAGTGACCGGCCGTGCGGGCGGCGATCAGGCCCGCATGAGCGATCATTTCTTGGCTTCCGGCAGCATCAGGATGAAGACCGCGCCGATCGTCTTGCCGTCGACCAGCCGGTTCTGGGCCCGCAACGTCCCGCCGTGCGCCTCGACGATCTGGCGGGCGATGGACAGGCCCAGGCCCGAGTTGCCGCCGAAGGCCGCGCCCTTGGGCCGCGAGGTGTAGAAGCGCTCGAAGACGGTCTCCAGGTTCTCCGGTGGGATGCCCGGGCCTGAATCGGAGACCGTGGCGATCACCCGGCCCACCGCGCGCTGCATGGCCACCACCACCTCGCCGCCCGACGGGCTGAACGAGCGGGCGTTGTCGATCAGGTTGCGGAACACCTGGCCCAGCGGCCCCTCGCGGCCCTGGACGGTGATCGGCTCCATGGCGCCGGAGCGATGGAAGGTCACGCCGACCTCGCCCGGCTTGGCGGTGGCCTGGTAGAGGCCGACGATCTCGCCCACCAGCCGTTCGATATCCACCGATTTGGGCGCGTCGCGCGACAGCTCGGCGTCCAGGCGCGAGGCGTTGGAGATGTCGGTGACCAGCCGGTCGAGGCGCTGGACGTCGTTCTTCAGCACCTTCAGCAACCGCTCGCGCGCCGCCGCGTCGGTGACCAGGTCCAGGGTCTCGACGGCGGAGCGCAGGGAGGTGAGCGGGTTCTTGATCTCGTGCGCCACGTCGGCGGCGAAGCTCTCGATGGCGTCCATCCGCTCGGTCAGCGACTGGGTCATGGCCTCCAGGCTGCGGGTCAGGTCGCCGAGCTCGTCCTCGCGGCTCGACAGGTCGGGGAGCGAGATCGCCCGCGCGCGGGCCAGGCGCACCCGGTCGGCGGCGCGGGCCAGGCGCAGCACCGGCTGGGCGATCAGGCGGGTGAGCAGCAGGGACGAGGCGAGCGTCACCGCCACGGCGATCACCACGAAGGGGATCAGAGCCTCGCGCTCGCGCGCGATGATGGCGTCGACGTCGTTGGCCTCCAGGGTCAGCACGCCGAGGACCTGGCGCACGTTCTGGATCGGGACGGAGACCGAGACGACGCGGCGGCCTTCCTCGTCGCGGCGCAGGTCGGACACATGGCGGCCCTGCAGGGCCTGGCGCACCTCGGCGTCTAGGGCGGCGCGGGCGGCCTTGACGGTGGC
>NZ_DASYAF010000146.1:0-107825 GCF_036501465.1 Phenylobacterium sp.
CAGTGGCTGATCTTCTCCCCCTCGGCCTGCAGCGCGGCGACCACCGCCTTGGTGCCATGGGTGGCGTGGCCCTCCTCGTCGCCGGTGATCAGCAACGAGAGCGAGCCCTTCACGGCGCCGGCGTCGACGGCCTCGGCGGCGGCGGCGGCGAAGGCGGCGATGGCCGACTTCATGTCCACCGCGCCGCGGCCGATCAGCACCCCGCCCGTCTCGGCCGCGTCGAAGGCGCCGCTGGTCCACGCCTTCTCATCGCCCACCGGAACCACGTCGGTGTGGCCGGCGAAGCAGAGGTTGGGGCCCTGCGTCCCATAGCGGGCGTAGAGGTTCTCGATCTCGCCGAACTTCATCCGGCGGCAGGCGAAGCCCAGGCCGGCCAGGGTCTTCTCGACGATGTCCATGGCGCCGGCGTCGGCCGGCGTCACCGACGGGCGGCGGATCAGCTCTTTCGTCAGGTTGATCGCGTCGATCAATCTCGCCCCCGCGGCCGCGCGGCCCTATCTCAAGGGCCTCTCCTAGACGGAAACGACCCCATGCCCAAGATCGACATTGCAAGCGCGCCCACCCGTTTCGGCACGGGCTATCCGCCGCCCTATGACGCGCCCTGCCTGGACCGCAAGCGCTGGAAGCTGGGCGACGCGGCGGGGCTCACCCAGTTCGGGGTCAACCTGCAGCGGCTGGCGCCCGGCGTCTGGTCCAGCCAGCGGCACTGGCACACCGCCGAGGACGAGTTCGTCTGGGTGCTGGAGGGCGAGGTGGTGCTGGTCACCGACGAAGGTGAACAGATCCTGCGGGCCGGCGACTGCGCGGGCTTCCCGGCCGGCCAGCCCAACGGCCACCACCTGCAGAACCGCTCGACCCAGGAGGCGGTGATCCTGGAGGTCGGCTCGCGACGTCCGGACGACGACGGTTGCGACTATCCCGACATCGACCTGGTGCTGAAGCCGGGCGAGGTGGAATACAGCCACAGGGACGGCGCGCCCTACGCCGACATCCGGACGGCGCGGAGCCGCTGACGGCCGGCCGCTCAGAGCCCGCCTTGGCGGCGAAGGGGTAATCGGCCTAGTTATCCGCCGATGACGACCTCGCTCGCGCAATTCATCGACCTGCCGGTGATCCCCGAACGGCGGGGGAACCTGTCCTTCGTCGAAGGCGGCGTGCACGTGCCCTTCGATATCGCCCGGGTCTACTATCTGTACGACGTGCCCTCCGGCTCGGTGCGGGCCGGCCACGCGCACAAGGCGTTGCAGCAGCTGGTGCTGCCGATCAGCGGCAGCTTCGACGTCAAGCTGTTCGACGGGCGGGTGTGGGAGACGGTGACGCTGAACCGCCCGAGCCGCGGCCTCTACATCGGCCCGGGCATCTGGCGGGAGATCGAGAACTTCTCGTCCGGCGCCTTTTGCGTGGTGCTGGCCTCGCTGCGCTACGACGAGGCGGACTACTACCGCGAGATGGACGACTTCATCGCGTCGCGGCCGTGGAATCAAACTCCAAGGCGCGGCGAACCGTGATCAGGTTCTACGACCTGGGGCTTTCCGACCCCGGCCTGCGCGCCGAGCTGGACGCCGCCTGGGCGCGGGTGGCGGACTCGGGCTGGGTGATCCTGGGCCCGGAGCTGGAGGCCTTCGAGGCGGAGTTCGCGGCCTATTGCGGCGCGGCCCACGCCATCGGCGTCGGCAATGGCCTGGACGCCCTGGTGCTGGCGCTGCGCGCGGCCGGGATCGGCCCGGGCGACGAGGTGATCGTCCCCAGCCACACCTTCGCCGCCACCTGGCTGGCGGTGGCGGCCACCGGCGCCAAGGTCGTCCCGGTCGAGCCGGACCCGCGGACCTACACCCTGGATCCGGCGGCGGCCGCCGCGGCGGTGACGCCGGACACCAAGGCGATCGTGCCGGTCTCGCTCTACGGCCATCCGGCGGACATGGACCCGATCCTGGCGCTGGCCGAGAAGCACAACCTGTTCGTGCTGGAGGACGCCGCCCAGGGCCAGGGCGCGCGCTATCGCGGGCGGCGCGCCGGCTCGCTCGCCCACGCCACGGCCTTCAGCTTCTACCCGACCAAGAACCTCGGCGCGCTGGGCGACGCGGGCTGCGTCACCACCGACGATCCGGTGATCGCCGAGCGCCTCAAGATGCTGCGCAACTACGGCTCGCGGGAGAAGTACCGCCACGAGATCGCCGGGGTGAACTCGCGGCTGGATGAGCTGCAGGCGGCCTTCCTGCGCGCGCGCCTGACGCGCCTCGATGCGAACAATGCGGCGCGCAGGGCGCTGGCGGCGGACTACGGCCACGCGCTCGCAGGCGTTGCCGGCCTGACGCTGCCGGCGCAGGCCAACTGGGCCGAGCCAGTCCACCACCTCTATGTCGTGCGCACCGCGCGCCGCGACGAGTTGCAGGCGGGGCTGAAGGCCAGGGGGGTTGAGACCCTGATCCACTATCCCATCGCCTGTCACCGCCAGGGCGCGTTCGCCGACCTGGGCTTTTCGGCCGGCCAGTTCCCGCTGGCCGAACAGCTGGCCGACGAGGTGCTGTCGCTGCCGTTCTGGCCGGGGATGCCGAAGGGCGACATGGACGCCGTGGCCGCGGCGGTGCGCGAGGTGCTGGCCTAGGCTGTCGCCGCGTAGGCCGTCAGGAAGTTGGCGACGATGTACTCCACCGCCGCGTCCGACAGTTCCTGGTGGTTGGGCAGGAAGTAGCCGCCGCCGCCGTAGTAGACGCTGGAGATCACGCCCATCTCGTACAGCCGGGGCTTCATGGCCATGGCGCGCGCCTGGTCGTCCATGGCCACGATGAAGGCGTGCGGCACGACGCCGTCGGCCAGCGCGAGCCGGGGCTTGAAGCCGGCGGCGGCGAAGAGCCGGGCGTAGAGACCGTACAGCTCGCGCCTGCGCGCATAGGCGGCCTCGATGCCGGCCATGTAGTGGTCGACCAGCACCGGCAGTTCGCGGCGCGCCTGGTCGCTGAGCGTGCCCGTCCCGGCGACGGGCCGCGGGGATTTCAGCAGGCCGCCGAACGACAGCGGCATCGACTTGGGGAAGCTGTAGACGACGTAGTCGCCGAGCCGGCCGACGGTCCCGTCCGGCGTCCGGCTGCCCAGCGCATAGGCCACGTCCTCGATCACCGGCAGGCTGAGTGTGGCCAGCTCCGGCGGCAGGCTGGCGGGGAAGCCGAACTCGTGGATCACCAGGATGGCGCGGGTGGCCGGGCCGGGCGTCCGCGACCAGCGGCAGCGCGCCTCGATGCTCTCGGTCACGCAGGCGCTGATGTAGGGCCCGCCAGTGGTGGTGAGGATCAACACCTCGGCCTCGCGCGGCAGGGCCAGGTCGTCCAGCGCCAGGCCGATCGCCTCGCGGCCGCTGAGCGTCAGGGTGAAGGCCTGGCCCGGGCCGAACCAGCGGCTCCAGTCCATCCGGTGATCGGCGGCCGCAGCGCGGACGATCTCCAGGTTGCGCTGCAGGGCCGGCGCCTCGAACGGGCCCATGCCCAGGGTCGGGCGCTTGAACTCGTCCGGGAACAGCGCCTCAGGCGATTGCTGCGGGGTCGGGGTCACAGGATGAGGGTCACGGGCGCTGGATGAGCAGGTCTTCGCGCCAGCGGGCGAACGGCAGGGCTTCGGACTGCGGCAGCAGATAGGCGTCGAAGCCCGCGAGCCGCGCCCGGGTCACCAGGCCCAGCACCACCCCGTCGTCGATGCGGTCCTTCAGCAGCGGGAAGGCCGGCACGTCCGGCGGCTGGTCGGTATGCATGTAGGCGTGGTGATGGGCGACGCCCGCCTCGCTGGACAGGAACCGGCGCAGCTTGGAAAAATTGGGCATGTCGCCGACCAGCAGCGCGCCGCCGGGCTTCAGCCGCGCCAGGGCCGCGTCGATGAAGGCGAACGGGTTGGCGTCGACGATCACATACTGCAGCACGCTGTAGGCCAGGATCACGTCATAGGCCTGGTCCGCTTGCGGCGAGGCGGCGAGGCCTTCGGGAAAACGTCCGGCGACCCGGGTCACGGCGGGCGAGGGCGGCAGCAGCGCCATCATCTCAGCGTGGTCGACCAGGGTCAGCCGATGGCCCTGGGCCTCGGCCAGCGCGATCAGGCTGTGGGCGACGCCGCCGCAGCCCGGGCCGATGTCCAGCACGTCCGCGCCGGGAGAGCCCAGGCGCGGTAAGGCCTGGCGGATCGCCGCCCAGATCGCGTCGTCATAGCCGTCGCGGCTGGCGTCGACGCCGTCCATCTTCTGGTTGATCGAAAGGCTCGGATCGAGCGCAAGGTCGCGGAACCGGTCGAAGCCAAACCGCTCAGGGGCCTTTGCCAAGGCGTTCCGTCCGTTCTCCGATCGCGCCGTCACGGGCGCGGGGCCGATAGTAGCGGGGGCCGCCACGGCGACGCAACGGCGGCGCGGGGGCCGCGTCCGGCCGGGCCGCGATTCCGCTTGAACCCACGATCCGCCCCGTTCAGTTAGGCGGATCGAAATTCGAGGACACTCCCGCGTGACCGACGCCGCCATCAACGAGGCCTATCAGGCGATCCTGGACACCATCGTCGCCAAAGACCTGCAATCGGCCGAGAGGACCCTGGGCCAGCGCATCCGCGCAGCGCCGATCCCCGACCAGGAGCTGGGCGAGAACGTGCAGCTCTTCCAGACGGTGCGGGCGATGAAGCGCCTGCTCTACATGAACGAGCTCTATCGCCAGATCCTGCCGGTGCATGGCGTAGTGATGCAGTTCGGCGTGCGCTGGGGCCGCGATATCGCCGCCTTCGAAGCCTTCCGCACCATCTACGAGCCATTCAACATCTCGCGCACGGTGATCGGTTTCGACACCTTCGAGGGCTTCCCTTCGGTGGACGTGAAGGACGGTGGCCACGGCATGATGGTGGAACAGGGCCTGTCACTGACCCAGGGCTATCTCGACAGCCTGAAGGGGCTGCTGGCCGAACGGCGCGGCCTCGATCCGCTGCCGCACCTGGAGCGCACCCAGCTGGTGCAGGGCGACGTGACCGAGACCCTGCCGGCCTATCTGGAGGCCAACCCGGGGACCATCGTCGCCCTGGCCCACTTCGACCTCGACCTCTATGCGCCGACCAAGGCCGGCCTGGAGGCGCTGAAGCCCTATCTGACCAAGGGTTCGATCGTGGCCTTCGACGAGCTCAACAGCACGCTCACGCCCGGCGAGACCGAGGCGCTGCGCGAGGCCTGGGGTCTGGACCGCTATGCGATCCGCCGCTCGCCCCTGCACTCGGGCCAGTCGTCCTACATCGTGATCGAGTAGGCCGTGATCGCGGTCGTCCGCAGCCAGGCGCCGCCTGACCTGGGCGGCCATCTGTACGTCGATCCGGCCTTCCTGGCCTACCAGGCCGATGCGCAGGGCAAGGCGCTGGAGACCTTCACCGCCTTGGACTCGCACGGCGCGGCGGTGGCGAGCCTGACGCTGGCCGGCAAGGCCGGCGCCTGGGCCTCGCCGATCACCGGCGCGTTCGGCGGCGTGGCGGCGGCGCCTGGGGCCGGAACCCTGGCGATCGCCGCGGTGGTCGAGGCCGCCAGCGGCTGGCTGCGCGACCAGGGCCTGCGCGCCGAGGTCAGGCTGGCGCCGGACGGCTTCGCCGACGCGGCGGCCGGGGCGGTGGAGAACGCCCTGTTCCGCAGCGGCTGGCGGCTGGCGCAGGTCGACCTCAACTACCACCTGGCGGCGGCGGGCCCGGACGCCTTCTTCACAAGCCTCGGCGAGACCAAGCAGAAGGAGCTGCGCCGGCTGAAGCGGTCCGGAGCCGCCTTCGTCCGCCTGGATCCGGCCGACGGCGAGCGGGCCTATGCGGTCATTGCGGCGAACCGGGCGGCGCGCGGCTTTCCGATGACCATGGCCTGGCCGCAGGTGCGCGCCCTGGCCGAGGCCTTCCCGGACCAGACCGGCTTCGCCATCGTCGGGCGCGACGGCCAGGCGCTGGCGGGCGCCATCAGCCTGGAGCTGACGCCGGCCTGGACCTATGTCTTCTACTGGGGCGAGGCGCCCGACAGCCGCAAGGAGTCGCCGGTGATGCTGCTGGCCGAGGGCCTGGCCGCCGAGCGCGCCGCCCGCGGCGGCGTGCTGGACCTGGGGACGTCGACCCAGGACTCGCAGCCCAATCCCGGCCTGATCGGCTTCAAGGAAGGCCTAGGCTGCCGCGCCACCGCCAAGCGGACCTATGCGTTCGGTGCGACTTGATCGCCGGCGCGGCCGCCTCTAAGCGCTGAGCGTCCAGCAGGAGAGTTCATGACAGCCCAAGGGCCAGAGAAGCAGGGGCCAGAGAAGATCGTGTTCGTCGGCGGCGCCCCGCGCTCGGGCACCACGGTGACGCACGCCCTGCTCTGCACCTCCCCGCGCGTCAGTCCCTACAACCAGGAAATCAGCTTCTTCCGCGGCATCCCGCAGAGCTACCGCCTGGGCCAGCTCTCGTGGAAGGAACACACCTCCACCTTCTTCGCCGATCCGGAGGACTTCCGCCGCACCATGCGCGAGGCCGCCGACGTGCCGCTGCGGCGCATCTGGCAGGCGCTGGGCCAGACGCCGATCCTCTGCGTGAAGGACCCGCTGCTCACGCCCTCCTTCCACGACTTGCGCGCGCTCTATCCGGCCGAGGCCTCGTTCGTGGTGGTGATCCGCCATCCCTATGAGGTGGTCCGGTCGCGCCAGGAGGTGCACGAGCGCGGCGGGGCCAAGCAGCCGTTCGACCAGGGCCAGGCCGCCATGGTGGCGCGGGAGTATCTCTCCACCTACCGCACGGTGTTGTCGCAAAGCTTCGGCGGGCGGCTCTACATGTTCCGATATGAGGATCTGCAGACCGAGCAGATCCAGCTCGGCCTCGCCCAGTTCCTGGGGGTGGACGACCTCGATCCGGGCCAGATGTGGGGCGACGCGCCCGAGGCCGATTCCGATCCCTGGGGTTCGCCCAAGTACAACAAGCCCATCGACCTCTCGCCGCGGCTCACGCCGCTGGCGCCCGAACTGGCCCAGACCGTCAAGACGATCTGCGCGCCGATGATGGAGCGGTTCGGCTACGACTAGGCGGATTATGCCTCTGGCGATTCTGGCCGCTCGCCGGCGACCCACCGGCCGAAGCGCTCGACCTCGCGGGCCCGCAGACGGGCGTGTTCCGCAGACGCCAAGGTGGGCTCCAACGCCAGCGCCTCCTCGACGGCCCTGGCGAAGTCCTTGGGTTCGGCGACGTCCACCCAGCCTGGCAGCGGCAGGCTGAACCGCAACAGGTTGGCCAGGTCGGCATCGGCCGGGGCGATCATCGGCAGGCCCATCAGCATGGCCTCCAGGTTGGCCTTGCCGCCGCCGAACGGATAGCTGCCGACGTAGATGTCGGTCCCGTGCTCGATCAGGGCGGCGGGCAGGCTGGGGGCCATGCCGGCGAAGACGTAGCGGGCGGGGTCGACGCCGGCGTCGGCCAGGGCCTTGTGGACCTCCTGCTGGAGGTCGTCGCTCATCACCCCGATGTGGCGCATCTCCGCGCCGGGCAGGCTGAGGGCGGCGACCGCCCAGTCGGCCCAGCGGAAGCGGCCTTCGCCCACGTACTTGCGCTGGTCGCCGCAGGTGGCCAGGCGCAGGCGGCCGGGCGCGCGGGCGTGGGCGGGCGCCTCGGTGACCGTCGAGGTCATGCCGGCGTAGATCGGCTCCAGCCCCGCCGCCCGGCAGGTCTTGTGGCAGGCGTAGGTCAGGTCCGCGTGCGTCGACCAGGCCATGGCCGCGCCAAGGGCCGGCACGTGGTCGGCGTGGTGCAGGAAGTCGACGATCTCGCGGAACGGCCAGCAGGCGGTGATCGCCACCACGTCGAAGGGATGGCACATCAGCACGATGCGGCTGACGCCGGTCGCCTTCAGCATCATGAACAGCTCGATGGTCCGATCGACCAGGGTGCGCGCCTGGGCGACCAGCAGGGCCGCCTCGTCGAAGGGTGTCTTCAGGCCGCTGTTCAGCAGGCCCTGATAGCGGACCGAGCCGTCGCCCATGTTGGTCAGGATGACCAACGGCCGGTTGTCGGGCCCGAGCGCGTCGGCCACGTCGCGGGCCACGCGGGTGTGGCCGCCGGTGGCGTAGAACTGGCTGGCGACGATGGCGACCTTGGCGTTGGACTTGGGCGGCGGGACGGCCGCCAGCTGCAGCGCGCGGGCGACCCGCTCCAGGCCCGCGTCCAGGCCGCGGGTGAAGAGCCGGTGGCCGAAGTTCTGCGGCTCGCGGATGCGCGGCGTGAGCCCCGCCACCTTGCCCAGCGCCGCCTCCAGGGCCTCGACCGTGCGGGCGGCCATCAGCTCGGCCGCCAGCTCTGGCAGTTCGAAGCTGAGATCGTCCGCCATCTCCACCTTGGGCCCTAGTCCCTGAGCAGCTCGTTGATGCTGGTCTTGGCGCGCGTGCGTTCGTCCACCGTCTTCATGATCACCGCGCAGTAGGTGGACGGCAGCGTCGGGTCGTGCGGGTTCGGCCGGCTGCCGGAGACCACCACGGAATAGGGCGGCACCTCGCCGGTGGTGACGACGCCGGTGCGGCGATCGATGATCGGGGTCGTGGAGGTGAGGAAGGTGCCCATGGAGAGCACGCTGCCCTCGCGCACGATGACGCCCTCGGCCACCTCGGCGCGGGCGCCGATGAAGCAGTTGTCCTCGATGATGGTCGGATTGGCCTGCAGGGGCTCCAGCACCCCGCCGATGCCCGCGCCGCCGGAGATGTGGCAGTGCCTGCCGATCTGGGCGCAGGAGCCGATGGTGGCCCAGGTGTCGACCATGGTGGCCTCGTCCACATAGGCGCCGATGTTGACGAACGACGGCGTCATCACCACGCCCTTGGCGATGTAGGCGCCCTTGCGCACCACCACGCCCGGCAGGCAGCGGAAGCCCGCGGCCTCGAACTGGGCGGCGGTCCAGCCGGCGAATTTCAGCGGGATCTTGTCCCAGTAGGGGCCGGGCGCGTCGGCCTCGACGATCTGGTTCGGGGTCAGGCGGAAGTAGAGCAGGATCGCCTGCTTGGCCCATTGGTGGGTGAGCCAGGCCCCGTCCGCCTGCCGGCTCGCGACACGCAAGGTTCCGGCGTCCAGGCGCTCCAGGGTCTCCAGCACGGCCTCGCGGACCGGCCCCTGGGTCTGCTGGTTGACGGCGTCGCGGTCGTCCCAGGCCTGTTCGATCACGCGTTGCAGGTCGGCGGTCATGGTCTTGCTGGTCACTGGGCGGCGTCCTTCAGAAGGGCGTCCTCCAGGAAGGACGATAGGTTGGCGGCTTTGTAGCGCACGAACGGCTGGCTGGAAGCTTCGGCGTGCGGCCCGACCAGCACGGTGGTCATGCCGAGATCGAAGGCCGGCGCCAGGTTGTCGGCGCGGTCCTCGAAGAAGCAGGTCGCGGCGGGATCGACGGCGTGGTCGGCGACCAGCTTGGCGAAGGTGGCCGGCGCAGGCTTCGGCAGGTAGTTGGCCGAGCCGATGTGGAAGACCTCGTCGAACAGATACGACAGCCCGAGCGCCTGCATCACGCGGCGGGCGTGCACCTCATCTGAGTTTGTGAAGATCAGCCGGCGGCCCGGCAGGCGCTCCAGCGCCGCGATCAGCCGCGGATCGTGCGCCAGGCTCTCCAGCGACAGGTCGTGGAACATGGCGTGGTAGTCGGCTGGGTCGACGCCCCAGTGCTCGATCAACCCGCCAAGGGTGAGGCCGTACTGCGCCAGGTACTGCTTCTGTAGCCTGTAGGCCGGCTCGCGCTCCAGGCCGGTGATGCGCTGGACATAGTCGGTCATCCGGGCCTCGATCTGGCCCATGAAACCGGAATCCATCGGGTAGAGGGTGTTGTCGAGGTCGAAGAGCCAGGTGTCGATGTGGGTGAGATCGGCGCTCATTCGTTTATGAGCGTCCCCGCCCCGTGCTCGGTGAACAGCTCCACCAGCATGGCGTGCGGGCGCCGGCCATCGAGGATGACCACCGCCTCGACCCCCGACTGGACCGCGGCCACGGCGGTTTCCAGCTTGGGGATCATGCCGCCGGTGGCGACGCCGTCGTCGATCGCCGCGCGAGCCTCGGCGACGCTCATCTGGCGCACCAGATCGCCCTTGGCGTCCAGCACGCCGGCCACGTCGGTGAGCAACAGCATGCGCTTGGCGTTCAGCGCGCCGGCCAGGGCGCCGGCCACGGTGTCGGCGTTGATGTTGTAGGTCTGGCCGTCCTCGGTGACGCCGATGGGCGCGATCACCGGGATGTAGTCCTCGTCGGCGTAGATCAGCGCCTCGATCAGCTTTGGATCGACCCGCTTGGGATCGCCCACGAAGCCCAGGTCGACCTCGGCTTCGATCATCGAGTCCGGGTCCTTCTTGGTGCGCTTGACCTTTTCCACGGTGATCAGCCGTGCGTCCTTGCCCGACAGGCCCACGCCGCGCACGTCGGCCTCGCGACCGGCGAGCGTGATCCAGTTGGCGATCTCCTTGTTGATCGCGCCGGAGAGGACCATCTCGGCCACCTCCATGGTGGGGGCGTCGGTGACCCGCAGCCCGTCGATGAAGGTCGACTTCACCCCGGCGCGCTCCAGCATGGCGCTGATCTGCGGGCCGCCGCCGTGCACGATCACCGGATGCAGGCCCAGCATCTTGAGCAGCACGCAGTCGGCCGCGAACTGCTTGGCGACCTCTTCCTGGCCCATGGCGTGGCCGCCGTACTTGATGACCACGGTCTCGCGATCGTAGCGCTGGATGTAGGGCAGGGCCTCGGCCAGGGTGTGGGCGGTGGCCCAGCCTTGCGCTTGGGGGTCGTCGGTCACGGGCGCGCCCTGAAAGTTGGAGTTCGGGTGGTTGGAGGCCAAAGGTCGGGCGTCCCGATAGCGGAGTGTACGCCCCCTGTCACGCTGGCCTGTCATGGGCGGATGGCCGTGCTAAGCCAAGGCCATCGGTTGGGGAGCGGCGTATGCGGATCAAGGGCGTTGTGGCGGCGGTTGCGGCCGCGTTGGCGGTGCTGACCGGGACGCTGGCCGATGCGAAGGACGTGGCGGTCAGCGCCGAGCGGCTGCTCGACGTGGCCACGGGCAAGTATATCGAGCATCCCGTTGTCCTGATCTCTGACGGCCGGATCGTCGGGATCAGCAATCCGCGCGAGCCGCTGCGGCCCGGAACCACCCTTGTGGACCTGCCAGGCGTGACCCTGCTGCCGGGCCTGATCGACATGCACGTACACCTGACGTCCTCGCCCCTGTTCGGCGGCTACAACCGCTTGCAGATGACCGACAGCTTCTGGCCGATCCTGGCGACCACCCACGCCAAGGCGACGCTGGAGGCGGGCTTCACCACGGTGCGCAATGTGGGCTCGCGCAATTTCGAGGACGTGGGGCTGAAGCAGGCGATCGACGGCGGCTTCATTCCGGGTCCGCGGATCGTGCCGGCCGGCTACGCCATCGGCTCGACCGGCGGGCATTGCGACAGCAATTCCTTCCCGCCCTCCATGCACCAGAAGGGCGATGCGGTGATCGACAGCCCCGACGAAGGCCGCCGCCGGGTGCGCGAGATGCACAAGTATGGCGCCGAGGTGATCAAGATCTGCGCCACCGGCGGGGTGTTCAGCCACGGCGACACGCCCGGCGCCCAGCAGCTCACCCTGGAAGAGATCAAGGCCATGGTGGAGGAGGCCCACCGGGCCGGCATGAAGGTCGCCGCCCACGCCCACGGCGCCGACGGCATCAAGGCCGCGATCCTCGGCGGGGTCGACACCATCGAGCACGCCTCCCTGGTGGACGACGAGGGGATCCGGCTCGCGATCGCCCATGGCAGCTACTTCGGCATGGACATCTACAACACCGACTACACCCAGGCCGAGGGCAAGAAGAACGGCGTGCTGGAGGAGAACCTGAAGAAGGACCGCGACATCGGCGAGATCCAGCGGGAGAACTTCAGGAAGGCCCTGAAGGCCGGCGTGAAGATGATCTTCTCGACAGACGCCGGGGTCTATCCGCACGGGACCAACGCGCGGCAGTTCGCGGTGATGGTCCGCTATGGGGCCACGCCCCTGCAGGCGATCCAGACCGCGACGCTGAACGCCGCCCAGGCGCTCGATCGGGTGAAGGACGTGGGCCAGGCGACCCCGGGCCACTACGGCGACCTGGTGGGCGTGATCGGCGACCCGCTCTCCGACGTCACCGTCCTGGAACATCCGGTCTTCGTCATGAAGGGCGGCGAGGTGGTGAAGAAGGCGCCGTGAGGAGGCTGGCCGTCCTGGGGATCGCGCTCGCCGTCCCGCCGGCCTACGCGGCCTTCGTCTACGGCTGGAAGCTCGCCGAATTCATGGGCTTCGCGGTCCGCCTCGACCAGAACCTGCCGCTTCTCGCCTGGGCCCAGGTGGCGCTTACCGCCGCCCAGATGGTGGTGATCGCGGGCGGGCTGGCCATGACCTGGCAGTTCGCCTCGCTGGGCCGAAGGCGGGCCGCGGTGATCGCCATGACGGTGGCCTGGCTGACCGCCGCTCCGCTCTATGTGCTGCTGCTGTTCGCGCGGTCGGTTTGAGGCTTCAAAAACCTCACCCGCTTGTGGGGGAGGTGGCAGCGAAGCTGACGGAGGGGGCGTTGGCGACGTGCGTCGACCGTTCCGCCGCGGATGGGGCAGCGCCCTCTCCACCACTTCGTGGTCCCCCTCTCCCGAAATCGGGAGAGGTTTTTAGAGGGAGCGCGCCACCACTTCCTTCATGATCTCGGAGGTGCCGCCGTAGATGCGCTGGACGCGGGCGTCGCGCCACAGGCGCGCGATCGGGTACTCGTTCATGTAGCCCGCGCCGCCATGCAGCTGCAGGGCCGCGTCGCAGACTTCCCACTGCAGCTCGGTGTGGAACAGCTTGGCGGCGGAGGCTTCGGCGGCGGTCAGCTTCTTCTCCAGGTGCCGGGCGATCGCCCAGTCGATGTGCGCCCAGCCGGCCTGCAGCTTGGCCTTCAGGAAGCCCAGGGTGAAGCGGGTGTTCTGGAAGTCGAAGATGGTCTGCTTGAACGCCTTGCGCTCCTTGGTGAACTTCACCGCCTCGTCGAAGGCCCGCTGCGCGCCGGCCTGCCCGGCGATGGCGATCTGCAGCCGCTCCTGCGGCAGCTGGTTCATCAGGTAGGCGAAGCCCTTGCCCTCCTCGCCCAGGCAGTTGGTGATCGGCACCCGCACGTCCTCGAAGAACAGCTCCGAGGTGTCGGCGGAGTTCTGGCCGACCTTGTCGAGGTTGCGGCCGCGCTTGAAGCCGGAGCGGTCGGCCTCCACCAGGATCAGGCTGATGCCGCGCGAGCCCTGGGCTGGGTCGGTCTTGGCGACGACGACGATCAGGTCGGCGCTCTGGCCGTTGGTGATGTAGGTCTTGGAGCCATTGACGACGTAGTGGTTGCCGTCGCGCACGGCGGTGGTGCGCACGCCCTGCAGGTCGGACCCCGCGCCCGGCTCGGTCATGGCGATGGCGGTGATCACCTCGCCCGAGACCATGCCCGGTAGCCAGCGCCGCTTCTGCTCCTCGGAGCCGTAGTTGATGATGTAGTCGACGACGATGTCGGACTGAAGCGTGATGCCCGCCGACGAGCCCGCGTAGGAGAGCTCCTCGCCGATCACCGCGTTGAACCGGTAGTCGACGCCCAGGCCGCCGTATTCCTCGGGGACCTGTGGGCAGAGGATGCCCGCCTCGCCCGCCGCCAGCCAGAAGCCGCGGTCGACCACGCCCTCCTCTTCCCAGCGGTCGAGGTGGGGGATCAGCGCCTTGTCGTAGAACTTGCGGACCTGGTCGCGGAACAGGTTGAGGTCGGCGTCGTAGACGGTGCGGGTGTCGGTGCTCAGCATGGCCCCCGCTTTATCAAGCCGGTCATCGCGGCGAAAGCCGGGACCCATGGGGCGTTTTGAACTGGCGCGGCCCCCGGTCAGCGATCCGGCTCAGCTTGGGCCCCCGCTTTCGCCGGGATGAGCGGGCGTGAGATCCTCCCGAGGCGTCAGACGGCGCAGGCCTGCAGGATTTCCGCGCGCAGTTCCGGAATGCCCGTCCCCTTCTCGGCCGAGGTGGCGAGCACGCGCGGGAAGGCGGCGGGGCGCTTGGCGATCCGGGCCAGGGTCCGGGCCACCACCGCGTCGACCTCGGCGGTCTTCAGCTTGTCGGCCTTGGTGAGCACGATCTGGTAGGAGACGGCGGCGATGTCGAAGGCGTCCAGCGCCTCGGTGTCCACCTCTTTCAGCCCGTGTCGGGCGTCGATCAGCAGGAAGGCCCGCTTCAGGTTGGGCCGGCCGCGCAGGTAGTCGCGGCCCAGGTTCTGGAACTTCCTCACGTCCTTGCGGCCGGCGCGGGCGAAGCCGTAGCCGGGCAGGTCGACCAGCCGCAGCTTCCCATCGGCGACGAAGAAGTTCACCTCCCGGGTGCGACCGGGCTCGTTGGAGGCCCGCGCCAGGTGGAGGCGGCCGGCCACGGCGTTGATCAGCGAGCTCTTGCCCACGTTGGAGCGGCCGGCGAAGGCCACCTCCGGCAGGTCGGCGGGCGGCAGGCCCGCGATCTGCACCGCGCCCATCATGAAGCTGACGTCGTGGGCGAAGAGGACGCGGGCAGCCTCCAGCTCGTCCGCGGAGAAGACCGGCTCGGTCACCCCGCCGGGGCTTTCTTGCCGCCCAGCCGGGCGAAGAAGCGGTCGATCGGGTTGTCCACCTTGAAGCGGCGCATCATCACATACTGCTGCAGCGTCGTGAGCACGTTCGACCAGGTCCAGTAGATCAACAGGCCCACGGCGAACGGGGCCATGATGAACATGAAGAACAGCGGCATGAGCTGGAAGATGCGCTGCTGGGTCGGGTCCACCCCGGTCTGCGGCGACATCGAGGTCGTCAGGAACATGGTGAAGCCGTAGGCGAGCGGCAGGATGCCGATGTGCAGGCTGGTGTCGAGGATTCCACCGATCAGCGGCGCGTGCGCCGGGTTCCAGGGAATGGCGCCGAACAGGTTCCAGATGGTCGTCGGGTCGCGCGCCGACAGGTCGTTGAAGGCCAGGAACGGCGCGTGGCGCATCTCGATGGAGATGTTGAGCACCTTGTAGAGAGAATAGAACACCGGGATCTGCAGCAGGATCGGCAGGCAGCCGGCCAGCGGGTTGACCTTCTCGCGCTGGTACAGCGCCATGATCTCCTGCTGCTGCTTGGCCGGGTCGTCCTTGAAGCGGCGGCGCAGCTCCTCCATCAGCGGCTGCACCTTCTTCATCTTGGTCATCGACTCGTACTGCTTGTTGGCGATCGGGAAGAACGCCAGGCGCACGACGACGGTGAGCATCAGGATGGCCACGCCGAAGGTGCCGACCCGCTGGTAGATGAAGGTCAGGAACAGATAGATCGGCCGGGTCAGGAAGAAGAAGAACCGGCCCCAGTCGATGGCGTCGTCGAAGTGGGCGATGCCCAGGTCCTTTTCATAGGCCTGCAGCAACGGCAGCTTCTTGGCCCCGGCGAACAGATGCTGGGAGACGGTGATCTGGGTGTTGGGCGCGATGGTCCGGGCCGCGCCGGTGTAGTTGGCCTCGTAGACGTCCAGGTTGCCGGCCTTGGCGTCGCGATAGACGGCGTGAACCTGCTCGGCGGCCGCGGGGATCAGGGCGGTTAGCCAGTAGCGGTCGGTGATCCCCGTCCAGGCGCCGGCGCTGTCGAACTGCTGGGTCTGGCCGGCGTCCTTCGACAGGTCCTTGTAGGTGAAGGCGCGGTCGTGGCCGGCCAGATAGCCGATGACGCCTTCATGCACGACGCCGGTGCGGCCGGGCTCGGGCGGCACGCCCTGGCGCTGCACCGTGCCGTAGGGCGCGAGCGTCACCGCGCCCGCGCCGGTGTTGGCCACCGTGTCGGTGACCGTGAACATGTAATGCTGATCGACCTCGATCCGGCGCGTGAAGGTGAGCCCCGCGCCGTTGGAATAGGTCAGCGTCACCGGCGCGCCGGGGGCCAGGGTCGCGCCCTGGCTCAGCGTCCAGACGGTGAGCGGGCCGGGCAGGTTCGGCACGTTCTGGCCCACCCAGCCGAAGTCCACGAACCAGGGAAAGGCCGTGCCTTCGGGCTTCAGCAGCTCCTCGGGGGGCGAGTTCTTGTCGGTGGTCTGGGCGTATTGGGTCAGGAACAGGTCGTCGATGCGCGCGCCGCGCAGGGAGACCGAGCCCTTCAGCGACGGGGTGGCCAGCGGCACGCGCGGGCTGGCGGCCACGGCCGCGGCGCGGGTGGCGACCGGCGGGGCGCTGAGGGCGGGCGCGCCGGCGTGGGCGGCCGCGGCGGCAGGCGGATGGGCCTTCGCCTCGGCGGCCTTCTGCCTCTGGGCGGGCTCCAGCACGAAGACCTGGTAGACGATGAAAAGCGCGAGCGCGCACACGAGGAAGATGATCGTGTTGCGGCCGGAGTCGTCGTTCATGGAGCGGGCGCAGTCCGGGTAAGAAGCATTGGCCCTAGGTCGCAGGGCGGTCGCGGTCGGCGGCGAGCCTTATCAGCGCGCTTTTCATATCGTCAAGCAACCGAGGCCACGGGCGGGTGGTCACACCGCCGCGGGCGATGAACACATAGTCGAAACCTGGGGAGCCCAATTCAGGAAGCAAGAGGCGTGCGGCCTCGCGCAGGCGGCGCTTGGCGCGGTTGCGCTCGACGGCCCCGCCGATCCGCTTGGTGGCGGTGAAGCCGGCGCGGACCAGCGGCGGCGCCGCTTGCTGATCGGGGTCGCGGCGGCGCTCCTGCACCAGCACGGCGCCCCGCGCACAGGCGGGCGCACGGGCGCAGGCCAGGAAGTCCGGGCGTTTCTTGAGGCGTTCGATGCGGAAGGCGGCGTCGGACATCAGCCGACACCCTAGCTTAAGCGCGAGGCTTAGGCGCTGAGGCGCTTGCGGCCCTTGGCGCGACGACGGGCCAGGACCTTCTGTCCATTCTTGGTGGACATGCGCAGGCGGAAGCCGTGGCGGCGGGCGCGAACGAGGCGCGACGGTTGGAAAGTCCGCTTCACGGGGTGGCTCCGGGTCGAAAATCGAGCGGCGGTGGATAGTGGAAGAGGGCCGTGGTGTCAACTGACGGCTGTCCTCTTTACCGCATTCCTCGCGAAGGCGCGCACCCAGGTGTCATCCCGGTTTCGCCAGAGGCGAAGACCGGGACCCATAGACTCCGCCCTTCAGGGCGCCGCGCGGCGCGGACGCCGCGCTCCTTCCGGCGGCGCGGCGCTTATGGGTCCCGGACAAGCGCTGCGCGCTTTCCGGGATGACACGCCTGCGTGGCTCAGAGATCCGGCCGCACCACGGTCTTGCCGATCACCTGGCGGTCGGCGAGGGAATCGAAGGCTTTCCGCCAGTCCGCCAGCGGATATTCCGCGTCGACCCGCGGCCGGACTTTGCCGTCCTCGGCCAGCTTCCAGATGGCTTCGTGGTTCTGGGCGCCCTTTTCGGGGAACTGGCGGCCGTATTCGCCGGCGCGCACGCCGATGACGCTGAAGCCCTTGATGAGGGCGATGTTGACCGGCAACGTCGGCAGGCGGCCGGAGGTGAAGCCGATGGAGAGGATGCGGCCACCGAAGGCGATGCAGCGGAGGCTCTCGTCGAAGACGTCGCCGCCCACGGGATCGTAGATCACGTCGGCGCCCTTGCCGCCGGTCAGCGCCTTGACCCGCTCGCGGAAGCCCTGCGTGACGTTGACCGTGGCCTCGGGCGCGTACTCCTGCTCGATCACCGCCAGCTTGCGGTCGGAGGCCGAGGCGGCGATCACCTTGCCGCCCATGATCTGCGCCAGGTCCACGGCGGCCAGGCCCACGCCGCCCGCCGCGCCGTGGATCAGCACCCACTCGCCGGGCTGCAGGCGCGCGCAGCGCTCGAAGGCGACATAGGCGGTCAGGTAGGCTACCGGATAGCCGGCCGCCTGGCTGAAGCTCAGTGTCTCGGGCTTGCGGCGCAGGCCCGCCGCCGGCAGCACCGCATATTGCGCCATGCCGCCCCGCCCGCCGCCGCAGACCGGATCGCCGACCGCAAAGTCCGTGACGCCCTCGCCGAGCGCGGCGACCACGCCCGCCAGCTCCATGCCGGGGACGAAGGGGACCTGCGGCTTGTGCTGGTGCTCGCCTCGCGTCTGCATGAGGTCGGGGAAGTTCACCGCCGCGGCGCGGACCTCGATCAGCACCTCGCCGGGTCCGGGCCTGGGCGTGGGGATGTCCTTCACCAGGCAGCCGGCGTAGCCGGGCGCCAGACGCTCGACCACGAGCGCCCTCATTGGGGGGCCTTCATCAGGAAATCCGGCCTTCGAAGCCCTCGCGCACCAGGCCCGCCACCTCGCGGCAGGCGACGTCGGCGCAGGGGACCGCGCCGGTGAAGGCCGTGAAGCCGTGGGCCAGCGCGTCGTAGCAGCGGTAGACCACCGGAACGCCGGCCTCCTTCAGCCGGCGCGCATAGGCCTCGCCCTGGTCCAGCAGGGGATCGAAGCCGGCGGTCACCACCACAGCCGGCGCCAGGCCGGAGACGTCCTTGGCCCGCAGCGGCGACAGGCGCGGGTCGGCGGGGCTGTCGCCGGGGCCCATGTAGTGGCCCATGAACCAGTCCATCATCGCCCGGGTCAGCGGGAAGGCGTCGGCGTAGGTGGTCATGGACGCGCTCTCGCAGGCCACGTCCACGCAGGGGTAGATCAAGAGCTGCAACGCCGGCTGCGGCTCACCGGCCTTCTTCAACTCCTGGCAGACGACGGCGGCGAAGTTGCCGCCCATGGAATCGCCGCCGATCGCCGCCTGGGCCATGGGCGCGCCGAAGTCCGGCGCATGCTCGCGGCCCCAGCGGTAGGCGGCGGCCACGTCCTCCAGCCCGGCCGGGAAACGGTGCTCGGGCGCCAGGCGGTAGTCGACGCTGAGCACCGGCCCGTGGGTCGTCGCCGCCAGGATGGAGCAGAAGGCGTGGCAGGTTTCCAGGCCGCCGATCACCCCGCCGCCGAAGTGGGCGAAGACCATCAGCGGGGTCTCGGGGTTCTGCAGCGCCGGGCGGTAGGCGCGCGCCGGGATCATGCCGCCGGGGCCAGGAATGGTCACCGGCTGGAAGGTGACGCCGGGCTCCGGGTCGCCGGTCATCACCGCCAGCGCCGCGTCGTTGGCGCGCCTGGCCTCCTCCGGCGAAAGCGTGGTCATGGGCGGCGCGCCGCGCGACTGGGCGGCGAGGTACTGCAGGCGCGGGTCCAGGGTGCGGCCGCCCTGGTAGACCACGCCGCCGCCCGCCATCAGCCGCAGCATCGGCGTCGGCAAGCTCAACAGTTTGCGGACCACCATGCGCTGGGTGGCGGGGCTGGCCATCCTCTAGTCCTGAGCCTTGGGCAGGCCCTTCAGGCCCCCCAGGATCATGGTGACCACGAACTCGGTGGCGCCGGCGGTGTCCACGGGTCGGCGCTCGAGCATCTTCTCGCCCACGTCGCGGGCGATGGCGATGCAGGCGGCGGCCATGTAGTCGGGGTCGGCGAAGGGCCCCTTGCGCTCGGCGATATCCTCGGCGAGCGCGTCGCGGATCTCGGCGAAGACGGCGGCCATCTCCGGGGTCTCGCCATGCACGTGCGGATGGGGCTCGCCGGCCGGCCGCCGCTCGATCCACACCCGCTGCTCCTCGGCGATGAAGCTGAAATAGGCGCTGATCGCCTTGTGGACGAAGTCCTCGAAGGAATAGCCCTTGCCGCGCAGGCCCTTCAGGATCGGGGCGAAGCGCCGCGCGCCGTCGTCGGCCAGGGCGGCGAACACCTCCTCCTTGGAGCGGTAGTAGTTGTAGAAGGTGCCGGCCGCGAGGCCCGTGCGGCGGATGATGTCGCGCACCGTGGCGGTGTCATAGCCCAGCTCGCCGAACACCTCGCGCGCGGCGTCGAGGATCGCCTGGCGGTTGGCGACCTTGGTCTGCTCGCGCTTGCCGGGGTTGAGGTAGGCGACCTGTGACACGAAGGCGGGATCCGTCGACGGTGAGACTCAAAAAGTGACGCGCGTCACTGTACGGTTCCCACCGCCGAAATCAAAGGTCCGCTGAAGATCACACCGTGCGCTTGGCCCGGTCCTTCTCGTTGGCGGACTGGATCGAGGCCCGGGCCGCGGCCCATTCCTCGTCGCCCCATTCGGACAGCCGGGCGAAGCCGCCGGCGCCGCGCAGGTGGCCGCCGCCGTCGATGGCGATCGTTTGCCCGTTCACATAGGCCGAGCCGGGGTCCAGCAGGTAGACGGCGAGGTTGGCCAGCTCGCGCATCTCGCCGTTGCGGTTCAAGGGGATGGTCGCATCCTTCTTCTCGCTGGCCGTGCCCGCGCCGGGGTTCAGCCGCGCCCAGGCGCCCTCGGTCGGGAAGGGGCCGGGCGCGATGGCGTTGAAGCGCACGCCGCGGTTGCCCCACTCCACCGCCAGCGACTGGGTCATGACGTTGAGCCCGGCCTTGGACATGGCCGACGGCACCGTGAACGGCCCGCCGTGCCAGACCCAGGTGGTCAGGATCGAGACGACCGAGGCGTGCCTGCCTTCGGCGAGCCAGCGCTTGCCGCACTCTTGCGTGACGAAGAACGAGCCGCGGAAGACGATGTTGGCGATGGCGTCGAAGCCGCGCGAGGACAGGTCCTCGGTGCGGCTGATGAAGTTGCCGGCGGCGTTGTTGACCAGGCCGGTCAGCGCCCCGCCGTCGGCCCAGACGGTGTCGACCATGTCGGCGATCGCCTCCGGCACGCGGATGTCGCAGGCGATGCCCACGCATTTGCCGCCGCCCTGGCTGGCCGGATGGGCCTCCATCAGCTCCTTGGCGGCGTCTTCGACCACCCCGCCGCGCCGGCCGCAGATATAGACGTCGGCGCCCAGCATCATGGCCCCTTCGGCCATCACCTTGCCCAGCCCGGTGCCGCCGCCGGTGATCAGGATGCGCTGGCCCTTCATCAGGCCCGGCTTGAACATCAGGTCTTCGAGGGAAAGCTCGGCCATCGGGGCGTCCTCCTTTGTGGCTGGCCGCCAGCCAAGCGCCCTGACGCCGGGGCGGTCAAGGCGGCCCGCGGCGCGGCGTTTGCAGACCAGCTCACCCAGCGTGCGTCCGACCGGGGAAAGTGTCCCGGATTGGCGCTAAGAGCCGCGGACGGTTGGGGGACAATGGCCGTCCGCAAGGGCTTCGCCCAAGGGCCACGAGTACGGCCCGTGGACGACCACGCGGCGGCGCCCCTTCTTCGCCGAGGGGCGCCGTTTGCGTTTCGGGGTCAGACCTTCGCCTTCTCGATCATCGCCATGGCGGCGGCCGGCGCGCGCACCTTCCCCTCGTGGATCACGAAGGCGTAGACATCGCGCGGCTTGACCGGCGCGGGATCCTTCGGCGCGGCCATCTTCAGGTCGCTGGGCGCGCCGCCCGCGGCATAGGTGCGCAAGCGGCTCACCCAGGCGTCGAGGTCGGCTTCCTTGTAGGCGGTGGGATTGTCGTCCGAGCCGGTCTGCAGGCGGGCGTAGACGACCTCGCCGGAGACGTCGGCGATCATCGGATAGTTGAAGTGGTCGGCCAGGCAGATGGTCGCCCCGTGCTTGCGGGCCAGAGCCACGAAGGCCGGGTCGACGAAGCTCGGGTGGCGCACTTCCAGGACGTGGATGAGCGGCAGGCCGTCCTGCCTGGCGGGCAGCAGCTTCAGGAAGCCCTCGAAGTCGTCGGCGTCGAACTTCTTGGTGGGCGCGAACTGCCACAGGATCGGGCCCAGCCGGTCGCCGAGTTCGCTGAGGCCCTGGTTGAGGAACTTCGCGACGCTCTCGCCGCCGTCGGCCAGCGCCTTGCGGTTGGTGCAGAAGCGCGAGGCCTTGACCGCGAATTTGAACCCGTCGGGCGTGGCGGCCCGCCACTTGGCCCAGCTGTCCGGCTTGAAGCTGGAATAGTAGGTGCCGTTGATCTCGATGGCGGTGAGCTTGGCGGCGGCGTAGCTCAGCTCGTCGGCCTGGCGCAGGCCCTGCGGATAGAACACCCCGCGCCAGGGCTCGAAGGTCCAGCCGCCGATCCCGAAACGAAGCTTGCCGCTCTCAGCCATGAGGTCCTCCCGCGCGAGGGCGCACCCTAACGGCGGCCAGCCGCGTTCTCAAGATGTTCCAACCGGCTGTCCCGGCGAAAGCCGGGATCCAAGCGGCCGTTCCAAAGCAAAAGCGCTTCGGAGTGGTCCGAAGCGCCCTTGCAAACGACCCATCTCAACTTGGGTCCCGGCTTCCGCCGGGACGAGCGGGCAAAAGCGCAGGCCAAGCCTATTTCCGTAGCCCCGCCGTCTTGTCCCGCGCCGCCTTGAACTCCGAGCCCGCTTTCCAGGTCGGCCACTCGCGGCTGTTCGCCAGGTCCGTGCCGAGGTCGTAGAGGATCGACAGGTCCTGGGCCATGCCGGTCAGGTCCCAGTTGGGGTCGAACTCGTCGGCGGGCTGGTGGTAGCGGTCGCGGGTATAGGCCTCGGCGGCGGCGCGGCCGGCGGCGGTCCCGCCCTTCACCAGGTCCAGGCCGGAATGGAAGCTGAGCGCCGGCGTCCCCTGCTTGGCGAAGGAGAAGTGGTCGGAGCGGAAGAAGCTGCCCGCCTCGGGCCGCGCGTCCGGGGTGAAGTAGCGGCCGTGTTCCTTGGCCACCTTGATCAGGTCGTCCTGCAGGGTGAGGCCGCCGTCGCCGGAGACGCTGATGTCCTTGGCCGGGCCGTTCACCGCCCCGCCGTCGGTGTTGATGTCGGCGACCGTGGTGGCCAGCGGATAGAGCGGGTTGGTGGCGTAGTATTCGCTGCCCAGCAGGCCCTTCTCTTCCGCCGTCACCGCCATGAACTGGACGGTGCGCTGGGTGCGCGGGCTATGGGCGAAGGCGCGGGCGAGCTCGATCAGGCCGGAGACGCCGGAGGCGTTGTCCACCGCGCCGTTGTAGATTCGGTCGCCCTTGGCGTCGGGCAGGCCGATACCCAGGTGGTCCCAGTGGGCGGTGTAGATGATCCGCTCATTGGGATGCTTGGTCCCCGGCAGCACGCCCACCACGTTGTGCGAGATGACGTGCTTGGCGGCCACCTTGAAGCTGGTCGAGAAACTCACGCCCTTCAGCGTCACCGGGTGGAAGGCCCGCGTCTGGGCCTCCTTCTTCAGGGCCTCGAAGTCGAGCCCGGCCTTCTTGAACAGACTCACCGTCTGGTCGCGCTGGATCCAGGCCTCGATGGGCGCGTGGTCCTTGGTCGGATCCTTGCGGATGATGTCGAAGACGGCGTTGGTGTTGGAGTTCTTGACCGTGTTCCAGCCATAGCTGGCCGGGCCGGTCTCGTGGATGACGATGAAGCCCAGGGCGCCCTGGCGCGCCGCCTCCTCGTACTTGTAGGTCCAGCGGCCGTAGTAGGTCATGGCCTTGCCGCCGAAGACGCCGACGCCGGTCTCGTAGTCGGGGTCATTGACTAGGACGAGAGCCAGCTTGCCGTGCAGGTCGACGCCCTTGAAGTCGTCCCAACTTCTTTCTGGAGCCTTGACGCCATAGCCCACGAAGACCACCGGGGCGTCCTTGATGTCGATGTGGTTCACGCCGGTCTCCGGCGCGCGGATGGCGATCTGGTCGCCCTGTTTCCAGCTCTCCGTCTGGCCGCCCGCCTTCACGGTGAAGCTGACCGGGCCAGTGATATCGAACTCGGCCAGCGGCACGTTCTGGGTCCAGGACCGGGCGCCGGTCTTCAGCTTGTCGCCGCCGGGCTGCAGGCCGACGGCTTTGAACGCCTTGGTGATGTAGGCGACGGTCTTGACCTCGCCCGCCGTCGCCGGCCCGCGGCCCTCGAAGGCGTCGGACGACAGCACCTTGATGTGCTCGGAAAGCAGCTTGGGATCGAACTTGGAGTCGCTCGGAGAGGCGGCGTAGGCGGCGGCGGACAGGGCGCAGACGGCGGCGGCGCTCAGGAGAAGCTTTTTCATCGAACTCTCGGGATAGGGGATGATTTGGCGCGGACCGTAATGGTCCGGGGCCGATCCGGCTAGCGTCGCCCCGAGATGTAGGCCTCGACGCCGTCCAGCACGCGCTGCAGGCCGAACTCGAAGTTGCTCTCGCGGTCGCCTCTCGGGATCTGGCCGGCCTTGTAGGCCTCGCCGATGCGCACGGTGGTGGGATAGCGCGAGGGGTCGATCAGGCCGGCCAGCAGGGGGCCTTGCTGCGACCACCATTCCTCGTCGGTCATGCCGCTCTCGCGTTCGGCCTCGGCGGCGTCCAGGGCGCCGCGCACCGCGCCGCGCACATAGTTGGCGACCAGGGCGGTGACCTGGTCCATCTCGCTCTCGCTGAGGCCGATGCCGTCGACCGCGCGCAGGGCCGCCTCGGCCTTGGCCAGCACATTGGGGCCGAGCGGCGGGCGGCGCATGCCGGCCTGCAGCAGCCAGGGGTGGCGCTGGGCGATCAGCCAGCGCTGGCGCGCCAGCTGCGTCACCTGGGCGCGCCAATCGCCATCGCCGGCCTTGGGTTCGGCGATCTCGCCCACCACATGGTCGAGCATCAGATCGAGCAGCTCGGCCTTCGAGGGGACGTAGGTATAGAGCGACATGGGGGACAGCCGCAGCATTTCGGCCACCCGGCGCATGGACAGGGCGTCGAGCCCTTCGGCGTCGGCGAGCGCGATGGCCGCCTGCACCACCGCCTCGACGGAGTGCCGCGGCTTTGGCCCGCGGCGCGGCGCGGCGTCGGGATCCGGCGCGCCCCACAGCCGCGCCAGGCTGCGCGCACGGCTCTCCGGCCCAGGGGCGTCGGAATCGCCACGGTCGGGAGGCTGCGCGGACATGCGGCCAAACTACACGGCGGAAAATACTTTACAACATACGGAGTTTATATCAGAGAAGCGCCGGCGAGGCGCCCGGCGTAGAGGCGCCCGTGTGGGATGCCGTCCGGGAATGTGCGCATGCGACGGGCTGCGGGGCGAAGCCTGCGGCGCCGTCATCACTGGGCTTGTGTGTTCATGTCGCTAGACCTCCGTCGCGGGGCGCCGCACCCAAGGCCGGGCCTGCATCCGAACTTGCATCCGTTCGGGGGCGGCGCGGCGACTAGGGACAGCCGCCCCGTCCTCCCCGTTGTGATCCGGTCCCCTCGCGCCCGCATGCGTTCCACCGCACCCGCCGTACTCCTTGCCTGCCTCGCCCTGGGCGCCTGCGCCCACGTGCGCCCGGCCGACACCGCCATGCCCGCCGCCTTCGAGGGTGCGAAGGGCGGCCCGGACCGCGTCCCGCCCGGGTCGATCGACCTGGACCGCTGGTGGCTGTCGTTCAACGATCCGCAGCTCACCCAGCTCGTCGACCAGACCCTGGCCC
Source organism: Phenylobacterium sp. (assembly GCF_036501465.1). Taxonomy (GTDB): domain Bacteria; phylum Pseudomonadota; class Alphaproteobacteria; order Caulobacterales; family Caulobacteraceae; genus Phenylobacterium. The sequence goes on from NZ_DASYAF010000146.1 coordinate 25,199, forward strand.
GCAACCCGGACGCCCGCAGCGCGGCCGCGCGCCTCACCGAGGCCCGCGCCAACCGCCTGGAGTCGCTCACCCACTACCTGCCGCAGGGCGATGCGTCGGGCGGCTCCAAGCGCACCGACACCCACCAGCTGGCCGGCACGGTGTTCAACTTCCCGGGCTTCTCCTCCAGCGGCGTCTCCGACGCTTCGCAGGCGGGGCTGAACGTCTCCTGGGAGGTGGATGTGTTCGGCCGCTTCCTGGCGACCCGCAAGGCGGTGAACGGCGACCTGGCCGCCGCCCGCTTCGACTACGAGGGCGCGCGCGCCAGCCTGGCGGCCAATGTGGCCGACAGCTACTTCCAGGCCCGCGGCCTGGCCATCCAGCTTGCCGACGCCCGCGAGAGCCAGCGCATCGAGCAGGAGCTCTACGATACGGCGACCAAGCGCGCCCAGCTGGGCCTGGCGGCGACCTCCGACGCAGACCGCGTGGCCGGTGACCTGGCCCAGGCCAAGGCCCAGGCCGAGGGGCTGGAGGCGCAGCTGCAGGTGGAGCGCCGCACCCTGCTGATCCTCGCCGGCCGCATTGTCGAGCCCACCAGCCACGTCACCGTCGACGCCAGCGTGGGCGCCCTGCCGCCGGTGCCCGACAGCCTGCCCAGCGACCTCCTGAAACGCCGCCCCGACGTGCGCGAGGCCTCGGCCAAGGTGGCCGCCGCCTCGGGTCGCAAGCAGACCGACATCCTGGCCTTCCTGCCGACCGCCGACTGGACGCCGGGCCTGGCCTGGCAGAAGCAGTCGCAACCCGGCTTTTCGGTCACCGCCCAGTCGGTGATCAACGGCTTCTCGATCACCCAGCCGATCTTCTCGATCCCGCGCCTGCTCACCGAGCTGAAGGCGCAGGACGCGCGGACCGAACAGGCGGTGATCGCCTACGAGAAGGCCGTCCAGACCGCCTTCGCCGATTCCGAGTCCGCGCTCGTCAACCTCGACGCCGACCGCAAGCGCGTGGCGCTGCTGACCGACGGCGAGGCCCGCGCCTCGCGCGGCTACAAGGCCATCAAGTTGGGCTATGACCGGGGCCTCAACGACCTGCAGACGACGCTCAGCGCCGAGCAGTCGTGGCGGGCCACCCGCGCCCAGCTCACCGCCGCTCAGGTCCAGGCCGCGCGGCGCACCATCCAGGTCTACAAGGCGCTCGGCGGCGGCTGGCCCGCCGAGCGCTTCACCACCGACAAGCAGGCCCGCTGAACGAGACCCGCATGAAGCGCATCCTCCCCCTCATCCCGCTGCTGGCGGCGCTGGCCCTTACCGGGGCCCTGGCCGGCTGCAGCAAGCCCAAGCCCAAGACCACCGCCGAACAGAACGCCCGCGCCGTGCGGGTGGTGAGCCTCGGCGCGCACCCGATCTCCGGCGCGCTCGCCGCCTCGGGCGACCTGGTTCCGCGCGAGGAGGCCGCCGTGCTGCCGGAAGTGGGCGGCTATCGCGTGTCCAAGGTGCTGGTCGATGTGGGCGACACGGTGAAGAAGGGTCAGACCCTGGTGGAGCTGGATCCGGCGCTGATCCAGGCCCAGCTCGCCCAGGCCGAGGCCAACGCCGCCCAGTCCCAGGCCAATGCCGCCCAGGCCGCCGACCAGGCGAACCGGGTGAAGGACCTCGACAACGCCGGCGTGCTCTCGCAGGAAGCCATCGACCAGCGCCGCTTCCAGGCCCGCGCGGCCCAGGCCGGCGCCGCCGCCCAGGCCGCGGCGCTGAAGGACCTGCGCACCCGGCTTTCCAAGCTGCAGGTCACCGCGCCGGTCTCCGGCGTGGTGCTCGAGCGCACCGTGCGGCCGGGCGACCTTTCCGCCCTCAGCGGAACACCCTGGTTCCGGCTGGCGCGCGACAACGAGATCGAGCTCGCCGCCCAGCTTTCCGAACCCGACCTGTCCAAGATCCGCCCCGGCCAGCACGCCCAGGTGACCCTGCCGTCCGGCCTGACGGTGCAGGGGACGGTGCGCCTGGTCAGCCCGCAGATCGATAACACCACCAAGCTCGGCATCGTCCGCGTCCAGCTGCCGGTGAACCGCGACATCCGCGCCGGCGGTTTCGGCCGCGCGGTGTTCGACGAGGTCAGCGGCGACGTGCTGGCCGTGCCGGAGACGGCCGTGCGCTACGACGCCGACGGCGCCAGCGTGATGGTCGTGGGCTCCGATAACCGCGTGCACCACGCCGCGGTGGTCACCGGCCAGCGCGGCGGCGGCTACGTCCAGCTCGTCAAGGGCCCGCCGGCCGGTTCGCGCGTCGTCGAGAACGCCGCGGCCTTCCTGCTGGACGGCGACCTGGTCAAGCCCGCCGATCAGGCCGGCAACCTCGCGCCCACCGTGGCCTCGGCCAACCCCGCGCGTCCCAAGGTCGCCCAGCGATGAGCGAGAAGCTCGAGACCCGCCACTTCGCGATCTCCGCCTGGGCGATCCGCAACCCGATCCCGGTGGCGGTGCTGTTCATCGGCCTGATCATGGCCGGGCTGATCACCTACACGGGCCTGCCCATCAAGCAGTACCCGAACATCGAGCTGCCGGTGATCGCGGTGACCGTCACCCAGAACGGCGCCGATCCGGGCGAGATGGAGACCCAGATCACCCGGCCCGTGGAAGACGCGGTCGCCAGCGTCAGCGGCATCAAGACCCTGCAGTCCAGCGTCACCGACGGGGTGTCCACCACCTCGATGCAGTTCGAGATCGGCGAGGACCTGCAGAAGAAGACCGACGAGATCCGCACCAAGATCGCCTCGGCCCGGGCCATCCTGCCGCGCGACATCGACGAGCCGATCGTCCAGCGGATCGAAATCGACGACACCGCGCCGATCATGACCTATGCGGTCGCCGCGCCGGGCATGAGCGACGATGCGCTCTCCTGGTTCATCGATGACGAGATCTCGCGCACCCTGCAGACCGCCAAGGGGGTGGCGCAGATCAGCCGCGTCGGCGGGGTCAGCCGCGAGATCAATGTGGTGGTGAACCCCGACCGCCTGGCCGCCCGGGGCCTGACCGCCATGGCGGTGAACAATGCGCTGCGCGGCTTCGTCACCGACAGCCCCGGCGGGCGGGTGAACGTCGGCGGGCGCGAGCAGACGCTGCGGGTCTATTCCAACGCCGCCAGTGTGAGCCAGATCCGCGACCTCACCATCCCCACCGGCGGCGGGCGTTTCGTGCGCCTTTCCGACGTGGCCGACGTGGGCGACGGCGCCTCGGAGGTGCGCGGCTTCGCCCAGCTGAACGGCCGGCCGGTGGTGGGCTTCCAGGTCTCCAAGACCAAGGAAGCCTCCGACGTGGTCACCGAGGACGAGGTGGTCAAGGCGGTCGCCCAGATCGAGAAGAAGCATCCCGGCGTGAAGATCACCAAGATATTCTCCTCGGTGGACGACACCCGCGAGAGCTTCAAGGCGACCCAGCACGTGCTCACCGAGGGCATGTTCCTGGCGGCGCTGGTGGTGCTGATGTTCCTGCGCGACTGGCGCGCGACGATGATCACCGCGGTCGCCATGCCGATCTCGCTGATCCCGACCTTCTTCGTCATGAAGCTGGCCGGCTTCTCGCTGAACGTGGTGACCCTGCTGGCGCTGACCCTGGTGGTTGGAATCCTGGTCGACGACGCCATCGTCGAGATCGAGAACATCGAGAAGCGGGTCGCGCGCGGCCTGCGGCCCTTCCAGGCGGCGTTGGAAGGCGCCGACGCCATCGGCCTGGCGGTGGTGGCGACCACCATGGCCATCGTGGTGGTGTTCACTCCCGTCAGCTTCATGCCGGGCATCCCCGGCCAGTTCTTCAAGGAGTTCGGCCTCACCGTCTCGGTGGCCGTGCTGTTCTCCCTGGCCGTGGCCCGCCTGGTGACGCCGCTGATGGCGGCCTACCTGCTCAAGCCCACCGCCACGCCGCATGAGCGCAAGCCGTTCGAGGGCTTCTACCGCAACGTGCTGGAATGGGCGCTGGCCCACCGGATCATCGCCGCGATCATGGGCTTCGTCCTGTTCATCGCCTCGCTGACCCTGTTCCCCCTGTTGCCGCAGGGCTTCCAGCCGGCCGGCGACCCGGACCTGCTCTATGTGGACATCCAGGGGCCGCCCGGCTCCTCGGTGGCGGACATGCAGGACACCGCCCAGCGGATCAACGCCCTGTTCGGGCCGCAGCCCTATGTGCGCGGCGTCTTCGTGCAGATCGGCTCCAACGTCACCGCCTTCGCGCCCGGCTCGGGTGGTGGCGGCGGCGGCGACCTGAGGAGCGGCACCGCCACCATCCTTCTGAAGACCGGCTCCCGACCTAGCGGCGACCAGATCCGCGCCCAGCTGCGCGACCAGCTGAGGGCGATCCCCGACGCGCGCCTGACCTTCCTCGACTTCCAGGGCGTGGCCGGCTTCCAGCAGATCCTCACCGGCGACAATCCGGACAACCTGAACCGCGCCGCGCTTGAGCTGGAACGGGAGATGCGCGGCCTGCCGGAACTGGCCGACCCGCACCCGTCCAAGCCGCCAGAGGCGCCGCAGATCGTCATCAAGCCGAAGACCGAGGAGGCCGCCCGCCTGGGGATTTCCTCCGACACCATCGCCACCATCGTGCGCGTGGCCTCGGTGGGGGACATCGACGCCAATGTCGCCAAGTACAACGAGGGCGAGCGGCGGATCCCGATCCGGGTGCGTCTGCCGCTCGACGCCCGCGCCGACATCCAGCGCATCGCCAACCTGCGGGTGCCCACGGCCAACGGCTCGACCACCACGCTGGACAGCATCGCCGACATCAGCTTCCAGGCCGGCCCTGCGCGCATCAATCGCCTGAACCGCGAACGCCAGCTCACGGTGCTGGCCGAACTCAACGGCGTGGAGATGGGCCAGGCGCAGAAGGCGGTGAACAACCTGCCGATCATGAAACACCTGCCGCCCGGCGTGCGGCCGGCCGCCATCGGCAACCAGGAGGCCATGGCCCAGCTGTTCGGCGGCTTCCTGCTGGCGATCTTCGCCGGCGTCTCGATGATCTACGGCGTGCTGGTGCTGCTGTTCCGCAGCTTCTTCAAGCCGGCGGTGATCCTCTCCGCCCTGCCGCTGGCGGTGGGCGGCGCCTTCCTGGGCCTGCTCGCCTTCCACCTGTCGCTGTCGATCCCCTCGCTGATCGGCTTCCTGATGCTCCTGGGCCTGGCGGCGAAGAACTCGATCCTGCTGGTCGAATACGCCATCGAGCGCGAGCGCGAGGGCATGACCCAGCATGACGCGATCATCGAGGCCTGCCGCGAGCGGGCGCGGCCGATCATCATGACCACGGTGGCCATGGCCGCCGGCATGCTGCCCACTGCCTTCGCCCTGGAGAAGGGCTCGGAGTTCCGCCAGCCCATGGCCGTGGCGGTGATCGGCGGCCTGATCACCTCGACCATGCTGTCGCTGGTTCTGGTGCCGGTGGTCTATCGCTTCGTGGACGACTTCGAGCAGTGGCTGAAACCCCGGCTCGCCAGGATGATCACCCCGCGCCACGCCGTGCCGCAACTGGCGCCGGAGGACCGGCTCTAGGCCCTCGGGGGTCTTGCGTCCCGCGCGCGTCGCCCCCGTGCGCCCAGCGCCAGGGGGCGGTTCAGCGCCGCCCGGTACTCGTCACGCTTCTCGTGGATCGAGGCGATGACCAGGCCCATGGGCACGCCCAGGTCGACCAGCAGGCTTTCGGATAGCTGCAGGCTGGCCTCGATGGTCTCCGGCACCGCGTCGGTGACGCCGAGCTCATAGAGGCGTGCGGCGTGGCGGGCGTCGCGGGCGCGGGCGACCACCATCAGGTCGGGCCGCAGGTCGCGGGCCGCGGCCACCACCGCCTCGGCGCCGTCGGGGCTGTCCATGGTCACCACCAGGGCCGGCGCGCGGTCGAGGCCGCAGCGGCGCAGCAGCTCCGGCCGCGCGGCGTCGCCGAAGTAGAGCGTCTTGCCCTCGCGCCGCGCCGTCTCCACCAGCCGGGTGTCGCGCTCGATGGCGGTCCAGCCGATCTCGTGGCGGCTCAACATGTCGGCCACCAGCCGGCCGACCCGGCCGTAGCCGACGATCAACACCGCGGGTTCGCCCTTGTCCGCGTCACCTGCATCCGCCTCCAGCCCGGGTGGACGCTCGGCGGGCAGGGTCTCGCCGCCGCGGCCGAGGCGCGCGCCCAGCGCGGTCAGCGCGGGGATGGCGAACATCGACAGCGTCACCGCGGTCAGCGACGCCTGGCCGGTCCCCTGCGGCAACAGGCCCGCGCCGATCGCCTGGTTGACGACGATGAAGGCGAACTCGCCGCCGGCCGCCAGCGCCAGGCCGGCCTCCAGGGCGCCGCGCGCCTTCAGCCCGAACAGCCGCGAGAGGCCGGCGACCGATACGGTCTTCAGCGCCACCAGGGCCGCGGCGATGCCCAGCACCAGCAGGGGCTCGCGGACCAGCAGCGACAGGTCGAGCCCGATGCCCATGGACAGGAAGAACAGCCCAAGCAGCAGGCCCTTGAACGGCTCGACGGTCACCTCGACCTCGTGCCGGTATTCGGTCTCGGCCAGCAGCAGGCCGGCCACGAAGGCGCCCAGGCCCATGGAAAGCCCGGTGGCCGCGGCGATCAGGCCCGCGCCGATCACCACGAGCAGGCAGGCGGCGACGAACAGCTCCTCGCTCTTCGCCCGGGCCACCGAGCGCATCATCGGCCGCAGCAGGAGACGGCCCGCCAGCGCCAGGACGATCAGGCCGATGGCGCGCGGCGCCAGCGCCTCCAGCACCTCGGGCCCCAGCCCGTTCGCCCCGCTGCCCAGCACGCTCAGCACCACCAGCAGGGGCGCGACCGCCAGGTCCTGGAACAGCAGCACCGAGAAGACGGCGCGGCCGGCCGGCGAGGCCAGCCGCTTGCGCTCCGCGAGCGCCGGCAGGGCCACGGCCGTGGACGACAGCGCCAGCGCCAGGCCCAGCACCGCGGCCACCAGCGGGCTCAGGCCCAGCACGGCCATCCCGCCCGCCATCAGCAGCGCCGCGCCGACCAGCACCTGGCCAGCGCCCAGGCCGAAGACCATCCGGCGCATGGCCCGGAGCCGCTCCCACGACAGCTCCAGCCCGATGGTGAAGAGCAGGAAGACCACGCCGAACTCGGCGAGCTGGGCCACCTCCTGCGGCCGCGCGACGGTGAAGGCGTCCAGCCAATGGACCTGGCCGGCCAGCGCGCCCAGGCCGCTTGGCCCCAGCACCACGCCGGCCCCCAGGAAGCCCAGGATCGGCGAGACCTTCAGGCGCTTGAACAGCGGCACGACGATCCCGGCGGTGACCAGGAACAGGACCAGGTCCTTGTAGTCGCCTGGAGAAACGAAGGGGGGCGAGACGGCGTGCGGGTCGCTCATGGCAGCAACTTAAGGGCCTAGCCGAGTTTCTGGAACGGGGCCTATCGTGGCCGCTTGGGCGAGACTCGGAGGGGACTTAGGGAATGGCGGTCTTTTCGGTGGAGACCGCGCTCAGCGCCCCATTCCAGGTGATCCGGCGAAAGCCGCTGGCGCTGCCGGCCTGGGGACTGGTCTACCTGCTGTTCGGCTTCGCCCCGTCGACGGTGATCTCGTCCCGGCTCGAACCGGTGTTCCTCGCCCAGAGCCTGCATCCGGGCTCCGGCGATCCCCAGGCCTTCCTCGACGCCCTGACACCCATCGCGGCCTGGCTGCCGCTGATCTGGCTTTCGGCGTTCGTGACCACGGCGGTGATCTATGGGGCGGTGTTCCGCGCGGTGCTCACGCCCGACGACGACAGGTTCTGCTACCTGCGGCTCTCGACGCGGGAGATGTGGCTGGCGTTGACCACGTTCGGCCTGGTGATCGTTCTGGGACTGGGGTTCGCCGTGCTCACCGCGGTGCTCTCGCTGGTCGCGGCCAACGCACCGCCGATCACGAGCTTGCTGGCGGTGATCCTCACCGTCGTGGCGCTCGTCTGGCTCGCGACGCGGTTCTCGCTCTCGACGGTGATCGCCTTCGCCGAGAAGCGGTTCGTCTTCGTCGATTCCTGGCCCCTGACGCGCGGTCATGCGCTGACCCTGTTCGGCGTGGCGCTGGCCATCCTGGTGATGCTGATGATGGGTCAGATCGTGTTGGCCATCCCGCTCGCCCTGGGGTTCGACGTGAACGGCGTCTACGATCATATCGCCAGGGACCCCGCCTTCCTCGCCCGCAACGCGCCGATCATCGTGGTGACCGCGATCCTGATCGGCCTGGTCGGGGCGGTGACCCACGCGATCCTGGGCGCGCCCTGGGCCAGCATCTACCAGCAGATCACCGGCGGCGGGCCGCCGAAGCGGCCGGCGCACAGCGTGGGCGAGGCGGTCCCGCTGGACGACTAGGGGCCTAGACTTCGCCCTTGAGAATCCGGGCGAAGAGCTCGGGGTCGACGTTGCCGCCGCTCACCACCACGCCCGTGGTCTTGCCCTTGGCGGCGACCTTGCTGGTGAGCAGGGCGGCCAGCGCCACCGAGCCACCGGGCTCCATGACCAGCTTCAGGGTCGCGAAGGCGTAGCGCAGGGTCTCGGCCACCTCGGGGTCGGTGAGGCCCACGGCGCCGGCCAGGTTGCGCTTGAGGATCGGGAAGGTGATGTCGCCGGTCGACGGGCTCTCCAGCGCGTCGCAGAGGGTGCGCACCGTGGGTTTCACGCTCACGCGCTCGCCCTTTTCCAGCGACTGGGCGAGGTCGTTGTAGAGGCTGGGCTCGGCGCCCCACAGCGCCGTGCGCGGCGACAGTTCCTTGCTGACCAGCGAGATGCCGGAGAGCAGGCCGCCGCCCCCCACCGGCGAGACGATCTGGTCGAGGTCCGCGCCCGCCGCCCTGGCCTGGGCCAGCAGCTCCAGGCCCACCGTGCCCTGGCCGGCCACGATGTGCGGGTCGTTGTAGGCGGGCACAACGGTCGCGCCGCGTTGCTGGGCGATCTCGGCGGCGATGGCCTCGCGGCTCTCGGTCAGGCGGTCGTAGAGCCGAACCTCCGCCCCATAACCCCTGGTGTTGGCGACCTTCAGGGCCGGCGCGTCGGAGGGCATGACGATCAGCGCCGGCAGGCCCAGCAGCTTCGCCGCGAGCGCCACGCCCTGGGCGTGGTTGCCGGAGGAGAAGGCCACGACGCCGGCCTGTTTCTGCGCGCCTTCGAGCTGCACCAGCCGGTTGTAGGCGCCGCGGAACTTGAAGGCGCCCACCCGCTGCTGGGTCTCCAGCTTCAGCAGCACCCGGCCGCCGACCCGCTCGTTCAGCGCCGGGCTTTCCACCAGCGGGGTCTCGACGGCCAGGCCCTTGATGCGCGCGGCGGCGGCCTGGACATCCTTGAAGGTGACGGAGGGAACGGGGATCGCGTTCATTTCGCAAACACCATGGCGTCATCGGCAAAGGCCTTGAACTCCAGCGCATTGCCGCTGGGGTCGAGGAAGAACATGGTCGATTGCTCGCCGGCCTCGCCTTTGAAGCGGGTGTGCGGCTCGATGACGAAGCTTGTGCCGGCCGCGGTCAGCCTGGCCGCCAGCGCGTCCCACTGAGCAGGCTGCAGGATCGCGCCGAAATGGCGGACCGGCACCTCGTGGCCGTCGACGGCGTTGGTCGCCTTGTGGCCGATCTCCGAAGGCGCGAGGTGCGCCACGATCTGGTGGCCATGGAAATCGAAGTCCACCCATTCGTCGCTGGAACGGCCCTCCGGGCAGCCCAGGAGGTCGCCGTAGAAGGCGCGCGCCTCGGCAAGGTCGCGGACGGGAAAGGCGAGGTGGAAGCGCGGGATGTCCATGGCCCAGCAGATAGCGCGCCGCTCGCCTTTGCGCGAGGGGTTGAGGCGATGAGCGGCTTGGTCTAAACGACCGCCGGCTCCGGTGCGCCTGAGCCTTGCAGCATGATCCAAGCCAGTCGCCGAGCCCCTGTCGAAGGGCGGCTGGTTTCCTCCGGCAGGGAGAGGGATCGTACCCGATGGCCAATGTGACCGTGATCGGCGCCCAGTGGGGCGACGAGGGCAAGGGCAAGCTCGTCGACTGGCTTTCCAACCGCGCCGACGTGGTGGTGCGCTTCCAGGGCGGCCACAACGCGGGCCATACGCTGGTGGTCGGCAACCAGGTCTACAAGCTGTCGCTGCTGCCGTCGGGCGTGGTGCAGGGCAAGCTGTCGGTCATCGGCAACGGCGTGGTCGTCGATCCCTGGCATCTGCTGGGCGAGATCGAGAAGCTGCGCGGCCAGGGCGTGGAGATCGGGCCGGACCTGCTGGTGCTGGCCGACAACGCCTGCCTGATCCTGCCGCTGCACCGCGACCTCGACCAGGCGCGCGAGGCCGCCGCGACCCAGAAGATCGGCACCACCGGGCGCGGCATCGGCCCGGCCTATGAGGACAAGGTGGGCCGCCGCGCCATCCGCGTCGCCGACCTGGCCGACCGCGAGGCCTTGGAAGCCAAGATCGACCGGCTGCTCTCGCACCATGTCCCGCTGCGCCGGGGCCTCGGCTTGCCGGAGGTCGATCCGGCCGCCCTGCTGGCCGAACTGGAGACGCTCGCCCCGAAGATCCTGCCTTTCGCCAAGCCCGCCTGGCGGCTGCTGGACGAGCAGGTGAAGCGCGGTCGCCGCGTGCTGTTCGAGGGCGCGCAAGGCGCGCTCCTGGACGTCGACCACGGCACCTATCCGTTCGTCACCTCGTCCAACACCGTGGCCGGTCAGGCGGCGGCGGGCTCCGGCCTGGGGCCCAAGGGGCCGGGCTATGTGCTGGGCATCGTCAAGGCCTACACCACCCGCGTGGGCGAAGGCCCGTTCCCGACCGAACTCACCGATGAGGTCGGCAAGCACCTGGGCGAGGTGGGCCGCGAGGTGGGCACGGTGACCGGCCGTTCGCGCCGCTGCGGCTGGTTCGATGCGGCCCTGGTGCGCCAGTCGGTGGCGCTGAACGGCATCAGCGGCGTCGCGCTGACCAAGCTCGACGTGCTGGACGGCCTGCCGACCCTGAAGATCTGCACCGGCTACCGCACCGCCGACGGCCAGGAGATCGACTACCTGCCCGCCGGGCTGAAGGCCCAGGCGGCGCTGAGCCCGGTCTACGAGGAGATGGACGGCTGGAGCCAGACCACCCATGGCGCGCGCTCCTGGCGCGACCTGCCGGCCAATGCGGTGAAGTACGTGAGGCGTGTCGAGGAGCTGATCGGCGCGCCGGTGGCGCTGCTCTCCACCAGCCCGCAACGCGAGGACACCATCCTGATGCGCGACCCGTTCCAGGATTGATCGCGCACTGACTAAACCACTGGTTGAAAAGGGCTTCACGTCAAGGCGTTGTTTACATGCAGGAGCGATACCTTCGGTCTCTGCCCGGAGCGCCCCCTTGTTCAACGCCGACGCCAAGATCATCCAGCGGATGTGCCCGCTGCTTCAACGGGTGATGATCGTCGATGCGCACCCCGCCGGCGCCAAGCTGGTCGGCGACCTGATGCGCGACATCGCGCGCTCGCAGATCTGGGTGGCCGAGACCAACGAGAAGGCGCTGCGCCTGGCCGGCAGCTACGATCCGCACGTGATCTTCGTGGAGATGGGCCCGGCGCCGCTGGACGGCATCGCCTTCACCCGCCAGCTGCGCCGCAGCCACATCGCCGCCCGCTACGTCCCGGTGATCATGGTCACCGGTCAGGCCACGGCCGCCGGCATCCTGGGCGCCCGCGACGCCGGCGTGCACGAGTTCCTGCGCAAGCCCTTCACGCTGAAGGACCTGCTGCGCCGCCTGGAGGCGGTGACGCTGCGCCAGCGCGACTGGGTCGAGGCGGTGAACTATGTCGGCCCGGACCGCCGGCGGTTCAATTCCGGCGACTACCAGGGCGCGCTGAAGCGCCGCTCCGACAGCCGCGCCACGCCCGACAGCGAACGCCTGGCCCAGGCGCTGAAGATCCTGCGCTCCGCCATCGCGGCCGTGAACGCCGATCCGATGCAGGCCATGCGCGCCATGCAGGCCCAGGTGGGCGAGCTGCGCAAATGCGGCATGAGCGTCGCCGACCTGAAGCTCACCACCGCGGCCATCGACTTCGGCCAGCACCTCGATGCGATCGAGAAGAAGGGCGCGCCCTACGACGGCGCCGAACTCGAGGCCAAGGCCGCGACCCTGCTCGCCTACATGCCCAAGGACGCCGAGGCCTTCGCGGCCTAAGCTGAGGCGCTCCCTTCTCCCCTCGCGGGAGAAGGCGTCGGCGACAGCCGACGGATGAGGGGCGCACCGCTTGCTTCATCATCGACGCGTCGCCGACAGGTCACCGAAACCCCTCAACCGACCTGCTTCGCAGGCCACCTTCTCCCGCAAGGGGAGAAGGAAGCTTTCGCGCCTGCCCAATCCCGGTCTATCCCTGCGGGCTCAGTCGGGTCGGGGATTCCGTATGCTGCGTTCCAAGCTCTTCGCGCGCGCCGTCGCACTGGCCGTCGCCGTGGGCTCGCCGGCCCTCGCCCAGCAACAGATGGACCCCACCTTCGCCGCGCACCAGAAGGCCTGGACCACCAAGCCGGAGTTCTCGAGCCCGCTCGTCGACCACCTGCCGGCCTCGACGCCCGGCGGCGTCCCCAGCCCGCGCGACGTGCTGGGCCACGACATCGGCGCGCCCAAGGTGCTGGACCACTACGCCGACCTGTTGAAGTACTACCGGGCGCTGGCCGCCAAGTCCCCGCGGGTGAAGATCGTCGAGACCGGCAAGACCGAGGAAGGCCGGCCCACCGTCGTGGTGCTGATCTCCGCCGAAGACAACATCAGGACCGTCGAGGCCAACCGCGCCAACCTGGCCAAGCTGGCCGACCCGCGCGGGCTCTCCGAGGCCGACGCCAAACAGATCATCGGCAAGACCAAGCCGATGTACGTGCTGATGGGTGGGCTGCACTCGGCCGAGACCGGCCCGCCGGAGATGCTGATGGAGCTGGCCTATCGGCTGGTGACGGAAGACAGCCCGGTGATCGAACGCATCCGCAACAACGTCATCGTCGGCATCAATCCGGCCACCGATCCCGACGGCCGCGACCGCTACACCGACTGGTACCTGCGCAACAAGATCGACGACACCGACGACCTGAACCCGGTCCCCGGCGCGCCCTACTGGGGCAAGTACATCTTCCACGACAACAACCGGGACATCAACTACACCGGGTTCAGCGCACGGAATCTATTGGACTTTTATCTCCAGTGGCATCCGCCGGTGATGCACGACCTGCACGAGTCCGTGCCCTTCCTCTACACCTTCTCCGGCCAGGCGCCGCAGAACCCGACGCTGGACCCGATCCTGTTCGGCGAGATGCCCTGGATCGCCAACTTCGAGATGAGCCAGCTGACCAAGTACGGCATGCCGGGCGTCTGGACCCACGGCTACGTGGACGAGTGGTCGCCCGGCTACGTGGGCTTCATGTCCACCAACCACAACGGCCTGTTCAAGATGTACGAGACCTTCGGCAACGGCGGCGCCACGACCGAGCTGCGCCACGTGAGCCCGGTGCGCGGGCCGGGCCAGGGCGGCGGCGACGACAACGACCAGACCAAGCGCGACTGGTTCCGGCCGAGCCCGCCCTACAAGGTCGTCGAATGGTCGATGCGCAACAACACCAACTACATGGAGACCGGCGTGCTGACCGGCCTCACCGCGGTGGCGCAGAACCCCGAGACCATCGTCGAGAACTTCTACCGCAAGAGCCGCAACTCGATCGAGGCGGGCCGGAAGGACGCGCCCCACGCCTTCCTGATCCCCGGCGACCAGCCGGACATGACCAAGGCCGCCCTGGTGGTGAACCTGTTGCGGATGCAGGGGATCGAGGTCGGCCGCACGACGGCCGAGGTGACGCTGAAGGAGGGCAAGTTCCCGGCCGGCTCGTTCATCGTCAAGCGCGACCAGCCCTATGGCCGCCTGGCGAAGATCCTGCTGGAGAAGCAGGTGTTCCCCGACAGCAAGCTTCGGACCTACGACGACAGCGCCTGGACCATGGGGATGATGGCCCATGTGAAGGTGACGCCCAGCGCCGACCTGAAGGCGCTGGATGTGGCCGCGACGCCGGTGGACAAGGACGTGGTCACCGGCTCGATCGACGCGGCCGGCGCGCCGCTCTACGCCGTGCTCGACCACGGCGCGATCAGCCTGGCGACCCTGCGCTATCGGCTGAAGGGCGAGCCGATCAGGATCGCCGAGGCGGCCTTCAAGGCGGGGCCGACCGACGTGCCGGCCGGCTCGTTCATCGTCGAGGGCAAGGCCTATGAGGCGCTGAAGGCCGCGGTGGTCCCGCTGGGCCTGAAGGCGGTGGCGCTGAAGGAGAAACCCGGTGTCGCCACCCACGAGGCGGCCAACCCGCACGTGGCGGTCTATTCCACCTGGGGCTCGACCCAGAACGTCGGCTGGGTGCGCTACGCCTTCGACCAGTTCGAGACGCCCTACGACCTGATCTTCAAGGACGAGGTGAGGAAGGGCGGCCTGCGCGCCAGGTACGACGTGATCGTCGTCCCCAGCCAGGGGCGGTCGACCAAGAACCTGGTGTTCGACATCCCCGTCACCGGCAAGCCGCTGCCCTACACCAAGACGCCCGAGTTCCCGACCCAGGGCGCCTATGGCTCATCGCCCGACATCCGCGGCGGCATGGGGCTGGAGGGCGTCAGCGAACTGCGCAAGTTCGTGGAGCAGGGCGGGACCCTGATCACGCTCGGCGACTCCAGCGCCCTGCCCGGCGAGTACGGCATCGCCCCGGACGTGGAGGTGAGCCGCGCCGCCGCCGGCTTCTACGCGCCGGGCCCGATCGTCGCCGCCAAGATCGAAAAGCCCGCCAACCCGATCTTCTACGGCTACACGGGAACCGAGACGACGGTGCGCTGGGCGTCCACATCGTTGCTGTCGCTGCCGATCCGCGACCAGCAGGACGTGCTGATGAGCTTCCCGGGCGGCGACAAGGCGGTGCAGTCCGGCCTGATGAACGGGGCCGCCCAGATCAAGGACCGCCCGGCCATCGTCGACCTGCCGGTCGGCCAGGGCCAGGTGCTGATGTTCGCCACCAACCCGGTCTACCGCTGGCAGAACTTCGGCGAGTTCCGCATGCTCTACAACGCGCTCTTCTCCTATCGCGACCTGCGCCAGGGCCTGGGCGGCGCGCCGGTGATCCCCGACCCGAACGCCAAGGCGGACGAGAAGAAGGACGGGGACAAGAAGGACGAGGCGGAGAAGAAGGCGGCGGGCTGACGCCGTCGCCTAAGGCGGCGCGCCTTGCGGTTGGGCCTGCGGCGGGTTCAGGGGCGCGATCGCCGAGATGTGGCCGCTGTCGAGGTTGAAGCGCACCTTCTCGCCCACGGTGGCGGCCGAGAGCATGGCGGTCTTGGCGACCGGGAAGGGCTGGGTTCCGGCCGGCCAGTTGATCGCCTCGACCGGCTCGTAGGCGATGGTGATCCGCCCGGTGGCGACGTCGATGGCCTTCACCACCCCGGTGAACTGCAGCTGATTGACCGGCGTTTCAGGCTTGCGCGGCGGGGCGGGCCCACCGGCGGACGGCGCACCGCCGGAGCCGCCGCCGCCACGACCGCCACCGCCGCGGCCGCCTCCACGTCCGCCGCCGCCGCCGTACTGAGCGTGGGCGGCGCCGGCAACCGTCGCCAGGATCAGGGCCAGGGCGGTGCGTCTGAGCATGGTCCGCTCTACCGCAGGATTGAGCCGGGCGCATCACGATCCGGCCACGCGCGGTGCAATAAAGTCCGGACGCGGCTTAGCCGTCGGTCTTCGCACCGGAGGCGGGTCGGGGCGAAAGCTCCTGCAAGGTCAGGGTCGCTTTGCCCTCCGGCTTGAAACTGATCGACCGTTCGGCGCCCTGGTCACGCACCCGGATCGTGTAGGTCTCGCGGGAGTCGCCGAACTTGCCGGCCTGGCGGCGCAAATAGGTCATGCCGTCGCGCAGGCCCGCGGCATAGGCGGCGGAGTCCGGCCGCACGCCCCTCACCGCCTGGTCGGGCGCCGCGCGGGTGGCGTCGTAGTCGAAGCCGATGTCGAACGCCGGCACGGTCAGGGTGCGGACCTCGAAGCCGGGGAAGGCGTTCGCCGGCAGCAGGGCCGGGCCGCCCCGGTCGATCACCGCGGCGATCTCCGGGCGCGGGTCCAGGCCGAAGCGCAGGGCGGTCTCGACGAACAGCTGCGGCGCCTTGGGCGCGCGCGGGCCCAGGCGTTGGGCGCGCTCGCGCATGGCGCGCACCACATAGTCGAGGCCGACGCGGCCATGCGACCGTTCGCGCAGCCGCTGGTCCCAGACGGCGGCCAGGATCGCGCCGCGCTGGTAGGGCAGCTTTTCCACGGACCGGTCCTTCCAGAAGCCCTCGACGATCTGGGCGCCGGGCGCCGAGCGCGCCGGCGAGCCGGCATAGGCGAGCAGGGCCTCGTTCCAGTCGCCGGCGAAAGCCTTGGCGTCGAACTCACCGGAGCGGAGCAGAAGCCGGCGGCCGAAGAAGTCGGTGAAGCCTTCGGAGAACCAGTAGTCCGCCCGCTCCGCGTCGCCCGGATGCATGCCACCCAGCCGATCGGGGTTCCAGGTGTGGAAGTACTCGTGCGCCAGGGTGACCTTGAGCGTGCTCTCGCGGACGTTGGCGGTGGTCATGATCGAAAAGGCGTCGCCACGGCCTTCGCCCTGGGTGGACTGGTGGTTGGGCGTCGTGGCGAGGGGCGCCAGGGCCACGAGGAACGGGCCCTCCTTCGCCCGCCAGAAGGCCCGCTCGGCGCGGACGATCCGCGTCGCGGTGTCGGCGAAGGCGCCGCCGGAAAACGGAAAGGCGCCGATCACGGCGATGCGCAGAGGCCCTTGCGCATCGCGCCGATAGATCGACAGCTCCGGGCCGCCGACGGCGACGCTTTCGCGAAGCTGGTCCAGGCTCATCGGCCGCCCGGCGGGGTGCTCGAGGTCGGAGGCGAAGGGGAAGCCCTTGGGCCCCGCCCAGCGGAAGCGCGCCTTGCGGCGATCGTCGTCGGGCCGGACGAACAGGGCTTCGCCATAGGCCCAGAACCACTGCGGGCGGACGGCGGGCTTGTAGGGGTCGAAATTCACCCCGTCGGGGTCCTGCGGGAAGGCCGAGACCACGCGATAGCGGACGGTCAGCGGCGCAGCCGGCCGCGACCGGACGATCCGGACCGCGGGCGCGGGGGTCGAAACCGACTGCGCGCCGTCGACCTGAACGTCGTCCAGATAGCGCCACAGATCGGACGTCCCGGCCTCCCGGTCGGGCAGGTCCAGCCGGGTGACGCCGCTGGAGTCCGCGGTCAGCCGCAGCGAGACGTCGAGGGCGATCAGCGCCCCGTCCTTCAGCTCCGGTGACAGGGTGTAGTCGAGGGTCGGGGGCTGACGTGCTGCGGCCGGACAGGCCAGGGCGGCGGCGGCCACGAGGCCCGCGCCCATAGCCTCAGGGAGCTGGAGCCGATGACGCATTGCCAAGCCCTGCAGCCGGGGAGCCCGGTTCTCCCGCCGCCAGTTTGGGGCGCACGGCCGGCGTCTCAACTTAATCATCCGTAATAGTAATAGGATGCGCCCGGGCGCCGGGGCGGCGGCCAAACGAAAAGGGCCGCCTTTCGGCGGCCCTCTCGTCGGTCTGCGGACCGTCGTCAGGCGTCGACCAGATGCTTTTCGGCGGCGGCGGCCTTCATCGACTTCTGCAGCTTCTCGAAGGCCCGGACCTCGATCTGGCGGACCCGCTCGCGGCTCACGCCATATTGCGAGGCGAGCTCCTCCAGGGTCGTCGGTTCGTCCTTCAGCCGCCGCTCGGTCAGGATGTGGCGCTCGCGGTCGGTGAGTTCCGTCATCGCCTCTTCGAGCAGGCTCATGCGGATGGTCTTCTCCTGGGCGTCGGCGACCACGCTCTCCTGTGAGGGCGTCTCGTCGTCGGCCAGCCAGTCCTGCCATTCGCTCTCGCCGTCGGCGCGCATCGGCGCGTTCAGCGAGGCGTCGCCGCCGGACAGCCGGCGGTTCATCGACACCACTTCCTCGTCCAGCACGCCCAGCTTGGTGGCGATGGTCGAGACCTGGTCGGGGTGCAGGTCGCCTTCCTGCAGGGCGGAGATCTCGGACTTCGCCTTGCGCAGGTTGAAGAACAGCTTCTTCTGCGCCGCGGTGGTGCCCATCTTCACGAGCGACCAGGAACGCAGGATGTATTCCTGGATCGAGGCTCGGATCCACCACATGGCGTAGGTCGCCAGGCGGAAGCCCTTGTCCGGATCGAACTTCTTCACCGCCTGCATCAGGCCGACGTTGCCTTCGGAGATCACCTCACCGATCGGCAGGCCGTAGCCGCGGTAGCCCATGGCGATCTTGGCCACCAGGCGCAGGTGGCTAGTCACCAGCCGATGGGCGGCTTCGGGGTCTTCATGCTCCTGCCAGCGCTTGGCGAGCATGAACTCCTCGTCCTTCGCCAGCATCGGGAACTTACGGATTTCAGACAGGTAACGGCTGAGTCCGCCATCAGGCGACATCACAGCCAGGGCGCTAGCGGCCATTGGTATTATCCCCTTCCTTCCCGGACGTCTGAACCGGCGCCATTCGGCGCACAGGGTCCATCGCCCCCCTTTGGCTTCTAGATAGGAACGAAACCGAGGAGCGAAAGGCCGCGTTTGGGAGACGGCTCAAAAATATCCGACTGCTCTAGTAGGACTTTCTAATCCTGCAGAACGTTCTCATCAAGGCGATGGTTTCTCACAAGGTCTGCAGCATTCCTGCACGGACCCGCGGCGTCCTGCGACAAGACGCTGCGAGCGGTCAGGTTCCTGAGGTGAACAGCTTGCGGAACTCGATGCGCCAGGTGCGGCCCAGGGGGTCGAGGTAGGCCGGCTGGAAGTTGAACGGGGTCGCGCCGGTGGGGTCGGTCACCTTCTGGCGCTGGTCGAAGAGGTTGGAGACCGAGACCGAAATCCGCACCCCCTTCAGCCAGGGCTGTTCCTGGACCAGGGTCTTGCGCTGGTTGAGGTCGGCGAACACCCGCGCGCCCACCTTGAATAGGTCCGAGAAGTTGAGGTCGCCGCCGTTCGCCGCCCCGCCGATCACGCTTGAGCCTTGCTTCCAGTCGGCGTTCAGCTCCGCGCCATAACCGCGCTCGGCGATGTTGATCTGGGCCTGGACCTCGTTGCGCACCTGGCCGGCGCCGCCGTTGAGCGGCGCGCCGTTCAGGAAGTCGATCTGCGGCCCGCCCGGGCGCACCAGGAACTGGTCGGCGAAATAGACGGTGTGGAACAGGCTGATGCGCAGCCGCCCGTCCTGGTTCCCGCCGCCGCCCCGGCCGCCGCCACGACCGCCGCCGAAGCCGCCGCCGCCGGGCCCGCGCCCACCGCCGAAGCCCCCGCCGCCCGCACCATCCGGTCCGCCGGCGGGCCTAACGAAGACCGCGCCAGGCGTCGGGCCGCCAGGGCCCGCCGGCTGCGCGCCTTCGGGCGGCGCGCCAGGAGCGCCCGGTCCGGCCGGGCCGCCGGGGGCCGGGGCGTCCGGCGCTGCGCCAGGCGGCGGGCCGTTCGGGCGACGGCCCAGCTGGCCGGCGATGCCGGCGCGGCGCAGCTGCTGGAAGACCGCGTTGCGCGGCGGCGGCTGGGCCTGGATCTTGGGGCCGATCGGCATCGACCAGTCGAAGCCCCAGCGGAGCGAACTCACCTGCTGGCTGGTGAAGTTCACCGGCCGGTAGTCCACCTCGGTCAGGTCGCCGTCGGCGTCGCGGAGGAAGCGGTCGGGGAAGGCCGCCTCGATGGCGGCCGTGGCCGCCGGGAAGCTGGTGATCGGGTTCTTGTAGCGGATCTGGTTGTAGTCGGCCCGAACGATGAACTGCCGGGCCTGCCACGGCTGCCAGGTGATACGCACCGAGTTGCGGTAGCGGTCGTCGGCCACCAGGGCCGGGTTGCCGCCGGTGACCTCGGTCACGTCCACCGTCTGGCCGGTGGCGAAGTCGAAGATGCGGGTGTTGGGCGTGAACAGCAGCGGCGCGCTGGTCTGCTGCTGGCTGGGCGCGGCCTGGTCGTGCAGGCGGTTGACCAGGATCGACAGCCCCTGGACCGGCGTCCAATGCAGGCCGTAGCCCAGGGTCTGCAGGGTCCCGAAGCCGGAGACCTGCTGCAGGCCCACGTGGGTGTTGACCGTCACGTCGCCAAACATCGGCAGAACCTTGTTCCTGGCGCTGGTCAACGGCACGTCGATGCTGCCCTGGAAGTTGCCGCCGCCCTGGGTGAAGGTCGCCTGCTGGGCCAGGCCGCCGCGCGTGGAGAGCGAGTCGAAGCTGGAGCCCGTGGCGCCCAGGCGGACGCTGGTGCGCACCTCGCCGGCCGGGATGGTGAAGATCGGCCCGGAGGCGATGAACTGGGCGTTGAAGGTGTCGGACTTCGAGCGGCTGTCGTCCCGCGGGCGCGCCGTCAGCAGGTTGGCCGGCAGGGCGCCGAGCGGGTTCACCGCCCCGGCCAGGACCGCGGCCTGCAGCGCGGTGGCGTCGAGGCCGACGTCGTTTTCGTTGCGGGTGTCGGCGTGGTCGTAGTTGCCGGTCATCGCCAGCCGCCAGCGGGAGATGTCGCGGTTCAGGCTGAAGCCGAGATGCCCCGTCCAGACCTGGGAGTCCTGGTCCAGCGGCCCGAAGCCGGTGGCCAGCCGGTCGACCGCCTGGGGCCCGGCGGGCGACGGCGCGAGGAAGCCGACCTCGGGCAGGCCGCGCTCCGCCTCGGTGGTAGTGGCCTCGAAGGTGCCGTTTATGGTGGCGGAAATCCCGGCGAACACCGGCCGGGTGTAGACGCCGTTGAGGGCGATCTTCTGGCTCTCCGGGACCAGGGTCCGGAACGGGCGCGGGTCGGCGGGGTTTCCCGCCAGATCGACGGTGGGGCTGCCCGGCAACGGCAGGATGCCCCGCTGCGCCTCGGTGAGCGACGCCACCGGCGTGTATTTCAGGTCGAGGTTCAGCCGGCGCTCGCCGGTGATCCGGGTGACCCCGGCCTCGGCCTGGCCGCTGGCGCCGCCGCCTTCGGTGGCCATGCCGCCCTGCAGGTCGGCGAGCACCGCGTCGACGTGGTCCTTCAGCACGATGTTGACCACCCGCTGGTTGGCGGTGAAGCCGTACTTCAGCGCCGCCTCCTCGGGCAGGATATCGACGCGCAGGATCGCCTCGGTGGGCAGGTTGCGGATCTCGTTGATGCCGCTGATCCTGCGCCCGTTGACCAGGATCGCCGGGCCCTCGCCGCCGCGCCCGGAGTTGGAGCCGATCTCCGGCGCCAGCTCGCTCAGCAGTTCGGTGATGGTCGAGACGCCGTAGGCCTGCACGTCCTCCGGCTGCAGCTGCAGGTCCGGCTTGATGTCGCCGACCACCGCGCCGGGCTCGATCTTCGGCGGGGCGGTGACCGTGACCTCCGAGACCGTGGAGCCGGACTTGGGCGCGGGCGCCGGCGCGGCCGCCGCGGCGCCCGCGCAGGCCATCAGCGGCGCCGCGAAGCCGGCCGTGGCGCACAGGATCAGGCGCAGGGGCGAGGTCGGGGGTCTCAGGATCACACGTCGCTCTTCCGCTCGCGAAGCCGCGCGCGGCTCGCCCTGGTCCCCGAAACTCATGGCCGCAGAGGTGGCCTTGGAGCCCGGCCAAAAGAGGGCGCCATTGTTGCGTGGCGATTGCCCCGCTTCCGGCGCGTCCTGCGCGGTTGAAATATCAGAGGTCTTCGAGAAACGCCTGAAGCGCCGCCATGTCGGCCGGTGGCGGACTCTCGAAACGCAGTGTCTCGCCGGTTACCGGATGGCGAAAGCCCAGCACCGCGGCGTGCAGGGCCTGGCGCCTCAGCCCGGCCTGGGCGATCGCCGCGCGCACCCGCTCGGCCGGCGGGCCGGAGCCGTAGAGCGGGTCGCCCAGGCAGGGCGCGCCGATCGAGGCCAGGTGGACGCGGATCTGGTGGGTGCGCCCGGTCTCCAGCCGGCAGGCCAGCCGCGCCGCCAACGGCCGCTCGGCGGGACCGTAAGCGCGCTCCGTCACATAGTGCGTCACCGCGTGACGGCCGCCGGACTTCACGATCGCCATCTTCTTGCGATCCGCGCTGGAGCGGCCGATGGCGGCTGCGACGCTCCCCCGGGCCTGGCGCGGCGCGCCGCGGGTCAGCGCCACATAGACCCGATCGATGTCGTGGGCCGCGAACAGGGTCGACAGTCCGTGGTGCGCCGCGTCGGTCTTCGCCGCCACCACGATCCCCGAGGTCTCCTTGTCGATCCGGTGGACGATCCCCGGTCGCGCCACCCCGCCCACGCCGGACAGGCTCGCGCCGCAATGGGCCAAAAGGGCGTTGACCAGGGTGCCGGTCTCGCTGCCGGGCGCGGGGTGGACGGCCATGCCGGCCGGCTTGTCGACCACGATCAGGTGCGCGTCCTCGAACAGCACCGTCAGCGGAATGGCTTCGGGCGCCGGCTCGGCGGCCACGGGCGGCGGGACGTCCACGCGATAGGCCCCGGCCTGGGCCCGGGCCGAGGCGTCGGCCACCGCCGCGCCGTCCAGGCTGACCCGGCCTTCGGCGATCAGCGCCTGCAGGCGCGCGCGCGACAGCTGTGGCAAGGCAGCGGCCAGCGCCTTGTCGACGCGCCCGCCGGCCGCCTCGGCGTCCACCGTGGCCCAGCGGACCTCGCCGGCCTCGTCTTCGTCACTGTCGGCGTCCGGCCCCGACCCTTCAGTATCCATGCGCCTTGCTGACGGCCTCCTCGCGGCCGGTGATCGACCCCGAGGAGAACAGATACGACTTTAGCTGCGCGCCCGCCTGCTTGTCGTTGCGGCGGATCCACTCCAGCACCATGGCGGCGTGCTCCAGCTCCTCGCCGGCATTGTGCAGCAGGATGGCCCGCAGGCTCGGGTCGTCGCAGTCGTCGGCCCGCTGGCGGTACCAGTCCACCGCCTCGAGCTCCTCCATGAGGGAGGCGATCGCGTAGTGCAGGTTGAGGGTCTCGCGCCGCAGCTTTTCGCGCGGGACATGAAGGCTTTCACTGGGCACGGTGTGGGAGGCTCCTGTGCTATGCTGCCGACTCTGAGACGCGCAGGGCGGGCGTGAGCCGGGGACGACCGATGCGAGTGGATAGACGCAAGGCGCTCGCCCTCCTTGGCCTGGGCGCCGCCAGTTCCCCCCGAGCCGCCAACGCGCGTGACAAGGTATCGTTCCAGCACGGCGTGGCCTCGGGCGATCCGCTGCAGGACCGGGTGCTCATCTGGACCCGCATCACCCCGCGCGGCGGGCCGGACACGATCCGCTATAACTGGCGGCTGGATCCGGTCGACCGCAAGGGCGGCGGCAAGCGCGGCTCCGGGGTGACCGGCGCCGACCGCGACTTCACCGTCAAGGTGGACGTGGTCAATCTGGAGCCGGGGCGGGCCTATCAGTTCCAGTTCGATTGCGAGGGCGTGGCCTCGCCGATCGGCCGCACGGCGACCCTGCCGGACGGGGCGGTGAAGGACGTGGTGCTGGCGGCCTGCACCTGCGCCCTCTATCCGAACGGCTACTTCAACGCCTATGGCGCCATCGCGCGCCTGCCGCGCGTCGACGCGGTGATCCACCTGGGCGACTACATCTACGAATACGGCGGCCCGGGCTCCTACGGCATGGATTCCCCGGTGGCGAACGAGCGGCCGCACGACCCGGGCCATGAATGCATAAGCCTGGCCGACTATCGTCGCCGTCACGCCCAGTACAAGACCGACCCCCAGCTGCAGGCGGCCCACGCCCGCGCGCCCTGGATCTGTGTCTGGGACGATCACGAGACCGCCAACGACAGCTGGATCGGCGGGGCCGAGAACCACCAGCCGGCCACCGAGGGCGACTGGAACGTGCGCAAGGCCGCGGCGATCAAGGCCTATTACGAATGGATGCCGATCCGTGAGCCGCAAGGCGGCGGCTTCGCCATCTACCGCAGCTTCGACTTCGGCGACGTGGCCAGCCTGTTCATGCTGGAGACCCGGCTGACCGCGCGCGATCACCAGCTCTATCCCGAGCAGGAGCTGCCGCCCCAGCCCACGGCGCGCGACGTGGCGGTCTGGCGCGAGAAGCTCGACAACCCGGCGCGCAAGATGATGGCCCCGGCCCAGGAGGCTTGGCTGGGCCGCGAGATGGCCGCCTCGGTGAAGTCGGGCGTCCCCTGGCAGGTGCTGGGCAACCAGGTGGTGATGGCCCGGCTCTTCACCCCGCCGGTGCGCCGCTACATGACGCCCGAGGCCTATCAGGCCGTGCGCGCCGAGCTGCCCAAGCCCGCGCTCGAGCGGCTGCGCAAGCTGGAGCAGAACGCCGCCCTCGGCCTGCCCTGGGGGGCCGACATGTGGGACGGCTATCCGGCCGACCGCCAGCGGCTCTACGCCCTGATCGAGAAGGCCAGGGCCAACATGATCGTGGTGAGCGGCGACAGCCACGCCTTCTGGGCTAACGAACTGTGGACCGCCGAGACCGGCGGCAAGCGCGTGGCGGTGGAGTTCGGCACGGCGGGTGTCACCAGCCCGGGCCCGGGCGAGGCCTATCCGCAGGTCCCGCTGGGCGAGGCCTTCGCCAAGTACAACCGCGAGGTCCTGTTCAACCAGCAAACCGCCAAGGGCTTCATGCTGCTGACGCTCACGCCCACCGTCGCCACCGGCGAGCTGATCGCGGTCAGCTCGATCAAGGACAAGGGATACGCGACCCGCGTGCTGGCCGCCTATCGGGTCACCCAGAGCCGCGACGGCATGTCGGGGCTGAAGCCGCTGGAGGGCCGGTCGGCCTAGCGCCGCGAGAGCGCCAGCTTCACGCCGAAGCCCAGGAACACACCGCCGGTGATGCGGTCCAGCCAGCGGACCACGGCGGCGCGCTGCAGCAGGCCGCTGATCGGCCGCGTCGCGCCGATCAGCACCGCGAACCAGACGAAGCTCATCAGCACGTGCAGCGCCGCCAGCAGGAAGATGAAGGGCCCCGGCGCGACCCCGGCCGGCAGGAACTGCGGCAGGAAGGAGATGTAGAAGACGCCGATCTTCGGGTTCAGCAGGTTGGTGAGAAGCCCCTTCCGCAACCAGCCCAGATCGCCGGCGCCCGAGGCGGCGGCCTCGCCCATCTCGAAGCGGTCGCGGGGCTTGCGCAGCAGGCCGATCCCCAGCCAGACGAGGTAGGCCGCGCCGGCCCACTTCAGCGCCGTGAACGCCAGCGCCGAGGCTTGCAGCAGGGCCGCCAGGCCCAGCGCCACGGCCGCGCCCCAGACTAGGCAGCCGGCGCCGATCCCCAGCGCCGCCAGCGCCGCGCGCTTCGCGCCCTCGACCGCGGCGGTGCGCAGCACCAGGGCGGTGTCGAGCCCGGGCGTGATGGTCAGCAGGCCCGCGGCGACGGAAAAGGCGATCAGCGCCTGGACGAGGCTCATGGGCGTTCCTTGAGCTTCCGGTCCTCGATCACCCGGTAGAAGCAGGATCGCGCGCCGGTGTGGCAGGCGCCGCCGTCGCCGCCGGGGCGCACCTTCAGCCACACGCAATCCTGGTCGCAGTCGATGCGCGCCTCGATCACCGCCTGCACCTGGCCGCTGGTCGCGCCCTTATGCCAGAGCTCGCCCCGCGAGCGGCTCCAGTAGTGC
Organism: Phenylobacterium sp.; assembly: GCF_036501465.1. Lineage (GTDB taxonomy): Bacteria > Pseudomonadota > Alphaproteobacteria > Caulobacterales > Caulobacteraceae > Phenylobacterium. Next base: position 50,672 of record NZ_DASYAF010000146.1, read on the forward strand.
GCCTCGCCGGTGGACAGCGTCTTCTCCAGCGCCTCGGCGTTCATCCAGGCGAACATCAGCACCTCGCCGGTGTCCGCGTGCGTCGCCACCGCCGCGATCAGGCCGTCGGCGTCGAAGCGGGGGCTGAGCGTTTCGCCATGCTCCAGGGCGTGGGTGTCGGGGGCGGTGGGGAAGGCCATGCGCTCCATATGGCGCCGCTCCCCCGCCGCGCGCTAGCCTTCCGCGATGAGTCTGAAGGACCGGATCAAGGGCCGCGTGCTGGCCATGGACGCGGCGGTCCGGCCCTGGGCCGCCCGCTCGCGGGGCAACGCCTTCGCCTATGAGTTCCTGCTGTTCGGGCTGAAGCAGGCCTGGGCCTGCCTGTTCGGCGGGGCGATGCTGGGGCTGATCATCGCCACCCACTACCTCTGGCCGGCGCATGCGCCGCTCGCCCGCTACGACTTCCTGGTGCTGGGCGCGGTGGCCATCCAGGCCCTGCTGCTCGCCACGCGGCTGGAACGCTGGGACGAGGCGGCCGTGATCGCGATCTTCCACCTGGTCGGCACCGGCATGGAGATCTTCAAGACCGCCCACGGCTCATGGATCTATCCCGAGCCCAGCCTGCTGCGGATCGGTGGCGTGCCCTTGTTCTCGGGCTTCATGTATGGGGCGATCGGCTCCTACATCGCCCGCGCGCTTCGCCTGTTCGAGATCCGCTTCATCCGCTGGCCGCCGCACGGGTTGGCCTGGACCCTGGCGGTGGCGAGCTATGTCAACTTCTTCACCCACCACTATGTGGTCGACATCCGCTGGGGGCTCTACGCGGCCTCGGCCCTGCTGTTCGCCCGGTCCTGGTTCACCTTCACGCCCGACCGGAAGCCCAGGCGGATGCCGGTGCTGCTGGGCCTGGTGCTGGTGGCGCTGTTCATCTGGTTCGCCGAGAACATCGGCACCTTCACCGCAGCCTGGATCTATCCGAACCAGCGGCGCGGCTGGCATGCCGTGCCCATCGACAAGCTGGGCGCCTGGTACCTGCTGATACTGCTCAGCTTCGTGCTGGTGACCATCGTCCACCCGCCCCGCGCGCCGGGCGAGGGCGAGCCGACCAACCCGCTGACCAGTTGAACCGTCTTCCTCCGGTCAGCCGCGAGGCTGATGAGGACCCAAGCTGAATTTCAGAACGAGGCGAGGCCGCATGGGTCCCCCGGATCGCCTCTTCGGGCGACCGGAGGATGACGCAGTGTGTGGGGTCTATTTCCGGTTCGCGAAGTCCAGGAAGCGCTGGCGCAGCGTCGGGTCGGTCTTGAAGACGCCGGTGAACTGGGTGGTGATCGTCGAGACGTGCCGGTGGTGCACGCCGCGGGTCGACATGCACTGGTGGTTGGCGTCGATCAGCACCGCCACGCCGGCCGGGCGCAGGCTGTCGGTGATGGCGTCGCAGATCTGCTGGGTCATGGTCTCCTGGGTCTGGAGACGCTTGGCGAAGATCTCGACCACCCGGGCGATCTTGGAGATGCCGACCACGCGGTTGGTGGGCATGTAGGCCACATAGGCCTTGCCCAGGAACGGCGCCATGTGGTGCTCGCAGTGGCTCTCCACCTCGATCTCGCGCAGCATGACGATGTCGTCGTAGCCCTGCACGTCCTCGAAGGTGCGGCTGAGCTCCTTGGCCGGATCGGCCTCGTAGCCCTCGAACCATTCGGCATAGGCGTCGACGACGCGCTTTGGCGTGTCGATCACGCCTTCGCGGCGCGGATCGTCGCCGGCCCAGGCGATCAGGGTGCGCACGGCGTCCATCGCCTCTTCGCGGGAAGGGCGCTTCACGGGGTCAAGATCAAGGTCGGCGTTGGAACCGACCAGGGTTCGGTCGCGGATAGCGTCCATGATGAGGCTAGGTTCTTTCCAGGGCTGAGTTGCGCCGGGACGAAGGTCCCGGAAATGACGCGTGGCCACCCTTCGTTTGGATGGGGAAACGCCGCAGGGGTTCCCGTGGCTTCCCGATCCGCCCATCTGTATATGGGCCGGACCCGAACCTGGGCAACTGTCACGCCACCTCAGAAAAGATCGATGCCGCTTCAGCTCTACGACACCATGGCCCGCAAGAAACGGCCCTTCGTTCCCGCCGATCCCAAGCGGGTGACGATGTATGTCTGCGGGCCCACGGTCTACAACTACGCTCACATCGGCAACTTCCGGCCGGTGGTGGTGTTCGACGTGCTGTTCCGGCTGCTGCGCCGGCTCTATGGCGAGTCTGCGGTGGTCTATGCCGCGAACGTCACCGACGTGGACGACAGGATCAACGCCAAGGCCATTGCGGAAGGCGTGCCGATTTCGACGGTCACCGATCGCTACCTCACGGCCTACAACAGCGACGCCGCGGCCTTGGGCGCGCTGCAGCCGACCGCCCAGCCGAAGGCGACGCAGACCATGGATGCGATCATCGCCATGATCGGCCGGCTGGTCCACAACAACGCCGCCTACGCCGCCGAGGGCCATGTGCTGTTCGACACCCAGGCGTTCGGCGACTACGGCAAGCTCTCCGGCCGCCCGCTGGACGAGATGATCGCCGGCGCCCGCGTCGAGGTCGCCCCCTACAAGCGCCACCCCGCCGACTTCGTGCTCTGGAAGCCCTCCAAGCCCGGCGAGCCGGTGTGGGACAGCCCCTGGGGCCCCGGCCGGCCCGGCTGGCACATCGAGTGCTCGGCGATGATCGAGCAGGAGCTGGGCCTGCCGATCGACATCCACGGCGGCGGCATCGACCTGGTCTTCCCGCACCACGAGAACGAGCTGGCCCAAGGTGTCTGCGACCACGATCACGCGCACGACGGGGAGTACGCCAAATACTGGCTGCACAACGGCTTCCTCAACATGGGCGAGGAGAAGATGTCCAAGAGCCTGGGCAATGTGACCCTGGCCCACGACCTGTTGAAACAGCAGCCGGGCGAAGTGATCCGCTGGGCCTTGCTGGGCGCGCACTATCGCCAGCCGCTCGCCTGGACGGACGATGCGCTGATCCAGGCGCGCAACTCGCTGGATCACCTTTACGGCGTGCTCGGCCGCGCCCGGCACATCGAGGCCGGCGGCTCCGGCGCGCTGGCGGAGGACCAGCTGGAGCCCTTGCTGGACGACCTCAACACGCCCGCCGCCATGGCGCTGATCAAGAAGCTCGCCACCGAGCTGGACGCGGCGGTGCGCAAGGGCTCCGGCGAGGCCGGGCCGCTGAAGGGCGACCTGATGGCGATCGCCTCGGTGCTGGGCTTCCTGCAGGCCGACCCGCAGGCTTGGTTCGAAGGCGGGGCCGACGAGGACCTGAAGGCCCGGATCGATGGCCTGGTCGCCGCCCGTGACGCGGCGCGCCGGGCCAAGGACTGGGCCGAGGCCGACCGCCTGCGAGCCGAACTCGCCGCGCTGAACGTCGAAGTCATGGACGGTCCCGCCGGCGCGACCTGGCGCATGAAGGAGCAGGCCTGATGCCGATTACGCCCCCGCCCGCCCTGAGGGCCGGCCCGTTCGGAACCCGTGGCGGTCCGCCCCTGGACCCAGCGCCCAGGACCAACAAGCCGCCGCCGCCGAAGCCGCCGCGCGGCCTGCGCATCGAGCACCGCGTCGGCATCCAGGCGCCGGCCGAGGTGATCTGGGCGGTGATCTCCGACCTGGCTTCCTGGCATGAGTGGTGCGTGCTCTATCCGAAGGCTGCGGGCCAGATCCGCATCGGCGGAACTCTGGATATCACTTTGGCGCTGCCCGGCCGGCCGCCGGAGGAGATCCACCCCACGGTGCTGGAATGGGTGCCGGGCGAACAGCTCCACTGGCGGCTGACCATGCTGGGCGGGCTGGTGAAGACCACCCGCTACTTCGAGATCGAAGCGCTGGCGGCGGAAAGCTGCATCGTCTCCAACGGCGAGCTGATCGCCGGCTTCCTGGGGCCGCGGCTCGGCAAGCGGATGGCCGGGACCCTCTACCGCGCCTTCGTCGATATGGACGACGCTCTGAAGGCCCGCGCCGAGGCGATCTGGCAGGCGCAGAAGGGCTGAGCCCCGCGAGTTGCCCGGCCGATTGCGCGGTGTACTGTCGGCCGGCGATCGAGGGAGGATGTCGTGAGCGTGAGGACGTGGGTGCTGGCGGGCGTGGCCGTCGCAGCGATGGCGGGCGTCGGCTGGGGCGGAGCCGCCGCCGGCAAGGCGAAATTCGGGACCTGGGGCTACGACGCCACCTCGATGGATGCGTCGGTCAAGCCCGGCGACGACTTCTTCCGCTACGTGAACGGGGCCTGGCTGAAGCGCACGCAGATCGCGCCTGACAAGACCGCCGCCGGCGTCGACCAGACACTGTCCGACGAGGCCGAGCGGCAGGTGCGCGAGATCGTCGAGCGCCTGGCCAAGGATCCGACAAAGGCAGGCCCCGGCGGCCAGCGGGTCGGCGACTTCTACGCCGCCTGGATGGACGAGAAAGGGATCGAGGCGCGCGGCACGGCGCCGCTGAAACCCTACCTCGCCCGGATCGCGGCGGTGACGTCCAAGGCTGGCGTCGCCAAGCTGTTCGCCGAGACCGGCTATGAGAGCCCGGTCAACATCGGGATCAATCCCGACCTCGACAATCCGAACGTCTATGTGGTGGGCGTGGACCAGGGCGGCCTGGGGCTGCCCAACCGCGACTACTACCTGCGCGAGGGGGCCAAGTACGACACCTTCCGCAAGGCCTATCGGGACTACGTCGTCAAGATCCAGACCCTGGCCGGGATCAAGAACGCCGCGGCCAAGGCCGACGCGATCATCGCGCTGGAGCACAAGATCGCCGAGGCGCACTGGGCCCCGGAACGCACCCGCGACATCGAGCAGATCAACAATCCGATGACGGTCGAGAAGCTGCAGGCGCTGGCGCCGCAGTTCCCGTGGGCGGCGATGATGGCCCACTCGGGCCTGGGCGCGCCGAAGAAGGTGCTGGTGGTCGAGCCCAGCGAGGTGAAGGCCGCGGGCGACCTTTTCGCCTCGACGCCGCTTTCGGTGTGGAAGGACTATCTCGCCTACCACTTCGTCCGCACCCATGCGCAGTACCTGCCGCACGCCTTCGACCAGGCGACCTTCGACTTCTATTCCAAGACCCTGCGGGACGTGCCGCAGCAGCGCGAACGCTGGAAGCGCGGCGTCCAGCTGGTCAACCGCGACCTGGGCGAAGAGGTGGGCCGCATCTATGTGGCCGAGCATTTCCCGCCGGAAGCCGAGCGCCAGACCGCCGAACTGGTCGCCAACCTGACCACGGCCTATGGCGAGCGCTTCAAGTCCGCCGCCTGGATGGATGAGCCGACGCGGAAGGCCGCCCTGGTCAAGCTCGGCACCTTCGACCCGCGTCTGGGCCACCCGAAGAAATGGATCGACTATTCCAAGCTGAAGGTCTCGCGCACCGACCTTCTCGGCGACGCGGTGCGCGCCGAGCAGTTCGAGTGGAACCTGGAGCTCAGCCGCTATCCGAAGCCAGTGGACAAGGGCCTCTGGAACATGGTCCCGCAGGAGGTGAACGCCTACTACAACCCGCTCGCCAACCAGATCACCTTCCCCGCCGCGATCCTGCAGCCGCCCTATTTCGACCCGGGCGCCGATCCGGCCGCCAACTATGGTGGCGAGGGCGGAGTGATCGGCCACGAGATGGGCCACGGCTTCGACGACGAGGGCCGCCACTTCGACGAGACCGGCAAGGTCCGCGACTGGTGGACGGCCGACGCGGCCAAGGCCTTCGGCGCGCGCGCCGCCATGCTGGGCAAGCAGTTCGACAGCTACGAGCCGGTGCCCGGCGTGCACATCAACGGCAAGCTGACCATGGGCGAGAATCTGGGCGACCTGGGCGGGCTGGAAGCCGCCTACGCCGCCTGGCGGCGCTATGTGGCCCAGCACGGCGAACCGGCGGTGATCGACGGCTTCACCGGCGACCAGAGGTTCTTCATCGCCTACGCCCAGTCCTGGCAGACCAAGACCCGCGAAGGCGCGCTGCGCCAGCAGTTGCTGACCAATCCGCACAGCCCGGCCGAGTACCGGGTGAACGGCATCGTGCGCAATGTCGACGCCTGGTACGCCGCCTTCAACGTCAAGCCGGGGGACAAGATGTACCTGCCGCCGGACCAGCGGGTTCACATCTGGTAGCGCCTCAGGTCGCGACAGAACCTATCGTAGTACGATACGTTTGCCTCCTGTAAGGAGGTTCCCATGACCCTACCCAAAGGCCTGCGCAGTCCCATCGACATCGGTGTGGTGATCTTGCCGGTGCTGATCTTCATCGGCATCTGCTTTGCGGTGTTCCGCGCCGTGCTGGACCTGGCCCAGATGCCGCCGGGTTAGGTCTGGCGTCCCAGCAAGGGGTCCGACAGGCTGGCCCGTCCATCCTCGCCGTGGCCGGCGAAGCGGCGGCCGAAGCTGGGCGCCTCGGCGCAGGTGACTGAAAGGTCGTACCAGTGATGGCTGGCCTTCAGGTCCCAGGCGTCGGTGACCTCGGCGCCGGCCGCCAGGCGATGCAGCCGGGCCGGCGCCTCGGAATAGGCGTTGGGCTTCACGTCGAGGGTGAGCGGCGTCCTGCCGGCGTTCCTGAGGGTGACCATCAGCTTGCCGGCCTTGGGGTCGAATCGCGCCCAGGCCTCGGCGCCTGAGGCCCCCGCCTCGCCGCGGAAGCCGCGTAGGAAACCGTTGGGACCATAGAGCGTCAGGTCATAGCGCCCCTCGGCCGGCGCGAGGTCGACGAGGCGCTTGCCGGCCTCCACCGCATAGTAGCGGGGCTCGCCGCCGCGTGGGCTGCGCAGGTCGAAGGCCGCGCCGGCCGCGCCGGTGTTGATGAGCGTCAGCTCAAGCCCGTCCGGCTTCACGGCGCTCGCCACCTCGAAGGCGTAGGGCAGGGGCCGCGCCGGCCGCTGGCCCGGCTCCTGGCGGGGATGCGGCTCGGGGACTTGCGGAACGGTCGGCTGCGGCAGGGTGGCCTTGGCCTTGGCCGCGCGCGCCGGCAGGCCTGAGGCGTCGGGCAGCTTCTGGACCGCACGGTTCGGGGTCTTGAAGTCGAACAGGCTGGTGAGGTCGCCGGTCACCGCGCGCCGCCAGGGCGAGATCTGCGGCTCCATCACTCCGAAGCGCGCTTCCAGGAAGCGGATCACCGAGGTGTGGTCGTGGAGTTGGGAATTGACGTAGCCGCCCTTGCTCCAGGGCGAGACCACCAGCAGAGGCACGCGGGGGCCCAGCCCCACCGGCTCGCCGTGATAGTCCTCGTGGTCGGTGGCAACGGTGCTCTTTCCGACGGCGACTCCGACCGGCGGGATCGGCGGCGGCATGTGGTCGAAGAAGCCGTCGTTCTCGTCGTAGTTCAGGATGAAGACGGTCTTGGCCCAGACCTTGGGGTTGGAGGCCAGGGCCTCGATCATCCTGGCGGTGAAGTAGGCGCCGTCCGAGGGCGCCGCCTGCGGGTGCTCGGAGAGCTTGTAGTTGGTGACGATCCAGCAAACCTGAGGAAGCTTGTCGGCGGCCACGTCCTTCTTGAACTCGGCGATCAGGTGGTCGCCGTCGCTCTCCTTGGCGTTCTCCTTGGTGGAGCCCGGCGACCAGGCGCGGCCGCGCTGGTAGAGGATCGAGTCCGGGCCGATGCCGCGGAAGTTGACGAAGTAGGCCAGGCCGTTGTCGCCGTAGTTCTCGTATTCCTGGTAGACCTTCCAGGAGACGCCGGCCGCTTGCAGCCGCTCGGCGTAGGTGGGCCAGTTCACCCCTTTGAACTTCGGGGAGTCCTCGGCCGGGTTCGCGTTGTTGTTGGTCTCCTCCGGTGGATTGGCGACGACGTAGCGGGTGTCGTTTCCGGCCGAGAGCCCGCTGGTCCCCGAAAAGAGGAACATGCGGTTCGGATTGGTCGGGCCGAAGATCGAGCAGTGGTAGGCGTCGCAGATCGTGAAGGCGTCGGCGAGCGCATAGTAGAAGGGCAGGTCCGCGCGGGTGAAATAGCCCATGGTCAGCGGCGTCTTGGTGGGGACCCAGGCGTCGTAGTGCTTCCAGCGGGCGTGGCTGCCCTTCCAGCTGTGGTCCAGGTCGCGCATGGTCTCGGCGCGGGTCGTTCCGGTGTCGAGATGGAAGGGGCTGACAGCGCCGTCGCCCTCTTTCTCCGGCTGGTTCCAGACGCTGTGGCCGCTGGGCAGGTCTATGACCCGTGGGTCGCCATAGCCGCGCACGCCGCGCAGCGTGCCGAAGTAGTGGTCGAAGCTGCGGTTCTCCTGCATCAGGATCACCACGTGCTGGACGTCGCGGATGGTCCCGGAGACCCGCGCGGCCGGCAACGCCAGAGCTTCGCGCACCCCCGGCGGCAGGGCGGCCCCGCCCACCGCGCCCGCCGCCAACTGAAGGAACCGCCTGCGCCCGCCGCCCCGATCCGTCACCACGCCCTCCTCAGATGCCAAGTCCCACCATCTCGCGATCGGACAATAGCTGATCTGTGACGCATCGCCGATTATCTGACGGGTGAATTCCTATAAAATAGATAGAGTTTTAAAACGCGCGCCCGGCGATGGCTATGCGGAAGGACCTCAAGGGATGCGCTCCAAGACTCTCATCCTCGCCGCCGCGAGCCTGGGCCTGGCGGCGACCGCCGCCCCGGCGAAACCCGCGACGCCGCCCGCGCCCGACCCGCGCGACGCCGAGATCCAGGCCCTGAAGGACGAGGTCAAGGTCCTGGAGACCAAGGTCGATGCGCTGGAGGCGCGGGCCGCCCAGGCCGCCACGCCACCTGCCGCGCCGCCGGTGGTCCAGACCCCCGCCCCGCCGTCCTTCCCGACCGCTGGCGGGGCGACCATCGTGGCCGGGCGTCCGTCGATCGCCAGCGCCGACGGCCGCTTCACCGCCAACCTGCACGCGCTGATGCAGCTCGACGCCGCCGACTACGCCCAGGCGACGCCCGGCCCGGTCGCCAGCGATTTACGGCGCGGCGCAGCGGCCGCCGACACCGCCCATGCCCGCGACCTGAGCTCCGGCAGCGATTTCCGCCGCGCCCGCTTCGGGGTGGACGGCCGCGCCTTCGGCGACTGGGACTACAACCTCCTCCTGGAATTCGGCGGGGCGGGCGAGGAGGACGCCGGCCACGTGCAGGAACTCTGGGTCCAGTACTCGGGCCTGAGGCCCTTCCACGTCCGCATCGGCGCCTTCGCCCCCTCGCTGGGCCTCGAGGATCAGGGCTCGACCAGCGGCTCGCTGTTCCTGGAGCGGCCAGCGGCGGCCGACATCGCCCGCGGCGTGGCCGGCGGCGACTTCCGTGAAGGCGCCGAGGTCTGGGGCGGCACGGACTGGTGGTATGTCAACGCCGCGGTCACCGGCCGGGTGGTCGGCGTCGTGAACTCCCAAGCCACCGGCGTCGCCCAGCCCTTCGACGCCCCCTTAGGCTTCCTCGGCCGCCTCGGCTTGCTGCCGGTCCACACCGGTCTCGCCATGCTGGAAGTCGGCGTCCACAGCTCCTACGTCGAGCGGCCGGCCGACACCGGCGGGCCGGATACGCCGGCCGGCGCCGCGCGCTATGCCATAACCCTGCAGGAGCGGCCGGAGCTGCGGGTCGACGGCACGCGGCTGATCTCCACCGGCGGCCTCGACGCCCGGCATCTGACCGAGGTTGGGTTCGAGCTGTCGGGCGAACTCGGCCCGCTGTTCCTGCAGAGCGAGTACGAGCGCTTCAGGCTCGAGCGGCTGGATCCCGTGGCCGGCGCCGCCGACCCCAGCTTCCACGGCTACTATGTGGAGGGCTCCTACATCCTCACGGGCGAACGGCGGCGGTTCAACACCGCCACCTGGGCCTGGGACGCCCCGTCGGTCGACCATCCGTTCAGCTGGCGGGACGGGACCTGGGGCGCGCTGGAGGCGGCGCTGCGCTATTCCGACGTCGACCTCAACGATCACCCCGGCGCGCCGGGGACCGCGCCCGGCCGCGGCGCTGTGCGCGGCGGCGACCAGCGGATCTGGTCGGGCGGCCTCAACTGGCATCCGAACAGCTTCGTGAAGTTGATGCTGGACTATCAGGACGTGCGGATCGACCGCCTGTCGCCGTCGGCCACGACCTTCTCGACGCCGGTGGGCGCGCAGATCGGCCAGCACTACCACGTGGTCGCGCTGCGCTCGCAGTTCGCCTTCTAGACCCCCGCCGGCTGGTCTATCGTTCGGCAAGGCTGATGCCGAACGCTGGCGGAGACGATGATGACCACGAGACGGCTGATCGGGCTGGCGCTCATCGGGACGGTCGTGCTTTTCGGCTCGTCCGAGGCCTGGGCCGCCGACACCCAGGTCGCCGTGGCCGCCAATTTCACCGAGCCGGCCAAGGCGATCGCCCAGGCCTTCAAGGCCGCCACCGGCCACACCGCCAGCCTCAGCTTCGGCTCGTCCGGTCAGTTCTACGCCCAGATGTCCCACGGGGCGCCGTTCGAGGTCTTCCTCTCCGCGGACACCGAGCGGCCGGCCGCGGCCGAGCGCGAGGGCCTGGGCGTGGCCGGCACCCGCTTCACCTATGCGGTGGGCAAGCTGGTGCTCTATTCGAAGACACCGGGACTGGTCGACAGCGCGGGCGCGGTGCTGAAGGGTGGGAAGTTCGCCAAGCTGGCCATCGCCGACCCCGCCACGGCGCCCTACGGGACCGCCGCCGTCCAGACGCTCACCAAGCTCGGCCTCTATGAGGCGCTGAAGCCGAAGATCGTCCAGGGCTCGTCCATCGCCCAGGCCTACCAGTTCACCGAGACCGGGGCGGCCGAGCTGGGCTTCGTGGCCCTTTCGCAGGTGGTCAATGTGCGGGGTGGATCGCACTGGATCGTGCCCGACGCCGATCACGCGCCCATCGCCCAGCAGGCGATCCTGATGCAGCCGGGCCGCGACAGCGTCGCCGCCAAGGCCTTCCTGGCCTTCCTGAAAGGCCCGCAGGCCGTGGCGATCATCAAGAAGTACGGCTACGACGTCCGATAGGCTCAGGTCAGGGGAGCGGCGAACTGGACGTCGAACTCAGCGAAGTCGTGACAACGACGCTCAGGCTCGCGGGCCTGACGACGGTCCTGTTGCTGCTTGTCGCCACGCCGATCGCCTGGTGGCTGGCGCGCCGCCGCGCCTGGTGGAAGGAGGCGGTCGCCGCCCTGGTGACCCTGCCGATCATCCTGCCGCCCTCGGTGCTGGGCTTCTACCTGCTGATCGCGATCGCGCCGCAGAGCCCGCTGATGGCCCTCCTGCATCCCTTCGGCGTCCGCACGCTGGCTTTCACGTTCGAGGGCCTGGTGGTGGGCTCGATGGTCTATTCCCTGCCGTTCGCCGTGCAGCCGATCAGGAACGCCTTCGAGGCCATGGGCCCCAGGCCGATGGAGGTGGCCGCCACCCTGCGGGCCGGGCCGCTGGATGCTTTCGCGACCGTCGCCCTGCCGCTGGCGCGGCGCGGGTTCCTGACCGCCGCCATCCTGGTCTTCGCCCACACCATCGGCGAGTTCGGGGTAGTGCTGATGATCGGCGGCGGCATCCCCGGCAAGACCGAGGTGATCTCGGTGCGCATCTACCAGCTCGTGGAGAACCTGCAGTACGGCGACGCGCACCGCCTGGCGGCCGCGGTGGCGGTGTTCGCCTTCGCCGCCCTGCTGGCGCTGCTGCTGCTCGACCGGCGGATCGACGAGGCGGTGAAGTGAGCCACCAGGGCGACAGCGGGGTCGCCGGCAGGTTCTCCGGCGCGCTGGGCGGCTTCCGCCTGGACGCCGATTTCGCCTTTCCGGGCGAGGGAATCACCGCGCTTTCCGGCCCCTCGGGCTCGGGCAAGACCACCCTGCTGCGCGCCATCGCGGGCCTGGCGCGGTTCGAGGGCCGCCTCATGGTGGGTGGCGAGGTCTGGCAGGACGCCGGGACTTTCGTGCCGACGCATCGCCGGGCCGTGGGCGTGGTGTTCCAGGAGGCCAGCCTGCTGCCGCACCTCAGCGTGCGCGGCAACCTGGCCTATGGTTCGCGCCGGGCGAAGGGCGAGGGCGGCCTCGCCGATGCGGTCGACCTGCTGGGCCTTGGCGCCTTGATGGACCGCCGCCCGGCCGGCCTTTCCGGCGGCGAGCGGCAGCGCGCAGCCCTGGCCCGCGCCCTCGTCACCCAACCCCGCCTGCTGCTGCTGGACGAGCCGCTGGCCAGCCTGGACGCCGCCGCCAAGGCCGAAATCCTGCCCTACCTGGAACGCGTCCATCGCAGCCTGAAGGTCCCGGCGCTCTATGTGACCCATGACCGCGGCGAGATCGCCCGCCTGGCCGACCGGGTGCTGCACATGCAGGGCGGACGGATCGTCACCGCGCCGCCAGCCGCCGAACCGAGCCTCGCCGGCCTGGACGCCGCCGCGCGCGACGCCCTGGCGCTGGCGGCGTTGCGCGCCGGTCTGGGAGATAGCGCGCCATGACCGAGACCCCGAAACTGCTGTCCCGCGGCCAGCTCAGCATCGTCAACGGCGAGGGCGACGACGCGGTGCAGGCCTATATCGCCGTCATGCCCGGCTGGAGGGCCGACGTCTGCCGCCGGCTCGACCGCATCGTCACCCGCACCGCGCCCGACCTGCGCAAGGCGGTGAAATGGGACGCGCCGATCTATGGCCGCGCCGGTGGCCGCAGCTGGTTCCTCAGCATCACCGGCTACGAGAACCTGGTGCGGGTCGCGTTCTTCGACGGCGCCGTGCTGCGCCCGCCGCCGCTTGGGACGACCAAGATCAGGGACGTGCGCTACTACGACATCCACGAAGGCGGGCTCGATGAGGCGCAGTTCGCCGGCTGGGTCGAACAGGCCGCCGTCCTGCCCGGCTGGGCGCCCTAAACCTGAGCCTCGAACGCCCGGGCGTAGCGCAGGCCGATCACCAGGAAGATCAGCCCGCCCAGGGTCACCACCGCCGCATGCAGGGCCCAGAAGCCGCTGGCCGGCAGGGTCTCGTAGAGCGAACCCATCCGCCCGCTGATGATGCTGCCCGCAAAGACCGCGAGGTTGTAGACCCCGATCATCGCCCCGGTCAGCGCCCTGGGCGCCGCCTTGGCGTAGAAGCCGGTGACCGTGGGCGTGAAGTAGAGCCAGCCCAGGTTCGACGAGAGGTGGAAGAGCACCGCCCAGGCGAGCGGCGTCTTGCCGTGGCTGTCGGTGATCAGGCCCGCGCTGGCCAGCAGCATCGTCGAGGCGCCGAAGATGAAGCAGCCGATGGCGATCTTGATGAAGTCGGTCGGCTCGCGCCCGCGCGCCGCTTGCCAGCGCCAGAACAGCAGCATCGGCGGCAGGCAGATGAACGGCGACAGCCCGTCCAGCGACTGCAGCCAGGGCACCGGCACGGTGAAGCCGCCCACCTGCAGCTCGATGTGGTCACGGACCCAGAGGTTGTAGGTGTTCCAGACCTGGCTCTGGGCGATCCAGAACAGCGCCGCCACCGGCACCAGGGCCGTCAGGCGCCAGACCACGCGGGTTTCCGATGGCGTCAGGGCGACGGGCTTGGCGCCGCGGGGCCGGGGCGCATGGGCGGGGAGCTGGCCTTGGCCGATCAGGTAGACGATCAGGCCGGTCAGCATGCCGACACCGGCAAAGCCGAACGCGAAATGCCAGCCATAGGCCGCGCCCAGCGCTCCGCTCACCAGGGGCGCGATGAAGGCTCCGAAGTTGATCATCGAGGCATAGAGCTGGAAGGCGACGCCGCGGCGCCGGTCGTCGGGGTCGTAGAGCTCGCTGACCTGCGGCACCAGGTTGCCGCGGAAGATGCCGGCCCCGAAGATCAGCAGCAGCAGCGCCAGCAGGAACGACTGGTCGAAGGCCATGCAGAAGTGGCCGGCGGTCATCAGCACGGCGCCCAGGGTGACGCCGCGCCGGCGCCCCAGCACCTGGTCGCCCAGCCAGCCGCCGAGCGCCGGGGTGATATAGACGCAGGCCACATAGAGGCCGAAGACCTGGGTCGCCAGGCCCTGGACGGTGAGATGGCCGAACACCGCCTCCACCGCCGCGCGAAAGCCCGCGAAGCCCACGATCTGTTCGACCCGGCCCGGCTTGAACAGCTGCTCGGCCATGTAGAGGGTCAGCAGCGCCTGCATCCCGTGGAAGGAGATGCGGTCCCAAAGCTCGGTTCCGGCCAGGACGAACAGCCCGCGCGGGTGGCCGAACAATTCGCCCTTCGGCGCCGTCGCGACCTTGGTCTCGCCCGTGATCGCGCTCATGCGGCCTCCCCGAACCGCACGACGCTAGGGGAAGGCGGCCGTCTGGCAAGGGGACAAATTCGCCCGGGGGTCAGAACGCTTTGGTCAGTCCGCCGAAGAACCCGCGCCGGGGGCCGAACTGCGGCGCGCCGACGCCGATGCCGGTGCCGTCGCGGATCTCATATTCCTTGTCGAAGACGTTGATGATGTCGAAGCGCGCGGTGATCCGGCCGACCGCCGGCAGGGTGAACGTCTCCGACGAGGTCAGGTTGACCTGGGTGTAGTTCGGAACCCGATCGCCGTTCGGAACGGCGCCGTCCTTGCGCAGGCCCGAGCCGAAGAGGGCGTCGAAGCCCACCCGCGGACCGCCTTCGATCTGGTAGTCGGCGCCGAACGAGGCGGTGATCGACTGGTCGTGGTCCAGATAGATGAAGTGGTCCTGGATGAAGGCCAGGTCGCCCGGGTCGAAGTTGAACTGGCTGGAGATGATGTCCTTCCCCTGGGCCTTGGAGAACGACAGGTTGCCGTAGGCGCTGAATGGGCCGTGCGCATAGTTGGCGGTGAGTTCGACGCCGCGCGCGAAGCCCTTGGCATAGTTGAAGGGGGTCAGGATGATCGGCGCGCCGAACTGGCCCTCGTCGATCAGGTTCTTGGCCTCCTTGTCGTAGGCGGCGATGCCCACGATCAGGCTGCCGAACAGCTTCTGCTGCGCGCCCACGTCGTAGTAGTTGTCGCGCTCGGAGCGGGGCAGGTCGTTCTCAGTCCCCGGCTGCTCGGCGCTGGTGCCGACGAACTTGGCCACGGCGGTCGAGGCGATCAACTCGAACGGCGGTGGGGTGAAGTACCTGGAATAGCCGGCGTGGAAGGTGGTCCCATCCATCGGCTTCCAGACCAGGTTCACCCGCGGCGAAAGCTGGTTCTCGTGGCGGAAGCTGTCGAGCTGGTCGAAGCGCAGGCCGTAGTTCAGGGTCACCGTTTCGAGCAGCTTCCACTCGTCCTCCAGGTAGGCGGAATAGGTCCAGGCCGTCGCCTTGCTGTTATCGACGACGGTGACCGGCCCGGCGCCGATCTGGGCGCCGCTGTCGTCCACATTGAACACCTGCGAGTTGGTCTTGCTGGTGGAATGGTCCGTCGAGATGATTACCCCGCCGCGCAGGGTGTGGGCGTCGGTGAGCTTGTAGACGCCTTCGAGCTGGGTCCCGAAGCTGAGGTCGGTCTTGCCGGCCGCCTGGGCAATGCCGTTGAACAGCAGTTCGCCGGTGACATCGGGCGTATATCTGAGGTCCGAATATCGGGTGAAAAACGACGCCTGGCCGGTGAACTTGTCGGTAGTCTTCTGGTAGCTGACGATGGCGTAGCTGGTGCCTTCGCGTTGGCGCTCGTTGAGGTTCTGCGACGGGAAGGCGGTGATCCCGTTGACGCTGAAGCCGGTATCCGGCTGCAGGCCGGACGAGTTGGGCAGCTGGAAGGTCTCCTGGCTGGTGCCGGCGATCAGCGAGACCCGGCTGGTCTCGTCGATGATGTGGTCGAGGAAGCCGAAGGCCTGGTACTGGTCGGAATGGTCGTGGATCGGCGTGCCGCGGCCGTCCGGGCTCTCGATGCCAACGTCGGTGCCGGTGTAGCTGCCGGAGAAGAAGCCGCTGGTGGCGCCGGACGTGCCGCCGTACTCGATCGACGGCTCGATCATCCCGTGGCTGCCGCCGTAGAGGCTCACCTCGCCGCCGTTCTGGAAGCCGGACTTGGTGGTGATGTTGACGATGCCGGCGGTGCGCAGGCCGTACTGGGCCGGCAGGGCGCCGGTGATCAGGTCGATGTTGCTGGCCAGCCTGGGCGACAGGGCCTGGCCGAACACCGACAGGCCCTCCGGCAGGACGACGTTGTTCAGCCGGTACTGGATGTTGGCGTGGTCGCCGCGGATGTGCAGCTGGCCGAAGCTGTCCTGCGCCGCGCCCGGCGCCTGCAGGATCACCTGGTTCAGTTCGGTGTTGGCGCCGCTCGGCAGGTTGTTGATGAAGGCCTCCGGCATCGAATAGCTGGTGGCGCCAAGCTGCGGTTCGACCTCGGAGCGCGCGGCGTCGAGCCGCTGGGCGGTGACCACGATCTCGGAGACCTGGCTTTGGGATGCGGCGGGCGCCGGCGCCTGCTGGGCGGACGTGGGGTGGGCGAGGACGGACAGGCTCGCGGCGGCGAGCCAGAGATTGCGCTGGGGCATGGAAATCCTGTCGGGAGCCGTGAGGCGTCTCGGTTGGGGGTGGACGTGGACGTCCCGCGCGGTAGAGGGATGTGTTATGATATATCATTACGGAGTCAATATGGGATTTGACTCCGCCGCCCGCGGCGCCGATCTAGGGGCGGTGATCGACGACCTCTACTCGGCGAAACTGCTCAAGCTCGCGGCGAACCTGCCGCGGGTCGGGCGCCTCAGCGCGCCCGACGCCAGCGTCGAGAAGGTGGCCAAGCTGTGTGGCAGCCGGGTGGTGGTGGACGTGGTGGTGGCCGACGGCCGGGTCGCCGACTTCGCCCAGGACGTGAAGGCCTGCGCGCTGGGCCAGGCCGCCGCCTCGGTGCTGGGCGCCCATGTGATCGGCGCCAGCCTGGACGAGCTGGAAGTGACCCGTAACCAGTTTCGCGCTATGCTGAAGGCGGGCGGACCTGCGCCCGACGGACGTTTCTCGGACCTGGCCATGCTCGCGCCTGTGAAGGACTACCCGGCCCGCCACGCCTCGACGCTGCTCGCGTTTGAGGCGGTGACCGAGGCTGTCCGCACGGCCATCGGCCTCGCTCCCGACACCACCGGTGGGCGAACTAGCCCCGCCGGCGCAGCTTGATCCTCCGCTGGGCGCAGCGTAATCGCTGGCCCGACTGCGGAAGACCGAAGCCGGCATGACCCTCTACGAACGCTGCGTCAGGGCGCTGCTGCGCGCCTACAAGCTGACGCTTTCGCCGCTGATCGGGCGGTCGTGCCGGTTCGTTCCGACCTGCTCGGAATACGCCGCCGAAGCCCTGATCGGCCACGGCCCGTGGCGCGGGAGTGCTCTCGCCGCCAAGAGGCTGTGCCGTTGTCATCCCTGGAGCGGCAAATCGGGTTACGACCCGGTTCCGCCCCCGCGCCGAAAGGGGCCAAGCGGCCCGGCGCGCAAGTGGACCTGTGAGACATGATCGACCTGATTTTCCCCGACGGCTCCAAACGCCAGTACGACGAC
This sequence comes from Phenylobacterium sp., assembly GCF_036501465.1. Classification (GTDB taxonomy): domain Bacteria; phylum Pseudomonadota; class Alphaproteobacteria; order Caulobacterales; family Caulobacteraceae; genus Phenylobacterium. Next base: position 67,997 of record NZ_DASYAF010000146.1, read on the forward strand.
GGCGTGACGGGCAAGGCCGTGGCCGCCTCCATCGCCCCCTCGCTCGCCAAGCGCGCCGCGCTCATCAAGCTGGACGGCGAGCTGCTGGACGTGGACCGGCCGCTTTCCAAGGGCGGCCATTTCGAGATCCTCTCCCGCGACGCCCGCGAAGCGCTGGAGACCCTGCGCCACGACACCAGCCACGTGATGGCTGAGGCGGTGCAGGAGCTGTTCCCCGGCACCCAGGTGACCATCGGCCCGTCGATCGAGGACGGCTTCTACTACGACTTCGCGCGCGACGAGCCGTTCAGCCTCGACGACCTGGCGGCCATCGAGCAGCGGATGAAGGAGATCGTCGACCGCGACGAGCCCATCGCCCGCGAGGTCTGGAAGCGCGACGACGCCATCGCCCACTTCAAGGGGATCGGCGAAGTCTACAAGGCCGAGATCATCGAGGGCATCCCGGCCGGCGAGGAGGTTTCGGTCTATCGCCAGGGGAACTGGAAGGACCTCTGCCGCGGGCCGCATTTCCCCTCGACGAAGTTCGTCGGCAAGGCCTTCCGGCTGACCAAGCTGGCCGGCGCCTACTGGCGGGGCGATCACCGCAACGCCCAGCTGCAGCGCATCTACGGCACGGCCTGGGCGTCGGATGAGGAACTGGCCGCCTACCTGCACCGCATCGAGGAGGCCGAGAAGCGCGACCACCGCAAGATCGGCCGGGCCATGGACCTCTTCCACCTGCAGGAAGAGGCCAAGGGGATGATCTTCTGGCACCCCAAGGGTTGGACCCTGTTCCGCACGGTGGAGAGCTACATGCGCCGCCGGCTGGACGACGACGGCTATGTGGAGGTCAAGGCGCCCCAGCTCATGGACCGCGAGCTGTGGGAGAAGTCCGGCCACTGGCAGAAGTTCGGCCACGCCATGTTCACCTGCCAGACGGAGGAGGACGAGGTCCTGGCGGTGAAGCCGATGAACTGCCCGGGCCACGTGCAGATCTTCAACTATGGCCAGAAGTCCTACCGCGACCTGCCGCTGCGCATGGCCGAGTTCGGCGCCTGCCACCGCTATGAGCCGTCCGGCGCCCTGCACGGCATCTTCCGGGTGCGCGCCTTCACCCAGGACGACGCCCACATCTTCTGCCGCGAGGACCAGATCGAGGCGGAGTCGACGAAGTTCGTCCGCCTGCTGGAGAGCGTCTACCGCGACTGCGGCCTGGAGCTGCACGCGGTAAAGCTGGCGCTGCGGCCCGAGCTTCGTTTCGGCGACGACGCGGTCTGGGACGTGGCCGAGAAGAAGCTGGAGCGCGCCGCCTTGGCCGCCGGCATCCCGCAGGTGGAGATGCTGCCGGGCGAGGGCGCCTTCTACGGGCCCAAGCTGGAATTCCACCTGCGCGACGCCATCGGCCGCACCTGGCAGTGCGGCACCCTGCAACTCGACTACGTCCTGCCGGAGCGCCTCGACGCCGAATATGTGGCCGAGGACGGCTCCAAGCAGCGGCCGGTCATGCTGCACCGGGCGATCTGCGGTTCGCTGGAGCGCTTCATCGGGGTGATGATCGAGAACTACGCCGGGGCCTTCCCGCTCTGGTTGGCTCCCGTTCAGGTGACGGTGGCCACAATCACCTCCGACGCCGATGACTACGCCCGCCAGGTGGCGGCGGAGCTCAAGGCCAAGGGGCTGCGGGTGGAAACGGACCTGCGCAACGAGAAGATCAACCTGAAGATCCGCGAGCACAGCCTTGCGAAGGTTCCGGTGATCGCCGTGGTCGGCCGCAGGGAGGCGGAGGAGCGCCGCGTCGCCTTGCGCCGCCTGGGCTCCGACGGGCAGGAGATCCTCGACCTCGCGGAGGCCGCGAACCGGCTTGCCAGCCAGGCCAACCCACCCGATCTTGCCCGCAGCGCCGAAACCCGCGGCGTCCAGGAGAGCTGATGAACGGCGCCGCCGGACCCATCGCCGCCCCAGAGGTCGCCAACGACTCCGCGCCCGCGCCGGCCTTCCTGGCCGCCCAGCGCCGGGTCTCGGTGATCATGGTGGTCTACATGACCGGGGCGGCGCTCGGCGAAAGCATCGCCTGCGCGCTCCGCGACCCGATGGTGACCGAGCTGATGATCGTCGACAACGGCTCGACCGCCGACGACCTCATCTACCTGCGCGCCCTGGCCGAGCGGGACGGCCGCGTCGTCCTCAGGACCGGCCACGGCAACGTCGGCTTCGCGCGCGGCGCCAACCTGGGCGCGCGGGCCGCCACCGGCGAGGTGCTGATCTTCCTCAACCCGGACGCTTTCCTGCAACCGGGCTGCGTGGCCGAACTGGTGGGCGAGATCGAGGAGCGGCCGGTGCCGACCCTGGTGGGCGGCCGGGTGCTGAACGCCGACCGCACCGAGCAGCGCGGCGCGCGGCGCGGCGAGATCACCCCGATGACCGCGCTGATGTCGCTGAGCGGACTGGCGCGCCGGACGCCGGCCTGGAAGCGCTTCGAGGTGCACTGGGAGAACGAAGCCCTGCCGGAGCACGCGGTGCCGGCGCCGACGGTCTCCGGCGCCTGCTTCTGCATGCGGCGCGCGGACTTCGACCGCGTCGAAGGCTTCGACGAGGGCTATTTCCTGCATGTGGAGGACGTGGACCTCTGCTGGCGAGTGCGCCGGGCCGGCGGTCAGGTGCTGTTCCATCCGCGCGCCGAGGTGGTTCACCTGGGCCACACCAGCCTGACCAACCCGATCCGGGTGGAGTTCCACAAGGGCGTCGGCCTGGCGCGCTATTTCCGCAAGCGGGCCAAGGGCGTGGGCCAGCGGCTGGTGGCCTGGACCCTGTCACCGGTGGTGGTGGTGGCCGCGATCGTGCGTCCGCTGCTCTGGCGCTTCCGGGGCCGCGCCAACTAGGCGCGCGCGAACCGGTTCGCCCATGCGCTCTCCTTTCGTGCGTCGTCTGGCGGGCTGGGCCCCTCCGGCCGTGCGCCGGACCCTGGCGGGCGCGCTCACCGACCTGAAGAGCCTGCCTCACCGTCTCGCCGATCCTGCGCGCCGCGCCGAGCCCTGGGCCTTCGTGCACAACGTCGGCGACGGCGACTTCGTGGCCGTGGGCCGGCAGCTCGTGCGCCACCTCACCGACCACGCGGGCCTGAAGCCGTCGGACCGGGTGCTGGACATCGGCTGCGGCAACGGACGGGTGGCCGAGCCGCTCGCCGATCTGTTGGGAATAGGCGGTGGTGGCTATCTCGGCTTCGACATCTCCCGCGCCGGGATCGCCGCCTGCCGCCGCCGGTTCCGCGGCCGGGCCCACATGGGTTTCGAGCACCTGGACGTCTGGAACGGCGAATACAACATGGGCGGCAAGCTGGCGGAGGCTGAGGTGGTCTTCCCCGCCGCCGACGCCAGCATCGACCTGGCCTTCGCCACCTCGGTCTTCACCCACATGCGGATGCCGGCGATGCGCCGCTATCTGGCGGAAGGCGCGCGGGTGCTGAAACCCGGCGGGCGGTTCGCCTTCACGGCCTTTGCGCTGTCGCCTGGGCGCGAGGCTTCGGAGGTGTTCGCCTTCGAGCCGTTCGACGCGACCTCCAAGGTGATCGACCCGCGCTACCCCGAACGCGCCATCGGCCACTGGCGCCCGGCCATCGAGGCGGCGGTCGCCGAGGCGGGCCTGACGCTGCGGACCAGCCTCGCCGGCCTATGGGCGCCGCCAGCCGACTACGACGGCGGCCAGGATCTGTTCGTGGCGGTGAAGGCCTAGGACGGCGCAACGCGGGCGCTCAGCCAGAAACGGCCGGCAATGATCCCGCCGACTTTGGGCTCGGTTCGCAAGGTCGAGGTGTCCATGACCACGTCCAGGGTCGCGCCATCGTAGGTCTGGACCACGGCCCAGACGAAGTCATGCTTCCCGCTGGCGACGTTTGCGCGATGGCCGATCTTCAGCACCTTGCCCGCGAAATCGGCGTAGGCCACCGGGCGCCTGGCGTCATTCGCCATGGCGCCTCCGGCCCGCTCGAAGAACGAGCCGCTGGGGATGAAATAGTTCGCTGCGAGCCGGACCTTGGAGTTGGCCTTGGTCTGCGCCGCATAGAATGCGGCTTCATCGGGAAAGACGTCGGGCTCGAAACTGAAGGCGGCGATGTCGACGGTGAGCTTCGCCCCGGGTTTGAACGCCGCCGCCTGAGTGGGATCGGCAAGATCGAGGATGAGAGGTGTCTGTTCTCCAGCGAAGCGGGCGGCCACGCCGATCTCGAACGGCGCGAAGTCTGGGTCCGAGTTGTCAGCGACGACCTCGATGCTCGTTCGACCTTCTCCCGAGAATCCCGGGTTGATCGTGATGATGTCGGCGGCCTGGCCCTTGCGGCGTAGCGCGATCCGAAGGTCCGCACCGGAAGGGTCCGAAATAATGCACAAAACATCGGAGGGATTGAGTGGCGTGGCCTTGCAGGTCCGCATGAATTTGCCAGCCCACGGCCCGACCTCGGCGGACGACTCGATGGGGAAGTCGAAGCCAACCATCGAAAAGTGCGAAACCGCGAACATGTCTGCGTCCCCAACCCAGGGTCAGGCTAGTCGCCAAGGGCTGTAGGTGGAAGCCGCCGTCAGGCCTTAAGCGGAAACACCCCCGCGCGGCTGACCGAGGCGGCGGGGGGCTTGCAGAGGACGCCGGCCATCCACTTGGCCGTGTCGATCAGGCCGGGAAGGTCGTAGCCGGTCTCGTAGCCGGCGCGCTCCAGCATGTAGACCAGGTCCTCGGTGCCGATGTTGCCAGTGGCGTCGGGCGCGAAGGGGCAGCCGCCCAGGCCGCCGCAGCTGGCGTCCAGCACCTCGACGCCGGCCTCGACGCTGGCGAAGGCGTTGGCGAGGCCGGTGTTGCGGGTGTCGTGGAAGTGCATGCGCAGCCGCTGGTCGGGCGCTGCCGCCCGCGTGGCCTGGACGCGGCGTTTCACCAGCCAGGGGTCGGCGACGCCGATGGTGTCGGCGAGCGCGATCTCGGCCACGCCGGCTTCCGCCGCCGCTCGGACGATCCTCAGCACCTGGTCTTCCGAAACCTCGCCGTCGAAGGGGCAGCCGAAGGCCACCGAAATGGTCACGGTGATCGGCGGCCCGCCCTCAGCCTTTTGCCGCGCGGCGATGGCTTGCATGGCTGCGGTCTGCTCGGCGGCCGATGCGCCCTGGTTACGGATGCCGAAGCCGTCGGTGGCGCAGACCACCACATTGGCCTCGTCGCAGCCGGCTTCGACGCAGCGGTCCCAGCCGCGGGCGTTCAGCACCAGGCCGATGCGCGAGCGACCGGCGCGGTGCGGCAAGGCCTCGCTGATCTCCTCGGCGCCGGCCATCTGCGGCACGCGCTTGGGATTGACGAAGGAGACGGTCTCGATGCGCCGCGCGCCCGCGGCTTCCAGCCGGCCGATGAACTCCAGCTTCTGGTCGACCGCCAGCAGCGCCTTCTCGTTCTGCAGCCCATCCCGTGGGCCCACCTCGACGATTTCGATCCTTCGGCTCATGGCGCGGTTCCCTACGGCTGGCCGGGGGCGAGCGGACTGTTGGCGTCGGCCTGATAGATGCGCAGCGTCATCTTCTTCCCGTCGGAATAGTCCAGGCCGCCCACGGTCCCCACGATATGGGCGTGGGCATGATAGGCCGGAAGGGCCGCGCGGAAGGCGGCGTCCTGGCGCTGCTCCACCACGGCCGGGCGATGCTCGTAGATCGCCTGGGCGGCGTCCTGCGGTCCGGCGATCTCGGTGGGGGTGCCCAGCGCGAACACCAGGCTGGGCTCGGCGTAGCCGGTCACCGTCACCGGCGCGTCGGCGATGCCCTGGGACGGCAGCAGCTGCGCCCTGGCCATCACCTGCTCCACACGCTGGGAAAGCCACAGCGGATAGAGCCGCGGCGCAAGGCCCGCCGCCAGGATCCCATGGCCCAGCAAGCCGAAGCCCACCGCGACCGCTGCGGCCTGCGGCGGCGCCTTCCTGACCAGCATCCAGCCGCCGGCCAGCCCCGCCGCGGCGAGCGCCAGGGCGGCCGGGACGGCGGCGGCCAGGTCGCTCGGCGCGCCATAGGCCTTCACCAGATAGAAGGCCCCGCCGGCCAGCAGCACGCCGAACAGCCCGGCCAGCGCCGCGCCCGTCCAGCGGGTCTTGGCGCCGATCGGCTGGGCCAGGGCCGCGGCCGCCAGCCAGGCTGCCGCGCCGTACATCGGCAGGGTGTAGTGGACCAGCTTGGTCGGCAGGGCCTCGAACACCAGCCAGCTCGGGACCAGCCAGGCGATGGCGAAGCGCACCCCTGGCTCGCGCCAACGCCGCCAGGCGGTGACCGCAGCGGCCGGCAGCAGCAGGGTCATGGGGAACATCAGCACCGGGGCGAGCAGGGCGTAGTAGCCGGGCGGCGCGCCATGGGTCTCCTGACCGCCGGCCAGCTTGGGCGCCAGGTCGCCTCCGATCGCCTTGCTCCAAAAATTGCCGTCGGTGGCCACCGTGACTGCCCAGGCCCAGGGCCCGCAAACGGCGACCAGGATGATGATCCCCCAGCTCCAGTTCAGCCGGCCGAGCCAGCGGGCCTTTCGATCCAGGGCGATCAGGGCCAGGATGGTCAGCGCCGCCACCATCGGCCCGACCGGGCCCTTGTCGAGGGTGGCCAGCGCCATGCCGATCCAGAAGAACAACCACGCGCGCCGGCCGGCCAGTGGGCCGCCGTTGGCCTCGGCGTAGAGCCGCGCGAGCGCCGCCAGCGCCAGCGTCGTGGTTCCGCACAACACCGCGTCGGTCTTGGCGATCAAGGCCTCGGTCGACAGCATGAAGGTCGCGCTCAGCATCGCGCCCGCGAGCAGGCTGGCGGGGCGTCCGAAAAAGGCCGCAGCGCCCCAGGCGCAGGCCGCTGCCGCCAGCATGGCGCCCAGCAGGCTCGGGATCCGGTAGGCCCAGATCTGCCGGTCCTCGGGATTGGAGAAGGCCGCGACGCTCAGCGCCTGCAGCCAGTGGATGCCCACCGGCTTCTTGAACCTGGGCTCCTCCTGGAAGCGGATCACCGTGAAGTCGCGGCTCTCCAGCATCTGGGCGGTCGCCTGGGCGAAGCGGCTCTCGTCGCGGTCCAGCGGCGGCACGGCGATCAGGCCCGGCAGGCCGGCCAGGAAGGCGATCAGCGCCGCCAGCGCCGGCCCCCGCCAGCCGCGGCTCGCGCGGTCCAGTCCGTCCTCAAACCTCATGCGACTCGTTTAGCACGATCCTTTCCATCGCCGGCTTTTCCGCTATGGGAGGCCGGGCATGGCCCGATCCGCTGCCTCCAAACCTCCCGGAATCCCCGACATCTCGGTCGTCGTGCCCGTCTTCGACGAGGAGGGCGCCGCGCCGGCGCTCGCCCGCGAGATCGCCGCCGCCTTCAAGGGCCGCAATCACGAGATCATCTTCGTCGACGACGCCAGCCGCGACGGCACGCGCGCGGCGCTGAAGGGGCTCTCGGCCGAGATCCCGCAGCTGCGCGTGCTGGCCCATCGCAAGAATTCCGGCCAGAGCCGCGCCATCCGCTCGGGCATCCTGGGCGCGCACGGCGCGGTGATCGTCACCCTGGACGGCGACGGCCAGAACGATCCGGCCGACGGGCCCGCCCTGGTGGACGCGCTGATGGCCGGGCCGCCGGAGCTGGCCCTGGTCGGCGGCGAGCGGGTGAAGCGCCAGGACAGCGCCGCCAAGAAGGTCGCCTCGCGGATCGGCAACGGAGTGAGGAAACGCCTGCTCAAGGACACCGCCAACGACACCGGCTGCGGCCTGAAAGCCTTCCGCCGCGAGGCGTTCCTGCGGCTCCCCTACTTCGACCACATCCACCGCTATCTGCCGGCGCTCATGCAGCGCGAAGGATATCTGACGGCTTTTCTGCCCGTGAACCACCGCCACCGCCAGACCGGGGCGTCGAAGTACACCAACCTCGGCCGCCTGTGGGCCTCGCTGTCGGATCTCCAGGGCGTCATCTGGCTGCAGAGCCGCGCGCGCAATCCGGGCGGGGTGGACGAGGTCTAGGCGGCTAGGCGCCGCTTGCGCCGATGTCCACGACGATCGCGGGTTCTAGGCCGCCGCGCTCGCCGGCAGTTGGATCAGCGCCTCGAACCGCTCGCCCCGCCGTGCCGCCTGCAGGGGCGCGGTGTCGGTGTAGACCACCTCCTCGATGATCTTGCCGTCCTTCAGGGTCAGCTTGTCGACGCCGCCGAACGCCACCTCGCGGTCGCCGATCCGGTTGGTGGTCCGCCACTCGATGACGATGACGTCGCCGCGCCGCGTCCAGCCCACCAGGTTCCAGACCAGGTGCGGCGACTGTGCCTTGGTGAAGTCGTTGAGCGCGCCGATCTCGCGGCCCGCGATCACCCGGCCGGCGAACGGGTAGTGCAGCGTCCCGTGCGGATGCCACAGGGCGAGGAAGGCGCTGGCGTCCCGCGCGGCCCAGGCGGCGGCGAAGCGGTCGACGAAGTCTTGGGCGTCCTGGTCGGTCATCATCGGTGGCTCCTGTGTCAGGACCCGATCTAGGCTGGGCCAGCCGGCCGGTCTGGCGGCTTTCGGCCCGGGTCATCCGCGACCCGGATGGCTCAGGTGAAGGCCGACAGGATCAGGGCCACGACCGAAACGTCAATGAACCGCTGGAGAACTTGCAGCATGTGGCGCGCCTATGGTCGAACTCTGGGTCGAAAGCCTCAAGCGTCGTTAAGCAAGACCGGCGCCAGAGCGGGACGCGCGGACGATGGCCCTCTTCTTCGACGCCGAATGGTTCGACGCTCGCCTCGGCGAGCGCGGGCTTTCGCGCGCGGTGATGGCGGCCGCGGCAGGGCTGAGCGAGGCGGACCTGGCGCTGGTTTTCAAGGATCAGCGGGAAGTTTCGGCCGCCGAGGTGGCGGCTTTTGCCGAGCTGCTGGGCGCCTCGGCGGCGGAGGCGGCCTCCCGCGCCGGGATCTCGACACCCGGGCCCGGCGCCGATGACGCTGCCGCACGGATCGCGGCCCTGGAACGGCGGGTGGCAGCCTTGGAAGCGGAGCTAGCGCGATTGCGCGGAAGCTAGACGTCCGTCTTCGTCGCCCGGCCCTTGGGCGCGCGGCGGTCGCGGCTGCCGGACCATTCGGTCCGGTTGTAGGTCGTCTTGGCCTGGTCGTGGACATTGGCGCCGGCGCGCAGGCCGCGGCGTTCGCCGATGATCTGGGCTTCGATGGTGGCCGTGCTGGCGACGGGCCCTTTCGGCGGGATGGTGCGCGGCGGGCTGACCGGGATCGGCAGCTGGGCGGCCTCGGCCTCGGCGACCTCGTCTTCGTCGTCCTCAGGCCGGGTGGGCGCGGCCTTGTCCATCCGGCGGATGGAGGGCGATCTGCGGGGCGGCTCGATTGAAGACGTCATAGGGAAGCGACTCGCAAGTTCCGCGCCAGCCTAGCTCTTTCCGGCCAGCTTCTCGATCTGCGCCTGCATCTCCTCCATCTGCTTGCGAAGCGCGCTCAGCGCTTCGTCGGAGGCCGACGGGGCGGGCTCGGCCTTGCGCTGCGCCGGCGCCGGCTCCTCGGCCTTGGCCGGGGCGTAGGCGAAGGGGGAGAACATCTTCATCGCCCGGTCGAACAGGGCGAGGTTCTGGCGCACCTGCTCGTCGAAGACGCTGGCGCCGGGCGTGTGGCCAAGCGCGGAGAACTGCTTGCGCATCCGCTCCTGCTGCTCGGTGAAGCTGGACAGCGACAGCTCGAGATAGGACGGCAGGAAGGCCTGCATGGAATTGCCGTAGAAGCCGATCAGCTGGCGCAGGAACTGGATCGGCAGCAGGCTCTGCCCCTGGCTCTCTTCCTCGAAGATGATCTGGGTCAGGACCGAGCGGGTGATGTCCTCGTTGGTCTTCGCGTCATAGACCACGAAGTCCACATTGCGCTTCACCATGTCGGCGAGGTGTTCGAGGGTGACGTAGCTGGACGAGGCGGTGTTGTAGAGCCTTCGGTTCGCGTACTTCTTGATCACCACCCGTTCGCCCGGCGGCGAACTGTCCTGAGAATCGGCCATCCCAGTTCCTTTACCGGCCCGCGACGTGCGGAGCTTTGTTCTGCGCCGCAGTATCGCGGATGCGAGCGGAATGGCAATCGGCGGCGAAATCACCTGCGCACTTGCGAAAACGGCATGCGCTCCCGATAGATGAGCAGGGGCCCGCTGCTTATCCGAAGGGACTGCGCCATGAGCGATCCTGCCGCTGACATCGTCATCGTTTCCGCCGCCCGCACGCCCGTGGGTTCGTTCAACGGGGCGCTTTCCAGCCTGCCCGCCCACGAGCTGGGCCGGATCGCCATCCTGGCGGCTATCGATCGCGCCGGCATCAAGGCCGCCGACGTGGACGAGGTGGTGATGGGCCAGGTGCTGCAGGCCGGCGCGGGCCAGGGCCCGGCGCGGCAGGCGGCCGTCAACGCCGGCATCCCGGTGGAGAGCCCGGCCTGGAGCCTGAACCAGCTCTGCGGCTCGGGCCTGCGCGCTGTCGCCCTGGGCGCCCAGCAGATCCTCGACGGCTCGGCCGAGATCGTCATCGCCGGCGGCCAGGAGAGCATGAGCCAGTCGCCGCACGCGGCCAATGTGCGCAACGGCCATAAGATGGGCGACCTGTCCTTCGTCGACACCATGATCAAGGACGGGCTGTGGGACGCGTTCCACGGCTACCACATGGGCCAGACGGCCGAGAACATCGCCGCCCGCTGGCAGATCACCCGCGAGGACCAGGACAAGTTCGCCGTCGCCTCGCAGAACAAGGCCGAGGCGGCCCAGACCTCCGGCCGGTTCAAGGACGAGATCGCGCCCGTCACCATCAAGGGCCGCAAGGGCGACACCGTCGTCGACCAGGACGAATACATCCGCCACGGCGCGACGCTGGAGGCCATGGCGGCCTTGAAGCCGGCCTTCGCCAAGGAGGGCAGCGTCACCGCCGCCAACGCCTCGGGCCTTAACGACGGGGCCGCGGCCCTGGTGCTGATGCGCGCCGACGAGGCCAAGAAGCGCGGCCTGAAGCCCATGGCCCGCATCGCCTCCTGGGCCCACGCCGGGGTCGACCCGGAGATCATGGGCACCGGCCCGATCCCCGCCAGCCGCAAGGCGCTGGAAAAGGCCGGCTGGTCGGTGGGCGACCTCGACCTGGTGGAATCCAACGAGGCCTTCGCAGCCCAGTCGATCTGCGTGGTGCGCGACCTCGGCCTCGATCCGGCCAAGGTCAACGTCAACGGCGGCGCCATCGCCATCGGCCATCCGATCGGCGCGTCCGGCGCGCGCATCCTGACCACCCTGCTGCACGAGATGGGCCGCCGTGACGCCAAGAAGGGCCTGGCGACGCTCTGCGTCGGCGGCGGCATGGGCGTGGCCATGTGCGTCGAAAAGCTGTGATGACCGTTTGAGATGAACGGCGAGCGCCGGATCAACCGGCGCCGTGCGATTTGGAGGCGACAGGATGGCGAGAGTGGCTTTGGTCACGGGCGGGACCCGCGGCATCGGTCGGGCGATCGTCGAGCGGCTCTCCGCCGACGGTATCAGGGTGGCCGCGGGCTACTCCGGCAACGACGAGGCCGCCGAAGCCCTGAAGCGCGAGACCGGCGCCATGGTGATCAAGGGCAACGTCGGCGTGATCGAGGACTGCCGCCGTGCGGTGGAGGCGGTGGAGGCCGAACTCGGCCCGATCGAGATCCTGGTCAACAACGCCGGCATCACCCGCGACGGGGTCTTCCACAAGATGACGCCCGAGCAGTGGAGCGACGTGATCCGGGTCAACATGGACAGCCTGTTCAACATGACCCGTCAGGTGATCGAGGGCATGCGCGACCGCGGGTGGGGCCGGATCGTCAACATCTCCTCGATCAACGGCCAGAAGGGCCAGATGGGCCAGACCAACTATTCCGCCGCCAAGGCCGGGATGATCGGCTTCACCAAGGCCCTGGCGCTGGAGAACGCCAGGAAGGGCGTGACGGTGAACTGCATCGCGCCCGGCTACATCGACACCGAGATGGTGCAGGCGGTTCCGGAGAAGGTGCTGGAGGGCATTATCGCCCAGATTCCGGTAGGGCGGCTGGGCCGCGGCGAGGAGATCGCCGACATGGTCGCCTTCCTGGCCGGCGAGCGGGCCGGATATGTGACCGGAACGACACTATCGCTGAATGGCGGACAGTACCTCGTCGGCTAAGGCGCAGCTGTCGGGGGAAGGCCGCGGCCACGTCCAAAAAGCGCCCCACTCGCCCGGCATCCCGTTCGGTGTGATGACGGCCAAGCCCACGGCTTCCTCGAGGCGCCTACCGCCTGCCGGCTTGGCCGGCGGCTACGCGGCCGCGTCCGCCGCCTTGGTCCTGTCCATGGCCTTGGCGCTTGGATTGCCGTCGCCCGCCGCGGCCGGGCCGCTGGACAAGCTGCGCCACGGGCTGCTGGGCGACCATTCCAGCGATGGGCGGCAGTCGTCCACGCCGGTGGTGGCGCGCTACGTCTCGGAGGACGGCGACGTCTTCACCCTGGATCGCAGCCAGCCCAGGCCGCTCCTGAAGTTCGAGAACACCGGCGAAGTCTGGGTGCTGCGGCCGCAGCCCGCCTCGCGCGGCGACATCATCTTCAAGAACGAGGTGGGCGAGCCCCTTCTGCGCGCCACGCGCCTGGGCGGAATGACCCTCTTCACCGACCACCGGCCGGAGGGCGAGGCGGCCGCCTTCCTGGGCCCCGCCGCGCCGCTGCACATCACGGTGCTGAGCCCGCAGACCCTGAGCGTGCGCCTGCTCCAGGCCAGTATCCACGTGGGCCATCTGCTGCATCACACGGTGGTTTTCGAGGCCGAGGACATTTCGCCGGCCTCTTCGGGCCTGGTCGCCGACGCCGCCCTGGTCACCACGCTGGCGGTCGAGCGCAGCGTCGACAAGCCGGAGGCGCAGGGCTTCCTCGCCAGGCTGAAGCGGGTGTTCATGATCGAGGGCCACAAGCCTTCGGCGCAATTCGATCCGACTGGCACCCTCACCATCACGCTCGCGCCCGACCAGGGTGTCGCGGGCCGGCCGTCGTCGGACCGGATCATCCGGATCGCCGAGACCTTCCGCTGAGCCGCAACGCCGCTCAGCCCTTGAAGCCGTCCTTGGCCGCGCGCACCGCGCCGAAGGCGGCATAGTCCGGCTGGCCGCCGGCGCCGACCCGCGCCGCCAGCTTCGGCGCGCGCAGGAAGGGATTGGTGGCCTTCTCCAGGGCGATGGTGGTGGGCACGGTGGGCTCGCCGCGCTCGCGCATGGCGAAGATCCGATCCGCCCGCGCCTTCAGCCCGGGATCGTCGTCCACCGAGAGCGCGAAGCGGGCATTCGAGGCGGTGTATTCGTGGGCGCAGTAGACCGTGGTCTCGTCCGGCAGGGCGGCCAGCCGCTGCAGACTGGTCCACATCTGCTCCGCCGTGCCCTCGAACAGTCGCCCGCAGCCCAGGGCGAACAGGGTGTCGCCCACGAAGGCGATGCGGTCGGCGGCGTCGAAATAGGTGATGTGGCCCAGGGTGTGGCCGCCGGTCTCCAGCACCTCGAAGCGGGTCTGCCCCAGCATGACGACGTCGCCGCCCGCGACTTGGCGGTCCAGCGGCGCGATCCGCGTGACCTCGCCCGGCCCGACGATCGAGCAGCCGGTGGCGGCCTTGATCTCGGCGTTGCCGCCGGCGTGGTCGGGGTGCCAGTGGGTGTTGAGGATCAGGTCCAGCGTCCAGCCCAGCTTGTCCAGTTCGGCGAGGATGGCGCCGGCGTCCGGGGTGTCGATGGTGGCGGCCAGGCCCGTGGCCTCGTCCTTCGCCAGGAAGCCATAGTTGTCCTCGAGGCAGGGGAACTGATGAACGGTGAGCGGCATGATGGGCTCCTGCCTTGGTGGGCTGCGCACGATTTAGGTTGGCGAGAACGGTTCGTCGAGCATAGCCATGCGTCATGCGCCGCGACGTGCTTGAGCTTCGCCAGTTCTACGCCTCCGATCTGGGCAAGGCGGCGCGCGCCATGGTCGGGCGCAAGGTGATCGAGGCGTGGGGTGACGCGCGCGGCCTCGACGTGCTGGCGCTGGGCTATGCGACGCCCTTCGTGACCGAGGCCCGCCGCGCCGCGCGGCGTGTGGTGGGCGCCATGCCGGCCCAGCAGGGCGTCGAGGTCTGGCCGGCGGGCGAGGCCAATCTCACCACCCTTGTGGGCGAGGACGCCCTGCCGTTCCCCAACGCCCTGTTCGACCGCATCCTGGTCGCCCACGGGGTGGAGGAGAGCCCTGATCCCCTGGCCTTCCTGCGTGAGGTCTGGCGCGTGCTGGCGCCGTCCGGGAAGGTGGTCGTCGTGGTGGCCGCGCGCAACGGCCTGTGGGCCAACACCGAGAAGACGCCGTTCGGCCAGGGTCGGCCCTACAGCCGCGCCCAGATGGCCGAGCTGCTGCGCGAGGCCGAGCTGGAGCCGTCGGGCTGGACCCGGGCGCTCTATGTCCCGCCGGTGGGCTGGATGGCCGGCTGGGCCGAGGGCTTCGAGCAGACCGGCTCGCGCCTGTGGCCGGGCTTCGCGGGCCTGCTGCTGATGGAGGCGGTGAAGCAGACCTTCGCGGTGAAGCCCAAGGGCCACGCCCAGCGGGTGCGCCGCGCGCGGCCGATCCTGGCGCCGGCGCCCAGCGGCGCGGGCGCCACGCGATCGCCGGTTTCGCAGGCGCCGAAGCGTCTGTCGCAGCGCAACCCCTTGGAGCGCGGCTGGGAAAGCCTTAGCGTCGAAAACCTTGCCGCTGGGCTCAAAGGGAAGGGAAAGGCCGCCCCATGAAGATGATCGTGGCGATCATCAAGCCGAGCCGGCTCGACGCCGTGCTCGACGCCGTCACCGAGGCGGGCGCCTCGGGCCTGACGGTCACCGAGGTGCGCGGCTACGGCCGCCAGCGCGGCAAGACCGAGGTCTATCGCGGCGCCGAATACGAGGTGAAGCTGCTGCCGAAGGTGAAGCTGGAGATCGCCGTCCCGTCGGATATCGCAGACGCGGTGGTCGAAGCCGTCTCGCGCACCGCCAACACCGGCAAGATCGGCGACGGCAAGGTCTTCGTCATGGACCTCGAACAGGCGCTGCGCATCCGCACCGGCGACCGCGACGCCGCCGCCATCGCCGGCTAGGGCGGCGCCCCTACGGCCGCCGGCCCGACTCGCGCAGGCGGATCAGTTCGTCGGGGCTCAGCTTGCCGCTCGTCTGGTTGGCGGTGCGGATGAAGCTGGAGCTGACGCCGCGGTCGCGCAGCTTGATGATCTCGTCGACGCTCAGCCGGTCATAGCCCAAGGCGCGCAGCTCGCCGACGAAACCGCCGGAGACGCCATGGTCGCGCATGCGCTCCAGGTCCTCAGGCGATAGGCGATAGCCGGCCTGGACCACCTCGGCCACATAGCCGGCGCTGACCCCGTGGTCGCGCATCCTGGCCACCTGTTCGGCGCCGAGATTGCGATAGCCGGCGTCGGCCAGACCCTTCAGGTAGCTGGCGGACACCCCGTGGTCGCGCATGTGCACCAGGTCGTCCGCCTTCAGGCCCGTGAAGCCGTAGGACCGCAGTTCGGCGACATAGGTGGTCGAGACGCCGTGGTCGCGCATGCGGATCAGGCTCTCCACGTCGCCGACCCGATAGCCGGCGGCGTCCATGGCGGTCAGGTATTTCAGGTTCGCCGCATGGGTGGCGGCGCGCACCAGGCTCCTGGCGTCGGGCGTCGCGTAGCGCTGCCGCTTCAGCTCATCGAGATAGGCGAAGCCCATGTCGCTCATCGCCAGTTCGAACTGCGGATAGGCCTCCAGCGGCCCGGCCACGCCGCGCTTGTTGAGCGCCGCCGGGAAGGCGGCGTTGGCGGCGTATTCGCACGTGCCGACGCCCCGGCCTTCGCTGGTCACGCCATGGCAGCGGAAGTCGCCGGCGTCGCGATGCAGGATGAAGCTCACCTGGCCGCCGGCGCCGGAAAGCTGGACGGTGGAGAGGCCGGAAAGGTCCGCGGCGGGGATCGTGCGGCCCCACCAGTGATTGCCGTGCAGGCTGGTGTAGCCCATCTCGAAATCGATCGAACCGGCCGCCGCGTCGGCGGCCTTGGTCCTGTCGATGCGCCAGTCGAGGTGCGACGGCACGGTGTCGTCCTCGCCCCAGCTCCAGTCGTGAGTATAGGTTCCGGCCGGCGGTGCGGGCGGCGCCACCGGAGCGGGCGGCGCGGGTGGCGCAGGCGGAGCCGCGACGGCGGCGAGAGCGACGAGGCCGGCGGCGGCCAGAGCCCCGGCGAACAGAGTGGTCTTGGACATCGTTGGGCCCTTCCCCAAAAGGACAATCGGTCAGGATGAAGGGGGAAGCGGCCCGCAAGGTCACCTTAATTCGCGGACAGGTTTCGGCGGGCCGGGCTAAGCTGGCCGCGGAGGGACCCGCCATGACCCTGGACGCCTCGCTCGCCTCGCCGCCCGCCATCGAGGCCGGCGCGCCGATGATCGCGCGGACCGAACGGATCGCCATCGAGCGTCCGCCGACGGAGGTTTTCGCCTATGTGGTCGAAGGCCCGCTGGCGCGGATGATCCCGGTCACCCGGCGTCTGCCGGGGGTCAGCGGGACGAGCCTGCTCACCGCCGGCCCCTGGGGCGGCGTGGGCCAGCGCCGCCACGTCCATCTCACCGACGGCTCGCAGACCACCGAACAGGTGCTGGAGGCCGTCCCCGGCGAACGGTTCCGCTACGAGGTCTGGGACTATTCCACCGCCGCGGCCAGGCCGATCGCCTACGCCCTGGGCGATTTCCGGTTCGCGGCGGCCGGCGCCGGCGCGCGCACCGATCTGGCCTGGACCTACGCCTTCCGCCTGCGGCCCGACGTCTTCCCGGGCAATCTCGGCGGCCTCGGCCGTAGGCTCATGCGGCTCGCCTTCATCGACACCGCCTACGCCCAGCTGATGCGGGCCTCGCTCGCGGCGATCAAGGCGCAGGTGGAGGGCTAGGGGCCGGGCCCGGGCAGGCCTTTCCGCGCTGGCGCATGTCGGCCGCCGTCGCCTCGTCCTCCGCCAGCGCCTCGCAGGCGTCGGTGACCAGCGGGCCATCGGAGGTCGAGAAGCTGATCCGGCCCGGCATCGCCGGCAGGCCGGATAGCCCGATGAAGGTGTCGCCCGCCGGGTCCTCGCCCAGCGAAAGCCCATACTCGCGCCCCGGCTCGACCAGGCAGACGGTCCGCACCGTGCGGTGGTCATAGCTCAGCGTCATGGCGCGCACGTCCCCCGGGCAGGGGTTCGGCAGGGGCGGCGCGGCGTCGAACTTGCCCCTGCACGCGATCGGCCGGTCGAAGGTCGCCGCCACGACCAGCAGCCCCGGCCGCACCACCGCGCCGCGGGCGGGGAAGGAGCGCACCATCTTTGGCCGGTCCGCGCGCGCGCCGGGCTCCGGCGGCAGGCACTTGGCGGCGGTCACCGTCAGCTCCGAGATCGCCCGGGTCGCGGTGACCACCAGCTCGGAAACCGAAGGCGTGGGCGGCTTGCGCGCCGGCTCCGCGGCGGCCGCCGACCCTGCGAGCGCCCAGGCGGCGCCGAGGCCGATCCAGCCCAGTCGTCCGGGTCCCTTCGCCATGACCAGCCTCGTCACGCCCGCTGTGGGATACAGACGTATCCTGCGTCCGGGGATGGCGCGCCGCAAGCCTTCCGCGGCGCCCTTAAGCCTTCGTCCGCCTGCGCCGCGGCTTCGCCGGCGCCTCCGGTCTCGGCAGCGCCACCTCGCCGAACAGGTCCTTGGGCGTTTCGGCCGAGCGGTCCTCGGCCCGGCGGCTGAGCAGGAACAGCGCCGTCTCCGAGCGCCAGTTCTCGACCATCCCGTCCGGGCGGATCGGCCGCGCCCGCTGGCCCGCCGACAGGGCCGCGCAGGCGTCCACCCGCAGGTCCAGCTCGCGGCAGAGGTCGGTGAAGTCGCGCAGGGTGCACAGGTGGATGTTGGGCGTCGACCACCAGGGGTCGGGCAGCGCCCGAGTCTCCGGCATCCGCCCGCGCGCCATCAGCGACAGCCGCATCCGCCAATGGCCGAAGTTCGGCACCGAGACGATGGCCTGCTCGGCGATGCGCAGCAGTTCGGAGAGCACGTGGCGGGGCTCGCGCATCTGCTGCAGGGTCTTCGACAGGATCGCGTAGTCGAAGGCGCGGCTGGGGAAGTGGTCCAGGTCGCGGTCGCCGTCGCCTTGCACCACCGCCAGGCCCTTGGCCAGGCACGCCGCGACGCCCGCCGGGCTGATCTCCAGCCCCTGGCCGTCGACGCGCTTCTCACGGGTCAGCAGCTCCAGGAGCTCGCCGTCCTCGCAGCCCACGTCCAGCACCCGCGCGCCAGGCCGCACGAGCCTGAGGATCTCGGCGAAGTCCTCGCGCCCAGTCTTGATATTCGGGCCCACCTAGAGCCCCCGCGCCTGGGCGGCCGAGGCGAAGAAGCCGCGCAGCGCCGCGTCGAACTGCGGCTCGTCGAGGAAGAAGGCGTCGTGGCCCTTGTCGGTCTCGATCTCGGCGAAGCTGGCGCGGCAGCCGGCGGCGTTCAGCGCGCGCACGATGTCGCGGCTCTCGCCGGTCGGGTAGAGCCAGTCGGAGGAGAAGGAGAGCACACAGAAGCGCACGCCACGCGCCTTGGCGAAGGCGTTCGCCAGCACGCCCTCGTGCCGCCCGGCCAGGTCGAAGTAGTCGAGCGCACGGGTGATGTAGAGGTAGGAATTGGCGTCGAACCGGTCGACGAAGCTGGTCCCTTGGTGGCGCAGGTAGCTCTCCACCTGGAAGTCGGCGTCGAAGCCCCAGGAAAGCCCGTCGCGCTGCAGCTCGCGGCCGAATTTCCGCTGCAGCGCCGTTTCCGACAGATAGGTGATGTGCGCGGCCATGCGCGCCACCGCCAGCCCCTTTTCCGGGCGCAAGCCGGCGGCTTCATAGTCGCCGCCCCGCCAGTCGGGGTCGGCCATGATCGCCTGGCGGCCCACCTCGTGGAAGGCGATGTTCTGGGCCGAATGGCGTGGCGCGGCGGCGATGCACACCGCGCTGAACAGCTTTTCCGGATAGTCGGCCGCCCATTGCAGCACCTGCATGCCGCCCATGGAGCCGCCGACCACGGCGAACAGGGTCTCAATGCCCAGGTGCGCGATCAGCATCGCCTGGGCGCGGACCATGTCGGCGATGGTGATCACCGGGAAGCTGAGCGCGTAGGGCTGGCCGGTCTTCGGATTGGTCGAGGCCGGACCGGTCGAACCCATGCAGCCGCCGATCACATTGGTGGCGATGATGAAGTAGCGCTGCGGATCGAGCGTCAGGCCGGGCCCGATCACCCGGCCCCACCAGCCCGGTCGCCCGGTTACCGGGTTGACCGAGCCCGCGTGCTGGTCGCCGGTCAGCGCGTGGCAGACCAGGACGGCGTTGGTCCTGGTCTCGTTGAGGCGGCCGTAGGTCTTGTAGCCGATCTCCAGCGGCGACAGCGTCGCGCCTGAGTCCAGGCGCAGCGGCTTGCTCGCCGCGGAACGCCAGGTCCCGCCGCCGGTCTCGATCTCTGGCCCGATCTGCGGCTTGGGGTCCGCGCCTGCGTCCATCGGCGCCTTGGAACCGCCAAGCCCCATGCGTGTCAATGGCTGGGGCTGTTGGGACAAAGGCGCGCGGCGCCTTCGCAGGGCCTCCGAGCGCGGCTATGAGGGGGCGGGTTTGGGAGCGTCCATGCATCGGCTGATCCTCTTGCGGCACGGCAAGGCGGAGGCGGAATCCGCCAGTGGCGAGGATTTCGACCGCCGTCTCGCTCCGCGCGGCGTGGCGGAATCGGCCCAGATGGCGGCCCAGCTCGTCGACATGGGCTTCTTCCCCGACCTGGTGCTGGTCTCGACTGCGGCGCGCACGCGCGAGACCTGGGCGGCGGCGGAAGCCTGCTTCCCCCAGGCCCGCGCCGTCTTCGAGCCCGAGCTCTATCACGCCGATTCCCGCGGCGTTCGCCGCGAGGCCGAGCGCGCCGGCGCCGGGGCCGGCACGGTGATGGTGGTGGGCCACAATCCGGGCCTGCAGGAGCTGGCCGTCCAGCTGTTGATGGAGGGCCATTCGCCGCCCTCCCTGGTGGCCAGGGCCGCGCGCCAGTTCCCCACCGCGGCGGCGGCGGTGTTCCTGTTCGACGGCGAGGGCCGGCCGGCCCTCGACGGCCTGTTCTTCCCCGACCACGACTAGGCCCAGGGTTCGGGCCGTGAGCCGCATCTACAAGATCCTGAGCCGGGCCGAATGGACCGCCGCTGAGGCCGCCGGGCGGTTCGAAGGCTCGGCGGTCGATCGGAAGGACGGCTTCATCCACTTCTCCACCGCCGCCCAGGCGGGCGAGACGGCGCGCCGCCACTTCGCCGGCCAGGCCGACCTGGTGGTGCTGGCGCTTGAGGCCGAAGATCTGGGCGGCGCCCTGCGCTGGGAGCCCTCGCGCGGCGGCGACCTCTTTCCGCACCTGTACGGGGTGCTGGATACAGGCCTGGTGCGCGCCGTCACCGCGGCGCCGCTGGGCGCGGACGGCGTCCCGGACCTGGGCGCGCTGCCATGAGCCTGCATGGCCTCGCCACCCGCGCCCTGCGCGCCCTGGACCCGGAGGACGCCCACGGCTGGGCGATCCGCGGGCTGAAGCTGGGGCTGGGGCCGGCCGGCGGGCGCGACGATCCGATCCTGGCCACCGAGCTTGCCGGCCTGACGCTGGCCAACCCGGTGGGCCTGGCGCCCGGCTTCGACAAGGACGCCGAGGTGTTCGCGCCCATGCTGCGCGCCGGCTTCGGCTTCGTGGAGTGCGGCACGGTCACGCCCCTGCCGCAGGCCGGCAATCCGCGCCCGCGCCTCTTCCGCCTCTCGCAGGACCGGGCGGTGATCAACCGGATGGGCTTCAACAACCAGGGGCTGGAGGCGTTCGCCGGCCGGCTCGCGAAGCCTGCGCCCGGCGTGGTCGGCGCCAACATTGGAGCCAACAAGGACTCCGAGGACCGGATCGGCGACTATGTGACGGGGCTGCGTCGACTCTGGGGCCTCGCGAGCTATTTCACCATCAACGTTTCCTCGCCCAATACGCCCGGCCTGCGCGCCCTGCAGACCAAGGCCGCGCTGGAGGAGCTGCTGGGCCGCCTGGCCGAGGCGGCGGCCGCCCTGCCGGCCCAGGGCCGCGTCCCGATGTTCCTGAAGGTCGCGCCCGACCTGGAGGCCGGCGAGGTCGAGGCGATCGTCCAGGCCTGCATCGCCCAGGGCCTGTCGGGCGTCATGGTCTCCAACACCACCGTCTCGCGCCCGCCGCTGAGGTCCCGGTTCCGCGAGGAGGCCGGCGGCCTGTCCGGCGCGCCGCTGGCGGCGCTCTCGACCCGGGTCCTCAGGGACTTCGCGGCCGCCGCCGCCGGCCGGCTGGCCCTGGTCGGGGTCGGCGGCATCGCCACGGGCGCCGACGCCTACGCCAGGATCCGCGCCGGGGCCTGCGCGGTGCAGCTCTATTCGGCGCTGGTGTTCGAAGGCCCGGGCCTGGTGACCCATATCAAGCGCGATCTGGCTCAGCGGCTTCGCGCCGACGGTTTCGGCTCGGTGACCGCCGCTGTGGGCGTATCCTAGCGCCGGCCCGGGGCTTGCAGCCCTGCGGTCGCGTTGCCGAAGCGGCTGTGCTGGATTAACTCGGAAGGACGATGGCGGACTCCGCCCCTACGCCACAGGCGCCCGACCGGCCGACCCGTCGCCGCTTCTTCTGGCCGGGCGGCCTTTCCGCGCGCCTGCTCACGCTGACCATCCTGTTCGTCGCCTTCGCCGCCGCCTTCGCCCTGCCGCCGGCGCTCGCCTCGTTCGAGGACCAGTGGCTGCTCGACCGCATCCGCGCCGGCGAGATCGCGTCGCTCGCGCCGGAAGCCACGCCCGACCGCAAGGTTTCTCAGCCCATCACCGCCCAACTTCTGGAAGGCGCGGGCGTGGTGCGCATCGCCATCCAGGCCGACGGCGTTCGCCGGCTGGTGCTGGGCGGCACGACCTTGGCCCACACGCCCTATCTGGTGGACCTGCGCGGCCAGGCGCCGGTCTCCTGGCTGTTCGCGCCCTTCCAGACCCTGTTCGGCGGCGACGGCCGGTTCGTCCGGGTGATCGCCAGCCCCACCTTCCTCAAGGCCGACTTCGTGGAGGTGGTGGCGCCCGACGCCGAGCTGAAGCGCGGCCTGATCTCCTACCTCTGGAAGCTGGTGTTCGTGGCGGCCTTCGTGTCCACCGCCGCCGGAGCCCTGGTCTATCTGACGCTGAATTTCTTCCTGGTGCGGCCCATGCAGCGGATCACCAAGGCGATGGAGCGCTTCCGCGCCGACCCGGAGGATCCCGAGGCCCACGTGCCGCTCTCCGGCCGCCGTGACGAGGTGGGCCGCGCCGAGGCCGAGCTCGACCGCATGCAGGCCGATCTGCGCGTGGCGCTGAACGCCCGCGCCAGGCTGGCCGCGCTCGGCGAGGCGGTGGCGAAGATCAACCACGACCTGAAGAACATGCTGACGAGCGCCCAGATCGCCTCGGAGCGGCTGGCGGCGCTGAAGGACCCCAAGGTCTCCCAGGCCCTGCCCAGGCTGGAGCGGGCGTTGGACCGGGCGGTGAAGCTCGCCTCGGGCGTGCTGACCTATGGCAAGAGCGAGGAGGCCGCGCCAGAGCCCCGGCCCGTGGCCCTGGCCGCCGCGGTCGCCGCCGCCGCCGACGAGGCGCGCCTGGCCGAACTGCAGGTGCGGCTTTCCAATGAGGTCGGCAAGACCGACCAGGTGGTCGCCGACCCCGACCAGTTGCACCGCATCCTCGCCAACCTGCTGCGCAACGCCCGCCAGGCGATCGAACACCAGGAAGGCCGCCGCACCCCGGGCCGGGTGAGCGTGAGCCTTGCCCGTGATGGCGACCTGAGCCTGATCCGCGTGGCCGACAACGGCCCCGGCCTGCCGGAGCGGGTGCAGGAGCGGCTGTTCCAGCCCTTCGCCGGGTCAGGCCGGCCGGGCGGCACGGGCCTGGGCCTGGCGATCGCGCGCGAACTCGCCCAGGCGCATGGCGGCGACCTCACCTTGGTGGCGACGGGGCCCGCGGGCTCGACCTTCGAACTGCGGCTGCCGGGCGCCCCGCCGCCGGCCCACGCGCGCCGGCGCCCCGCGGCCCGCGCTAAGACCTAGGACCGCGGAAGCGGCGGCTAGTATCCCCGCGCCACGCCTTCGCGCCTGGGGTCTGCGCCGCCCTTGAGGCCGCTCGGCGTCCGCTCGATCGCCTGCTCGCCGGAACCCTCGCCGAACCCGCCGCCGCGCAGGGTCACGCCCTTGGCGGCCAGCGCGGCCACCACGCCCGGCGGGAATTTCGCAGGCTCCGAGGCGTAGAAGCTGTCCAGGCCGATCAGGTTGGGCAGGGCCACGGCTTCCTGCGGCGGGAACTTCCAGTCCAGCAGCCCCACCAGGACCTTGAGGTTGAAGGCGATGATCGAAGGGCCGCCCGGCGACCCGGCGCCGGCGACGAACCGGCCCTGCTTGTCCAGCACGATGGCCGGGGCCATGGACGAGCGCGGCCGCTTGCCGCCGGCCGGCGCATTGGCCGCCGGCGCGCCATCCTGGTCCTTCGGCTGGAAGGAGAAGTCGGTGAGCTGGTTGTTGAGGAAGAAGCCGCCGACCATCTTGCCGTCGCCGAAGATGCTCTCGACGGTGGTGGTCATGGAGACCGCGTTGCCGTCCTTGTCGACGATCACCATGTGGGTCGTGCCGCCGGGCTCGCGGGTCCGGTCGGGCGCGCGGACGCCGGCGCCCTTCGGGTTGCCTGGCCCCGGCGGCGGGCCCGCCCTATCGGGCTGAATGAGCTTTGCGCGGGCGTCCAGGTAGTCGGCCGCCAGCAGGCCTTCCATCGGCACCGAGACGTAGTCCGGATCGCCGTAGTAGCGGTCGCGGTCGGCGTACATCAGCCGGCTCGCCTGGCTGAACAGATACCAGCCCTGGGTGTCGTTCGGGTGCTTGTTGATGTCGGTGCGCTGCAGGATGCCCAGGCCTTCCAGCACCGCCGGGCCGCCGGAGGGCGCGGGCGGCACGCAGACGGTATATTCGCGATAGGGGCGGCAGACCGCGGGCGTGGCCTTGGGCTTGTAGCTCGCCAGGTCCTGCAGCGTCATGCTGCTGGGGTAAGGGCTCTGGCGCAGCTTGGCGACGATCTCGGCGGCGATCGGGCCTTCCAGGATGGCCTTCGGCCCCTCGGCGGCGATCTTGCGCAGGGTGGCGGCGTAGGCCGGGTTCTTCATCAGGTCGCCGGCCTGGACCTTGGTCCCGTCGGGCTTGGTGAAATAGGCGACCGCGTCCGGCTGGCTGGCCTGCGGCGCGCGCGAGGCGGCGGAATCGGCCATCCGCTTGGGCACGTGGAAGCCGTCGGCGGCCAGGTGCTCGGCGTCGCCGAACAGGTCCTTCCAGGCCAGCTTCCCGTGCTGGCTCTGCGCCAGGTAGAGCATGGCGATGGCGCCCGGCACGCCCGCCGAGCGGCCGCCGACGATCGCCTGGCCCTTCGGCATCGGTTTGCCGTCGGGGCCATAGAACAGCTCGGGCGTCGCGCCGGCCGGCGCCTTCTCGCGGCCGTTGTAGGCGGTCACCTGGTGGGTCTTGGCGTCGTAGTAGGTCATGAACGCACCGCCGCCGAGGCCGGAGCTCTGCGGCTCCTCCAGGCCCAGCACGGCCTGCACCGCGACCGCGGCGTCAACGGCTGAGCCGCCGGCCTTCAGCACCTTCAGGCCCGCGTCCACCGCGTCCGGCTCGGCGGCGGCGATCATCGCGGTCGGGCCTTGTTCGGGCGCGGCCGGAGCCTGGGCGGGCGCGGCGGTCATCGCCACCAGGGCGGCGAGGCTGACCGGCAGGAGGCGCCGGGAACGGACGGAAGCGGCGGGGGTCACGTCAGACAGGTCTCCATGGGCGACAGCCACGCCTTCGCACGCGCGCGGCTGCGTCCGCAAGCGGTGGGGCGCCGATCAGCCGTAGGTCTTCACGTACCAGTCGTCGACAAACGACAGGGCCTCGAACTTGCGGCGGTAGCCCTTGCCGCTGAGGAAGGCGAAGATTTCGTCGCGCTTGGGCGTGTGGTTGTGCTCGACGCTGATCAGCCGCACGTCGTACCGGTCGAAGTCGAAGGCCTGCAGGATGTCGAGCTCGGAGCCTTCGGTGTCGACCGAAAGATAGTCGATCCGCCGCGGCGCGTTCCAGTGCGCCAAAAGGTCCATCAGCGAGACCGTCTCGACCTCGTAGCGCATGCCGTCGCGGCGGGTGTCGGCCAGGTTGTCGCTGTCGCTGAAGGCGTCGATGGTCGCATGCGCCGCGATGGCTGGCTGGTTGAACAGCAGCCGCTCGCCGGTTCTGGTCCAGACGCAGCGGTCGTCGATGAAGCAGTTCCGGGCGGTCCTGAGCGCCGGATAGTAGATGTGCGCCGGCTCGGCCAGGATGCCGCTCCACCCCAGCGCCCGCTCCAGGTAGCAGCTGTTGGAGAACTTGATCCCGTTCGCCGCGCCGAACTCCACGAAGAAGCCGCCCCGGCGGCCGGGCAGCTCGAAGGTGACCCATAGGTCCTGGAGGAACTGGCCGTAGCTGTCGGCCGCATGGCGCAGGCAGTGGGCGAGGAAGCGGTGGGATTCGCTGTCGGGGTGGCCCGCGGTCTCCTCGCGCATGGCGACCAGCACGTCCAAAGCCTCGGAGAAGCTGATCTGCACCATGCCGGCCCCGGCGCTCCCTCGCAGCTTGCGCGCGCCAGCAATAGCCGCCGGCCGCCGGCCAGGGAAGTTGCCGCTACGGCATGCCGCAATAGGCGCCTTTACCCTTCGCGTACCGCTGATAGCCTGAGACCGGTGTTCAGTGGGAGGCTGGCATGGGCAACGGTCGGAAAATCATTCTGTTGATGGGCGCGACGGCGCTGGCGGGCGCTGCGGTCGCCCAGCAGCACAAGGCGGCGCCCGCGAAATCCGCGCCGGCGAAACCCGCGGCGGCCGCGGCGGCCCCGAGCGGGCCGCAGAAGGTCACCGGACCGGTCGCGGTGTACTGGATGAGCGCCGCGACTCAGAGCGGCTTCGGTATGCCAAGCGCGGGCGGCGGACGCCCCTCGGTCATGGAAATGATGCGCATGATGCAGGGCGGCGGCGGGGCGAACCATCAGCTCACCCTGCAGCTCGGCTCGTCGCAGTCGCCGTCCGGCGAGCCGCAGGCCGAGCACGATCCGCCGTCGGGCCTGGGCCTGGGCATGAGCGTGCCGCTGGTGACGCCGGAAAAGGCGAAGGTCGTCGCGGTGCGCGAGGAGCCGGAAAGGGCCGAGATCCCGCGCGAGTACCAGAAGCCGAAGGGCAAGATGCTGATCTTCTGGGGCTGCGGCGAACACGCCCAGCCGGGCCAGCCGGTGGTGATCGACTTCTCGCAGATGACGCCGGACAAGATCTCCGCAGGCCAGATGCCGGCCGGCTTCGAGGTGTTCCAGCACATGATCACCTCGCGCATGCAGCCGCCTTCGCCGAGCCGCAACAACACCTATGGCGACTGGCCCAATTCCAAGAGCCGGGTGGCGGTGACTCCGCAATCGTCCCTGGTCGGCGATCATGTGATCAAGGGCGACTACAGCCCGGAAATCCGCTTCAGCCTTGACCAGAACCAGGACTTCCTGGGCGGGCTGAACCTGACCCAGAACGCCAAGCTGCCCAGCGGCGCCGTCCAGCTCGCCTGGAACAGCGTGCCGAACGCCGAAGCCTATGTGGCGAGCTTCATCGGCGCGGCCGGCGGCGGCCGGGGCGACGACGGCGCCACGGTCGTGATGTGGATCTCCTCCGAGACCGAGGCCATCGGCTTCGCCGTGCCGGACTACATCTCCAACCCCGAACTCGCCCGCCTGGTGCGCGCCAAGACGCTGATGGGTCCGGAGACCACCAGTTGCCAGGTGCCGAAGGAGGCGGTGGACGTCGGAAAAACCGGGCTGGTTCAGATGGTGGCCTATGGCCACGAAGCCAATTTCGCCTATCCGGAGCGGCCGAAGGACCCGAAGGTCCCGTGGAACATCGCCTGGGAGGTCAAGGTCCGCTACCGCTCCGCCACCGGCGGCCTGCTCGGTCAGCCGATGCCGGGCGCGGGCGGTCGCGGCGGCCAGCAGCAGGCGGGTCAGGGTCAGCAGCAGGCCCCGCCGGACCCCGCGGCCGCGCGCCGCCGGGCCATCCTCAACGGCATCGGCGGGCTGATCCCGCACTAGGCGCATGGCGCTCCGCCTGCGGCGAATTTCCGGCCGCAGGCGGCTTGCGCTTTGCGCGTCCCGCGACTAGGTTCCGCGCCCTCGCCGTCAGGCGGCGCGCGCCCGTAGCTCAGCTGGATAGAGCATCAGACTACGAATCTGAGGGTCGGACGTTCGAATCGTTCCGGGCGCGCCAATTTCTTCAATAAAATCAGACTCTTTCATAAGAGCCCACAGCGAAGACCGTTTTTGAGCTGCGCTTAAGACGGGGATTAAAACGGGGTCTTGGCGTCAACCAGCGCGGAATGCGGCAACGCCCCCGCGACGGCGCCCTGGCGGAGGGTCAGCGACGAGAGCGCCGCCGACGCCGGCGAACCGCTGCGGGTCACATGGTTGGGCCCGAGCTTCCTGGAGATTCCAACCGCCGGTCCGGCAGCGCGACGCCAGCCCCGCGCGCGCTTGAAGGGCTCCAGCGGACTTTCCGGGTTCTTGGCCATCGCGGTCGTCTTAGATCAGGCGGGCGGTGCATAGGAACACCGAAATCAGCGGCGGCTCGCCCTGGTCTATCCTTATTCTGTATTACAAATAATATACTCGGAGGCGAGCTCGAGCATGACTTAATGTCAGTCCGACGGAAGGTGGCCGAACGGGAGGCTTTGGATGCTCGCAGCGCTTGCCGCGGCCATTTCCATCGGCGCGGCCGCTCCGCCGCCGCCGCCGCCGCCCCGTCCGCTCTGGGACCAACTCGAATCCGGTCGCTACGCCGTCGGCTTTACATCGACCTACGTCTTCGACAAGAGCCGGGAATGGCGCGTCACCCGCCCCTTTGGCAAGCCGTTCACGCCGGACACGGCTGGACGCCCGATCCGCATCGACATCTGGTACCCGGCATTGGTCCGCCCTGGCGCCAAGCCCATGCGATTTGGCGACTACCTCAAGGTCTCCGGCGGTCCCGCATTCGCGGACTATGACAGGCAGGTGCATGGACGCGACGAGCTGCTCGCCGAACTCGCCGTCGCCCCGGACAGCGCCGCGCAGCTGCAGCGGCTCCTGCAAACGCCCGTGCCGGCCTACGCCCACGCGTCCCCCGCCAAGACGAAATTCCCGCTGGTTTTCTGGATAGGCGGCCAGAACGACGACCTGCAGAGCGGCTCCGTGATGGCGGAATTCCTCGCGAGCCGCGGCTACGTTGTGGCTGAGGTCGCGCTGCAGGGGCGGGTCGCCAGCCAACCCACCTTGCGCCGGCGTGCGCCGGATATCGAGACGACCGTCCGAGACTATGAGTTCGCCTGGTCGGTGCTGCGGCGCGATCCCAGGGTCGATCCGGCCAGGCTGTCGCTCATCGGCTACAGCCTTGGCGGTATCGAGGCCGTGCTGTTTGCTGACCGCAACCAGGACGCCTCGGCGGTCATCGCGCTGGACGGCACCTATGGCTTCCAGGGGGCGGGCGACGTGCTGACGTCGTTCTACGACTACGATCCGTCACGGATGCGGGCGGCGATGTTCGACCTGCGCAAGGCGGCCGGCGAGCAGGACACCGTCCTCGACCTCAGCCCGCTGGCGGCCATGCGCTATGCCGACCGCTACCAGGTCACCGTCACGCGCATGCACCACAGCGATTTCACCAGCTTCGCCACCATCGCCCCGAAGTTCGGCATCGGCTCTGAGCCGGACGCGACGGATGTCGCCCGCGGCTGGTCCCGCGCAACTGGCGCCGTCGGTTTCCAGGCCGTCAACCGCATCGTGGTCGCGTTCCTGGACCTGCAGTTCAAGCCCTCGCCCGAGGCGCGGCCGCGGTTCGAGGCGGCGGTGCAGCGCGCGCCGGGCGGCAAGCTGGAAATCGAACCGGCGGCCGAGGCGCCGCCGTCGCCGACCGACTATGTGACGCTCATCCGCGCCAAGGGGTTCGACGCGACGGTGGCGCTCGTCGCGCGGCTCCGCGCCGCAGCGCCGGCCGACGCGGTGGTGGTGGACTGGGCCCCGCTGAACAATCTCGCCTACGACCTGCTGGCGCAGAAGGATTTCACCGCCGCCATCGCGATCTTCCGCCTGGCGGCAGCGGCCTTCCCGACCTATGCGGATGCCGCCGACAGTCTCGGTGATGGCTATCGCGTGACGGGCGACAAGGCGCGCGCCAAGGCCGCCTATGAACACGCCGTCGCGCTGGTCGCCTCGGACGCGCGCTACAAGAGCGAGAGCGACAAGAAGACCTTCGTCAAGGACGAGGAGTCGAAGATCAAGGCCCTCTGACCGGCGGTCCATCACGGCGAAGCCGGCGACCACGCCGCCCAGCGGGAAGCCGGCGTTCTGGACACAGACACAGACATCCCGCCGCTCGCCGCCGGCGATTTCCGCCACCAGGGTGTTGAGGGTCGGCATCATCATCCCCACGCCAAGGCCCGTCACCACACGCGCCGCCGCGAGACCCAGGAGTCCAGGCGCAACCGAGACGCCCAGCATACCCACGATGATCAGCGCCAGGGCCAGGAGCACGGCCATGCGCCGGCCGATGCGGTCCGCCAGGGGCGCGAGCGTGACGGTCCCCAAGGTCATGCCCGCGAGGCCGGCGCTGAACACCATGCCCAGCTGGATCGGATTCAGACCCCAGGCGCGCGCCAGGGCCGGCGCCGCAAACGAGATCAGCAGGACGTCGAAGCCGTCCACCAGGTTGATGCCCGTGGAAAGGGCGGTGGCCCGGACCGCCCCACCGGGGTGGCCGGTGACGGAAGCACGCGGCCGGTCGGTCGATCGAATTTCCGCTTTCGCCTTCCCGGACCTGCATCGACAGAGTCCACAATGCGCCAGTACACCACCGCCCCCGGCGAAGAGATCGACCGGCGGGCTGCCGCCGGCGGCGCCGCCGCGACGTTCCCCTTTCGCCCGTTCCCTTAGAATGCGGGCGCACCCGCGTGCGACAACATGTTGAACATTTGGCGGGGGCGTTGCGAAAAACTCATCAGAGAGCGGCCACGCCTGAACACAATCTGCAGGGGAGTGGCCAGCAACCGGGGCTGAGGCGCGATCATGAACGGCCCGCGAAACGCCGCGGCGGACCTTTCTCTACGGTGCGAAAGCGGGTGAGGCGGGCGTGGCCGCGCTGGAGGGCGAGACTCCGAAGCGGCGACGGAAGGCCGTGCTGAATGAGCCCAGGCTGACATAGCCGACGCTGAGGCAGGCCTCAGTCACCGAGATCGGTGATGCGCCGAGCAAGGCGAGCGCGCGTTCCAGCCGCCGGCCCGCCAGCCACAGTCGCGGAGTTTCGCCAAAGGCTTCCCGGAATCGGCGGTTGAAGTGAAACGGCGCCATGCAGGCTTCGCGGGCCATGTCGGTCATCGACCAGCCTCGCGCCAGGTCGCTTTCGACGGCGTCTCTCGCCCGGAGCAGGCGGCGATGGATCTCGGCGCGGGTCGATCCGCGAACCGCCGGCAGGCGCTCGCGCTCATCGTGGAAGCCCACCAGCGCCTCGGCCGTGCGGGCCGCCAGCAGCTCGAACATCCAGGTTTCCACGACCCCGGCGTCCAGGGCGTCGGAAAGCACCGCGAGCGCCGCACCGAGCCGACTGTGTCGCGAGGCCCAGCGCGGCGCGAAATCAATCGGGCCGGAAGGGTCATCCGGATCGTCGAGCTGGGCTTCGTCAGAAGTGCGGAAGTCCCGCAGGGCGGCCTCCACCAGGCCATGCCGGAAGACCGGACATAGGGTCCGGCTGGGCGCTTCGCTGTCGATGGTCATCGAATATTCGGCGTCCTGGGGAAACAGCAACAGGCTGTCAGGCCGCACCAGGCGCCGCACGCCGCCCGCCCGCCAGGCGACCTCTCCATGCCGGACCGCCTTGATCGAGATGGGTCCGGCAAAGCTCGCCACATGGTGACGGGTGTTGGCGCCGCTCAGCAGGATGTTGCGGGTCCCGAACGCACTGGCGTCGGCCCGTCCCAGCACGGGGGTGTTGTCATCCGTCGCCGGCAATTTCGCAATCCGCGAGAAGCGCGGCGCAAGCCGTCGCAGCAAGATCATCCGTTGGAGTTCGCCGGGAGGTCAATGTGGCGTTTGTGAAGGGTGGCGGAGACATTGAGGTCGTCCGGCGTGGGCTGCTCATGCTGGCGTTCGGCGCACCGACCCTGGTGGCGTTCGCCCCGGGGGACTCCCGCGCCGCCGACCTCGGCTTCGACGAGTTCCTGCGGACGGCGGGCGAGGACCTGGCCCGGCGGCTTCCGGCGCAGACGGTGGCCGACCAGGACGCCTATGTCCTTGCCGCGGCCGCACGGCTACGCCGCCTGACATCCCCACCGGCCGTGCAATGGAACGACCAATACAAGCTCGACATCAAACCTGTC
This sequence comes from Phenylobacterium sp., assembly GCF_036501465.1. Classification (GTDB taxonomy): domain Bacteria; phylum Pseudomonadota; class Alphaproteobacteria; order Caulobacterales; family Caulobacteraceae; genus Phenylobacterium. The sequence goes on from NZ_DASYAF010000146.1 coordinate 99,405, forward strand.
GGACAGACCAAAATCTTCTCGGTCACCATGCTGCGCGCCAAACCCAACATGGTGCAGCCGCCGCATAACCATCCGCAGTACAGCGTCGCGACCATGGGCCTCACCGGCGAGGTGCGGGTCCGCAACTTCGAACCCGTGGGCGAGCTTCCGCCCTACAGTTCCAAGGCGCTCTTCCAACTTCGCCAGACCCGGGAACAGCAGCTCCGGGCGGGCGACATCAGCACACTCTCGCCGCATCACGACAACTTCCATACCTTCGAGGCGGGGCCAGGCGGCGCCACCTGGATCGATGTCAGCACCCCACATGCGACCGAGGGCGCCGGCGACTTCTCCTATCTGAGATTGACCGATCCTGCCCCGGCCCACAGCGGCGACCTTCTGGAAGGCCGATGGGGGCTCAAGGACTAGTGTCGCATCGTCGGCGTTGTGAGGCGGCTCGACACCGCCACATCACGACAGCCTCCACGCGTTCGCGGCGAAGGGCCGGCGCCGCCCCGGGGTCTCAGGGGCCAGGCGGCCCAAGCAGGACGTGAGCCACGGCCAGCCAGGCCGGGGCGCGGGTCAGTTCGATCGCCATGGCTGCTGCCTGGCCCATCGCCAGGAGCGGCAGGCCGAACCGGTAGACGGCGTGGACCCGGCGCTCGAGCCAATGATCCCGCAGGGCCGCAGTGAGGATGATGGCGTCCACCGCCACGTACCAGGTCTTGTCGGGCAACAGCCAGGCCGGAAACCGGGCGAAGGCGGCGGCGGTTAGGCCGCAGGCGGCCATCAGCATCAGGCGGCGATGGTAGTCGGCGCGCCGTCGCCAAAGCAGGGCCAGACCGAAGGTCGCCGTGAAGGCCAGCATGTCGAACAGCGGCACGATGAGCGAGGCGTCGCCGTGCATCGCGCCCTCCGCCCGATGTATCCGCGACATGGTCAGCGCGGTGTCCACGCCGACGACGGGGACAAGGCCGCCCAGGACAAGGCCGAACCACCCCAGGCGTCGATGCCAGGCGACGCGATGTGCGAACGCCAGGGCGGACTGGACGATGAACAGCACCATCCAGGCGGAAAAGACGGCGACATGGACATAGAGGATCCATGGGCGCGGCGTCTTGGGATGGATAAGCTTGCTGGAAACCGTGTGGGAAAAGCCAAACGCCACGACCGCGATCAACAGCAAGGCGACGACGACATAGAAGGCGCTCCGCGCCGGACGGGCCTTTGACCTTGGCTGGACTTGCACAGTCATCTGGGGCGCCGCCTCGTGGCCGGGAAGAAGGGGTGAGCCTGGACCTGCGCGGTCTCCGCCGGCAGTGCCGGACGTCATGACCCGGTACCGTGACTTTCGGCACATCACGCGGTGCAAGGCCGGTGCTAGGCTTCGCCGATGCGTCTGACGCCGCGCTATCCGGGCCTGTCATTGGCGATCGGCGCCACCACCTGGTTCGCCGTCGGCGCGCAGCATGCGATCCTGATCGTCCTGGCGCACGGCGACCGGCAGCACCATGCCCCGCCGCCGGCCTGGTGGCTGCTGTTCGGCGTGTTCGGGCTGGCGATGTTCGTGGCGATCCAGCTGCGTCTGTCCCGCGCTCTTCAGACCTTGCTGATCGGCCTCGAGGCCGCCTCGGTGGTCGCCATGGCCGGGCTCTTCGACCATGGGGGGCCGGGCTCCTTGCTGGTCACTGTGGCGTTGCAGCTGTCGCTGCTCAGGGGCGCTCGCTCGGCCCTCGCCTGGATCGTCGTGCAGTCGATCCTGTTGCGACTGGCGCTGTGGTCGTCGATGGCCGACGTCCGATGCTGGCTGGAATGGGGGCTGGACCTGGCGTTCCAGGTGATCGCCGTGGGCGCTGTCCAGCTGCTGCGGCGCGAGGCCGAGACCGGGCAGGCGCTGAGCCGCATCAATGCCGAACTGCGCGCGACCCAGGTGCTGCTGTCCGAGAGCGCCGCGGCGGCCGAGCGCGTCCGGATCTCCCGGGACCTGCATGACGCCTGGGGCCACGACCTCACGGCCCTCAGCCTCCAATTGGAATATGCGGTCCATGTCCTGCCGGAGCCGGGCCGCCAGAAGGTCGCCGTCTCCCGGGACCTGGCCAAGGCCCTGCTGGCGAAGGTGCGCGATGTGGTGGGGACGCTGCGGCGCTACGAGGGATCGCAGATCAGGCCGGTGCTGGAGGCGCTGGCGGCGGGCGCGCCGCAACTCGCCATCCATCTCGACGTTCCCGCGACCTTGGCGCGGCAACCGTCCGACGTGGCGCAGACCCTCATGCGCTCGACGCAGGAGATCATCACCAACACCCTGCGCCACGCGGGCGCGCAGAATCTCTGGCTCGCCCTGCGCGACGACGAGGAGGGCGTATGGCTCGACTGCCGCGACGACGGGTCGGGAACGGATCGTCTGAAGCTCGGGCTTGGCCTGACTGGGCTCAGCGAACGCTTCGAGCAACTGGGCGGGCGGATTGCGTTCCAGACGGCCCGCGGCGGCGGGTTCCGCGTCGCCGGCTGGCTGCCGCCGGCGCCGCCGTTTCCATGATCCGCGTCCTCCTGGTCGACGACCAGACCCTGGTGCGCGAGGGCGTGCGCGGCCTGCTCTCGCTGTTGCCGGACATCGAGATCGTCGGCGAGGCCGTGGACGGGTTGGAGGCCCTGCGCTTGATTCCCGAGGCGCAGCCCGACGTGGTCCTGCTGGATATCCGAATGCCCGGCCTGGATGGCCTGGGGGTGCTGCGCCAGCTGGCAGGCCCCGCGCGACCGTTCTTCCTGCTGCTGACGACGTTCGAGGACACCGAACGCTTCGTCGAAGGCTGCCTCGCCGGCGCCCGCGGGTTCCTTCTCAAGGACGTGTCGCTTGACGCCCTCGCCGCGGCGATCCGCACGGTGGCGAGCGGTCGGACGCTTCTCCAGCCCATCATCACCCAGACCTTGTTGCGGAACCTGCGGAGCGAGGCCTTCGCCTCTTCCGGCGAGGTCCTCCTGGAGCCTTTGACCGAGCGGGAGCGGACCGTGGTTCGCCTGATGGCCGGCGGCTTCAGCAACCGCGAGATCGGCGAACTTCTGGGACTGGCCGAGGGGACGGTCAAGAACCACGTCTCAAGCCTGCTCCTGAAGCTCGACGCCCGCGACCGCACCAGCGCCGTGCTGAAGGCCATCGCCGGTCAGCTTGCCTGAGGCGTCCCACCGCAGCGCGCCGGAGGCGGCGAATGTCACTTGGCCTTCCAGGCCGACCAATCTTTCACCTTGGTCCCTGGCCTGGCGGGGACCGCCGGAGGCCGAGCTGCAGGTAGCTTCCGGCCCGCCATCTGATCTCCAGGGGTTCGCGCGCATCGGCGATGGATTCGGCGGCGACTTCCCCGCCCGTTCCATAGTTGATCTCGGTGTCCGGCCGCTTGGGCACGCCGACCACGGCGATGATCCGATCTCCCGCCGCGACGAGGCGAGCGGTGATCGTCTGACTCTGGAAGGCGAGCGTCCGGGGGCGGCCAGGCTGCAACAGCCGCCGGTGGCTCCGATCCTCCATGTAGCTGACTCGACCGAGGTAGGAAGCCAGGGGTAGCACCCGCCCGTCGGCGCGCTGGTCGTAGAAATCCACGGCAAGGTCGAAATCCCGCTTATTGGCGACGATCGCGAAACGGCCCTCGAATAGGCCGTCCACCTCCGTGGGCCTGGTCATGGGCGCGGTGGTGAAGACCAGGGCGTTTCGGGTGTCGAGCCCGTTCGCGGGCGCGGGCCGGTCCACGTCGTTGCGGTCGGCGAAATCAACGCTTAGCCGCAGCTGCGGCTGCGCGCCTGGCGCGGTCTGACTGAACAACCGGCGCTCGCCCTCGCGCCGGTCGGTCAGATAGAGGCGCAGGCGTGCATCGGCCATCGCGTCCAGGCTGGGGACGTGCCGCCACCGGTTCGCGCCCATCACCTCGAAATTGATCCGGTCGCTCAGAATCGCGGGCAGAGGCGCGCCATGGAAGACGTGGTCGAACCACTTCAGACGCACATCCTGGAGATCGATCAGCGCCGCCCGGTCGACCTCATAGCCGTCCACGATCGGCAGCACGCCGGTCTGCATGGCGGTGTGGTGATAGGGGCCGACCAGGAGGCGGTGATCGGCCGAGGGACGGTAGCGGTAGTGCTGCTCCAGGTAGTACAGCGCACCGACCATGCCGCCGTCATAGTAGCCGGTCTCGACGAAGACCGGGATGTCCACCTTGGCGAACTCCTCCCGGTAGGGGATCAATCGCTGCCAGTAGGCGTCGTAGCTCGGATGGTCCAGCCAGGTGTCGAACACCGGATTGGGGGTTCCGTCGATCTTGTCCAGGTCCCGATAGGGCCGGCCGCTCGCGTACCACTTTCGCCCGAGCGCCTCCCAGCGGGAGGTCTCGCCATAGGTCCGGTCGTCGAGGCCCTTGTTGTCGGTGGTGTAGAACGGCCAAGGATAGATGAAGCTCTGGAAGACGTTGCCCTGCATGGGGGTGTCGATGCCGGGGGCGTTGCTGGCGTTGGTGGCGATGGCCTTCAGCGCCTTGGGCCTGTGCTTGGCGGCCGCCCACTGCGTGGAGGCGTTGTAACTGCCGCTGAACATGCCGACCCGGCCATCGCTCCAGGGCTGCTTGGCCAGCCAGTCGATCACCGTCGCCGCATCGGCGCCATCGTGGACATACGGGACCACCGGGTCGGGGCTGCGTCCCTTGCCGCGGGTATAGGCGACCACGCCGGCATAGCCGTAGGCCGCCATCTTCACCGCATCCGAGAAGCTCCAATTGTCGTTGGCGTAGATCGTGAAGTTGAGCAGGGCGGTGCGCTTGCGCCGGTCGTCCCCCTTGGGCCTGACGAGCATCACCGCGATCTTCGCGCCGTCCGGGGTCGGGACCAGCAGGCGGTCATCGACGCGGAAGCGGCGTTCGGCGTCCGCGCGGATCAGCGGCGCCGAGGCTGGCCAGAGGTAGCGCCAGGTCGCGAGCGCCTGGTATGCGGTGACCCAATCCGCGGCCGAGGCGCAGGTTGTCCGTTGGGGCTGGCCACAGGCCCGCGCCAGCGGCGCATAGGTGGCTTCCAGCTGGTCCAGGTTGGCGCCGTACCAGGGCAGCACGTCGGCCATCCGCTTGTCGGGCAGGCTGGCGTAGAGCTCCGCGAACGCTCGATCCAAAGCCTTTGAGGGCGATGCGCCGGCCCGCTCATGCTGCTTCGCGCGGCTGTAGATCCGCCAGGGAACCAGGGCGTCGGCGCGCCCCGGCTGGCTGGAGCGATAGAGCGTCTCCAGCCGCGCCATCGTGGCGTCGGCCTCCGCATAGAGACCGGCGGCGAGCTGCAGGCGGTAAAGCCGGGTCAGGTCGGCCGGCAGTTTCTCATCCGGGTGGGCGGCGATCAGCGATCGCGCCGTGGCGGCGACCGCAAGATCCGCCGTTTCGATGGGCGCGGGCGCCTGAGCGCGCAGCGTCAAAGGGAGCGCCACCGCGGCGCAAACGCTCACGGCCAGGCCGAGGCGTCGGGATTTCATTCCGGTGTCCATGGCGCGGACGATAGGGGCAGGGCCACCGGACCGACGGAAAATCGGCCAGCGGTCGCTGCGGTGCGGTGAACAGGCCTTTCGGCGCGGCTAAATGATCCGTTCGCGCAGCAGCCGCGCGCCCGTGCGGCTCGTAGCGATGGGCGCGCCGCTCTGCATGTGCAGCAACATACGCCCGCCACCGGCCGGCTCCGCGCGGTCGACGTAGCCCAGGTTGACGATCCACGAGCGGTGCACGCGCAGGAACCGGGCCGCATCGAGCGTCCGTTCAAACTCGGCCAGCGTCATCCGGACGAGGTGCTTGCCGTCGAGTAGGGTGACCTCGGCATAGTCGTCGGCGCCGGCGATGCTCACGACCTTCTCGAGATCGATCGGGCGGATGTCCTCGCCGCTGCGGATGAAGTAGTGCGGTTGTTCAGTCTCGTGGGCCTCCCGGCCTTCGAGGCTGTCGCTGCGGGGGACATACGGCGCGACGGCCGCGCGGGCTGGACTCACGTGCAGTTGCAGATAGCTCAGCGCGGCGATGACCCCATAGATGGTGAGGTTCTCCAGCGACTGCCAGGCCACGCCCTTGAGGGGGAAGGGCTGCACCGTGAACTCTATGGGAGATATGCCGGTCGCCAGGCCGAGCAAGATGAACAGGAGCCACATGGAGAGCAGGCAGAAGGCTAAGCAAAGGACGACGTGGCCGGCGATCTGGATGAGCACATCCTTGCCTGCCAACCGGCGGATCATGATGCGCCGGGCCAAGGCGCCGAAAACGATCACCGGCACAGTATTGGCCGCGCCATCCAACACCGCCGAGCCGAAGCTCAAGTCCAGCGCCACCCAGACCGTCAGGGTATAGGCCACGAAGATCAACGCGACCACGACCAGGTCGAAGCCCCGTCGGCCGGGCACAAAACTTGACCTATCTATCTCCACGGATCGATCCGTACTGCCACCGAAGCGCCGCCTGTTCATAGAGGCCTCGCGGACGGGGCTCCAGTCCGTTTGCATGTGGATCGACGGCTGAGGACGTCCGAGAACCCTGCGCTGCGGCTCGCCCGATTGGCGCCCGGTCATCTGGATCATCGGCGGCGTTACGGGTGGCTCGACGAGGCCTTCGCCGTCCTCTCCGGCCCCGAGGGTGGTGCGCTTCAGGCCGATACGTTGGCCTTGGCCCGGCGACCGCCGTCACGCCCACAGGTCGGTGGATAGGTACTTCAAGCCCGAGTCGCAGACTATGATCGCGATCGACCCACCCCGTTCGGGTCCGTTCAGGAGCTGAAGGGCCGCGGCGAGGTTCGCGCCGGACGAGAAGCCCGCCACGATGCCTTCCTCTCGCGCCAGCCGCCGGGACGCCTGCATCGCTTCGGAGTCGGTGACCTGCAGGAAGCCCGTGGGCTCCGCCGCCGCCATCAGCGGAAGTTCGGCCATCGCATAGCCGCCGCCCTGGATACGGTGGTTGGGGTCCTTCACCGGCTGGCCAGCAAGCACCGCCGCGCCGGCCGGTTCCACGACATAACCCCGGATATCTGGGCTCAGCCTGCGAAACCCCGCCTGGAGACCGGCGAAGGTCCCGCCGGAGCCGACGAAGTCGCAGAAGGCGGTGATCGCGCCGCCGCTGGCCTGCCAGATTTCGCTCGCGACAACCTCGTAGGCCTTGGCGTTCCCCGCGCGGACGAATTGGTCGAGCCGGAAGGCACCGCGCTCGGCGGTGATCCGGCGGGTTTCCGCCTCGACCAGGGCCAGGTCGACCCCCGACACCTGGCCCGGGACGGAGTCCGGAGCCTGGGGGACGAGGATGACCTCCGCCCCGACCGCGCGCATCATCTGGGCGCGTTCGACGGAGTTGCCTTCCGACATGACGGCGACGAACGGCCGTTCCTGCACGCAGCAGACGATTGCGGCGCCCATGCCCGCGTTGCCGCTGGTGAGTTCGACGACCGGCTGGCCAGGCTGCAGTTCACCCGACGCTTCGGCGTCGTCCAGGATGTGGCGCGCCATCCTGTCCTTCTTGGAGAAGCCGGGGTTCAGCATTTCCAGCTTCGCGAATACGCACCCCTCTAAGTCGCGGGTGATGCGCGCGAGGTCGACGAGCGGCGTGCCGCCGATGGCGTCAACCACGGAGCCTGCGAGGGCGTAGTACGTTCCGGCCATACCGATCATCGGTCTTTCCCCTCAGAAGGCTGTGACCAGCGCAGATGCGGTCACCGTCTGCCCGTCACGGTGCAGAATCAGGCTTCGCCGGGCGCCTGGCGGGCCGTGCAGAGCCTGGAAAATCGCTCCCCAGCTTGCCCCCTCCAGCGGCATGCCGTCGATGCTGACGAGCTTGTCGCCGACCTGGACCCCGGTCACGGTCGGCCGCCCGTCCTTGCTGGCCACCCCGGCGACGAAGTACGCGCCGGCGCGCGCCCGCAGGGTCAGGCCCACCTGGTTGAGCTCGTCGCGGTCCGGGGCCGCCTGGCGCAGCCAGTAGAGGGTGCGATTGGGGTAGTCGATCGTCAGCCGGTAGCCCTTGAGGACGTTGCCGCCGATCCAGCCCAGCACGGGCACGGCGTTCTTCTTCGAGTACCAATCGAACAGTTCGAACGGGAAGGCGTCGGTGGGGCCGGGGCCCAGGGCGTCCACCTGATTCAGGGTCAGGGCGCCCATGCGGAGCGTCGGCACACGGACCATGAGGCCCGCAGCCTCGAGATCGCCGACCATCATCATGTTGCTGGGTCCCACCGCGCCAGTCCCGCGCGCCCAGTCGGGGCGATCCGACAGCCAGTCCTTCACCGCCGTCTGCCGAAACCAGCTCCAGGCGGAGCCGTTGTCGACCGTGATGGCGTAGGGCCTCCCGTCGATGACGGCGTCCACGGCGAGCAGGCCCGTCTCAGGGTCGAGATGGAATGGAGTCGCGACGCCCGCGGGCTTCACCGCGCCCGGCCGCGCCAGCGTCAGGGTCCGCCGAGCGT